>JAVBJN010000050.1:0-97051 GCA_031546985.1 Chitinophagaceae bacterium
CTCGGAGGCGAAATAGCCATGGAGCAGGCTTTCCTGAAGTTTGACATAAACCGCGATCTGTACCTGGTTGCTGGTTTGTTTATTCCCCGTATTGGTTTGATTAACGAAAACCACCTGCCCAACACCTTTAATGGTGTAGACCGTACGCAGGTGGAGACCTATATTATTCCTGCTACCTGGCGCGAGTTGGGTGTGGGTGTTTATGGCCGTATTCATGCATTGGATGGTTTAAACTATTCCTTTGCGCTTATGAACGGCTTTAACGTAGCCGGGCTCGAATCGGGCTCGGGTTGGAGAGAAGGCCCGTATCTTGGGTTTAACGCTTCTGCCGCCAACCTCGCGGTTACGGGTTCATTGCTGTATTACTGGAACGATTTCCGCTTTCAGGCCTCTGGTTATTATGCCGGTGGTGTGGGCATTACACCGCGAGTAGCAGACAGTCTGCACATCGACCGTGGTGTATTTGGCATTCCGGTATGGCTTACAGAAGCCAATATGGTATACCGCCATAATGGTATTGAGGTAAAAGCACTGGGTGCCATAAATGGCATTCCTGACGCGGCCGATGTAAACCGGGTGTATGCCAATAATGTGGCCAAGCGTATGTATGGCGCATATGTGGAGCTGGGTTACGATATTTTGCACAACAGCCGCAAGCACCGTTCCCTCACACCATTTGCCCGTTACGAAACCTTGAACATGAATGCCGACCTGCCCGAAAACGGGGTAGAGAACGGTGCGCTTAACCAGCAATATTTATTTGTGGGCGGTAGCTACAAACCCGTGCGTGGGGTGGTGATCAAAGCAGATGTAATGCTGCGCAGCACCGGCGATCTTAACCGCCAGCTGCAGTTTACACCATACCCGGTAAATGTGCCTTATTATAAAAACAACGCCCTGGTAAACCTGGGCATCGGCTATAGTTTCTAATGAGCAACAGACGTACCTTTCTTAAACAGGCCTGTGGCGCTACCTGCGGTATTATTGCAGGTGTACTGCTGAGCGATCTGGTTAAGGCCGCACCCGCAGGTAAGAAGCCCTTTAAGGTAGAAATGAATGAGCAGAACCAGGTGAATATTCCCTTGGAAGCGATGGAAGATGAGGTGCTCACGGTGCGGGTAAAAGACCTGGAGTATGATGTGCTGCTGTACCGCAAAAAAACAGAAGAGGTAATAGAATACAAATCGGTTTACCTCCGCTGCACCCATTTCGATAATGCGCTTAAAGTAACGCCCGGCGGCCTGGTATGTAACATGCACGGCAGCCGTTTCGATTTTGAAGGCAATGTAACCGAATCGCCGGCACAGCGACCACTGCTACAGTTTCCGGCCACATTTAATGCAGAAACCAATTTAATTACGATACAAATTCAAAACCATGAACAATAGACTTTTACTGGCTGCCGCAGCAGGCGTACTCGCTTTTTCGGCATGTAAAAAAGATGAAAACAAACCCACCACCAGCACTCCTGTAGAAGTGAGTACTGTGCTGAAGAGTGTTGCGACCAACGTGTATGCTTCTACCTATGCAGACTTGTATGGCAAAACCCAGCAGTTGCGCACCGATATTGATGCGTTTACCACTACTGCCAATGCCACCAACCTGGAAAAATGCCGTACCAGCTGGAAGGTAGCCCGCTCTGCCTGGGAGCAGTCGGAGAGCTTCCTGTTTGGCCCGGTTTCTACCGACAACATCGATCCCCGTATCGATACATGGCCTGTAGATTATAACGCACTGGATAGTGTGATGAACACTGCTAATCCTTTGTCTGAAACTTTTGTAGATGGCCTGCCCGAAGGGCTGAAAGGTTTTCACCCGATTGAGTACCTGTTGTTTGGTCTCAATGGACAGAAAGTACCTGCCGACTTTACTACCCGTCAGAAAGAATTCCTGATGGGCCTTTCTCAGAATATGCTCAAACTTACGCAATCGCTTACCAATGGTTGGGATATGACCAGCAGCACCAGCTATTATGCCGATTTTACCACCGCTGGTACCACGGGTAACAACATTTACTCTACCCGCCGCCAGGCAATGGTAGATGCAATTACCGCAATGGCAGAAATCTGCGGCGAGGTGGCAGAAGGTAAAATCAAAGAACCGTTTGATGCGCAGGATCCTTCACTGGAAGAGTCTCCTTTTAGCGGCAACTCTATGATCGACTTTACCGACAACATTAAAGGTGTAATGAACGTATACCAGGGTAAATACAATGGTGTAGACGGCATTGGTATCGAAGACTGGATGCAGCAAAACAACGCCCAGCTGGATGGCAAAATTAAAAATGCATATACCAACGCGATTAACGCGATGAACAGCGTAACCGTTAAGTTTGGCGATGCGATCACCAGCCAGAAAGTACAGTTGCAAAATGCAATGACCGCTATTGGCGCGCTTAAAACCGTGCTGGAAGATGAGGCATTGCCTTTTGTAAAGCAAAAAATCAACAACTAAAGTTTATAGTGTGAAGAGGATTCCCGTGAGCAGGTTATCTTATGCGTTTGTAATAGCCGGCAGTTTGCTGGCTATTACTTATTCGTGCCGCAAACCCCAGGAGTATAAGGAAAGCGAAACGGAAGAATGGTTTTCCGGCGGTTCCGCTACGGTGTTTGATGAAACGAAAGACGCATTTGCCAAAATGATGCCTGGTATGAGCGCTTTCTATTCGAAAGTGCATGAAGAAGGAGATGCGGCTTTTGAAGCCACGTTTGTAAGTGCGCCTGCTCCTGTGCACCAGGGTTTGGGCCCCGTTTACAACAGCAACTCCTGCTTTGCCTGCCACGTTAATGATGGCCGGGGTAAACTGCCTAATCCGGGCGAAAAACCGCTTTCACTTTTGTTACGCATTAGCATACCGGGTACCGATAGTCATGGCGGCCCGCTGGCAGTGCCGGGTTTTGGCACCCAGTTGCAACAGGTGGCCAACTATGGTATAGCCAAAGAAGCAGATATAGATATTCAGTACACCGAGATACCCGGCACGTTTGCCGATGGTACCGCTTATTCGCTTCGCAAACCCGTTTTTACTATTACAAATCCGTATATGGCTATGCCTGCGGGGGTAATGGTTTCGCCACGTATGGCGCCGCCTGTATTTGGATTGGGTCTGCTCGAAGCTATTCCCGAAAGCCGTTTGCTGCAATTGTCCGACCCCGACGACAGGGATGGCAACGGCATCTCCGGCAGGGTAAACTATGTGTGGGATAATATGCAGAATCGTAAACGCATAGGCCGTTTTGGCTGGAAGAGCAATACGGTAGACCTGCAGCACCAGGTAGCCGGTGCCTACAATGAAGATATGGGTATTACCACCTACGTTTTCCCTACCGAAAGTTCGCGCGGGCAAACGCAGGCCGATGGATTAACCGACGATCCTGAACTGCAGGATAGTGTGCTCAATGCTGTAGTAATGTATGTGCAAACGCTTGCTGTGCCAGGCCGCCGCAATGCTTCGGATGTTGCTGTAAAACGCGGTAAGGAAGTGTTTATACAATCGGGTTGCATTAACTGCCATGTAGCAGAGCACCGCACCGATGTAAACATTACCGTTCCGGTATTGTCTAACCAAAGAATATTTCCTTACACCGATCTGCTCCTGCACGATATGGGTGATGGCCTGGCCGATAACCGCCCCGATTTTGATGCCAGTGGCCGTGAATGGCGTACAGCACCGCTTTGGGGTATAGGGCTTACCGGCAAAGTAAACGGACATACCAATTTCCTGCACGATGGCCGTGCCCGCAGCTTGCTCGAAGCAGTGCTCTGGCATGGTGGCGAAGCAGAATCTGCTAAAGAAAATGTAAGAAAGCTACCCGCCGCCGATAGGCAGGCGCTGGTTAAGTTCCTGGAAAGTTTATAACACAAGGCTGCTTCGGCAGCCTTTTTTATTACCTATGATAAGGCCAACATTATAGTGTGGTGATGTGTGAAGGCTAAGCCGTTTTTTTTTTGAACTCGTTTATCATCAGGGTACTTAGGTCAAAGTCACAGTAGCACAGTAGTTATATCAAGGCACTATTCCGAAAACGCGATGTAATCGTTTTCGGACGGTTTTTGGGTTACTTTTTTTCCGCAAAAAAATAAGAGAAGAAGATGAGCAGTAATGAGATGATATTGTTGCAAGGTTGTGGCATACAGCTATAGAAGTGAGGAAATGGTAACTATCCGTAGATGCGAGTACGCTCCCCCGATCTGTCGGAATGTTTTATTGCCGGTAATTTCGCAATTTCGTGTAACCATTACGGCTTGTTTTCGTTATACTCTCGTTACAGATTAAAACTATGAAGCGTATTGCTCTCCTAATGTTGTTGTTGCCTGCCGCCAATAGCTTATTGGCTCAGCAGGTGCCCCGCCGCTTAAAAGAGGTGGAGATATCGACGTATGGCCAATACAAACAGGATTCTTTGCACATAGAAGAAACTTACCGCGAGATTATAGATGCCAAACCTACGCCTATGGTGCGCAGCATTTTTCCGCCAGCCATTTCAGTTACAGCCGTAGCAGAAAAATTCAGCCGCAAATACAAGCGCAAATGGGCCTTTCAGAAGCGGGTGGTAAACTACCAGCAGGAGCAATTTGTAGCTACCCGTTATTACCCGGCATTGGTGCAGCAGCTTACCCTGCTCGAAGGCGAAGCGGTAGCTGCCTTTATGAACCATTACCCCATGGCCTACGACTTTGCCCGCACGGCCTCAGTGCTCGAAATTAAATGTTGGATCAAAGCCAATTTTAAAGAATACAGAAATAAGGTAGCACTGCGCTAGTGCCCGTTTTACCGGGTTAAGTGGTATCTTGCCGCAGCAATCTGCATAGCCTTATGAAAGCCATGATTCTCGCCGCTGGTCTCGGTACCCGCCTCAAACCCTTTACCGATCATCACCCCAAAGCGTTAGCGCAGGTTAACGGAAAGTCTCTGTTGCAACGCAACATCCTTTACCTGCAGCAGCAAGGTATTTTCGATGTGGTGGTTAATGTGCATCATTTTGCCGATCAGATCATTGATGTGTTGGAAGAGAACCAGGGCTGGGGCAGCCGCTTCGAAATTTCTGATGAGCGCAATGCGGTATTGGAAACCGGTGGCGGCTTGCTCCACGCACGTCCGTTGCTGGAGGGTGAAGACTATTTTGTAGTGATGAATGCAGATGTGCTGACCGATCTGGATATGAAAGCCATGATGCAGGCTCATGAGGCTTCTGGTGCCATCAGCACATTGGCGGTGACCAACCGCAGTTCTTCCCGCCATTTTTTATTTAACGCAGCAGGTCGATTGTGCGGCTGGGGCAATGCTGCTACAGGGGAGCAAAAAATAAAAATTGAAGCGCCCGGGTTGCAACCCAAAGCCTTTAGCGGCATACACCTTATGCATCCGGCTATTTTTAACCATATACACCGCGAAGGCAAATTCTCTATTGTAGATGCCTACCTGGATATGGCGGCAGGCCAACCCATTTATGGTTTTGACCACAGCAATGGTAAGTTTATAGATGTAGGCAAGCCCGAAAGTATAGCATTGGCAGAGCAGCTGTTTGGGTAGTAACGTTGCTGGGGTTTGTTCAAAATGTCATCCGGGGTGATATGATCTTCTCTGAGTGCCGGGCACCATCTATAGCTTTAGAACCTCTTTCGCAGTAAGAGATCCTGCTTCCCATTCGTGCCGCACGGGTGCAGGATGACAGAAAAGGTGTGCACCTGGTAGTAATGAATCGTTATTGCTTAGTCTTGGGTAACCAACCGATTACCAGGTCCGCAGGTCCTGTCAGGTCTGGGTGGGATTTGCTCTGGCAGGCCCTCTCTCGTTTTATGTTCACTTTTACGCCTATTCACTTTTGCCATTTTACCTTATTCCATCCCAAACAACAACCGCCCAAACCACAGGATATTACCCACACAAAACAACTGGAATACCCAGAAACTAATTTTGTACGCAAGCGGCAAATAGTGATGCCGGAAATACAAGCTGGTAGATAGGACTAATAGTACCGTTGTACCCAGCAGTAAGCCCAGCGGCTTATCCATCCAGTCGGTTTTAATGCTGCTGTTTACCGCCGGGTTTAAATACAGCCAGAACAGTGTGTGCATAATGGCCATAGTCATAGGTACGATCCTGTATTCCATAAGGGCAGCAATTTACAGTAGCCGGCGCATATGCAAAAGTGCAAGGCAGGCCTTATCCAATATTTTTTGTTTATGTGCCGTTTATTATTTAATTTGATATCATTATGATATCAAAATCTATGATTATGGAAAAACAACTTAAACCTATTGGCGGTGGAATAATGATACTGGTAGCCCTGCTTACCGTAGCCGCAGCCGTTTTCTGCTTTACACAAGTAACCGACGAAGGACATGTTGGATATGTGGTAGGCGGTATACTACTGCTGGTTACTACCATCTTTATTTTGAAAGGCCTCCTGGTACTTAGCCCCAACCATTCCCGTGTGCTTACCTTTTTTGGTAAATATGTGGGTACGGTAAAAGACAATGGCCTGTTTTGGGTAAACCCGTTGTACCGTGGTTATGCCATCTCCCTGCGTTCGCAAAACCTCAATGGCCGCATTCTTAAAGTAAATGATAAGATTGGTAACCCGATAGAGATTGCCGCCGTTATTGTATGGCAGGTAAAAGACACTTACAAGGCCGCATTTGATGTAGCCAACTACCAGCAGTATGTAGACATCCAAAGTGAGGCATCGGTGCGCCACCTGGCTGGTACCTGCCCTTACGATAACCTGGAGGTGGAGCATGCCGCAGGCATTACCCTCAGAGGAGGCACAGAGCAGGTAAATGAGATGCTGGAGAAGGAATTGAACGAGCGCCTGGCCCCTGCCGGTATTATGGTAGTAGAAGCCCGCATCAGTCACCTGGCATACAGTCCTGAGATTGCAGGTGCCATGTTGCAGCGCCAGCAGGCTACCGCTATTGTGGCTGCCCGCAGCAAGATTGTAGAAGGCGCAGTAGGCATGGTAGAAATGGCCCTGGCCGAACTGAGCAAAAAGCAGATCGTAACCCTCGACGAAGAAAAGAAAGCAGCAATGGTAAGCAACCTGATGGTGGTGCTTTGTGGCGAAAAAGCCGCGCAACCTGTGCTGAATACCGGAACCTTGTACCAATAACAGCGGTATGGCAGATAAAAAGAATTTTGTGTTGAGACTGGATACGGAGCAGTACAAAGCCCTGGAAAAATGGGCTGCAGATGAGTTTCGTAGTGTAAACGGGCAGCTGGAATGGATTATTCAGCAGGCGCTTAAAAACGCCGGGCGATTGAAGGATCCGCCGGCCGGTACCGGAAGTAAGGACAATAAAAAACCTGCATGAGTCATGCAGGTTTTTTTATAAGTAACCGGTAAGATTATTTTTCTTTCTTAGGCCCAAGGTATTTAGCCATTACGAAAATCAGCATAACAACCATTACGATAACGAAGAACCAGTTGGTAAATACACCGATTTTAGTTCCGATTTCAAATGTGCTTGACAACAGTACTGTATTCATATTGAGCCTTTTTAAAATTGTGCTGCAAATTACAAATAATATCCTAAAATCAATAGTTCAGTAATTTCTGAACACTTTCGTGCAGGCGTTTTTTTGCCAGGAAGTTCTGTTCCAGCTCTATCGCGAACGGGATTGGAGTGTCCAGGCTTGCACAACGGACGATAGGCGCGTCCAGCTGCTGGAAACAGTTTTCGCTGATCCAGGCGCTTATTTCGCCTCCCAGACCACCAATCAAAGTGTCTTCGTGCAGCAGCATAACCTTGCCGGTTTTGATCACCGCGGCTTTAATCGCATCGTAATCCAATGGCAAGAGGGTACGCAGATCCAGGATGTGAATAGACACTTCGGGGTGTTGTTTGCTGTAGTCCAGCGCCCAATGCACACCACTGCCGTAGGTAATGATGGTAATGTCCTCACCTTCCTGCGCCACGCGCGCTTTACCAATAGGAATATTGTAATAATCGTCGCTCACCTGGCTGCTCAGGCTGCGGTACAGTGCTTTGTGCTCAAAGAAAATAACCGGGTTAGGATCTTCAATAGCGCTGATAAGCAATCCTTTGGCATCTTCGGGTGTAGAAGGGTATACGACTTTGAGGCCTGGGGTATGGGTAAACCATGCTTCGTTGCTCTGGGAGTGGAATGGTCCGGCACCTACGCCGCCGCCGGTGGGCATACGCACCACCACATCGGCATTCTGGCCCCAGCGGTAATACATTTTAGCCAGGTTGTTGATGATCTGGTTAAAACCGCAGGTTACGAAATCGGCAAACTGCATTTCTACCATCGCTTTAAAACCTTTGATAGACAAACCCAGACCGGCACCGAGAATAGCACTTTCGCAAAGCGTAGTATTGCGCACACGGTCTTTACCAAACTGGGCTACAAAACCTTCGGTGAGTTTAAACGCGCCGCCATATTCGGCAATGTCCTGACCCATCAGCACCAGGTTGGGATATTTTTCCATCGACTGCCTTAAACCATCGGATAAAGCCTGGATGAATTTTTTCTCCGATTTGCGGTCCGACGGGGCTATCTGCACCTGGGTAAACGGCGCATAAACATCCGCTACTTCTTCGTTGGTCTCCGGTACAATAGCCGGGGCTTCAAACCCAACCTGCAGGCCATGCTCAATTTCTTTCTGGATATCGGCACGAATGGCGTCTATCTTAGTTTGGTTCAGCAGCCCTTCTTTAACAAGGAATGCTTCGTAGTTGCTCATAGGGTCTTTCTTACCCCATTCTTCAAACAACTCTTTGGGCACGTATTTGGTTCCGCTCGCTTCTTCGTGTCCGCGCATACGGAAAGTCATGCACTCGATAAGGATTGGCTTTTGCTCTTTAATACAGTATTCGCGCGCTTCCTTAATCGTTTTATATACTTCGAGAATGTTATTGCCATCAATAGTGAGTGCCTTCATACCATAGCCAATGCCACGATCTGCCAGTTGCTTACACACAAACTGTTCGTTTACCGGTGTGCTCAAACCATAACCATTGTTTTCGATTATGAAAATGGCAGGCAGGCCCCATACCGCTGCGGTGTTTAACGCTTCATGAAATTCGCCTTCGCTGGTACCACCATCGCCGGTAAATGCCATGCTCACTTTATCTTCTTTGCGAAGTTTGTGCGCCAGTGCAATACCGTCTGCAATAGACAATTGCGGGCCCAGGTGCGAGATCATACCACAGATATGGTGCTCGTTGCTGCCAAAGTGAAACGAACGTTCGCGGCCTTTGCTGTAGCCTTCTTTTTTGCCCTGCCATTGCAGGAACAGTTTATCGAACGGCATTTTACGTACCGTAAACACACCCAGGTTGCGGTGCAGCGGCATTACGTATTCGTCGCTGTCCAGCGCCATGGTAGCACCTACAGAAATAGCTTCCTGGCCAATACCACTGAACCATTTGCTTACTTTACCCTGACGCAGCAATACCAGCATTTTTTCTTCAATCATGCGGGGCTTCACCAGTTGTGTATACAGATCAATCAGCAGTTCTTTGCTGAATCCTTTTTTGTCGAATTGCATATTTCACGCTTTAAACGGCTGCAAAAATATCTAATTGTAATGAAAAAGCCGGGTAAAAACCCGGCTTCTGTTGCTTGTACACTATGAAAGGATATGACTATGAAACGGCCATATTACCGTCGATAGCAAGTTTATGCCCTAAGGCTGGAAAGAACTATATATAAGATACTTTATGTATCTGATTGTTTCCCTATGGGTAAGGGTGTTTTGCCAGATCAAAAATAGGGGGTAAAAGCTTGCCCTGTATGCCTGTAATGCAGTAATGACAAAGGATTTACAATAGGGGTATGGTGTACTACAATCGGGTAGCAGGTGGGCAAAAAAAATCCCGCAGCATCCGGGTGTGTTGTCCGGAAACTGCGGGAAGTATTTTTAGAAAATGGGTTTTATACCACTACCAGGTCGTAAAAATCTTCGCGATTATAGTATTTACGGGCCAGTTCAATGAGATTTTCTGGTGTAACCGACTTGTAAATCTCTATGTTTTTGTAAAACAGGTCGGCATCAAAACCATTCAGGATCAGATTTCTCCAGCGTTGTGCAATCTGGAATGGTCCGTCCAGATCGCCCAGCATATTGCCCAGCAGGTAGTTTTTTACCAGCAGCAATTCTTCTTCGTCTATCAGTTCTTCTTTGAGCAGATCCAGTTCTTTAAACGTTTCAGTAATGGCCGCCTCGCACACATCTCTTCCGGCATCGGTTTGGATGTTGAGCGCGCTTTGCTCCCTGAAATTGTATTGCGAGCAGTAAATGCCGTAGGTATAACCTTTCTCTTCGCGTATGTTGCTCATGAGCCTGGAGCCAAAATAACCACCCATAACCGTGTTGAGTACAATCATAGGCGCAAAGTCGGGGTGGGGCCTTGCAGGAAAATGACGAGCCAGTCTTACCGCACCTTGCACGCCTGCTTCGTCGTTGGTAATGCGGTAGTGCTTTTCAGTTGCGGGTGCAATCTCAAAAACAGGGCGCACAACCTCGGGCTGCTCGTTCCACTGCTGCGCACCAAAGATCTTGTTCAGCGCGGCCACATTACTGGCATCTACCTTGCCACTAAAGAAAATCTTGCAGCGGTTAGAAGCGTAATGTTGTTTAAAGAACTCATGCAGGCTGGCAGATGTAACCAGGTCATAATCTTCCATATTGCTGTAGCGGCCATACGGATGGTCTTTGCCATACAGGTAAGCATCGATAAGGCGGGTAGCTACAAAGTCGCTTTTGCGCAGGCTTACCGCCAGTTGCTGTTTGCGGTTGGCATTGAAAAGCGCTACTTCACTTTCCGGGAATGTTGCATCGGCAACTATTTCGAACAGCACAGGCAGCAATGCATCCAGGTGGCGGGTAAGGCCATGCAGGTTTACCATTGCATGCTCATGCGATACCTGCACTTTTAAAGACGCACCGTAGTATTCGATAAGCTCGTTCAGCTCCAGCGCGGTGTGGGTAGACGTACCGTTTTTGAGCAAAGCGCCCACCGCTTGTGCTATGAGGTTTTGTTTTTCGTACCAGGAGCCGGCCGGAAAAGCCAGGCACAGTTCAAACACATCCTGGGTGCCACCATTAATGAGGTATACTGGAATCTGGTTATCGAGCTGGTGAAATTCGTATGGTTTAAGCGGCAGGTCAAATTCTACCGCGTGGTGTATATCGGGAGCTATTGTTCTGTTCAACATGTTGTTATTTTTTACTGAAGTAGTAAAGGGTAGAAGCATTGGCAGGGTTAAACACCTGTTGTGCATTGGTCAGGATCGATTCGGTGGTTACCTCGCGGTAGCGGTCAAACTCCTGGTACATCAGGTTGGCATCGCCCATGAGCTCGTAAAACGCCAGGTTATTGGCCCGGTTCAGTACGCTCATGTCTTCAAAAGCGATCATGCTTTCTACACGGTTTTTAACCTTATCGAGTTCTTTTTCTTCCAATCCTTTCTGCATCAGTTTATCCAATTCTGCCTGCAATGCTTTATCCGCATCTTCCATTTTTACACCTTCGGCCAGTTTGCCATCAATGCTTACCAGTCCGGGTTCTGTGCTGCCCATGTGGTAGCAGTTGATATTGCTGAACAGTTTTTGTTCTTTCACCAGTGCATTGTACAAACGGCTGCTGTTGCCCGAACCCAGGATGTCGGTAATGAGGTCTACTGCGTAATACTGTGGCTCCAGACGGCCACCGAAATGATACACTTTATACAGGGCATCTACGGGCACATCACGCTCCAGCTCCAGGTGGCGGGCTGCGGTTTGCACTGGTTCCTGCGGCAGGTTGCGCACATATTTATCACCGGCAGGAATATTGCCAAACCATTTTTCTGCCAGGGCAAAAACTTCGTCGGTCTTAACCTGGCCAGCTACGCAAAGAATGGCGTTTTGCGGACGGTAATGTTTAAAGAAAAACTGCTTCACATCTTCCAACGTAGCGTTTTCGATATGCGACAGTTCTTTACCAATGGTCATCCAGCGGTAAGGGTGTGTGGTATAGGCCAGCTCGCGGATATGTTGCCACACATCGCCGTAAGGCTTGTTCAGGTAGTGCTCCTTAAACTCCTCGCAAACTACTTTGCGCTGTACCTCCAGGCTTTGCGGGCTAAACGCCAGCGACAGCATACGGTCGCTCTCGAGCCACATAGCCGTTTCGAGGTTTTGCTTAGGCAGCTGTATGTAGTAGTTGGTAAGATCGTTGGTGGTGTAGGCGTTGTTTTCGCCGCCCGCCATTTGCAGCGGCTCATCGTAGTTCGGAATGTTTACCGACCCGCCAAACATCAGGTGTTCGAACAGGTGTGCGAAACCTGTTTTTTCGGGGTTTTCGTCTTTGGCTCCTACATCATACAGCACGTTTACCGCCGCCATAGGCGTGGAGTGGTCTTCCTGCACAATCACCTTGAGGCCATTGGCAAGGGTTATACGTTCAAAAGCAGACATCTGTTTCAGTAATTTTTGGGTGATGGGAGAAGGCAGCAGCAAGCCGCCTGTGCTCCGTAAGGATGCAAAATTACTGAAGATCAGCTGAATTAGCAGTAGGCATATTTAGCGTCTCTATGGCATATAACTCCAGTCGTCCGCAGCTGTAATACCGCCATCGGTAATGGTCCACTCAATTTTTGAATACGTAAAGGTAATGTCTTCCATCTGGGGCAGCGGACTGTTGTCTGGTATGCGGTTGTTGAGCATACGGCTGTGAATGGATACGATATGGGCATTGGTAAGTACCACTTTGTAATACATGGTTTCTGCGCCTGCAGAGCCCAATGCCGAGGCCGCGGGCCTGAAACACAACAGCTCCCAGGTGCCCAAAGTTTCGTTGGTAGTGAGCACTTTATACAGTAGCGGGGAGGATTTATCTATTTCTTTGGTAATCACAAACGGTTTGTGCATCCGCCTGCCTGTAGCCAGCCCGCTGGCAGGATCGCGCGGGGAGGTAATTTCATGATCAAAGGCAAACACTGCAATCTTGCCTTCGCGGCCTTTTTGGGTTACACTGCCTTTGATATCGCCGGTTTTAACCCCTTTTAAAGTGAGGTATGCATTAAGTGCCATAGTTGATGGTTTTGCAGTAAGTTACATGAAATAATTTTCACAATTGTTTAGTGCAAAACCATCCGGCTATATAATCGCTTTCAGCTCGCTCAGGCAGCTGATCTCGAAGGTAGGGCTGTCTTTATGTGTGGCTTTCAGCGGGTTAAAAAACACCTGGTCCATACCGGCATTTCTAGCACCCAGAATGTCAATGTCCAGCGCATCGCCAATCATAATGCTGGTGGCAGCATCTGCCCCGGTAATATTAAATGCGTATTCAAATATTTCTTTGTGCGGTTTAAGGCTCATGGCTTTTTCGGAGGTAATCACCTCTTCGAAATAATGCCCGATGCCGCAATGGTGCATTTTTAGTTTCTGCGTTTCTTCAAACCCATTGGTAATCAGGTGCAGGCGGTAACCTTTGTTTTTGCAGTATTCCAGTATTTCGGCAGCGTAGGGAAACAGTTCTGATTGTGCAGGCAGCAGCTCCAGGTAGCGCTTGCTCATGTCCAGTGCCAGCGGCTCGTTCGCGATCTTAAAATCTACCAGCGTAAGCCACATTCTTTTCCAGCGCAGGGTTTCACGGTCTATATGGCCTTTCCGGAAATTGCTCCACATTTTATCGTTGTGTACCGAGTAGGTTTTGTGAAAATCTTCGAAAGTGCTAATGCCTTTGTTTTGCAGATCAAACTCTGCGTACAGTTGTTGCAACGTAGCTTTAGAATTGGCTTCAAAATCCCATAAGGTGTGGTCCAGGTCAAAAAAGATATGGCGGTATTTCATGCACGCAAAGGTACAATGTATCGGGGAGTGGAATTGTTAACAAACTTTTAATGCTGACCCTGTAAATTGAAGAAACGGTTTTGTTGAAGTCACAGTAGTGCCGAATCTAAATCAGGGTACGGGGCCGAAAACGCGGTGTAACCGTTTTCGGGCGGCTTTTTTGTGTTACTTTTTTTTCGCAAAAAAAGTAACAGGCTCGCAAAGGGGAGCGTTTCTAAAACTGTAATCCGGCATTCACGTTTTGATACTGGAGGGATAGCCCCAAACATAAAAGCTTTTGGCGTAACTTGCGAAGCATGAATGCGATAGTAACAGGCGGCACCAAAGGTATTGGTAAGGCCATTGCCATTAAACTGATTAAGCAGGGTTTTAACGTAGCCATTTGCGGCCGTAACCTGCAGGACTTGAAAAAGGCCGAAGCAGAAATTCAGGCCGAAAACCCCGATGCCCGGGTACATGCCTACCAGGTAGACCTCAGCAAAAAGGAACAAACCATCGTATTTGGCCGTAAGCTGCAGGATGTGTTTCAGAACAATATTGAAATACTGGTAAACAATGCCGGTGTGTTTATCCCTGGCGATATTCACAGAGAATCGGATGGCTTGCTCGAAAACCTGATGAGTACCAACCTGTACAGCGCTTACCACCTTACCCGTACTGTTTTGCCCAGTATGATAGCCCAGCGCAAAGGACATATTTTCAACATTTGTTCGGTAGCCAGTTTGCAGGCTTATCCCAACGGTGGTTCATACAGCATTACCAAATTTGCCCTGCTCGGTTTTTCCAAAAACCTGAGAGAAGAGCTTAAGCAACACAATATTAAAGTTACGGCCATTAGCCCTGGTGCCACCATGAGCGGCAGCTGGGATGGTATGAACATAGATCCCAACCGCATTATGCAGGCCGATGATATAGCCGAGGTTTTGTGGACGGCCTACAGGATGGCGCCGCAAACCCTGATAGAAGATATTGTACTGCGCCCCATCCAGGGAGATCTGTAATATATTCTTTTAACTAACATTTAACTGCAAGGCACCGGTAAATAGCTGGTGCCTTATTTTATTTTTGTAAGATCGTAGTACTATATTTAGAGTAATGAGCAGAAAGGTATTATTAACGGCATTGGCATTAGGCGCCACCTGCATGCAGGTTTGGGCCCAGGTGGCATTTCGTGCGCAGATCTCGCAAAAGAAAATAGGCTTGCAAGACCAGTTTCAGGTAACGTTTACCATCGATAATGCGGATAACCTGGACAATTTGTATGTGCCCAATTTTAAGGATTTCAAAGTGCTGGCTGGTCCTATCCAGAACAGCATCACCAACAATATTAACGGCCATGTAAGCAGCAGCCAGAGTTACTCTTACATTCTGGCTCCGCGTGCTACCGGTAAGTTTACCATTCCTGCGGCCAGGGCGGGTATTAACGGACAGCCCATGCAGACCAATGCATTAACGCTGGAGGTAGCGCCGGGCAGCATGCAGCAGGCGCAGCCGCAAGCCCGTTCTCCATTTGGCGGTAATCCCTTCTTTGACGATCCGTTCGAGGAGCAGCGGAGGCCACCGGCCAGGCAGCAGCCTATGGATGCCATACCGCTCAAAGACGCGATATTCCTGAAAGTAGATGTAAACAAAACCAGCGCTATGATAGGTGAGCCTGTTCAGGCTACCTATAAATTGTACACCATGCTGCCTATGAATATGGGCATCAGCAAACTGCCTTCGCTCAATGGTTTCTGGACCCAGGATTTTCAACTCGATCCACAGGCCAAACCTACACTCGAAAAGGTAAACGGAAGAACCTACAATGTTTTTGTACTCAAGAAAAGTGCCTTGTTTCCGCAACAGACCGGAAAGCTCCTGCTCGATCCGGCAGAGGTGAGAGGCGTGGTGAGGGTTATTAAAAACGAAAGGGTAAAACGCCGCAACCCGCTGGCCGAAATGATGGAGAACGATCCGTTTTTTAAGGACAATCCTTTTAAGGATTTCTTTGAGAATGATCCGTTTTATGACGAGATGATGCAGCAGACTTACGAAGATGTAGAAACCGCACTCGTAAGCAAGCCTGTAGTGGTTAATGTAATAGATTTGCCAGAGCAGAATAAGCCGGAATCTTTTACCGGGGCAGTGGGCAATTTTACAGCAGAAGCTACGCTGGACCGTAACGAACTAACAACGGATGACGCCACTACTTTGCACATTAAGATAAAGGGCAGCGGCAACCTTAAACTGATTCAAAATCCGATTGTTCAGTTCCCGAAAGATTTTATCCTTTACGATCCGGTAAGTGCCGATACCATTACCGAACGTACCAGTCTGATTTCTGGCGAAAAAACGTTTGATTACACTTTTCAATCCAAAGTACCCGGGCAGTTTACCATTCCTCCAATAGCGTTTAGTTATTTTGATCCGGAGAGTAAACAATATAAAACTGTAAAAACAGCTTCGTTTACATTGGAGGTTAAACCCGGTAAAAAATCAGAGAACGATGCAACTGTATTAAAGGATATTCACGACATCAATACCGGTGCATTGCAGGCGCAACAGCCATCCCGTCCGTTTATGGCACATCCTTTATACTGGATGGGCATGCTGCTGCCGGTATTTGCTGTGGGCGGTGTGCTGGCCTGGCGCAAACGCCAGGAAGCCTTGCAGGGCGATGTGGCAGGCTACCGGAAACAGAAAGCCAATAAAGTGGCACTTAAACGTTTGTCTGTGGCTGCCAAATACCTCAAGGCGGGCGATGCGGGTCCTTTTTATGAAGAAGTATCCAAAGCCATTTGGTTGTATGCCAGTGATAAGCTAAATATTCCGTTGGCACATCTTTCCAAAGAAATGTTGCAGCAACAACTAACTGTAAGAAAAGTGCCGGCCGCTTTGCAGGAAAAAATATTTGGCCTTGTAGATACCTGCGAGATTGCGTTGTATGCGCCCGTATCGCAGGAGTCGGAGCGGCAGCATACCTACAACCAGGCATTGCAGTTAATTGGTGCGCTCGAAGATGTTTTGAAACGATAATGATTAGAAAAATGTTGAAGACTTTTAAGATATACCTGTTGGCTCTGTTGTTGGTGGTAACTGCTTTTAATGCAGGTGCTGCAGAGGTGAGCAATGGCTGGGCTACGGCCAACCAGGCTTACCAGGCCAGGCAATATGATGTAGCATTGCAGCAATACGAAGCCCTGGCCCAATCTGGCTTATCCTCGCCCGCATTGTTTTATAACGCAGGCAATGCTGCTTACCGGGTAAATGATTTAGGGAAGGCCCGCTTGTATTACGAGAAAGCCCTGCGCTTGGATCCGCACCATAAAGCAGCGCACGATAACCTGCAACTCACCCTTCGCCGGTTGCCCAACCAGCCACAGGCTTTACCCGAAATATTTTTTATGCGCTGGTGGAATGGTTGGTCGGCATTGGCGTCGACCAATACCTGGGCCGTACTTTTGTTTATCAGTTTTTGGGCGTTGGTGGGCTTTTACTTTTTGCAACGCACTGGTAAGGTAAGCGGCAAAGCAGCTTTTGCAGGTCGTTTGGTATTGATACCGCTTACGTTACTGTTGGCCGGTACCGCCTGGAGCCGCTATGCGGAGAGCCGCGAGGTATATGCTGTGGTTACGGCCGGTGATGCTATGCTTAAACGTACGACTGCCGGTGGCGAAAAAGCCGTATCGGAAGGTGCCAAAGTAACCGTTATACAGCGGTTGAACGACTCGGTACAGGTGCGCCTCGAGGACGGCGAAACCGGATGGGTAAAGAATGCCGCAATACAGGTAATTTAGTGTTATGAAACGAGTGGTTTTATTTCTGCTGGGCGCAATGCTGGCAACTGGGGCTATGGCTCAGAAAAATGTTCGCGCGGCTTACAAAGACAGCATCGCTACCTTCCGGATTTTATACAAGGCCGATTTTCTTAAAGAAGAACGGTCGCCTTTTTTCCACCATCCGAAATGTGTAGACAGTCTGCGTTTTTTTGATGCCGATATGGATTACCGCGTATGGGCCGATATTGAATTGACGCCGGAGTCGGTGCCTTTTGATATGCCTACCACCAGCGGCAAACTTAAACCGCATAAACAATACGGCATACTAAGCTTTACGCTCAAGGGCAAGCCTTACCGTTTATCGCTGTACCAGAATCTTAACCTGCTTAAAGATGCTAAGTATAAAAACGAACTGTTTCTGCCGTTTAAAGACCATACCAACTCGGTAACTACCTATGGCGGAGGCCGTTATATAGACCTACAACTGGGCGATATTGTAAAAGATCCTGCAACCGGTAAAATCCGCATCCTGGTAGACTTCAACAAGTGTTACAATCCTTACTGCGCCTATAAGGATGGCTACAATTGCCCCATACCTCCTTCAGAAAACTACCTTACGCTGCCTGTAAAGGCCGGAGAGAAGATATACGCGGGTCATCACCTCGACTGATTGTTTTTTAACGTTTTTATGGCTAATCTTTAACACACCTGCGCACTGCGCGGGTGTATTCGTTCGTAAATTTGTATAAGACGATTGATAAAATAAAAGGTTTATGAAAAACAGCACCATACCTGTATTCCTGAGCGGTGTCTTGCTGTCGGCAATGGCGGCTACATCTATTCAGGCATTTGCGCAAAGCAAAGAAAACGAAACGGTTGTCATTGAAAGGAAGGGAAATTCCAGTAAGAAAATGGTCATTGAGATTGATGGCGATGAAGTGTATATCGATGGCAAAAAAGCTAAGGATAACGACCAGGTAAAAGTGTTTAAAGGAAACGGTTATAAACAGGACCGCAACGCAGGCGGCGATAGAGCTATGATACAGGATGTATCGAATATGGCTTACCTGGGCGTAATGACGGAGCCGGACCCTAAAGGAGCCAAAGTATTATCTGTAGCGGACGATAGCCCGGCCGATGATGCAGGACTCAAGAAAGGCGATATTATAGCCAAAGTAAATGACGATATGGTGAATGGCCCTGCCGGTTTGCAGGAGCTTATACGCCAGTACAAACCCAGCGAAACCGTTAAATTATTGGTTTGGAGAGATGGTAAGTCTATGGAAATCAAAGCCAGGCTGGCGGTAATGCAAGATAAGAGCTGGGGTAGTACAATACCGGTGCCTATGCCACCGTTTATATTGAGAGAACCCGGAGGAATGGGTGGCGGTTATGATATGCTACCGTATTCCGAAGGTTACCAAAGCAACAACAACAAGCCCAGACTGGGCTTTCGTATACAGGACGTTGAAGAAGATAATGGTGTTCGGGTGATGGGTGTGGAGCCCGCGAGTCCTGCTTCCAAAGCCGGCGTACAGGAAAAAGACCTGATTACAATGGTAGATGGAAAGAAAGTAAAGAACACCGACGAAGCAAGGGAAGCTATGAAATGGGAGGACGGTAGGAAATATTACAACATCACAGCAATAAGAAACGGAAAAACCGTCAATATTGAAATTCGCTTGCCAAAGCAATTAAGGTCTGCCGACCTTTAAAGTAGTAGCTTTCCTTTTTTAGATTTAAAGCGAATAGCCAACATATTAAGTGTTGAGGGAGATGAGAGGTTTAGGGTAAAAGAAAGCGGCCCCTGCAGTATTGCAGGGGCCGCTTCGTTTGAAGTATCTTGTACTGGTCTTACAGACCGGTGATGCATAAGCCAATAGAATAAGGCGTTACGTTAGGGCCTTTACCTTCTTTAAACAGCGGGCTCAGGCTATAAGTACCCACAGCGGTAAAGTTACCCCAGCCCAGGCGCAGGGTGCCGGCTACATTCCAGCTTTCCATGTAACGGCGGGTGTTGGTTTTTTCAATTACGTTAGAGCCGGAAACCGTGTGTTTGTATTTGGAGTGTGCACCCACATTGGTTCCGATACGCATACCAATAGCGGCTTTAAAACCTTTGTTACGATCGTATTTATTGCCAAAGTAACGCAGCTCAAATGGCGCCTCCAGGTAGGTGGCGTTCAGTTTGGGGTTTTTAAGCGATTCGCCGTTGGCCTGGTCTCTGAAAATAATGCTCGATGAAGTATCGTTCAGCACAGCCTTTTGCTTGTCGAAATAGTAGTTTACACTACCTACGCCCAAACCTACTGCAAAGCTGAAGTTGGAGTTTTTGAAAGGGAAATCATAACACAGGTACACGTTTACACCACGGCCTACTTGTTTGAGTTTCATACTGTCTGGCGTGTTAAGCAGACTGTTCCAGTTGAGTTGAAACATCAGGAAATCCCTGGAAGGTTTCTGGAAATTGGACTTATTCGCGTCGGAATTTTTTTTAGGATTTACAGGTAATTCCTGTGCCTGTGCCGGTATCATAAAAAAGGCCACTGCGGCCGCCAGAAGTATCTTCTTCATATTTTATAAAACAATATCGGGCAAAGATAGCCTTTATAAGCAAAAAGCGTGTTAAAGTTGATTATGAAGGAGATAGAAATAAAACTAACAGGTGTTAGTTTTTTTATAATTTTGGTGAAATTTTGTTCGTGGCCAGAACCTCCAGCACCAACCGTAAGGATCACATCATGCAGCAGGCGCTTATGCTTTTTCGCGAGAAGGGGTATAAAGCCAGCACCATGCGCGATCTGGCCCAGCGGGTAGGTATGGAAGCCGCCAGCCTGTATAACCATATCAAAAGCAAGGAAGAGTTGCTTACCGAAGTTTGTTTTCGTATTGGCGATCTGTATATCAGCCAGTTAGAGCAGATAGAGCAAATGCAGGCCGGGTATATAGAAAAGCTGAGGGCCTTGATAGGGCTGCACGTGGCAGTAGTGGCCGAGCATATGGAAGCGGCAGAGATTGCCAACCACGAGTTTCGGCACCTGTCCAAAACCCATCTTACCCGCTACCTGGAAATGAGAAGGGTGTATGAGGCCCGTATCGAAAAGCTTATCAGCGAGGGTATAGAAAAGGGCGAGCTGGCACCGGTAAACCCGGCCATGGCTATGTACACCATCCTTTCGGCATTGCGCTGGATAGGGCTGTGGTACAAGAACAACCAGAATTTTAACGCATCTGTAGTAGAAAAAAACCTTTGCGCGGTATTGCTGCAAGGGTTAGAAAATAAAGCAAACAGTTAATCTTACGTATATGAGCACTCCTAGATTTAACACGTTGAAAGTAAAAGACGTGCGCAGGGAAACCGAAGAATGTGTGTCTATTGCATTTGAAATTCCAGTGGCGCTGGAAGCCGATTACCGTTTTAAGGAAGGGCAGCACCTTACCCTTAAAACCAATATTGACGGGGAGGAAGTGCGCCGCTCATACTCTGTGTGCGTGAGCCCGCTGGATGGCGAGCTGCGTGTGGCTGTTAAAAAAATGTATGATGGTAAGTTCAGCTCATTTGCCAACAGCAACCTGAAAGCAGGTGATGAACTGGAGGTAATGACTCCGATGGGAAAATTTCATGCGGAACTGAATCCGGCGCAGGCCAAAAATTACCTGGCATTTGCAGCGGGTAGCGGCATTACGCCCATCATGAGCATCATGAAAACCATTCTGAAAACCGAACCCAATAGCACGTTTACGCTGGTGTTTGGCAATCAGAACCGTAATACCATCATCTTTAAGGAAGAAATTGAAGGGCTTAAAAACCGGTACATGACCCGGTTGAGCGTATACCATATCCTGAGCCGCGAGATCATTGATATTCCATTGTTCTCAGGTCGTATTGATAAAGACAAGTGCCTGGCGCTGAGCAATAAACTTATCGATCTTAAAAACATCGACGACGTTTTCCTGTGTGGCCCGGAAGAAATGATCTTTAACGTAAAAGATGTGCTGAAAGAAGCCGGTATGACCGACAAGCAGATTCACTTTGAACTGTTCGATACCAAACGTGGCGATGGCAAACGCGAAAAATGGCTGAAAGAAAACGAGGCAGATGCCGGAAAAGTGAGTAAAGTGACGGTGCGACTGGATGGGGTAACTTTCGATATGGATGTGCCTTATGGCGGCGATACTATTCTGGATGCCGCGTTGAAGCATGGCGCAGATCTGCCTTATGCCTGTAAGGGTGGTGTATGCTGTACCTGCAAAGCCAAAGTAACCGAAGGTGAGGTAAACATGGTGCTCAACTATGGTTTGGAGCCCGACGAAGTAGAAAAGAAATTTGTGCTTACCTGCCAGGCGCACCCGCAGTCAGAAAAAGTATTTATCGATTTCGACGCACGATAAACAAATGGGAGAAATACTGTCATGCTGCACTGTGAGGTACGAGCAGAAGCAGCATCTCCTATCGTGGATCTCCGAAGTACGATCTCTAATATCAAAAATACCCGGCTCCATTGAGCCGGGTATTTTTGATATTAGATTACACCAGGTGGTTGAATTTGCGTTATATGCGGCCGAGCTCCGGTAACTGGGCAAAAGAATGGTGAAGGGCGGCTGAGCTAAGGTAACTTAGCAAAGCAAAGGTGGCTGAGCCTGTCGAAGCCCCGAAATATATCAATCTGCCGATGTGCCGCCACCGAACAGAGCCGACACCAGCGATACCACCAGGCTAAAGAACAAGGCACTCCAGAATCCGCTTACCGTAAACCCATCTACCAGCTTGGCGCTCAGTAATACAATGCAGGCGTTGATCACCAGTAAGAACAACCCCAGGGTAAGAATGGTAATGGGGATGGACAGAAACACCAATATTGGTTTCAAAAAAGTATTGAGTATAGCCAGCACCACAGATACCACTATGGCGGTAGTAATGTTGTTGATGTGTACACCCGGAATAATGTAAGCCGCTACCAGCGCAGCTATTGTGGTAATGATAATGTTGATCAGGAATCCCATACGGTTGGTTGCTTTGAATTAAGTTAAGCAAAAAACATACCGGCACCAAGTCTTTTACAGCACCATGGCTTCCAGGTCGTCAAAGTCTATAGGCTTGGGCAAATAATCTTTTAGTTTGGCTGTGCTGATGTTCTGATCTTTCAGGCTCCTGCGAATGTCGGCCACCAGTCCACCAGAGATAATGATGATCTCAAATTTCTGAGCTTTCAGTTCCGCATCCGCATCAATGGTTTTCATGAGTGTAAAACCATCCATCAGCGGCATATACATATCCAGCAGAATGTAGTCAAAATCTGGCTGCGCTTTTAATACATCAAGTGCCTGTAATCCGTCTGTAACCACACTTACCTCGCAGGTTTTGTCTTTAAACCATTTAGAGAGAATGAGGTTGTTGATGGGATCATCATTTACAATCAGTATTTTTTTCATAGTCTTTTGGATTTTGGTCTGTGGTGGGTCTGTAACGGGCGCATCCGGGAACGGAGACCGGTTATCCTCCTGTTGCAGGAAGGCGTTCATGATTGGTTCTTTAGGTTAACAAACAATGAGGTATCTGGTGGTTAAATTATTCATTTTTTGCCAAATGGCCCAAAACAAGTGTACGTACACTCGTTTGCAGCCTTAAACCCATAAAAAAACCGGCGCCATTAAGCACCGGTTTCTGGTATAGATGGTCAATAATTATTTCCATTTCAGCGTTTCGATCAGGTGCCACATGTCTTGTTTAAGAAAGGCATTTACCGGCAGGAGCGAATCGGCGTTGGGCGCTACATCAAAATACAAAGCCCCCCGCAGAAAGTTGTGCGTAGAGTCGGTTACGTAAAACTGGTTGGCCGTAGCAGCGTTGCCGCCTACGGTGTAAAACACGCCATGCACATTCGGGTGCTGAGTGCCCAGGATAATGGAATCGTAGATGTAATCGGCTTTTTTGGAGTGCCAGAATACCGACAGTTTATACGCGTCATCGAGCAGGTGCGTAAAGGTGTTTTTGGTGTCGATGGTTTTGTAAGTCATGTATACTTTACCACCCAGCTCCGGAAACTCCAGGTTTACCCAATAAGGGTTTTCGGGGCGCGCGTCAAAAAACTGTGTGTCTTTTACGATGCGGGCATATACAGGGTATTCGAAACTGTAAGGAAATCCCGGTTCGTCAAAAAGCTGGTATTTTCTTTCTGGCAGCTGCACCCTCGAGTAGCCTCTTGGCTTAGGCATAAAATCGGGCTCGCAGGCAGTCAATTGCATTAATGCCAATACGGGGAGTAAATAAAAAAGGCCTTTCTTCACTTGTTAATCTATTTCTGATTGTTCGGGATTAATGCTCACTTTTACTTTCTGGATGCGGTTCTTTTCAATCTCCAGCACGGTAAAGCTGTATTCTTTATACATAATTACTTCGTTGGCCAGCGGAAACTTGCCTGAGAGCTCCAGCAGCAGACCACCCAGCGAATCGCTTTCGCCGCGCACCTGGTCAAAATCTTCTACGTTTACATTAAGCACCCGGCACACATCGTTCAGCAATGTTTTTCCTTCAAAGATGAAGTTGTTATCGTCCAGCTTCTTAAAGTTCAGATCATCTTCGTCAAACTCATCGCGTATATCGCCAATCACTTCTTCCATAATGTCTTCCAGGGTTACAATACCACTGGTGCCGCCAAACTCATCTACCACTACAGCAAGATGAATGCGTTTAAGCTGAAACTCGCGCAGCAGATCTTCGATCATTTTGCTCTCATGCACAAAGTAAGCCGGGCGCAAAAGGGTGGTCCAGTCAAAATCGCCCTGCTCCACATACGGCAGCAGGTCTTTGGTGTGGATCATACCAATAATATGGTCCAGGTTGTCTTTATACACCGGCATACGGGAGTAGCCCGCTTCTACCACTTTTTGCTGTACTTCTCTAAAAGTCAGCTTGTCTTTCAGCCCCACCACATCGAGGCGGGTATGCATAATCTGCTTCACGGCAATGTCGCTGAACTTTACAATGCCTTTAAAAATGTTTACCTCTTCTTTGGTAGCCGAGTGGCCCACGGTAAGCTCAATGGCATGTTCAAATTCTTCGTTGCTTACATTTTTCTGCTTGTGGTTGGTAAGCCTGGTTTCGATAAAAGAAGAAGAGCTCACCAGCCAGTTGCTCAACGGAGAGAACAGGGTGTTGAATATCTGCAGGAAAGGTGCAGAGAAAAAAGCCATACGCATATTGCGTTGGGTGGCATATACTTTAGGCAATACTTCGCCAAACAATACAAGGAAGAAGGTAACGGCAGTAACCTGCACCAGGAAAGAGGTGAGGTAATGCATGTTGGGGCTTATATCGGCCGGTATCCAGGCGCTCAGAAATTGCTCTACCATCATATTGGTACAGATGATAACGCCCAGGTTAATAAAGTTGTTGGATATAAGGATGGTAGCCAGCAGCTTTTGCGGATTATCGAGCAGGTTTACGATAGAGCGTGCGCCTGGTTCCTGTTTGGTTTTCAGGTAGTTGATATCCTTAGAGGTCATGGAAAAGAATGCGATTTCGGCTCCGGAAAGGATGGCAGAGAAAAGCAGTAAAATCAGAATGATGATGATCAGTGCCGGAAACGAAACGGCCATGCCGGCCTGGGGCATGGAGGCATCTGCCAGTAAAAGAGAAAAATTGGTCAACGGTTCACCTTCCGAAATACTTTCCAAGTTGCTGTGTTTTAGTTAACAATAAAATCGGGAAAGAACCTCAGTGTTATAAGACCAAGAATCTTCCCCGAAACAAATATATACGAATTTTCTTTAGAAAGGCAGATCGCCGCCTTCAATCCCGCTGCCCGCAAAAGGATCAATATGATCGATGGCGCCGGTTTCAGGGGGCATGTGTGTGTTGTGTATGGGTTCCTCGCCCATGTGGCCCGAATTGGAGTGGTTGCCATCGGCGCGTTTGTCGAGCATAACCAGGTTATCGCCCACAATTTCGGTAGCATACCGGCGGTTCTTATCCTTATCTTCCCAGCTCCGGGTGCGCAGGCGCCCTTCGATGTATACAAGGCTGCCTTTGTGCAGGTATTTCTGCGCCAGCTCTGCCAGTCCTCTCCAGAGTACAATGGTGTGCCATTCTGTTTGCGACACCAGTTTGCCGTTTCTGTCTTTGAATGTTTCGGTGGTCGCCAGCGGAAATTTGGCTACCGCAATATTGCCTTCCAGGTATTGCACATCCGGATCCTTACCTAAATTGCCAATGAGCGTAACACGGTTTACACCTCTCATGATTTAGTCTTTAGTTTTTAAACAATTCGCATCGTCAATATAAACCTAAAATATGTAAAAAAACTAATTTAAGCAACTTCGAAAGTGAATTATTTAAAAAACTCCGTAAGTGTTACTGTTTCATCCTGCATAAATTGGTTTAAGATTTTAGGATAAGCGTACTGTTTAAGGGTAGCCGCCGGGATGGCTTGCCAGCCATTTGCCTCGGCTCCTGCAGGCAAGTGCGCAGCTGTTGCAAAAACGAATATTGCATGAATATGCTGGTGGGTAAGCGCCTGGGTATATGTTTTAGAAACAGCCTTAATAGTGGCTCCTGCAAACTGTGCCTCCAGCTGGCTGGCAATAAAAGATGCATCTGTAAGCTGCTCAGCCGTTTGCACTTCGGCGAGCGGAAACGTAAACAGGTTGTGCCATATGTCTTTGGCCGTGCGCTTGTGCACCAATGTTTGGTTACCAGCCCTTATTGTAAAGAAAATAAAGTAGCGGTGTTTCCGGCTGATCTTCTTGGCCTTATAGGGGAGCGATGCTACAAGGTCGTTCTGGTAGGCAAAGCAAAAATCTTTCATCACGCAATTGGGGCAGTCGGGCGACTTGGGTACACACACCGTAGCGCCAAAGTCCATAATGGCCTGGTTATATTCTGCAGGGTTGTGGTGTGGCAGCAGTTCTTGCGCCATGTCGGCAAATTGCTTTTTGCCCTCGGTGCTATCGGTAGCGGTAAGCACGCCAAATACCCGCGACAGGATGCGGTACACATTGCCATCCACTACAGCATGCGGCGCATCGTAAGCAAAAGATGCGATAGCGGCAGCGGTATAAGGACCAACGCCTTTTAACTTTCGTATTTCATCATACGTTTTGGGAAACACGCCATTCAGTTCTCTGGCAATGTAGCGTGCGGTAAAAAGCAGGTTTCTGCAACGCGAATAGTAGCCTAAACCCTCCCAAAGCTTAAAAACTTCGTCATCCGGGGCCTCTGCCAAAAAAAATATTTCAGGATATTTTTCGGTAAAACGTTGATAATAAGGCAGTCCCTGCTCCACGCGGGTTTGCTGAAGCATAATTTCTGAAAGCCATATCCTGTAAGGGTCTCTGACGTTTTTCCAGGGCATGGAACGGGTGTTCTGCATGCGGTTCCAGAGCAACAGGTTTTGTGCGAATAATTCGTTAACTTTCAAAATATTATCATTTTTAGTAAAATCACTTGAGGAATAAAACTAATTTTTAAGTATTTTTGTTTTAGTAAACTAACTGAGTATCAAAAAACTGTACTTTTTAATTAAAAACAACGCAAAATGAGAAAAGCGGACATCATTAACAAAATCTCGGAAAAAACCGGGATACCCAAGGTTGATGTACTGGTGACACTGGAAGCCTTTTTTAAGGAGGTAAAAGAGAACATCAGCGTAGGCGAAAACATCTACATTCGCGGTTTTGGTAGTTTTATTACTAAAAAAAGAGCTGCAAAGATAGGTCGCAACATCAAGCGCAACGTTGCAGTAGAGATTCCGGAGCATTTTATTCCTGCTTTTAAACCTGCCAAAGAGTTTGTAGCAGAAGTAAAAAAACTGAGCACCGACGGTCATACTGCCAGCACCAGCGGCAGCGATGAGATGGAAGATTAATTCCATTGCATCCTTTTAACAGACTGGTTTTGGCAGGGCAGTGCGTAATGCGTACCTTCGCCAACCAAAATCCAGGAATTTGCAAAAGGGTCAATTATTAGCAGGCGCAATCGCCATTGGAGTGGTCGGCGCCCTCTTCTTTTGGGGGAATACTAAACCTCCACAAAAAAATACTCCGGCACCTACAGCGGCTACTGCAGAAGCAGGGCACGCTCATGATGTGGCGGAGGCCATCACCTTTGAAGAACTACTTGCATCAGCCAAAGCCAAGCTTAGTGCTGAACAGAATACCACACTTACCGGCATTGAGCAACAGGTAAAACGTGGCGATGTTCAGGACCAGCAAATGCACACCTACCACGCCTTAGCACGGAAATGGGAAGATTTTAAAGACTTCCCAGTAGCAGCATATTATCATGCTGAAGCCGCTAAGTTGGAAAATTCCGAAAAAACGCTCACCTTTGCAGGAAATTTGTTTTTGACCCTATTGTCAAAAACAGAGGATGTGCGTGTTAGAAAATGGGAAGCCTTACAGGCTATAGACTGCTTTCAAAAGGCGATCGACCTGAACCCTGATAACGACACCCTTCAGATAGCATTGGCCTCCTGTTACATTGAAGGTACCGGAGAAACCATGCAGGGCGTTCAGTTGTTACTGGGTGTAACCCGTTCCAACCCCGATAACGTGCCAGCCAACCTTATTTTAGGTAGAATGGCAGTACAATCCGGCCAGTTTGATAAAGCTATCAAAAGGTTGGAGGAATTGGTATCTAAACACCCGGACAATAGTGAAGCAATGTATTTCCTTGCTGAGGCCTACAAAGGACAGGGACAAACCGATAAAGCGGTAGAGTGGTTTGAGAAGTGTAAGAAAAAGGTGAACAACCCTGAGTTCAGCAAAGAAATAGACAATTATATAGCAACGTTTAAGCACTAATTTTTTATAAACTTTTAAACCCGGACTAATATGCCTTGCGGAAAAAAGAGAAAACGTCATAAGATTGCTACCCATAAGCGTAAAAAACGCCTGAGAAAGAATCGTCATAAGAAAAAGAACCGCTAGTTGGATCTTCCAACCGGTTTATATTCCATCTGTTGCAAAGCCTACGCCAAGCAGCAGATGGAATTATATTCTTAGCATCGACAGATTTTTTCGTTGCACGGATGTACTTAATAAGACATTACCTGCATCCTTTACGAATGGTGTTTTGCATAATAAAGCTAAGTGAATAAGGAACTAATCATCAACGCATCCCCTGCGGGAGTAGAAATAGCGCTTTTAGAAGATAAAAAACTGGTGGAGCTGCACTACGAGAGTAGTCACTCCGGGTTTAATGTGGGCGATCTTTACCTCGGTAAGGTTAAGAAGCTCATGCCTGGTCTGAACGCCGCTTTTGTTGATGTAGGTTTTGAAAAAGACGCTTTCCTGCATTATACAGATCTTAGCCCCTACATTCGCTCGCTCATGAAGTTTACCAACATGGGCATCAGCGATAAAACCCCTGGTGGGTTCGACTTTGGCCAGTTCCGGATGGAAGAAGAAATTCTCAAAACCGGCAAAATAACGGATGTACTCAACGGTAAACCCGATATACTGGTTCAGATCCTTAAAGAACCCATCTCCTCCAAAGGTCCCCGTCTCAGTTGCGAAGTATCCCTGCCCGGCAGGTTTGTAGTTATCACTCCCTTTAATGATGTAGTAGCCGTATCCAAGAAGATCCATTCTTCTGAAGAGCGTAAGCGCCTGCAACGTATTGTGGAAAGCATTAAGCCCAAAAACTTTGGGGTTATTGTACGTACTGCAGCCGAAGGAAAGAATACTGCCGAGCTGCATGAAGACCTCATGCAACTGGCCGCTACCTGGAAAACCATTCAGCTTAACCTGCGCAATGCCAAATCGCCACAGAAAATTCTGAGCGAACAGGATAAAACCACGAGCATCCTGCGCGATCTGCTGAACGATTCTTTTCAGCGTATTGTGATCAACGACCGCCAGATGGTGGCCGAAACCAAGAGCTATATTGAGAAAATAGCGCCGGAAAAAACCGAGATCGTTTCGCTCTACAACAATGCTTCCCCGATTTTTGACCAGCATGGTGTAACCAAACAGGTGAAAGCCGCTTTTGGTAAAACCGTACACATGGATAGCGGCGCATACCTGGTGATAGAACACACCGAGGCCCTGCACGTTATTGATGTAAACAGTGGTCATAAAAACGTAAGCAACAACCAGGAGCAAAACGCCCTGAGCACCAACCTCGAAGCAGCAGCCGAAATCGCACGCCAGTTAAGGCTGCGCGATCTGGGTGGCATTATCATCATCGACTTTATCGATATGAAACTGCCCGATAACAAAAAGCAGCTGTTCCAGGAAATGGAGCAATTCATGGCTACCGACCGTGCACGCCATACCATTCTCCCCATCTCCAAATTCGGCCTGATGCAGATTACGCGTCAGCGTCTGAAACCCGAAATCAATATCAGCACCGCAGAAACCTGCCCGGCCTGTAAAGGAACCGGTAAAATTGGTCCTACCATGCTGATTGCCGACGATCTGGAGAAAACCATCCAATACCTTACTACGCAGCAGCACAACAAGCTGGAGCTGCATACACACCCCATTGTACGGGCTTACCTCACCAAAGGGCTCTTCTTTAGCAGCCTGCAGTGGAAATGGTACCGCAAGTTTAAACAATGGATTACCATCAAGGCCGATCAGAATTATCACCTTACCGAATACCATTTCTTCGACAAGCAAACCGAAGAAGAGATTAAACTGTAGCAGGTAAACAGTAGCAGTACGCTGGTTGCAGTATGTTATTCATATTGCAATATTTGTTTATTTATCGTAATTTCAGGATAGCCAAATCTATCCTGTATGAGTGATATTGCATACATCCTCAACGATCCCATCATTCGCCAGCGCATTCAGCAGCTGCAAGAAGAAAACATTATTGTATCGGATATTGTAGACGATGCCGGCCACCAGTATGTAGACCTTGTGCTTGAGGGCGGAGGCACACTGGGCATGGCCTTGCTGGGCTATATCTACACCCTGGAGCAGGTAGGTATCCGTTTTTTGGGCATTGGAGGCGCATCTGCAGGCGCTATAGCAGCGCTGTTGCTGGCAGCCGGCCCCATTGATGAAGCCCGCTCCGAATGGATGATCAAAAAAGTGGCTTCCAAAGATTTTAATGAATTTGTAGATGGCGATAAAGACGCCAAAGAGTTTATCCAGAATGTACTGTTGCAGAAGGGTAAAGACAGCCACATGATAGATACTCTGCGGCGTGCCTGGTATTTTACCTGCATTATAGACAATCTCTCTTCCAATAAAAAAGGGCTCAACCCAGGCGATAATTTTCACAAATGGCTTACCGAGATCTTGCAGGAACGGGGCATTAGCAATTATGGCCAGATGCGCGATATGCGGTTGAAAAAACCCAAAGGCCTGCGCAATAAGGTAACCAACGATATGCTGGAAGATGAGTTTAACGAGAGCTATGTAGAGCTGGGTATTGTGGCTGCTGATGTAACCACCGAAACCCGGGCTGTTTTTCCACGAATGGGCGCTTTGTATTATTACGATGTAAGCCAGGCCAACCCAGCCGATTTTGTGCGGGCATCTATGTCTATTCCGCTATTCTTCCAGCCTTTTGAGATTGGCAATATTCCCCGCAGCGATGCGCACCAGCAGCTATGGAGCACCACCTGTAATTACTTTGGTACCATACCGGAGCGGGCCGTTTTTGTAGATGGGGGCATCTTGTCTAACTTCCCGATCGATATTTTTCACAACTACCAGAAGATACCCGCTTCGCCTACTTTTGGTGTTAAGATTGGTTTTGACCGTACGCGGCAAAACGAAACCAAAGGGTTTCTCGATTTTATGGGCGCCATTTTCTGGTCATCGGCGCACAGCCTGGATAATGAGTTTATACACCGCAATCCCGATTTCCGGCAGCTGGTATCTTTTATAGACTATAACACCAAACAGTTTAGCTGGCTCGATTTTGACCTCGATAACGATGAAAAGCTGGAACTGTTTAAGCGTGGGGTAGAATGTGCCTGCCTTTTTCTCAACCATTTTAACTGGGATAAATACAAGGCTTCGCGCAGCATAGCAGATTAACATAAAAAGAAAACCCCGGCAATGCTGCCGAGGTTTCTGATATTCTTTTTTGCAGTAGCAATTAGAAGTGGAAAGTAGCTTTCAGCGCCAGTGTACCGGTACCGGAACCCAGACCCATGTTGATGCCACCATTGTTGATGTCGGTATCAAAACCTACGCTGGTGCTACCTGCGTTTTCTTGTTTGATAGTACCTTTAACAATACCAGAGTTGCCTACGCCAATAGACTCCATTTCGTTGGTAGATTTACCATTGAACTGCAGACCTACGCCCCAGCCATACTCAGCACCCAAAGAGATTTTAGGCAGAATGAAGTACTCAGCACCCAGGAAACCTCTAACGCCGATACCGAAAGTAGAACCTACTTTATTTTTCAGGATACGTGCGTCGTTGCCATAAGGGTCGTTTACCAGGTTGTTACCGAAATCGGTAGAGTTGGCGTTTACAGACACATCAGAGCTGATGTTGTTGCCGTAAGTGTATTTGGTGCTGCTGTTGCTGAACCAGATCATACCGTCTACGCCATAGAAACCTTGCAGGCGGGTACGTCCTTTTCTCCACTCTTTACCAAAGCCCAGGCCAATGGTAGTGTTGGTTTGTTTGTATTTGTCCTCTACCATAGAAGGCAGGTTAGGATACGTTACGGTTTGGTTAGCCACTGCGATAGAGTTCTTATCAGTCGCGTTGGTAAAACCGATACGCAGAGATGCACGGTAAGCGCTGCGGTAGTCGATGAATTTTTTGGCTACGATAGTTTGGTTGGCATTAACGAAGTTTACACCCGGTGTGCCGTTAAACTGATTCTGGCCATGGAACATGTTGCCAAAATAGTTGAAGATAGGAGATGCGTCAAAGCTGATAGCCCAGTCTGTAGCTTCTGGCAGAATAGCTTCGCCTTTCTTAGAGGTTAATTCTTGTGCATATGCTCCGCCAAATACGCTCAGCATACCTGCAACTAATACTAATTTTTTCATGTTATTACGGTTTAAAATCGGCACAAATTTAAGCGCGCAACACATACCGTCCAATACCTAAGTACATGATAATTATCATTCTGACGCTGACGCAAAGCCGATTTAAGAAAATTAACCCTGTCAGAAAAAATTTTAGTGTTTAGAAGTTCTTTTGTTTAAGGCTGTACATCCGCTACTGTATTGAGTTTGGCTACTTTTTTACGTGCTTCGAGCAGGTAAGTGCTACCCGGGAAATCGAAAATAAGTTGCTCATATAATTTTTTGGCTTCGGGTATATTTTTTAGTTTTTCCTCGTTAATCTGGGCCATTTTGAACAAAGCATCGTCGGCCAGCACATCATCTTTATACAAAGTCATAATCTGTTGCAGGTATTGGAGTGCCTGCGGATATTGCTGCTGCTGCATCAGTATCTCGGCCCGCGACATCAATATATCGTCTTTGAGCGGGTGCTTGGGAAACTGGGTGGCAATGCTGTCGAGCGTGGCACTGGCCTCGGTGTATTTATGCTGAAATATCAGCAGATCGGCGCGTGCAAAAGTTTGTAAAGGCACATAGTTGCTGTCCCAGTCTATATTCTCTGTTATTTTAACCGAAAGGTTAAGCGCGTCATTGGCGATAAGCTCGCTGGTAGAGGCTTTTAACACCGTAAGTTGGCTTTGTGCCCAATCAAAATCACCGGTAAAGTACGAGAGGCGTGCGTTGCGGAAACGGGCTTCCTCACCCAGCATATCTTCTCTAAAGGCTTTATCTACCTGTGAGTAGAGCAGGGTGCTCTCCCAGCGGTCGCCAGCCAGAATATAGTAATCGCCCAGGTCTAGTTTGCAAAGCGCTGTAAAGCGCCCGTCAGCGGCGTTTTCTTTGATTACGCCTTTCAGCAGTTCAATCGCTTCCAAAGGGCGGTTGCCCCATTTGGCCTGCAGCTCGGCGCAGTCTCTTACGGCATTGGTGCGTTTGGCTTCGGGAATTTCGGCAAACAGTTTTTGGTAATCTGCAATCAGTTCATTTACCTGTTGTGGTGTATGTACCGGAGCTTCTTCCAGTTGTTGCTTGCGGCTGCCCAGCCAGTCGATGCGGGCATCGGTATAGTAGGGTTTATCCTTTCCTTTATCGATAAGGTATTGGTAGGCTTTAACCGCATCTGCAGGGCGGTTTTCGCGCAGGCATATCTGTGCAAAACGGTACATGCGGGAGCCATCATCTTTCAGGCGTAAGTCCAGCGCGCGCACTTGTTCAAATGCGCCTTCGTAATCGCCCTGGTGAATGTAGATCCACACCAGCAGGTCTACAAACATGGGATTATCGGGCTGCTGGTTTATTTTTTTGAGTACGGTTTTGCGGGTTTCTGCCAGGCGGGCAGGATCCGATACCATGGGCTGCAGCATGTTTTGCACCAGCTCCAGTTTTTGCGGGTTCATCTCTACCAGGTCGAGCAGCGCGTTGGTGGCGCTGTTGAGGTCACCTTTCTTGCGGTACAGTATGGCCAGTTCCTCGAGGTATAGTTGTGGATTGCCGGTTATATCGCGGGCTTTCTCATACGTCTTAAGCGAGTAATTGGGTTCACCCGCCTCGTCGAAGAGCACAGCCATGCGGCGGGTAAGGTTGTCATCGCCATTAAGGGTTTGTATTACCTCATCCCACTGCTTTTCGGCTTTTTTGTCCGATCCGGTTTTGCGGTATACATAGCCAAGGTCTATGGCATTGGCTAGTTCATCGCCGGTGTGGCGTTTAATGCGCTCCTTAACCAGGCTTTCGGCTTTTTTATTGTTTTTATCGCCCAGCAGGCTTTCCAGGTAGAGTTTGTATACATCCTGGTCGGTGGGGGTGTTGTCGTACAGTTTATCCAATACGGCAGCGGCTTTATCATAGGCTTTCTGGCTATAGTATTGCCGGGCCAGTTGCAGGTCGTTCTGCTGTGCAAAAAGCGCAGGAGAAGCCAGCAGCAATCCTGCCACAAGCAGGAGCGGGCGCATAGAAAATCGGCGTCTGATCATCTGTTCAAACTTAACGAAATAAGCGGATAATATAATGAGGCGGGCGTTTTTTTAACGTCTGCTCTTAAAGATAATGCTGGCCACCAGCGCGCCGGCGGTATCGGCCACCCAATCCCACACATCAAAGCTGCGGAAAGGAATATAGTTGTGTTGTATAAGCTCAATGGCTATACCGTACACAGATGCCAGCAGCAGTATTTTAAACTTGTAGGCAGGAAAGGCAGCGCCCCAGAGCATCTGGAGTACAAAGAAGAGGGTAAAGTGAATGAGCTTATCGGTATGCTCCCACAGTTTTACCTCGGGCAGGTTGTTGCCGGGAATAAGGCATAGTACCAAAATAATAACAGTCCATGCTGTTGCCAGCAGGACTGTCATTCTCTTATGGGTAAATAAGTATTCTTGTATAAGGGGTCGCATTATGCGCCAACCAGTTGCTGGTAAGCCTCGGCATCCATCAGCTCGCTCAGCTCAGCAGGGTTGCTGATGGTCATTTTAACCATCCATCCTTCGGTGTAAGGGTCCTGGTTTACCAGTTCGGGTGCACCTTCCAGAGCGGCGTTCACCTCATTGATGGTACCAGACACAGGCAGAAACAGGTCAGAAACGGTTTTTACCGCTTCTACGGTACCAAACACTTCGTTGATGGCCAGTGGTTTTCCAACGGCTTCGATTTCAACGAAAACGATATCACCCAGCTCACGTTGAGCAAAGTCGGTAATACCTATGGTGGCGGTATCGCCTTCAACCAGAATCCATTCGTGATCCTTGGTGTACTTCAGATTGGCAGGAAATTGCATAATAGATTTTTTTGACGGGGGTAAAAATAGAGGAATTTTCAGAACAAAGCAATTTACTATCTTTTTTACAGCGCATCGCGGAACTCTGTAAGGAAGGTACGCAGCTTTGTAAGCGACTGAATGGCCTCGTAGCTGTTGTTTACAGCCTGCTTGTTTTCTTTGAGGTATGCCTGTGCGCCTTTGATGGTAAATTTCTTTTCTTTCAGAAGATGAAAGATGAGGCGGAGGTTAATCACATCTTCCTGGCGGAAGAGGCGGTCGCCTTTTTTGTTTTTACGGGGTTTAAGAATATCAAATTCTTTTTCCCAGAAGCGGATAAGCGAGGTGTTTACTTCAAACATGGCAGCTACTTCGCTGATGCTGTAGTATTGCTTGGTGAGCTCAAACGGAACCAGCTCAGAAGGTTGTTCCTGCAAAGCCTGTTCGGCTTCTTTCACCTTCTGCTCTTTGGATTTTCGTCCCTTCTTCTTTCCAGAATCGGGAACGGGTTCCAGTTCGCCAAAAAGATTAAGTATCTGAGCCATACCCGATAAAAGTACGATATAATCATCATATACCGAACCCTAAAAGGGGAAAAGGAACGTTTACCACACAATAGCAGAGGTAAGAATGGGTTTTTGTACCTGCAGGTTATGGGCCTTTTTAAGGGGGCTGAGTGTTTTAATCTCCCTGGCCAGCAGGCCGCTTTGGTTTTCGCCATAGACGATGGCCGCACCGCCGAGGTATATGCTGCCGCCAATATCGTTGTGCAGGTTTATCTGGTTGGGCAGCCCATCCGACTTCAGGTGGTTTTCCTGCATCAGCTTCAGCAGAGTTTGTCCGGCGCGGCCATTGGCATCGAGCAGTGCTTTAAACTGCTGCGGGGCAAAACTCAGGCGAATGGGTTGAATGCTGCCAGTGTGCATGCACTCGCCCAAAATGCGGATGAGGCTTCCGTTCCAGGCTATTCTGCTGATGGTTAAACCTTGTATCTCCCTGCTGCTGTAAAACGATGTGCGTACCATAACCTTGTGGATTTAGTACAAAATTTTCTTTTCACTGCGTAAACTATTTACGCAGTGAAAATCTTTTTTTACATTCGAAAACCAAACACTGGATTATGCCTGCGAATAAAGATGCGATGAGCCGTTACAAATTGATTGATGCAAGGTTAAATATGAAGCAAAAGCCTGCGCCTACGCTCGAGGAACTGGTAGCTTTTGTAAGCGAAAAGCTGGGTAAGCCGGTATCGGTATCGTCTATACAGAAAGACATTAAAACCATGCGCTACGATGAGAGCCTGGGGTATCTGGCGCCTATTGAGTACGACCGCTACAAGCGTGCTTACCGGTATACCGAAGAGGGTTATTCTATAGACAATATGCCGGTAACCGAAAGCGACCTGGAAGGGCTGGAAATGGCAGTGGGCATACTGAGCCAGTTTAAAGATATACCGGCCATTAAAGTGTTTGAAGACGCCATTATGAAGATATCGCAGGCCATCCAGACCAAGCGTGAAACCCTGGGCGTAACCTCTGTAATACAGCTCGACCGGCCGGATAAGTACAAGGGTATCGACTACATTATTCCGCTGGTTAATGCCATTAAAGCGCACGAAGTAGTGCGGCTGGAGTACCAGTCGTTTAAAAGCGAAAAGCCCAAAGTGCATAAAGTGCACCCTTATTTTGTAAAGGAATTTGACAACCGGCTTTACCTCATTGGCAACCTGCTGCACCCGCAAAAAGGGCAAAAGATGCTCACCTTTGCCTTTGACCGTATTGTAGATGCCACGCCAATGGCGCAATACTTTACACCCAAAACATTTGACCAGGATCTGTATTTTAAAAACGCATTGGGCGTATCCATGCTGGATAAACCGGCAGAGCGGATTGTATTGTCTTTTTCGCCGCAGATAGGCCGCTACCTTAAAACACAACCCCTGCATAGCAGCCAGAAGATTGTAAAAGACAACGACCGGGAGTGCCTCATAGAACTGCACCTGGTAGTGAATTATGAACTGAGCATGCGCATTCTGTGTTATGGTGCCGATGTAGAAGTGCTGGAGCCGGCCTCGTTAAGGGCAGAGATTAAACAGATTGCCACAAAGATGTTTACACAGTATAAATAAGGCAACAGCGGCTAAAGCCCCTGTTTTAAATATATCTGCAGCCGCATGTAGTATTACAGGCGGCTGTTTTCGTTTGTTTTTTTTGTACTTACCTTTGCAGAATGATAGCAATTGATAATGTTTTGATCAGCGATGAGGTGATAGAAAAGAATTTTGTGTGTCACCTGGAGAAGTGTAAGGGCGGTTGCTGTGTAGATGGCGACTGTGGTGCACCGCTGACCGAAGAAGAGGCGGCTTTGCTGGTAGAGATCTATCCCAAAATCAAAAAATACATTCCTGCCGAAGGCATTAAAGCTATTGAAGAGCAGGGTTTTTATACCCAGGATGATGAGCATGGGCTGGTTACCCCCACCATTAACAATGCCATTTGCGCTTATGGCTATACCGATGAGCTGGGCGTGGTAAAGTGCGGTATTGAGCAGGCTTACTACGATGGTATAGTAGAATTTAAAAAACCGATTTCCTGCCATTTATACCCCATCCGTTTGGAAAAGACCGATACTTACGAGGTTATGAACTACGAACCTCGCCAAACCCTGTGCAAGCCTGCCTGTAAACTGGGCAATAAGCTGGGTGTGCCGGTATACAGTTTTCTGAAAGAACCGCTGATCCGTAAATATGGTGAGGCGTTCTATACCGCGCTGGATCAGATTGCGAAAGAACATTTTGACAGAAACGATTGATCTGCCTTTGTATTTTTGTACTTTAGACCATACTGCCTGCCTCGTGCAGGCAATTTTGTAGCAGACAAATTCCGGTGTATGAGCGATAATGCTTCCGTTTTTCTGGCCAAGAGTGAGATAAAGGCTTTCGACCTTGAGCACAAGCGCAAGGTGGCGTTTAACATAGGTAAATACCAGGATGTGGTGGTGAAGGGTAAGCAGCAATACGCTAACCTGGAGCTGGCGCGGAAGAAAGCCAAGAACATAAAGTGGAAGGCCATTGAAAACCTGGACCAGTACCTGCTGGATTTTGAACGAACTTTTACGGCAAGAGGTGGTAAAGTGATATGGGCCGAAAACGCCGAAGAAGCCTTGCAGGCGGTGCTGGAAATTTGCCGTAAAAACAATGCTACCGCTGTAGTTAAGTCCAAGTCGATGGTTACAGAAGAAATTCACCTGAACCATTTTTTGGAGAAGCACCAGATCACCGCTGTAGAAACCGACCTGGGAGAATACATACAGCAGCTGGATGAAGAGCCGCCTTACCATATTGTAACGCCGGCCATGCACAAGAGCAAGGAAGATGTAGCGCGGTTGTTTCACGAAAAACTGGGCACTGCGCCCGGTCTTTCGCCATCGGAACTTACGATGGTAGCCCGCGAAAAACTCCGCGAGGCTTATTTACAGGCCAAAGTAGGTATTACAGGCTGCAACTTTTTGCTGGCCGATACCGGTGCTATATGCGTTACCGAAAACGAAGGTAACGGGCGCATGAGTACCACCTTTCCTAAGATACATATTGCCATTGCAGGCATCGAAAAAGTACTGCCCTCCATTAACGATCTGCCGCTGATGTGGCCGCTGCTGGCTACTTATGGCACCGGGCAGCAGATAACCGTTTACAACTCGGTGTTTTCCGGTCCGCGCCAGAAAGGCGAGGTAGATGGACCCGAAGAAATGTATGTGATACTGCTTGATAACGGCCGTACCGAAATGCTGGCCAAACCCGAAGTGCGCGAGGGGTTGTATTGCATTCGTTGCGGAAGCTGTTTGAATGCGTGCCCGGTGTATAAAAACATTGGCGGGCATGCGTATGGCACTACATACAGTGGTCCCATTGGTTCGGTTATCTCTCCGCATTTGCAGGGCATGAAAGATTACAAACACCTGAGCTATGCTTCTTCGCTCTGCGGCAACTGTACCGATGTGTGCCCGGTTAAGATCAATATTCATGAAATGCTGCTCGAAAACAGGCATATAGCGGTAACCGAAGGTTTAAATACCCGTTCCGAAAAAATAGGATGGATGCTGTATAAGCAGGGCGTGCTGCACCGCAGCCTGATGAATATGGCCGGAGCCGGCTTGAAAAATGTGGTGCTGAAAAAAGTTTTTTCGCAGGCATGGGGCCAAAGAAGGGCATTGCCAGAGTTCAAAGAGTCGTTCAACCAGCGTTGGAAACGGGAGAAATGAATATAGTTGCTTTTAATATGATTTGATAATCTGATATTTATATTTTAGGAGAACAGCTTGATTTTTCAAGCTGTTTTTTTTATTACATGAAATAAATTATCTTCACGAGTTCAAATATGTAGCCACAGGTGTCTTGAAGATTTGCTGTTTTGGTAAGGAGATTAACATGACATTTATATCAGACGGTGCCCTGGTGGAAAAAACTAAAATGTTAGCATGAAAAACTATTTACCCATTGCATTAATGACCTTTCTGGCTGGCTCAGGGTTTACGGCTAATGCGCAGATGGAGCAGCCTAAGGGTTGCGGTAACGTTCAGGCCATGGACGGATTGTACAAACAGTTTCCGGGAATGGAGCAAATCGTAGCCAAAAACGCTGCGGCATTGAACGAATCTGTGAAGAAGCTTAACTTGAATAAGCTTCAAAAAACTGCGGATGATAAATACATTATCCCAATCGTTTTTCACATTATTCACAACTACGGTGTGGAAAACATCTCAGACGCTCAGATCTATGATGAGATGCGCGTGCTGAATGAAGGATATAACAAGGGAAATGCTAACCTGAGTTTGGTTATTAACAAATACAAGCCTCTCATCGCTGATGTTGGTTTCGAATTCCGTCTGGCCCGTCTGGATCCCAACGGTAAACCAACTACCGGTATCGACCGTATAGCTTCTTATAAAACTTACCAGGGCGATGACCAGTCTAAATTAAATTACTGGCCTCCTGATGAGTATATCAACGTTTGGGTTACCAACAGCATTGGTTCTGTAGGTACCGCTGGTTACGCTTATAAACCAGATGCTGCGGATGCAATCCGTTTCTGGGATGGTGTAATTATCCTGAATGACTATATCGGTAGTATTGGTACCGGCAGACCAGGAACTTCTATGGCACTGACCCACGAAATTGGTCACGTACTGAACCTGGATCACCTGTGGGGCTCTACCAACAGTCCGGGTGTAGCCTGTGGCGATGATGGTGTAGACGATACGCCGCTCACCAAAGGTTACAGCAGCTGCCCTACTTTGTATCCTGTAGATAGCGCATGTACACCTAAGCCAGATGTAGACACTGCTAATATCCAAAACTACATGGAGTACTCTTACTGCCCTCAGGTAATGTTTACCTTAGGTCAGAAAGATCGTATGATCACAACGCTGAAGAACTCATTTGCAGGAAGAGATGTTTTGGTTTCTGCTGCTGCCAACGCTAAAGCGGGTATGAACCTGCCTCAGCAGGATGTGGCGCCTAAAGTTGATTTCAACACCTTTACCCGTTATATCTGTACCGGTACTTCTATCCAGCTGAAAGACTTTAGCTTTGGAGATACGGTATCTGCCAGAAGTTGGGATTTAGGTGATGGTCTTACCAACAATGCTGCCATTGCAACGGTAACCTATACTACGCCAGGATGGAAAAACATCAGCCTTACTGCAACCAGTAACGCCGGTTCTAACACACTCACACGTAATGAGTACCTGTATGTAGCAGATGCAACGCCAAAAATTACTTACATCAACTCTTTCGAATATCCTGCCCAGAATGCTGAATGGCCTACTGTTAACACTTTTGGTAACAAATGGAAATGGTCGCTGGTAACCAACGCTGGTTATTTCAGTACCAACAGTATGATGTACAACAGCTTTGAAGACAGACCTTATCCTTTAAATACCAGCGGCAACGCGGTTAACGATTGGGATGATATCTATACTCCGGTATTTGATCTGTCTAACTATCAGTCTGGTGCAGCGCATTTCAACTTCTTCTCTTCAGGAGCTTCTACCTCTCAGATTGGTGCTGCTTCCGATCGTCTGATCATCCAGTACTCAAGAGATTGCGGTAAAACCTGGAACCTGATCGATACCCTGAAAGGACTTGAAGTACAGAACATGGGCTTCCAACCTACCAACTTCAAACCTGCAGGACAGTACGATTGGAAACCACAGGATATTAAAATTCCTGCTGCTGCATTAACCAGCTCTACTATGTTTAGAGTTAGATTTATGCCTGGTGTTGCTTCTAACAACCTGTACATTGATGAAATGGGTGTTAGCGCATGGCCTACAGGTGTATCAGAAGTAGTTAAAAACACTGGTATCGCTGTATATCCTAACCCTTCTAACAAAGATGTAAACCTGAATATCCGCGATAAATCAATCACTTCTGCGAAAGTGGTGATTACCGATATCTCTGGCAGAACAACTTTTACCAAAGTATTGACTGCATCAGAAATCCAGAATGCCAACGCTATTCTGCCTTCTGAAGCTTTTGGTACCTCAGGTATCTACCTGCTGAACATTCAGACCAATACTGGTAGCCACGTAGAGAAACTGATCCGTCAGTAATTCTTACGCTATTATATTGAAAGCCGTCCCTGCTTTATTGCAGGGACGGCTTTTTGTTTTATGGTTTTTGGCAGGAGAATAATAACTTTAAGTGTTGTAAATGCCTGTTGTACAAATTCATATACCGCAAACCTCTCCCCGTATTCATTACGTGGCTCAATTCCTGTTTGAGCAGGTGTTAAAGCTGGAGTATGTGCTGGTGGAGGATGCAGCAGCAGGCGAGCTGTTTTTTTCTGACAGCAGTGGCCAGAAAAAAATCGCCTTTCGCACTTCGGGTATTTTTTCCGAAACAGGCATAACTGCCTCACGCAAAGAAGAAGCACTACAAGCGTTGGTACAATATCGTGATGATGGGCTATTGCCGGAAACATTTCCCGATCTGGTTTTTTTCCTGCTTTCGCGTTACGAAGAATACCTGCCTTTTGAACCCGACCGGCACGGTAGATTTCCCGCCACAGAAAGCGTGTTATTGCAAAGCGGCTTATTGCATATCCCGGTAATAGAGGAATGGATAAAACAACTGCGTGCCTGGCTCGATCAGGAACTGGATATGATTTTGCCTGCCCCCTCTGCTTTTTCTTTTCTGCCCACCTATGATATAGATATTACCCATGCTTTTTTTCACAGGCCATGGTGGCGTACTGCCGGTGCAGTAGTTAAAGAAATGCTGACGGACAGAAGTTTGCTGGCATTGCGCTATAAAGTGCTGCGCAAACAGGTTACCGACCCTTTTGATGCTTTTGCTGATATGGATACCTGGCATGACCAATATGGGCTGAATCCTTTGTATTTCTGGTTACTGGCCGATTACGGGCCTTACGATAAAAATATATCGCCTAACGAGCCTGTAATGCGGCAGCTGGTAGGCCAGACTACTGCACAGTACCCAACAGGCATTCACCCGTCTTACCGGTCCAACGAGTTTAAGGAAGCATTGCAGCAGGAATTAGAACGTTTTAGGGCCATAACGGGGCGCAGACCACTGATAAGCCGTCAGCATTACATTCGCTGCCATTTGCCCCAAACCTACCGCCAATTGCTTACAACCGGCATTACAGATGACTATTCGATGGGGTATGGCACACACAATGGTTTCCGGGCGGGTGTATCACGTGCTTTTTATTGGTACGATTTGCGAGCTGAGGTGCAAACATCGCTTTTGGTGCATCCGTTCGTGTTTATGGAAGCCACCAGTTTGTTCCAGTTAAAGCAATCGCCCAATGAGGCTTTTGAAGAATTGGTGCGGCTTACCGAAAGGGTGCGTTGGGTGGGCGGTACCATGATTACCATTTTTCACAACTATACGCTGGGGCAAAACAACCCCTATAAAGGATGGCGGCAGATGTACCTCCGCTACCTGCAAAAAATAAAAGCCCCCGCTGTATAGCAGGGGCTTTTTACATATCAGGCTGGTTAGCAATTAGTGTTTGAAATGGCGCATGCCACTCATTACCAGTGCTAATCCGTTTTCTTTACAATATTCGATAGAATCGTTGTCGCGGATAGAACCACCCGGTTGAATAAAGGCAGTGATACCTTGCTCATGTCCCATCTTAACACAGTCGTTGAACGGGAAGAACGCGTCAGAAGCCAGTACGGCACCATTCAGGTCGAACTTGAACTGTTTGGCTTTTTCTACCGCATGGCGCAGTGCGTCGATACGTGAAGTTTGTCCGCAACCTTTACCAATCAGTTGTTGGTTTTTAACCAGGGCAATAGCGTTAGATTTCAGGTGTTTGCACACGATGTTGGCAAATTCGAGGTCCGTTTTTTCCTGTGGTGTAGTTTCACGGGCACCAGCTTCGGTCCAGGTCTGGTAGTTGTCCAGATCGCTGTCTTGCACCAGGGCGCCGTTCATTACATTTTTATATTGGTAAGCAGCTGTAACCGGTTTCAGTTGTTTCAGCAGCATACGGTTTTTCTTTTTGGTCAGCACTTCCATCGCTTCTGGTGTAAAGTCTTTGGCCACCAGTATTTCAAAGAAAATTTCGCTTACAGATTCGGCGGTTTCTTTGTCGATTACCTGGTTGCAAGCCAGCACACCACCAAACGCGCTTTCAGAATCGCCAGCCAGCGCAGCATCCCAGGCTTCTTTCAAAGTAGGGCGAGAAGCAATACCGCACACGTTGGTGTGTTTGATTACTGCAAAAGTTGGCTCCGTAAATTCCTGCACCAGTTGTACCGCAGCATCGGTATCTACCAGGTTGTTAAAAGAAAGTTCCTTACCGTGCAGTTGCTCAAAAGTTTCGTTCAGGTTACCGAAGAATTGCGCCTGTTGGTGCGGGTTTTCGCCGTAACGCAGGCTTTTTATCTGCGGTACAGATACCTGGAAGTATTCGTCGAAAGTATTGTTGGTAAAGTATTGTGCAATGGCTACATCGTAGTGTGCGCAGTGCTGGAATGCTTTGGCAGCAAACATTTTTCTTTGCTCCAGGCTGGTTTCGCCTTTCTGCTCGTCCAGCATGTTTTCCAGTGTGCCATATTCGTTTTTAGACGCGATGATTACCACATCTTTAAAGTTTTTAGCACCGGCACGGATCAGGGATACGCCACCAATGTCGATTTTTTCGATAATGGTTTGCTCGTCGGTAGTAGACTTCACTGTAGCTTCAAAAGGGTACAGGTCTACGATTACCAGGTCCATTTGTGGAATTTCGTATTGCTCCAGCTGGGCCAGATCCTGATCGTTCTCTCTGCGGGCCAGGATGCCACCGAAAACTTTAGGATGCAAGGTTTTTACACGGCCACCCAGGATAGAAGGGTAGCTGGTAAGGTTTTCTACCGCATTGCAGGGAATGCCCAGGCTTTCGATAAAAGATTGGGTACCGCCGGTAGAATACAGGTTTACACCCAAATCATGCAGTTTGCGGATAATGTTGTCCAGGCCGTCTTTATGGAAAACAGACACCAGGGCGTTGCGCATTGTTTTGTTCATGGAATCAGAAATTTAGCACCAGTGCACCTTCATCTGGTACGGAAAAGTGCCGCAAAGTTAGCCTTTCGCACGCTTTTTTCCATTTTTTAATGCAATAAGCCGAGTTGCTGCTGTCAAAGACGATTAAGCCGGGTTGTAAATGATTGATAATCTTTTCGATCGGACAGCGGGTATTATTGCGCAGCACCACATAATCCACCTTTATAACCTGGTCGGGCAGCCTGAAGCTGCTATCGATATAGGCAATGGTTTTATGTCCCACTACCTCAAAAGCAGGAAAGGAATCTTTAATGACTATCTGCTTCTTGCGCGTGACAATATGCCCCGGCTGAATATTGAATTGAAAATCTTTGGAAGTATCGGAAAGCAGCGGGTGGATTGATAATTGTGCAGCGCTGCCATTCTCCCTCGCTACAGCGCTGGTTTTGGTAATATTGTAAATGATAAGCCGGCGCACCTTTGTTGCCTGGTAACTGAGTCTGAAACTTTCAAAGGTAAAGGCAAGCAGACAAAGCCCTGCCGCCAACGCAGGTTTGAATTGCCTGAACTTTACCCAGTAGTACAATGCAACAATGGTTGCAAAAAGCAGCAGGTATTGGGCCAGAGAAATATGTATGTTGGTAATGTGCAATTGCAGTGCATCAACCCGGGCCACAAACCAGTTCATACCTGTAATGCCCCAGTGGGTAAGCCAGCCCAGCCAGCCCGCAATGGTGGCAGATATGGGAAAGCACAATACCAGTGCGATTTCTACATACAGGATAAGCGTAGAAGCCGGTATGGCCACCAGATTGGAGATAATGAACCCCAGCGGAAACTGGTGAAAATAATACAATGTAATGGGTAGGGTAAGGATTTGCGCAGCCAGGGTGCAACTTACCAGTTGCCAGATATGGTTGAGCCATTTCCAGGGTACATACACTTTGCGGTACAGGGGTTGGTAAAAGATGAATATGCTTAGAATCGCCAGATAGGAAAGTTGAAAACCGATGTCGAAGAGCCAGTAGGGGTTATACCAAAGCAGCAGGCAGGCCGATGCGAAAAGGAAGTTGAGCGAATAATTTTTCTTGCCCCACATTTTACCCAACGCAATGCAGGTAAACATTACCGCAGAACGGACAACAGAAGCTGGAGCTCCGGTCATAAAGGTGAAGACCCACATGCAGAGGATAGCAACCGGGTATTTAACATAACGGAAGCGGCGCTCCGGTAGCCAACTCAGCAACCATAGGATGAGAAAGTACACCACACCCATATGCAGCCCCGAAATGGCAATGATGTGTATGATGCCGGCATTGGTGTATTGGCGCACCAATTGCTGGTCCAGGTCGTTCCTGTATCCAATAAGCAGGGCTTCTGCTACGCCCATAGTAGTACGGTCTGGTATGGTTTGCTGCAAAGCGATAAGGCAGCCTGTGCTTAGTTTATAGATCCACGCGGGGAGTGTGTAGGCGGTGTTCTTCCCGATTGAGCGCCACGCGTCATTTTTAAGGTAAACGGATTGAAAAATGTTCTGCAAAGCTGCATAACGGGCATAGTCAAAAGTCTCCGGATTGCCGCTGTTTTGGATGGGCTCGGGTTGTTGCCGGAAAGCAATGAGGTCGCCATATCGGAGTTGTGCGGCATTACTGTCTTTAGCCACATAAGCCCATACCTGGCCCGATGTAGGTTGTGTGCCTTTGGCTGTTTGTACAGCAGTGATTTGTAAGGCCACTTTATAGGTCTTTGCCCGGGCCGTAATGGGTTCGCTTACCCTGCCAATATAGGTTAGATCCTTGCCTGTAATGTGCCCGTACCAATTGCTGTGGTTTCGTTGATTGTGCAGCCAGGCACTGCAAATACCTAAAGAGATAATGAGCAGTTGCACGCCCACGCCCCGCACCCATTCCAAAGGGTAGCGCCGGGCTACGGGAATAAACCGAAATAAGCAAAAAATACCTGCGGCGAGTAGCAGTAAAGCCAAGCCCGGCATATAACCACACTGGAACTGGTATTGCACAAAAATGCCTGCCGCAAAAGGGATAAAGAGTCGCAGGCACGGAGCCTGGGGCCATGCTGTTTTCATACATTGAAGGTTCGTTCAATGTACATACATCTGGCCTGTGCCGCAATGGCTATCCGGGTTTAAGCGCTTTTAAGCGACTATAAATACTTAACTCAGGAAGCCAGGATAAGGAATACCGCCGGGCGTTTATGAATGTCGGGTTTTTGCTGGTTCCAATCGCCAATGGTTTTGGTCTTGATCCAGCCATCGGGTCCGGTAATGTCTACGCCAATAGTGAGTAGGGTATCGCCCTTGCAGTTCTTGCAAAGGTCTTCGATCATATTGTTGTTGCGGTAGGGCGTTTCAATAAAGATCTGGGTTTGTTGCCTGCGGTGCGATTCTGTTTCCAGTTCTTTGATGGCCTTACTGCGCTCCTGTGGTTTTACGGGCAGGTAACCTGTAAACTGGAACCGTTGCCCCTGCAGGCCCGATGCAATCAAAGCCATCAGTATAGAGTTGGGCCCTGTAAAGGGTATTACGGTAGCGCCAACCTGGTGTGCAGCCTGCACTACAGCACTACCGGGATCTGCCACTGCAGGGCAACCGGCCTCGCTCATCAATCCCACGTCATGCCCGGCTTTAAGCCATTCCTTTATCTTTCTCGTATCCGCAGAGGTATGCTCATTTACAATCTCAAACTGGATCTCATCGATATTTACATCGCGGCTAATGGCCTTGAGATAACGGCGAGCTGTTTTAAGTTCTTCTACAAAAAAATGCTTGAGTGTAATGGCCTTTTGTTTGGCTTCTTCCGGGATGGTGTGCAGCGCGTTTTCGTGCAAGGGTACAGGAATGCAGTATAAAGTTCCGGTTTGGGGCATAATCGTATTTTTATTGGCAGAACTCAAAAGTATTGAAAATTGTTTGCCTCATCAGGCAATGGTATAAATCGGGAGGTGCATGAATCATAAGCTGGATGTGTCATTTTATGAAAGAGCGGCTGTGCTTACCATAGCCAGAGAGTTGCTGGGCAAGGTTTTGGTTACCCATATTGGAGGCGTGCTCACCTCAGGTATCATTGTAGAAACAGAAGCGTATGCAGGTGTTGGTGATAAGGCTTCACATGCGTATAACGGTCGTAGAAGCAACCGTACAGAAGTGATGTATGCGCATGGCGGTACGGCATATGTATACCTGTGTTATGGCATTCATCATTTGTTTAATGTAGTAACCAATGCACGCGATATTCCGCATGCCATTCTTATTCGTGGGCTGGAACCATTAGAAGGTATTGATGCTATGCTGGCGCGCACTGGTAAAACATTTGTGCGGCCCGATCTTACAGCCGGGCCGGGTTCCTTATCCCGGGCTTTGGGCATTACCACGGCCATGAGCGGCTATAGCTTATTGGGCGATACCGTATGGATAGAAGACCGGCAGCTTAAAGTGTCTAAGGCAGATGTAGTAGAAAGTACCCGGGTTGGCGTAGCTTATGCCCAAGAAGATGCTTTACTGCCTTACAGATTCAGCATTAAGGGCAATAAATGGGTAAGCAAAGGAAAAGGATTATAGGATTACGGATTGGTTCCAGACCTGTCAGGTGCGGCAGCTCCTGCCAGGTCTCAGGCTTATTGATCCTTATATTTTCCGGGGCCAGAGACGGTGGCTCCTGACAGGTCTCGAAGTTGGAAAGATCCAGGTTATTCTCCCTTACACCTGACAGGACCTAACGGATTTGGCAGGTGTATCGGAGACTGAGCCCCGCATGGGTGGGACAAGCTCTGGCGGGTGGCTCTTCGGTGACTGAGCCTGTCGAAGTCCCGAAAGCGGCAATAAAAAAGCCCCCGCATTGCTGCGAGGGCTTCTATAACGTAAACAAGTCTCTTATTAGAACTTAGGACAGGTAAAGTTGTATTTAGGTCTGTCGTAACGGTTGATACCGCCATTGTAGATCAACGATACTTCCAGTGCACCCTGGTTTTTAGTAGCAGGAGCAAAGTTACTCAGGTTCACATCGTAGCTGATACCGAAGGTCATTTTTTCCCACTCAAAACCAATATAAGGGTTTACCGCATCACCTACACGATACCAGCCACCCAGATACAGTACTGTATTTTGGGTATACTCATCGTGCAATGGGTTAAGGATAAAACCGGCAGCACCACCAATCATGGTTTCTTGTGCTTTACCTTGTTTTTGGTACAAACCGCTCGCATACATTACCATGTAGTCGTTCAGATCGATCGAACCACCTACATAGAAGTTGTAACGCGCGTTGATTTTATTAGAAGAGTTCAGGAAAGTTTCGGTAGGCTGAGACAGGTGATAATAAGCACCACCCGCAAACAGGGTAGCATGCTCGCTTACACGGCCAGAGTACATTAACCCGGTATTGAAGTCAGGGTAAGTGAGGTCACCACCACCGAGGTTGGTTTCTCCACCGCCACCACCAACGTATTCTACGCCGCGGATCACATCAATATCGTTTTCAAATACGATTTTACTGAAATCAACACTTTTTTGCACCAGGTAGCCTTGTAAGCCCAGTGACAGGTGGTGATTCTTTTCTTCACCAAATGCTTTGTGGTATGCCAGTGAGATACCGGCAGTTGTATTTTGCAGCGCTCCGGTACCGGAACGGTCATACAGCAGAATCAGACCCACGCCCACCGCGTCACCATTATCCAGCTTGCCTTTCAGGGCAGCAATATCAAATGATGCAGTACCGGTAATATATGGAGTAGAAACACTATACCATTGGTTACGATAGTTAGCTGCTAAACGATAGTCTTTATTTACTAAACCAGTCAACGCTGGGTTCAACGTCAGGGGAGAAGTGAAAAACTGCGTAAAGTGCACATCTTGTGCCATCGCACTACCACCAACAAATGCACTAAGGAATAAGGCGAGTAGTTTTCTTTTCATAATGCCGTTTTTATTTTTTTAGACAGGTTACTGTGGGCAATAGGTTTGGATTACTAAACTAGAGTATTTATTCTAAAAATACAAATACATAGCCTGCGTCCGCAACAAATATATTTAAATGAAATGCACTTTGCAACCAGTTTCTTGCCTTTTTGAAAAAAACTTTGAATCAATTTTAAGAAGAATAAAATTTGTTTGTTCTTTGTGCTCCCAAAGTGGAAGGAAAATTTTGAAGAAGAGAAAAAATATGTGCTGAATTCAAAAAATCCCTTACCTTTGCAGTCCTTAATTTTTTAATTAATTCTTTATCCCTCTGAAAAGAGGCATACAAAAGTGATCTGGTTATGAAACGTACTTATCAACCACACAGGAAACGTCGTAAGACTGTACATGGTTTTCGTAAGCGCATGGAAAGTGCCAACGGCCGTAAAGTACTGGCTTCTCGCAGAAAGAAAGGCCGTAAAAAATTGACTGTTTCCGACGAACGTCGTCTGAAATAATGTTGACAGCGTGACGAATGCTAAACCCATCCGGTTTACTTTAAATGCATCCGAACGACTGAAACAACGGAAATTAATAGAAACGCTTTTCCGGCAAGGAAAAGCGTTTTTTGTGTTTCCTTACAAGGTTATTTACCGCATTTTACCCGCCAATGATGCCGAATCGCCCGCCCAGGCTGGTTTTTCTGCATCCAAGCGGTATTATAAACATGCGGTAGACCGTAACCGGGTTAAGCGACTTTCGCGCGAGGCCTACCGGTTGCACAAGCACGAACTGTACGCGGTGCTCGAAGCCAATGGGGTGCAAATGCAGGTCTTTTTCCTGTACAGTACCTCCAAAACGCTTGGTTTTGAAGAAATACAGGATAAGTTTGCTGTGATTTTGAAAAAACTAAAGGCCGAAATCCCAATATCCGGTGCCACTGCTTAAACGCATACTCATTTTTCCCTTCCTGGTGCTCATCAGGATTTACCAGTGGTTTATTTCACCGCTGATGGGAGCCAAATGCCGTTATAATCCTACCTGTAGCCAATATGCTATGGAAGCGCTCAAGAAACACGGCCTGCTCAAGGGTGGCCGGCTGGCTGTTAAGCGTATTGTCTCCTGCGGTCCCTGGGGCGGACATGGGTACGATCCAGTGCCTTAAACTTGATCATTTTTTCCCTTTTATTCTGCTTGTACTAACGAAACGTTAAAGCCTCAGGCTTAACATGCTAATATTCCTTTTCCTGCACTTTATTTTATAACTTAGAGATAAGAATTTTACAACCTATATGTTACGACCTATCAGATCTCTGATCTATAAATACAGGAAAGGGCTGGTGCTGGGTGTCATTGCGGGTGGAAGCCTGTGTTTTTTAAATGCCAACCAAAGTGACAGCTATTTTGAAGTATCCAAGAACCTGGATATATACGCCACCTTGTTTAAAGAACTCAATACCTATTATGTAGATCCCATTGAACCGGGCAAACTGGTAAAAACGGGTATTGATGCCATGCTGAACGAGCTGGACCCGTATACCAATTTTTATTCCGAAGCCGATATTGAAGATTACAGGTTCCAGACCACCGGAAAATATGGTGGTATTGGCGCAGCGATCCGTACAGTGGGCGATGAAACGGTAATTGCGGAGCCTTACGAGGGTAGTCCCATTATGAAAGCGGGCATTCGGGCGGGCGACCAGCTGATGGAAATTGACGGCAAAGTAGTTAAAACCCTTACGCAGGACGATATCAGCAAATTGCTGAGAGGAGCTGCAGGTACTACCGTAAACCTGAAGCTGAAAAGCGCGCAAACACAGCAGATCTACGATAAAGCCGTTATTCGCGAAGATATTAATATTGGCAGCGTACCCTACGCTGGTATGCTTAATGACAATACCGGTTACATACGTCTTACCCAGTTTACAGAGCGCTGCGGCAGCCTGGTAAGCAAGGCTTACGACAGCTTGCGCAAAGCCAATCCTGCCATGCAGGGTATAGTGCTGGACTTGCGTGGCAACCCTGGCGGCCTGCTCGACGAAGCCGTAAATGTGTGCAATATTTTTATGGATCGTGGCCAGTTGGTGGTAAGCACCAAAGGCAAGGTAAAAGAGTGGGATAAGGATTTTAAAACCCAGAATACGCCTATCGATACCAAAATGTCGCTGGCCGTAATCATTAACAGAGGCTCTGCAAGTGCTTCTGAGATTGTAGCAGGCACGGTGCAGGATCTGGATCGTGGGGTGGTAATTGGTGAAAAATCTTTTGGTAAAGGATTGGTACAAACTACCCGCCCGCTGAGTTACAACACCAGGCTTAAGATTACAACCGCTAAGTATTATACCCCCAGCGGCAGGTGCATTCAGGCTATTGACTACTCGCACCGCAACGAAGATGGCAGCGTAGGCAATATCCCTGATTCGCTTAAGCACCAGTTCAAAACTACCAACGGCCGTAAAGTGTCTGATGGTGGCGGCATTGAGCCGGATGTGAAAATTGAAACCTCCGACCTGAGTAAACTGAGTGTAGCCCTGCTGAATAAAAATTTCATTTTCAATTACGCTACGCAGTACTATTACCAGCACCCTACCATTACCAAAGCCAGCGATTTTGTGATTACCGATGCCGATTTTGACAGTTTCGTGAAATGGGTAGATGGTAAGGATTATGCCTACAAAACCAAAACCGAAGAGGCGCTGGACGAGCTGAAAGAAACCGCGACCAAAGAGAAATACTACGCCTCTGTGCAGAAAGAGTATGAAGTATTGAAAACCAAACTGTCACACGATAAAAAACAGGATCTCTATAAAAATAAAGACGAGGTAAAACGCTTACTGCAGTCGGAGATCGTAACCCGCTACTATTACCAGAAAGGCCGTATAGAAAACGGCTTGCGCGACGATAAAGAAGTAAAAGAAGCCATCACTATCCTTGCAGCTCCGCAAAAGGTAAATACCATACTGGCGAAGAAACAATAGTACCTAAAGCAAGAAATTACAGATAGTTACGACCGGCACCATAAAAAGTGCCGGTCATTTTTTTCTGGCTTATCGGGATGTTTTTCTGGCTGTTCCGGGTGATTTTCTGCATTCGCATTATGTCGCTGGATGACTTGATACCTCATTTTGACATATTTATACCCCATTGTGTTGTATTTGTATACATAGTTTAATAATAATGAGGAGGTGGTGTTTTCTAAAAATATTCTAATTAAAGAATTGGTTGTCAGGCAGGATTTGTCGTTAGTATTAATTTGTCGCATGTGTAAATGCTACTGTTGTTTCTTTGTTCGGAGTTGTTTGTTGTCAGATTATTGTAAAGTCTAAAATATGTAATATCAGGTCTAAAATATGTCTTGTTTGGGTTATCCGGGGGATAGGGCTGTTCTAATTTTGTAGTGGAAAACAGTAAAACTACAAATATGAAAAAAGTAATGGCTCTTGCAGTGGCGTTTTTTACTGCTTACCAGGCATTCGCATGTAATGCGCCAACCAGTGCTTCTGTAAGTACTACTGCGCTTACATGCCGGGGATCCGGAACGGTCTCTGTCTCAGCTTTAATGGATGGTGCACAGCCCCTCACAATCAGCGATTGCAGTTTTGCATTGTACAATGCAACCAATAATGTACTTGTTAAACCTTTTCAAAGCAGTCCTGTAATCACCGGGCTGGATGCCGGCACCTATACGCTCCGCATTCACCAAAACTGCGCCCCATCTGGTGTAAGTGCCGATTATACGCAAACGGTAACCATTACCGGCAGTTATACCGATCCTGTACTTGGCGTGCCTGTTATTACGGCGCCTACCTGCTCCAACGATGGCATTATCACCGCTATGGCTACCCAGGGTTATGGTGCATATGAGTTTTGTCTTGTAGATAGCCTGAATGCACCTGCAGCCCCGGCTTCATATGTGCGCCCCCGTCAGGCCTCGGCTACTTTTAACAGCCTGGCTCCCGGCGTTTATTTTGTAAGGGTTTACGACCAGTGTAATGGTTTTGTAACCACCAAAGTAACCATGCCTGCAGGCATACCTCCTACCGATCCGTTCGGAACAATAAGCAAAAATGGTGAGGATTGTAACCGTTTCAGGTTAGATGCAAGTTTTACCCGCGATATACCCCGTGAGCCCTATACCCTCTGGTGGAGATATCCCGATGGTACTTATGATACCCTTAAAACAGCTACTTATCCCGGCAGAACATTTGGCTGGTATGTACCCAAGTCCAAAATTTCGTCCTACCCAGGGGTAGTAACCCTGTTTTTTAAGAATGAATGCGGAACCGTGTTTACAAAAGATATTACGCTTAACCAGCCCAACTGGCAAATAAACGGTCGTTTTGCCACCATGCCATACACCTGCACCCAGGGTTCGTATACTATGAACGCAGCATACTGGCAGGATTTGAATAATGGTAATACAGGAGGTCCGTTAAACGGTTACTGGGATGAGTATAGCCTGGATGGAGGCCTTACCTGGATTCCATACAATGCAAGCGATACCATTCTGATAGACAGGGGCGCTTCAAAAGATATACTGTATAAGGTGTGCGGACAGGTTTATTCAGCCACCATCAGCACGCCAGCGGCTTTAAGAATACTCAATCCCGAGGTGCATACTGCTTCTAATGCGTCTTGCAACGGGAATGGCAGTATTTATATGAGCGTTTCGGATTACTCTGGTCCCCGTTACAATGGCGCGCTGAGCAAATTGCTGGTGCATGTAGTATCACAACCTGCGGCGCAGCCTCTGATACCTGATTTCTATTATTCCGACAGGCCACGGGCACTTACGAATCTGGCTCCGGGTGCATACACATTGCTGTTTACAGATGAATGCGGTGCTACTGCCACAAGGAACATTACCGTGGTGGCCAGTGTACAAACTTTTGAGGCGGTGCCTGCTTATGCCTGCGGCTCGCCCAAAGTATCTGTTAAGATCACCTTTAATACAACGGGCGGTGCCGGCGATAACATAAACTATAAAATATTAAACAGCAGTAATGTGCAGGTTGCTATTGGCGGTGCTTACCTGGGTGGTATTGGTGTACCCTGGAGCAAGACCATTACAAACCTTGATCCGGGTGTTTATACTGTACGCATGTGGAGAAGCGATGTAAGCAATAATGTGCTGAGCCTGGATACCATTTGCCCTCAGATCCTGACAGTGGATGCCCGTATGCCCGGCCCGCTTTCGCTGAGCAAAAGCATTTTTGCCATTTGCACCAACGACCCTGCTACCGGTATTATTACCGCTATGCCGCAAGGTGGTGTGCCGCCATACACTTACACCCTGTTTAAAGGTTCGATAGGTGTGGGCAACCAGGTGGGAGCGCCGCAAGGTTCCAATGTTTTTACCAACCTGGATGTAAATGAAAACTATGTGATTTCGGTAACAGACCAGTGTGGGGCAGGTAGCACTTACAGCAATGTTTTTGCCAGCCTTAGGCCGTTTATTGCTACTTCTACTCCGCTGGTGCCTTGTCCCGGAGAGCCTATTACGCTGTCGGTAAGTAAAAATACCGGTCTGTTTTACCAATGGACACTCAACGGCACCAATATACCGGGCGCTACCGATACGGCTTATGCTATAGGAGCTGTAACCATGGCCGACTCAGGCGTGTACCAGGTTAAGATTACTGCCAACAGTTGTGTGTTATACTCCCGCGAAATGGCCATTAACCCTGCAATTTGTGGTATTGTTATTTCGCTGCCCATAGACCTGGTATCTTTTACCGGTAGGGTTAATGCCAATGGCAATGCTACACTTAACTGGACCATCGCTGCTCCGGAGCCCGGAGGTAAGTTTGATGTGTTGTACAGCACCAATGGTAAAAGCTATATGCTGGCAGGTACTGTTTACCAACAGGGTAGTAAAACGAATTTCGACTTTACCCATACCGGGCATGTCATCCATGGCAAGGCGTTTTATAAATTGTTGATGACCGAAGCCAATGGTACAGTTAAACACAGTAATGTGCTGCCGCTTAGCAATGGTGGTGCAATGGGTGCAGAAACCAACCTGAGCGCCGCGCCTGTACCTTTTAATAATACCCTTACCGTGCGGTATACTGCGCACCATACAGGTCCGGTGCAAATCACCATTGTGGATGTAAGCGGCCGTATTGTTGTAGCGCAGTCGTATGAAGCTACAGCAGGCAGCAATGCTGTTACATTGAATGGACTTTGTGCATTACCTGCTGGTTTGTATATGCTTGGTGTAAGCAATGAGACCGGTGAGAAGCAAACCATTAAAATTGCAAAATAAAGAATAGGAGAGTGATGCAGCCGGCTCATACCGGATGTAAAAAAAGCCCCCGGATCTTTCAGGTATAACCTGGAGAATCCGGGGGTCTTTTATTGAGCCACATCATTTACAGATGTGCGGTAGTATTGCTTATGCCATTGCGGCTTCAAAACGTTTAGATACTACATCCCAGTTTACTACATTCCAGAATGCGCCCATATAATCGGCACGACGGTTCTGGTATTTCAGGTAGTAAGCGTGTTCCCAAACATCGGCGCCCAGGATTGGGGTGCCTTTGCACTCAGACACATCCATCAGCGGATTGTCCTGGTTAGGAGAAGAGCATACGCACAGTTTTTTACCAGCGTCTACACACAACCATGCCCAACCGCTACCAAAGCGGGTCATACCGGCATTGTTAAAGGTTTCTTTCAGTTTGTCGAAGCTGCCAAATGCTTCGTTGATGGCATCGGCCAGTTTACCGGTAGGTGCACCGCCGGCATTGGCGCTCAATTGCTCCCAAAACAGGCTGTGGTTGTAGTGACCGCCACCATTGTTGCGTACTGCAGCAGGGTATTTGGAGATGTTGCTCAGAATTTCTTCCAGGCTCAGGTTCTCAGCATCGGTACCGGCTACTGCTTTGTTCAGGTTGTCTACATATGCCTGGTGGTGTTTGCCATGGTGGATTTCCATAGTCATTTTGTCGAAATGCGGCTCCAGAGCATCAGGAGCATATGGTAACGCAGGAAGTGTAAATGCCATAGTGATATTGATTTTAAGGTGATTAAAACAATGAAGGTCAAATTTAGGCAATTACCACTGCTTTTAAAAATGACGTATCACAAATGCCAATGCCATATAGCAATAGCGCATACCCAGCTCCATTTACTCAGCCGGGAAAGCCGTTCAGGAACGCAACCCAGCCTGCCACTCATTGGTTCTGAGGCGATTTTTGTTTCATATTATTTTTATGTAAAAACAATCTTATGCGATTTTTGATTACCGCCTTTACCCTCTGTTTCTTTTTAATTCCCCGGCTGGCAATGGCCCAGAGCGAATATGTGCGCCAGGCTATGGAAAAGAAATACCAGAAACAATATGGCGACTCAGGTAAAGCCAAGTACGATGCGTGGATGAATGGTAATGTGCTGAATGTAAAACTGCCCACCGATTACACGTTTACCACGCAGGTAGATATGCATATGGTGAGTTATGATAAGGGGGCTAAAAAATCGGAGAGCAACATCATTTACTTTTTTAACAACGATAAAACCCAGCTGGGCATGAAGGGCATGGGCGAGGAGAGTAAAAAGAAGAAGCAGGAAGATATGTTTATGGTGTATGATTACAAAGCCAATGCGATGCTGATGCTGAACGAAACCGACAAAACGGGTATGGCCATCAACATCAACGCTTTTATGAGCAAAGAAGCGCAGGAGAAAAGAGGAAAGCCAGATCCCGGAAAAACGGCGCCCAGTATGGATTGCCGCAAAACCGGTAAAACGCAAAGCATCATGGGGTACAACTGCTATGAGTATGTATGCACCGATAAAGAAAAGAATACCAGAACGGAAATGTGGCTCACCACACAGATTCCTACAGATATTACTCAAACCCGAAGCTCCGGCGCTATGGCCGCTATGTTTGGGGGCATGGGCAACCTGGGCGCCATGATTATGCAGGCAAAGTTTTATAAGAACGATGCACTTGAAATGTCGATGGAGGTAACCCATATTGATAAGAACGCCAGCAAAAAAGTGCATGTGGCCGACTATAAACTCAACAATATGTAGTTTTTATATTTGTTCGTCTGGTAAGAGGGCTGCTGGTATGGCGGCCCTTTTACGTAGCACTGTAAAGCAAAATGGATCATTGATTATCAATGTTTTTTGCCTTCGTTATTGTTAAAAAAAGGGCCAGGAGGCTAAATAAACCAGCCAATGACCAAAAAACAGGTTTAAGGTGGTAATTTCGTGCCAACAAAAAACAGAACTGCGTTGAAGCGATTTGAATCTATAGGGCTTATTGGCAACGGAAGTTGGGCTACCGCGCTGGCTAAAATGCTTACAGATAATGGCCATACGGTAAACTGGTGGATGAGGAATGAAGATTGTGTAGCACACCTCATTAAAAGGCACCATAACCCGCATTACCTGTCTTCGGTGTATTTTGATGTAAACCAGATACGCCCGAGCGCCAATATTAACGAGGTGGTGGAGCAATCAGACCTGCTTATTTTCTGCATCCCGTCTGCATATGTTATCAACGCTATTGCTGCGCTTACCCCTGCCGATTTGAAAGATAAATGGATCGTATCGGCCATCAAGGGTATTATTCCCGATGAAAACCTGTTTTTGAACGAATACCTGCAGCAGCATTACCTGATGCGGCCCGAGCAGTATTTCTGCATCACCGGTCCCTGCCATGCAGAGGAAGCAGCCAATGAGAAACTTTCTTACCTCACTTTCTCCGGTATTTCGGAGCCAGATGCCGCGGCAGTGGCAGCGCTGTTTGCCAATAACTACATTCAGACCATTGTAAACCACGATGTGACCGGTACGCAATACGCTGCCGTACTCAAAAATATTTACGCACTGGGCGCGGGTATAGCGCATGGCCTCGACTATGGCGATAACTTTTTGAGTGTACTTATTACCAATAGCTTTAGAGAAATGCAGCGGTTTATGGATGCCATAACCGATGTGGAAAAGCACCCGCATAGCTACAGCAGCAGCGCTTACCTGGGCGATCTGCTGGTAACCTGCTACTCGCTGCACAGCCGTAACCGTACGTTTGGTAACATGATAGGTAAAGGCTATTCGGTGCAGGCTGCCAAGCTGGAGCTGAATATGGTGGCCGAAGGGTATTATGCCTCCCGTTGTATTTTTGAACTCAACCGCGATTTGAATATCGAAATGCCGGTAGCCTCTGCGGTATACCGTATGCTGTGGAAAGGCCTGCCGGTAGCACGCACCTTTAGCGAGTTGGAAGGCTTGCTGGTGTAAATAATGTGCTAATGCGGGTAATGTGCCAATGCTCCAATGCCGGGGTGCAAAAGTGTGAGGTGAAAGGGCATGAGTGAAGACCAGGAATTTCGTTGCGCCGCTGCGAGGTCAAAAGAGAGCTTCGGAACTTCGACAGGCTCAGTTACCGAAGCTCAGTTACCTGAAAGACCAGGAATTTCGCTGTGTCTTTTCAGTGCTGTGCGCATCTTTTAAGAGAAAAAATTATACCCTGAACAACGCGCTGGCTATGCCATCTGCAAATAATTTTCCTTCACGGGTCAGGCTTATTGCCTGGCCTTTTTGCTGCACCTTACCCTCGGTTATAAATGGTGCTACCAGTTCTATGATTTCGGCAGTGGCCGCAGCACCAAATTGTTGCGATACCCGGTTCAGGTCTATACCTTCCAGGGTGCGCAGGGCAGTCATCACATATTCGTTGTAGCGGTCGTTATCGCTCAGTACTTCTGTTTCGGAAGGTACCCGGTTTTCTTCCAGCAAGGCTTTGGTATAAAGGCCGTTGTTGGCAATATTCCACTGGCGGCTGGCTGTATTAAAGCTGTGTGCCGATGGGCCCAGGCCCAGGTAGTGCAATCCCTGCCAATAGCTGCTGTTGTGGCGCGAGCGCTTGCCAGGTAATGCGAAATTGGATATTTCGTAATGCTCATAACCCGCATCACCCATCCGCTCCATAAGCATAGTAAACTGCCTGGCCGCGTCTTCGGGATGCACTGGTTGCATCTTGCCTTTCGAGATCAGGTTGTCGAGTACCGTTTTATCTTCTACTGTAAGGGCGTAGCAGGAGATGTGCGGAATCTGCAATCCCAGCATGGTATCCATATTCTGCTGCCATTGTGTATCGCTCAGGGTAGGGGTGCCGTAGATCAGATCGGCCGACATGTTATGAAAACCATGATCCTGCGCCCGTTTCAGGCTGTCGTACGCTTCTCCGGCATTGTGCGCCCGGTTCATGTATTGCAGGTCTTCTTCAATAAAAGATTGTATGCCCACGCTCAGCCTGTTTACCGGCGATGCCGCCAGCATGGTTAATTTTGCATCGTTAAGGTCATCGGGGTTGGCTTCCAGCGTTACTTCCACATCGGGCCGAATGTTGTAGTGGCGGTACAGTACTTCAAAAATGGCGTTCAGTTCGGCTTCGTCAAGGAGGGAGGGCGTGCCGCCGCCCAAATAGATGGTGTGTATTTCCTGCCCTGCCAGGTAGCCTTTCTGCATTTCTGCTTCTTTCAATAAAGCGGCTAAAACATCGTTTTTATGTTTCAGCGAAGTAGAAAAGTGAAAATTGCAGTAATTGCACGCTTGCTTGCAAAAAGGAATATGGAGGTAGATGCCGGCCATTTAAATCGGGGGAATTGTTCGGAAAATATTATGTTGTTACCTTACTGCTATATGAGGCGTATCGTTGTTACACTGGTCATGGTATGCTGTGTGGTTGCCGCTATGGCGCAAAGGCACAGCCTGTACCTGCATGGGGTAGACAAAGATACTACATTCCTGCAGCAACAGTTGGGGCCGCTGTACCGTACCTTCTCTTCACAGACCGAAGCTGCCAGGTTTGTAAACGATATTCCGGCCAAACTTATTCGAAAAGGCTATATCACCGCATCGGTAGATAGTGTACAATCGGACAGTGCCGAAACCCATGTAGCCGTTTTTGCCGGCGATACCTACCGCTGGGCAGCTATACGGCCGGGCAATGTAGATGTGGCGGTGTTGCGCATGGCAGGCTACCAGGAAGGTGATTTTAGAGGTAAGCCCTTAAGATACAGGCAGTTTGCCGCGCTTATGGATGATGTGATAAGGTATTACGAAAACCACGGTTACCCCTTTGTAAGCGTAGTGCTGGACAGTATACAGATTAAACAGCAAGGCGTATATGGTGTGCTAAACCTGGCCAAAGGCAAACGGTTTAAAGTAGATACCATACGGGTAACCGGTACCGCCAAGATAAACCTGCATTACCTCGAAAACTACCTGGGCATAAAGCAGGGCGATCTGTATGATCAGAGTAAAATAAACCTGGTGTACCGCAAGCTCAATGAGTTGCAGTTTATAAACCAGGTGCGGCCACCGCAAACCCTGTTTACGCTGGGTGGCTCGGCCCTTAACCTTAATATTGACGAGAAAAATGCCAACCAGGCCAATGTGCTCATTGGTTTTTTGCCTAATAATGCCGAAAAGAAAGGGCTTTTGATTACCGGTGAGGCTAAGGTAAACCTGCTCAATGCCTTTGGGCGGGGCGAGTTTATTGGGGTAGATTTTCAGAAACTGCAGCCCGTATCGCCCAGGTTGCAGGTCAATGCCATTTATCCGTACCTGTTTAATACGCTCATAGGGCTGGAAGGTAAGTTTGAATTTTACCAGAAAGACTCTGCCTACCGGCAGGTAAATTATGAGCTGGGCATCAACTACCTGTTTAGCGGCGACCGCACAGTTAAGCTGTTTTACCACAACCAGGCCAACCGGCTGGGCAAGGTAGATACCAATGCCATTATCTACAACCACCAGCTGCCAGAGAATATTGATGCCGACCTGAATGCCGTAGGCGCAGAGTTTTACTGGAATGCCACCAATTACCGCCTTAACCCCCAGCGGGGTTTCGAGTTAAGGGCCAATGCGGCTTTTGCCCAACGCAAGATTATTCGCAATGCCAATATTATGGCCATTAGCGTGCCCGATTTTGATCCCGGCGCTTTATACGACTCGCTATCGGTAAAGTCGAACCAGATTAGGATAAAGGTCGATTTCAGCAAGTACTTCCGTGTGGCCCAACGCATTATTTTTAAAGCGGGTTATAACGGCGGCTCCATCATTGGCGATAACCTGTTTAAGAACGAAGTGTACCAGATTGGCGGTTTTAAACTGCTGCGCGGGTTCGATGAGCAGAGCATTTATGCCAGCCAATACCACCTGGGCACGATGGAATTGCGGTATTTGCTATCGCGCAACTCTTATTTTTTCATTTTTTCTGACGGGGGATATGTAGAGAGTAAATACAACCAGGTAAACACTTCAAACCTCCCAATCGGAATAGGGGCGGGCATTACGTTCGAAACCAAAGCCGGAATTCTGAACGTGAGTTATGCCGTGGGGCGCACCCAGGAGCAAAGTTTTCAGTTCCGGCAGTCAAAAATTCACTTCGGCTATATTAATTACTTCTGACAACGCTTATTTTTGCCAAAAGCCAATCCTTTGCCAAAGCTGTTTACGCTATTATTGTTTCTGTGCTGGGGTAGTATAACTGCCTGGGCCCAACAAGCCGATTCTACCCGGCGGGTGCAAGATTCTGTGCAGGTGGTAAAGGCAGATAGTGCCAGGCGCTTGCAGCAGCGGGAAGATTCTATTGCGCTGGTGCAGCAGACCCGGCTCAACAAGGCTTTATTTCGTGCTATAGACACCAATTTTGTGGTGCGGCAGGCTACCAGCACCCGCTACGATATAGTGGCGCTGTCTAAAGCGCCGCAACGCACGCCCGATTTTCTCATCTGGATGCTTGTTTTCCTGGCGCTGGGCTTATGCCGGGCTGCATTTCCCAAATATTTCAGCAACCTGTTCCGGTATCTGGTCAATCCCAATATTAATTTCAGAGCGGTAAAAGACCAGTTGCAAGGGTATTCCGTACCTGGCTTGCTGCTCAATATCTTATTTGGCTTTGTGGCCGCACTGTATGCGTTTTATGGCTTTCGCCTGCGAGATGTGCCGGTGCTGAAACCACTCGGTTACTGGGCTATTCCCTTGCTGGGCCTGGCTATTGTGGTGCTGTACCTTATTAAAATACTGATGGTGCGTTTTTGCGGATGGGTATTTAAATCTGAGGGCGTGGCCGCCAACTATGCGTTTAATGTGGCATTTATCAATAAAGTATTAGCGGTGCTGCTGGCCCCGTTTGGGCTGTTGCTCTGTTTTGGGCCTGCAGGAATTTTCCAACCAATCCTGGTTTTTTCTGGTCTCATAATAGGGACAATGCTGTTGTTAAGGTACGTAAGAACATGGAGCATTGTCAAGCCCGTATTGAATAACAATTATTTACATTTTTTTTTGTATCTTTGCGGCGCCGAGATTGTACCGATAGCTGTGCTCATGAAGCTTATAACCCACTGGTTATAGTGCCTCCCGAACCTGCTATGAAGCGTTAACTGAACAAAGAACCCACTTGAATATGGCTAAAGCTGCTGGGACTAAGAAAAGCGTTAAAGAGGCCGTTAAAAAGCCAGTAAAGAAAATCCTCATTTCACAACCTAAACCGGAAACGGAAAAATCTCCTTATTACGACCTGGGCAAGAAGTATGGCGTGGAACTGGATTTTCATCCGTTCATTAAGGTAGAGGGTGTGAGCTCGAAGGATTTCAGAAAACAGAAAATTGATCTTGCCAATTATTCAGCGGTGGTATTAACCAGCCGTAATGCAGTGGATCACTTTTTCAGGATTTGTGAGGAAATGAAATTTAAAGTTTCCCAGGATCTGAAATATTTCTGTATCACCGAAGCGGTGGCATTGTACCTGCAAAAGTTTGTACAATACCGGAAACGCAAGGTGTTTTTTGGAGCCGATGGTTCTATGCAAAGCCTGATCGATGTAATTGCCAAGCAAAAAACATCTGAAAAATACCTGATTTCAGGTTCCGGCTCCGATAGTACCAACAAGGATATCTCCGCCTTCCTGCAAAAGAACAACCACGAGTTTGCAGAAGCTGCCTTATACCGCACGGTAAGCAGCGATGTACGCGAGGTTTTACAAAAAGGTGTGTATGACCTTATTGTGTTCTTTAGTCCGTTCGGTGTTAAGTCACTGTTCGAGAACGATCCGGAGTTTAAGCAAAACAGTACCTACATTGGTGCGTTTGGCCCTACTACCTCCAAAGCAGTTGAAGAACACGGTCTTACCCTGTCGGTAAAGGCTCCGCTGCCCGATACGCCTTCTATGGCATCGGCCATTGATAAGTTCCTCAACGAGCTTAATAAGCAATAATACAAGCCTTAAAAGCATAAAAAAGCCCCTTCTGCAATGAAGGGGCTTTTCTTGTTTATAATAGTCCGAAACGGAAGCTGAGGAGATGCTGCTCCCTCTGTTCATTGGTGCACTGCGGGGTATTCACGCATACCGGGGCAGCATGACAGACCAGAGCGAGCTGTTATCCTGCCGAGTGAGGTACGAGCGAGAGCCGGATCTCTTATGTGTGCTCTGCTGGGGAGATGCTGCTCCCTCTGTTCATTGGTGCACTGCGGGGTATTCACGCATGCCGGGGCAGCGTGACAAACCAGAGCGAGCTGTCATCCTGCAGAGCGAGGTACGAGCGAGTGCAGTATCTCTTGTGTGTGCTCTGCTGGGGGGATGCTGCTCCCTCTGTTCATTGGTGCACTGCGGGGTATTCACGCATACCGGGGAAGCATGACAAACCAGAGCGAGCTGTTATCCTGCGTCAGTCGACGAAGGAGACTTATGCAGGATAACATAGATAGTAATTGCTCACAGCTATAGCACCACAATGGTATAAAATAACAAAAGCCACCCGGTTGAGGGTGGCTTTTGTCTTGTGCTCATGAACACTACTTTCGCACTATTTTGCGGCGTTCTGTGTTTTTGCCTGAGCGGCATTATTTGTTTTGGTATCGGCTTGTGCTACAGACTTACCGTCTTTTTTGCAGCAAGCAGACTTACCAGCTGATGCGGTTTCTGTTCCTTTTTTGCAGCAGGCTTTAGCTTCAGTTTTGGCCTCACCTTTTTTGCAGCAGGCTTTACCTTCTTTCTTGTTACCGTCGCAAGCCAGTGCTACACCAGCGGTAAATAAAGTCGCAATAGCGAAAGCAAACATTTTCTTCATGATGCGCAATTTATAAATTAAACAGTTCAGTTGTTTCTGTTCAAATTTAAGGAATTCTGGCGATAATGGTCTGGCCGCCCTTTACTTTTTGGTCTATTTTAACATCTACCTTAGTGCCAATTGGCAAAAACAGGTCTACGCGCGAGCCAAATTTGATAAAACCAAACTCATCGCACTGCTTTACCGTTTCGCCGCCTTTCATATACAAAACAATCCTGCGGGCTACCGCACCGGCGATCTGGCGGGCAAGGATCTCGATTTTAGGATTGCTGAATACCACGGTGGTACGTTCGTTTTCGGTAGAGGATTTAGGGTGCCAGGCTACCAGGAACTTACCTGCATGATACTTGGCATATTTAACAGTACCGCTGATGGGGTTACGGTTTACGTGCACGTTTAACGGCGACATAAAGATCGAAACCTGCAGGCGTCTGTCTTTAAAATATTCGGTTTCTTCGGTTTCTTCAATCACCACCACTTTGCCATCGGCAGGGGCGATGATCAGGTTATCGTCTATCACCAGCTCGCGGTTAGGGATGCGGAAAAACCATAAAACCCAGAACCAAACAGGGAAAATAATAACGTTAAGTGCAATGAAAAGCCATTGCGGCATACCTATACGGCTTAATAAAAACCATAATGCTGCCCAGATAATGGTGGCAATGAGCACATAACTGCGCCCTTCTTTGTGGATGTACATATGCTGTAAAGCTGAATTTGAGTGCGAAAATAGTTAGAAAACATGGAAAGCCACAGGTTCCATAAACAACCAGGCATAAATGAATATAAACGGCGCGCAAAAGATCATAGAGTCGAAACGGTCGAGCGCACCACCGTGGCCCGGCATAATATTGCCCGAGTCTTTAATGCCTGCCAGGCGCTTGAGCTTAGACTCCAGCAGGTCGCCCGCTGTGCCCAGCACCGCTACCGCGAAGCCCATAATGATCCAGTCTATCGGTTTGTAATAATCGGTATAATAGCTCCAGGCCATAGCGCCCAGCACGGTAAGTACCATGCCGCCAATGGTACCTTCCCAGGTTTTTTTAGGCGAAATCGTGGGGAAGAACGGTGTTTTGCCAATAAACGAGCCCACCAGGTAAGCAAAAGTATCGTTGGTCCAGATCATAAGGATCATGGCCAGCGGCAATATGAGGCTCTGGTGCCGCAGTTGGGTAAGCAAGCCTAACGAAAGGCTCACATACACGAGACCGGTAAGCGCCAGCGTAAATGCCTGCCAGCCCGCTTTCTCGTGCCGCACAATGGCCCACCAGGCACCCACCAGCATCATTACCAGGAACGATGCAAAGCAGTAAGGCGCGTAGTTTACCTCAATGGGGTAGGCATTTTTGCCAATATTCATAAAGTACAGCCCGCCATAGAGCAGTAGCCCCATAAGCATATAGTACCATTGGTATTGCCGCAGCACCTGGCCCGATTTGAGGTGTATCTTGCTAATGATGTTTACGTATTCTCGTAAGCCCAGCACCGATACAAAGGCAAATAATACCCCGAAACACCATTCGCGGGTAAGCAGTCCTGCCATCATAATGATGCAGAACACGATAGCGCTACCCAACCGGGTAAAGAAGGTTTGTACGTTAAAAGCCATAAGCGATGCAAAGGTATTCGAATTTATGCATAGCAAAAATGCCATTTGTATGCGGCAGAAAATGGTGGCAGGTTGTGCTATATTTGAAATAAGGTATTACTCCGGCATGTCTAAAAACGATCATTCTCCCATTCCGCTGCACCGGGCCGCTACAGGCCAGGTACTCACGCTGTACAGTTTGGATAGTGGCGTGGGGCGCCTTTCGGCCCGCCCGCACCGCCACGATTTTTACGAAGTTATTTGGTTTGAGCAGGCAGAAGGTACGCAGCGCATTGATTTTGAAGAATATCCGGTAGTAAACGGGCAAATCACTTTTCTAACGCCGGGGCAGGTACACCAGCTTAAGCTCATTAGCCGTAAAGGATTGATGCTCACTTTCCGGGCCGATTGGCTGAGCGACCGCCAGGAGCATGAACCGGGGCTGCTGCAATACCCTTTATTCCATCATTTTGGAACCGATACCAGCCTGCGCCCCAACGGGCATGATGCCGCAACGCTGGAAAATCTTTTGCGGCTGCTACAGCAGGAGTACCAGCGTGCCGATGCTTCTCCCCTCATTCTGCGTGGGTATGTGCGGTTGTTGCTCGATACTGCCGCACGCACTTACCAGTCGCATTTGCCCAACGGGCATACCAATGGCGATATGCAACGGATGGTGCAGCTCCGGGGTTTGGTAGAGCGGCATTATCGTGCGCACCATGAGGCGGTTTTTTATGCCGCTTTTCTGCACCTTACCCCTAAGCGGGTTAACGAGATTACCCGTGTGTTGCTGGGCAAAACCATTACCGCATTGGTGCACGACCGCATAAACCTGGAAGCACGCCGCCTGATCGGGTTCTCTACCGGTTCGGTAAAAGAGATCGCCTTTACACTGGGATTTGAAGACCCCTCGTACTTTACCCGTTTTTTCCGGAAAATGAACCAGTGCACACCAGAGGATTTTCGCGCGCAATGTTCAAAAAGTACCAGTCAACAGGCACATCGTCCTTCATCGGTATAACCAATAAGCACCAACTTTGCCCTACACAAAACAATACAAGATGAAAATAGCTTTGATTGGCGCCAGCGGCTTTGTAGGACAAAATCTGTTGCACGAAGCATTGCAACGTGGCCACCAGGTAACCGCCATAGTACGCAACCCCGAAAAAATACAGGAAACCAATCCTAACCTCACTGTAGTAAAGGCCGATGTAATGGATGCTGCTTCAATAGCGCCCTTGCTTAAGGGAAGCGATGCGGTAATCAGCGCATACAACGCCGGCTGGCAAAACCCCAACCTGCACGACGATTTTCTGAAAGGATCGGCCAATATAAACGAAGCTGTAAAAGAATCGGGTGTAAAACGCCTGCTGGTGGTAGGTGGCGCCGGAAGCCTGGAGATTGCACCCGGCGTGCAATTGGTAGATACACCTCAATTCCCGGCCGAGTGGAAATCGGGTGCATTGGCTGCCCGCGAGGCATTGAATAAACTAAAGAACGAATCTGAGCTGGAATGGACTTTTCTGAGCCCGGCTATTATGCTGGAGCCAGGGCAGCGTACCGGCCAGTTCCGTTTGGGTAAAGACAATCCCATCTTCGACGAAAAAGGCGACAGTAAAATATCGGTACAAGACCTGGCCGTGGCCCTGATCGATGAAACCGAAAAACCACAACACATCCGCGAGCGGTTTACGCTGGGCTATTAATGATTTATAGCATAAGCTAAAAGATACAGGGGGATGAGAATCGAAGGTGCTGAAACAGAAATACACCTAAGCGTAACAACTTGTGTCTTTATGATTTAACTCTTGACCAAGCGCATCTATACCAAAATCCCCTGCAATACTGCGGGGGATTTTGTGTTTAAAAATCTTCGATGAGGGTAGCCGCTTTAGGGCCATCTTCTACGTGTACATAAAGCTCTACGTAGCCAAACAGGTAGGCCGAATCTTTTTTGTTGACCAGCACACATGTAACGTGCTCTGCTTCCAGCATGTTTTTGATCAGTTCTGCCTCAAACGGTTTGGGCGTTTTATAGATCATTATCCATTCTTTCTCCATACAAGGGTGCTTTTACGGTTGGTTTGAACCATTCGGATTGTTTGTAAAATAAGGTAAACAAGGCAAATGTTATGATAGCGCTGGTAAGCCCGGCCCACACTGGCATATACTGCTCATTGTCCATCAGGTTAATATTAATGAGGCCACGTTGAAACAGGTATACGATAACCACCTGCATACCATTGTTGATAAAGTGGAGCAGTATAGACAGCCATATGCTGCCGCTGCGTTCGAAAACAAAACCCAGCACAATGCCCAGGAAAAAACGAGGCAGAAAAGTAAGGAACTGGCCATGCACAGCGCTGAAAATAGCCGCGGTAATGATAATGGCGGTCCAGGGCTTTTGGAGCCATTCTTTCATGATTTGCTGCAATGCCCCTCGGAAGTACAGCTCCTCGCCAATAGCGGGAATAATGGCCACCATAATGAGGTTGAAAATGAAATCGCCGGGGGTAGGCATATCCAGAAACTTCTTGGTAAGGTTGGTGGCCTGGTCTTCGGCCAGTTTAGCGGTAGCGCCCAGGTCCAAGCTCATATTAAGTTGCTGCAACCAGCTAACGAATGGTATGCAGGCCAGCAACAGCACAATGCCTGTAAAGTAAAGTTTGGCAGGCCTGGCAGGCACAAACCGCAGAAATTCAAGGGCTTTGGTGCGGTACACCACTATACTGTAAGCAATGGGTGTAAGCAAAAACCAGGATATGGATATAATAAGCTGGAATATCCTGGCGGCGCTCAGGCTACCCGGTGCCGAGAGTGTAGGGTCGGATGTAACCGTAGCGATGGATACGCCTGTAAATGCAGGAACCAATACTTGCGCCAGTAATGTGCCCAGCAATACGCTCAGCAGGGTAATGACACCGTAGAGAAACAAGCGCAGGGAGGCATGGCTGTTAGCGATCATATCGGTAGTTTCTGGATTTAATCGTAATTTTGCACACAATTTACTATTTCGTTTCGATGGTTAAGATTGGAAATATAACGCTGAGCGACTTCCCGTTGCTGCTGGCCCCCATGGAAGATGTGAGCGATCCTCCCTTTCGTGCGGTGTGCAAAGCCAATGGTGCCGATCTCATGTATACAGAGTTTATTTCTTCGGAGGGTTTGATAAGAGATGCGATCAAAAGCCGGAAGAAGCTGGATATCTTTGATTATGAACGTCCTATAGGCATTCAGATCTTTGGTGGCGATGAAGAGGCTATGGCGCTTTCTGCCCGGATCGTAGAAGCCGTAGAGCCAGACCTGGTAGACATTAACTTTGGATGCCCGGTTAAAAAGGTGGTGTGCAAAGGCGCTGGAGCCGGCATTCTCAAAGATGTGCCTAAGATGATTAAGCTTACCGAAGCGGTGGTGAAAAGCACCCGCCTGCCGGTAACCGTTAAAACCCGCCTGGGTTGGGACGATGACAGCCTTAATATCATGGAAGTAGCCGAAAGATTGCAGGATGTAGGTATACAAGCCCTGTCTATTCATGGCCGTACCCGCGCACAGATGTACAAAGGCGAGGCCAAATGGGAGCTTATCTCCAAAGTGAAAGAAAACGCACGCATTAATATTCCCATTTTTGGGAACGGTGATATTGACTCTCCCGAAAAAGCATTGGAATACCGTAATCGTTATGGTGTGGATGGCATTATGATAGGCCGCGCCGCGATTGGTTACCCGTGGATATTTAACGAGATCAAACATTATTTCGCTACCGGCGAGCGCCTGGCTCCGCCAACGGTAGCACAGCGGGTAGATGTGTGCCGCCAGCACCTGATGCGTTCAGTAGAGTGGAAGGGCGAGGTATTGGGTATTCTTGAAATGCGCCGCCACTATACCAATTACCTGAAAGGATTGCCGCACATTAAAGACTTCCGTATGCGCCTGGTAACCACCAATGTGCTGAGCGAGATCGACGCTGTGCTGGAAGAGATTGTAGCGCATTATGAAACCATGCCGGTTATAATCTCCGATCTCTGATTGCCGATTTTCGATCTGTAACAATAAATAAGAAACGCTTGCCCAAAGGCAAGCGTTTCTTATTGGTAATATATTTAAGAGATTGCCGTGCTGCGCGGACGCAGGAGGAAGCAACATCTCTTACAGAAAGACATTTTACCGGCTACGCCAGTATATTTAATTCTATTATCCCATCTCACACTATACGCACCGGAGCATCCAGCGCATTCCCTTCTGCATCAAAATAAGCGGGAGTATCGTCTCCTTCGCGCAAAGCAGTGAAATACGCTACGCTGCCATCTTTGTTGGGTGTGTAATGTATAGCGGCAAATGAAAGGGGAATAATGGGGTTTCCTTCCAAACTTACAATGCCGTATTGTATACCATGGATTTCCCAGTCCCAGAATTTTTCATCATCATATTCGTCAGTAGTTTCTACGACCACTACCTGGCCATGCTGGCCTACTTTATAAAAAGGCTGGTTCGTGCGCTCGATCGTGCTGTAAATAAAAGGCAGTATAATGTTGTTATGCGCATCGATAACACCATACCGCATGGAACCTTCTATGCGGGGCGGCTCATCAGAAGATTCTTCTAACAGGCTACTCCATAGTTGCATATCGCCTATGCCAGCCATAAAAATGGCAGTGCCATCGAAATTAAAGTAGGTAAGGTAGTCGTAGCAAGGCGTAAACATTTGTTCGGCATCGCTGTTGAGTACGGTATACGCTTTTTTGCGTTTTGTGTGGTGGGGCAGGCGTTCGGCGGTTTCGAACCCAGCTATATAATACCGGGGTATGCCATCGGGACCAGCGTTTCCTGCCAAAGGGATGTTGATGAACATTTCTTCGTAAGGAAGACGTTTTAATATAGTACCATCCAGGGCGGCGAGGGCAAAGCTAAGATCCAGAAACCGGACTAGGATTTTATTGTTGAGGGCGCCAGGCGCAATCCAGAGCATTCTGCCGAGTATGGTCTCGCCCTGGTTGTTCATGAGGTACCAGCAATCGTGTTGATAGTATTTTAAAACCCCAGGCGCTACCCCGGTCAGGAATTGTGAAGCAGGTTTGGGTTTAATAGAAGGTTGGTAATTTTCGTTAAGCAGGCCAAACTGCTGATTGTTCGAGGAGTACATTTTGTGTCCGAACACATCAATTCTTACGTCTTCAAATGGCGTTTCGATCAGCTGGTTTTGCGCCACATCGTATACTGCGCAAAAGTCGGGCCCGCGGCATATATAAACATTGGCATAGCCTACATATTCAATGGTGCGGAAATCCCGTTTAAGGAAATTTTTCTCGTCAGCATCCAGCAGCCGGCGTATGCCGTTTTCCATATCAATGTAAATATAAAAGCCATTGGGTTGCAGCTGGGTATAAGGCGGAAAAGGCTCGTCCTTCTTCGCTTCCTCATCTGGTATGGGATTGGTTTGCCGGGGAGGCGGTGGCGTGAAAAAATGCTCTGGCTGTGGTTTTACGGTATATCGCTGCCAGGGTTTTTTAATCCAGAGCCAGCCCAGTATTTTTATCAGCACCAGGCCAATGATAAGGTATTCGAACATGTAATGGTGGTTAGTGTATTGGTAATATTGTAAAGAATAGGCTAAGGTTTTGCAGCCAGCAGATTGCCATCCGCATCAAAATATTGGGGCGCATCGCCCGTGTTGCGCACTGTTGTAAAATAGGGTGTCTGATCTGTTTCGCTTATGCCATGCGTAATGGTTGTGTATGCAACTGGTAGTATGGTTTTGCCCTCGGCGTTCATTACACCCCACAAGCCGCCAGCCATTTCCCAATCCCAATACGTGTCATCGTCTTCATATTGCACTGGTGTTTTCGTAACCTGTACCGTTCCGTTTTGACTAACCAGGTAAGCCCGCGGGTTACCGATGGTTAGAATGGTATTATACGCCACCGGTAATATGGGGTTGTTGTGTGCGTCAATAATGCCGTAATGAACGGTGCCTTCCAGGTGGGGTGGTGTATCAAGCGGCTCGCTAAGCAGGTAATCCCACCACTGCATATTGCCCTTGCCCGCCATAAAAATATCACGATTGTTGCTGTCTCTTTGATGAAGAAAATCGTAACAGGGTTCAAACATGGCATCGCCGGAGCCGTTCAATAACGTATAGGCCAATCTTCTTTCTTCAGTATCGGGAAATCGCTCGTTGGTTTCGAGGCCGGCAACATAGTACCGGGGTGCGTCGGTAACATAGGACTCAATATAATGCTCGTTGATATGAACGAAGGCAAAAGGAAGCCGCTTATACAGGCTGCCGTCCAGATGAATAAGAGCAAATGATTTATCGCTGAACCGCACCAGCAGTTTATAATCTATGGCGCATGGTGCTGCTCCGCTCAGGTTTTCGAGAATTTTTATGCCTTGTGTGTTAACCAAATGATACTGGCTATCCTTAAAATACCGTACCACGTTTTTGGCTACTCCTTTCATCACGCTATCGTAGCACAAAAGCTCCGTTACCGGCTTATACGCATCGTTCAATATGCCATACAAACCACCATCGGCATTGTACAGTTTATTGCCGTATTTATCGATTTTAATATTGTTGAACGGGGTTTCGGTTACTTTATCCAGGTCTGCCTCATACACCACGCAAACGCCTGTTTGCCGGCATATAAATGCGTTGGCATGCGGTAGGTACTCGATAGACCGGAAATCCCTGTTCAGAAAATTGTTTTGGTTACGGTCCAGCAGCCGCATCAAATTGTTTTCATGATCGCGGTAAGTATAAAAGCCGTTAGTCTCCTGTGTTGTGTAGGGGGGCACATAATGCCGCACAGGCGTTTCTGTATCTGCTGATGCGGGCAAACTAAATCTTTCTTGAGGTATGGGTTTCTGCCGGGACTCCCTGGTCAAAAACCAGATCAGTATCCTGATCAGCGCCAAACCTCCAATGAGGTATAAAAGCATGTAATGGTGGTTTAACGGTTATGCAACAGGAGCTGCGAAGTGCCTGCATCTTAAATATAACCATGCTTTTTCATTTTTGCGGAGCCGGGCATAAAAAAACTCCCACGGTATGGTGGGAGTCGATCACTTAATTTATGCGTTCGTATTCAAACTTGGGATATCCTTTTTCACCGGCCTGGTTTAGGAAATCGAGAAAATGAAGTTTAAAATAGCGGTCGTCCTGCGTTTTAACAATGTAGTTGTATTTGCGCACGGTAACGTACCGCCCGGTATTAAAGTCGTAGTATTTCCAGTCAAAGCCAATCACATCGCGGTTATAAGAGCAGGTTTTGTTACTTATAAACGCCTGATTGATGTCGGTAAAGTTGGTCAGCGAGTCTTTCAGCGCTGAGGTTTTGTAGGGATTGAGCAGCGCGCCGTTTACTTCGTAATGCACTTTTTCTACCTCAAAATAGTGGTGAAAACGGGTAAATACAAAATCCCACTGGTCTTTGGGCGGCTCCCAGTTTAATACTTTGCCACCATCGGCAAAAGAGAAATAGATGTAGTTGTATGCCGGGTCTTTGGGAATATTAATAATGCTCGGCGTAGTAGCATCGGATGGGCCATAAGCCAGTTTGTAGCCAGATGCGTTTGCTTCCAGTACCTGTATTTTATAGTAGTTGTATTGGGTGCCATCGTATTGGCGTATGATCATTACCTCGGGTTGCGGCTGCTTATCCCAGGGGCCGATTGCGGTTTGCTGCGTATCGCCATTGGCATCGTCCCAGGTCCAGTTGGTTTCCACTATACTGCTGGTGCTGGAGGTAGCGGCAAAATTGTACAACCCGGTGTGGTATACAAAGCTGCTTTTACCCTGGTTGGTATACACCGCTTTTTCATCGGGGCCGCATTGAAAAGCGAGGTCCCAGGCGCGGATTTCGTTCTTTAATACCTCTTTATGATCGAAACTGAAAAAAATCTGGTAGGTATAATCGCTGCCCATATTCACGGTAGCCAGTTCGGCCCCGGTTTTGGGAGGAAGGGAAATCGGATCTTCTTTTTTCTCGCAGGAGGTAAAGGCAACGGCGGCCAGTACAACTGCGTATAAATATTTCATCATCAGCAAGCAACAACTAATCTGCAAATTTCCGACAGATAAGGATCATTACTGTCAGACAATTGTCATTTAAACATTTTGGGGAACTCGAAAAAGCGGAGTTGCTTGGCTGCGGAGGGGAAATCTTCCCAGCGGTTGGTTTGTATGTCAAAAACCACCATGCCACAGGTAGGCACATTCTCTGTGCGGAAATTGTTCAGCGAATTGACATAATCGGTAAGCCCGTTGTTATGCGATACAATGGCCAGGGTATCAATTTTATTATTTACGCCAAAGATGGCTGTATCGTAATAACCGGCATCGCAGAGATACAAACCTTTATCGAATTGAATATTGGCCACCGGGTAATTAATGCTTTTGGCAATAAGCTGGGCTGTAGTGCCGGCACGAATGGCGGGACTGGATAAAATAAGCTGAGGCACCAGTTTATGGTACATTAAACGTTTGCCCATAGCGGGCGCATCATTCTTTCCTCTGCTGTTCAGCGGCCGGTCAAAATCGTTTTGCCCGGCGATATTCCAGTCAGATTTGGCGTGTCGGATCAGGATCAACGTTTTCATAATATAAACCGCTATACAAAAGTAATTGCTTATGCCGAATAAATTGCGCATTTTAGACCTCTAATTTTTGCTGAATGGACCTCCGTAAATTCCGCCAGCGGGCTTACCGTAAAAAGAAAGTCCTGGCAGCCTTCCTTGAGAAATTTGACCGGCTCAGACCTAAAGACCTCGGAAAAACAGTAAAGGAAATTGATGAAGAGATGTGGAAGGATGTGCATTGCCTGGAATGTGCGAACTGCTGCAAAACCATGACGCCCACCTACACCAAGGCCGATCTTAAAAGAATATCTGCCCACCTGCATATGACCGTAGATGAGTTTTATGAAAAATGGCTGGCAGAAGATGAGAATGGCGATACGGTAAACAATACTACCCCCTGCCAGTTTTTGGGCGACGATAATAAGTGCAGCATTTATGAGGTAAGGCCAGCGGATTGCAGCGGATTTCCGCACCACCTTAAAAAGCCTTTCGACGATTATAACCATGTATACGAAGCCAACCTGCACCGCTGCCCTGCTACTTTTGAGCTGGTAAGCCGCCTGCAGAAAAAGATCGAGGATGAGTTTGTGTGGGAGTAGGTAATGTGCTGATGGGATAAATGTGCTAATGATTCAATTGGGGCCTTCGAAACTTCGACAGGCTCAGTTACCGAAGCTTGTCCTGTCAGAACTGAGTATAAAAGGGGCCAGCGCGGGCAAACTTCCGAAGAGCTGAGTACAGAATTAAAATACAAAAGAAAACCCCTGAAGTTTTTGGCTTCAGGGGTTTTTATGTTTAGCGCTTAAGGCAGCATTGTAGCATCTTCAATCTTGGCATCTTTTACCGAAATGATCTGGTCTACCATCATTTGTCCATCCTGGTTGGGGTAGGTTTCTCCTCTCCAGGGCAGGTATTTGCGGTATTGTTTATAGTGCACTTCTACCACTTTGCCCTGTACTTCATTTAGTTTTTGCGCTGTTTCGGGCTCCGATACCGAGAAGAAGAAGTTGTTGGTATTGATGCCTTTGGCGGTTTTGAGACCGGGCTGAATCATTTCGCCCTCAAAGGTCTTAAACACAGTGCCCGTGCGGGTAAACTTAAACAAAATACCTACCCGGGTACCGTCGCTGATTACAAAAAAGTAAGACCAGTAAATGTAACCGGAGAAGATGACCAGCAGCAAGGCTATAAAAATGAACAGGAATTTTTTCATATCGATTTGTTTCAACTAAGCTAGTGAAAAAACTTATAATCCATATTCACTTAACAGATACATCATAGCAGTCATGGTAAGGGCACCCAGTTTCAGTTCTCTTTCGTTTACCGCTTCAAACACATCGTTGGCGCTGTGGTGCACATCAAAATAACGTTGCGAATCGGGCAGCAGACCCAATAATGGTGTGTTCAGGTCTTTGCGCAGAAAGGAAATATCCACGCCGCCTTCTTCCAGTTCAAAATCATACACACCATACGGCAGCAGTAAATGACGCCATTGGCGCACGGAGGTTTTTTGCGCTTCAGACATTTCCAGTCCTACACCACGGGGCGAGAAGCCGCCCGCATCGCTTTCCATCGCAGCAATGTGTTTTTCGCCATTCTTTTTGGCCAGCTCGGCATATTTTCTGCCACCACGCGCGCCGTTTTCTTCATTCATAAACAGCACCGCGCGAATGGTACGTTTGGGGCGTATGTTCATGGCTTTAAAAGTATGCAGCACTTCTATGCTTTGTACACAACCCGCACCATCATCATGCGCGCCTTCGCCTACATCCCAGGAGTCGAGGTGGCCGCCTACGGTTAAAATTTCTTCTGGCTTTTCGCTGCCCTTAATCTCACCCACCACATTGTAAGAGGTAGCATCGGGCAGTATTTTACAATCGGCTTTGAGCTGCATTTTGAGCGGCATACGCAGGCGCAGCTTCTGGCTCAGCAGATCTGCATCTTTAAGAGACAGGGCAATGGCCGGAATTTTGGGCAGGCTGTCGTTGTACATCATCATGCCAGTGTGTGCGTGGCCATCGGTGCTGGTGCTTACCGAGCGCAGCAGCATGGCTTTGGCACCATAGCGCGATACATCCGAAGCGCCCCTTACCCGGTAGCCTGCGCAGTCGCCGTAGCTGAAAAAGGTATTGATATTTTTGAGGTTAAACCGGTGGTTGATGAAAACGATCTTGTCTTTGAGCAAACCCTGCTCTCCCAGCTGTTTAATTTCTTCCCAATCGCTCACCTCAATAACTGCCGCTTCAATTGTTTTGCCATCGGTGCCTACACTAAATCCCAGGGCTAATGGCGCTAAGGTAAATTTCTCGGCTCCGGAGGTAAACGACAGGGTGATGGGGCCACGTTTCCAGTTGGGAACTTTAATTTCCTGCAACCATACGCTATCGGCTCCTGCCTCTTTCATGGTTTTAAGTCCCCATTGCACCGCTTTTTCGGCCTCGGGCGATCCCGACAGGCGGTGACCAACCTGCTTGCAAAGCACTCTCAGGTTGCTGTAACAGGCGCCTTGCTCCAGAATCTGGTCGGCCATTTTTCGGATCATAACGGAGTCGGAACTGTTAGCGCCGGCAAAGGCCTGTGAGCCGCTGCATAAGGCAAATATACCAGCAGCAATAGCAATATGTTTCATGGTATGGCGTATAGATAAAAGCTTAAAAATAATTAATGCACAGCTAATAAACAGGCCTTTATACAGGTGGAGTTTTTTTGGTAACTTGCTCTTGCTTTACACTACCTACACACTAAAGGATACACTATGAAAAAACTTACTTTGCTCGGCATGCTGGCTGGTATGGCCATATTAATGACCTATTGCTCGCCCAAAGCGGGTAAGCAGGCCCAGTCGGGCCCATCGCCGGACGAAACCGCCACTACAGCCTTTAATGCAGAAGAATACCTGGCTAAGTACGATGCCAGCCAGATCGAAGAAGGAAAGAATATATATATGGCCAATTGCAACAAATGCCATGGCTATAAACAACCGGAAACAAAGCCTGCGGAAAAATGGCCTAAAACCATTGAGAAAATGGGAAACAAGGCTAAACTGACACAGGATCAGAAGAACCTTGTATTGGCATACGTAGTAGCCAATGCAAAAAAATAAGATACTCCATTGAGAATAGGAATTGTTTGTTACCCCACATTTGGGGGAAGTGGCGTACTGGCTACTGAGTTAGGCAAGGCATTGGCCGATAAGGGTTATGTGGTGCACTTCATCACATACCAGCAGCCGGTGCGGCTGGATGCATTCCATCCCAACATCTTTTACCACGAGGTGAGTGTGCCTACTTACCCGTTGTTCGACTTTCCGCCTTATGAGTCGGCATTGTCGAGCACCATGGTAGATGTAGTAAAAAACCAATCGCTGGACCTGCTGCATGTGCACTACGCCATTCCGCACGCGTCGAGCGCTTACCTGGCCCGCCAGATTCTGCGACAGCAGGGTATTGAAGTGCCTTATATTACTACACTGCATGGTACCGATATTACCCTCGTAGGTAAGGATAAAACCTATGCGCCGGTGGTGACATTTTCGATTAACGAGTCGGATGCCATTACCGCAGTAAGTAGCAATCTGAGGGATGAAACCTACAAAACCTTTGCCATCGAAAAAGACATTAAGGTTATTCACAACTTCGTGGATACCTCGCGCTTTAAGGTGAGCAATAAGGATCATTTTAAGAAGATGCTGGCGCCACAGGGCGAGAAAATTCTGGCGCACGTATCTAACTTCCGTAAGGTGAAGCGGGTAGAGGATGTGATTCACGTATTTAAAAAAGTGCGGGAGCAGATGCCAGCCAAACTGCTGATGATTGGCGATGGTCCCGAAAGACCGGTTGCAGAAGAACTGTGCCGCGATGAAGGCATTTGTGCCGATATCCGCTTTTTGGGCAAGCAGGAAAAAATGGAAGAGATATTGTCGATTACAGACCTGTTTATATTGCCATCGGCTTACGAAAGTTTTGGTTTGTCGGCCCTCGAAGCAATGGCTTGCGAAGTGCCGGTAATCTCTACCAATGCGGGTGGCCTGCCAGAAGTAAATATTCATGGCGAAACCGGCTTCCTGAGCGATGTGGGCGACGTAGAAGATATGGCCGCGCATGCCATCCGGCTGCTTAAAGATCCGGTTATGATGCAGCAGTTCCGCCGTCAGGCTTATGAGCAGGCGCAACGCCACGACATTAGCCAGATTGTGCCTCGCTACGAAGCTTTGTACGAAAGTGTAAGGGCTAAAGTGGTGTAAAGGGTATCGCTGATTTGAACAACAGACCCGAAGTCCTGCCAGGTGCGCCCCGCAGATGTGGGGTTAGGTCTGAGTTGGAGTAAGCAGTGAGGAATTATGCTCGCGGCGGCACAGTGGACCTCTGTGAGTAAAAGGGGGAAAAGCTCACGGCGACGCGGCGACACAACGGGGTATATCAGCGAGATCTGCGTGGTTTTATATCTTCGAGAATCTGCGGGAAATGTATTTTGAAGGTTTGTTCTCACAGCGATACAGTGGACCTCTGTGAGTAAAAGGGGGAAAAGCTCACGGCGACGCGGCGACACAACGGGGTATATCAGCGAGATCTGCGTGGTTTTATATCTTCGAGAATCTGCAGGAAATGTATTTTGAAGGTTTGTTCTCACAGCGATACAGTGAACCTCTGTGAGTAAAAGGGGGAAAAGCTCACGGCGACGCGACGACACGGCGAAATGCATCAGCATAATCTGCGGGAACGTATTGGGGAATTTTGTTCTCGCGGCGGCACAGTGAAGTATATCGGCGGACTCTCAAAAAGCATCGATTATATAAACTTTAGATCATAAAAAATGCCTCCGGTTTCGGAGGCGTTTTTGTTATTTGGCATTGTAGCCCCATTTCTGGAGCCACTCCAATACTTTGAGTTTTACATCGCCCTGGATAATAATGAGGCCGTCTTTGGCTGAGCCGCCGGTGCCGCATTTGGTTTTTAGTTCTTTGCCCAGTATTTCCAGGTCTTCTTCTGTGCCTATAAATCCTTCTACCAGGGTTACGGTTTTACCACCGCGGTGTTTGGTATCGATCTTTACTTTCAATCTTTGTTTGGCAGGAGCCGGTGTTTCGGTTGCCGGTTCGGCTACAGGCTTCATCAGTTCCGGGTCGGTAGAATAGACCAGGCCGCTCTGCATCAATTTGTTCTTCATCTGTTCGTTATTTAGCGGTTACACAAGAATAGTAAGGTACTGTGGTATAACGGAAAAAACAACCGTTTCATTGCAGTCAAACACATCTCCATCTGCCTGGAAGTGTTGTAGTCCTTTAGACGTAAATGTAACTTTTCTGCTGCGGATATGGGTCACCTGCGATTGCTCAGTGAGGGTGCCATTAAAGGCGCCAATGAGCACGGGCACGGCTTGCAATACATGCTTCATTTGTATGAGTACAATATCGAGTATGCCATCGGTAACGCTGGCAGGTGGCGCAATTTGAAAGTTGTATCCAAACTGGCTTCCGTTGGCTACATTGGCCATAAAATACCGGCCGCTCCAGGTTTGGTCTTCGGTTTCGATCTTTAATTCAATGCTTTTGTACCGGAAAATTTCTTTACCGGAGGTAATAGCATATCCTGCAAAACCCCTTCGTTTGGTTTTTAAAAAAGCATGCGCCACGTGGGCATCAAAACCGATGCCCGCATTGCTTACAAAGAGCCGCTCATTGGCCTGGCCTACATCCATGAGGAGTGGTTGGCCATGCCATATGCGTTCAATGGCGGCTTCGGGTTTTAAAGGAATTTTGAGCGCGCGGGCCAGCCCGTTTCCGGAGCCCATTGGTATTACGCCCAGCTGGCTCACCTTAGGATCAATGCCGTTTACAATATCGTTTACAGAGCCATCGCCACCTGCGGCCACAATAGTATCGTAACCCGCTTTGCTGGCATGCTCGGCAATGCTCTTGCCATGCCCGCGGTGCTGGGTTTCTGCAATCTCTATGGTGCTGCCAGAGGGTTTGCCTTCTTTTTGCATCAGTTTGTATAACACATCTTTCCGCGAGGTGCCCGCCTTCTGGTTTATTACCAGCAGTATTTTCCTGGCCATACCCGATTCAATTAGGAGGGTTAAAGGATCTGGGCTTTCAGGCTCAGGTCCAGGCTTACATAATGGTGGGTAAGCGCACCAACAGAAATATAATCTACCCCCGTTTGGGCATAAGCCGCAATGGTATCTAAAGTAATACCGCCCGATGCTTCGGTTTCGTATTTGTGATCGATGAGGGCTACGGCTTGTTTCATAGTAGCGGGATCAAAATTGTCGAGCATAATGCGGTCTACACCACCTACTGCCAATACGCGTTTTACTTCGTCGAGGTTGCGGGTTTCCACTTCCACTTTTAAGCTCAGGTGGTTGTCTTTCAGGTAGGTTTGGGTACGGGTTATGGCTTTTTCAATGCCACCGCTGAAGTCGATATGGTTGTCTTTCAGCATAATCATATCGTACAAACCAAAGCGATGGTTGTGGCCGCCACCGATTTTTACCGCTTCTTTCTCAAACCAGCGGAAATTGGGCGTGGTTTTGCGCGTATCCAGGATTTTGGCCGGGTAGTCCTTTACCTGGTCTACATACTTGCGGGTAAGGGTAGCAATGCCGCTCATGCGTTGCATTACGTTGAGTACCAGGCGTTCTGCTTTCAGAATAACGTGAATGCCTGCCAGCACATCAAATGCTACTTCGCCCACCTGCATGGCTTCGCCGTCCTTTTTATAGGCGGTAAAAGTGCAGGAAGGGTCCAGGTATTTAAAAATACGCTCGGCTACATCCATACCAGCCAGTATACCGGCTTCTTTAATCTTGAGCACCGCTTTACCGGCTGCGTCTTTATCTATTGCGGCCAGTGTGGAATGATCGCCATCGCGTACATCTTCTTCCAGGGCCAGTTCTATGAATTGTTCCAGTGTCACAGTTATTGGATTTAGGGCGCTCAAAGATACACAAAAGAAAACCCGGTCGTTGGCGACCGGGTTTATAAGAAGGTTATTACTTTTCGAATCTCAGTTCCTGCACCACAAAGCCGGAACCCTTACTTTTCATATAAATGTAAGTCCGGTAAGTGCCCCCAGAGGTACTCAGGTTACCAATGGTATATTTAGAACCACCGGAAGCGCCATCGTGCAGGGCCTCAAAGTTTTTAGGCTGGTTGTGACTGAAAAAGTCTCTAACCACTACGCCGGCCTGAGATTGGCTGTAAGAAGATTGTTTATCTAAAATGGTGATATCCACCATGTTATCGAAATTTTTGCTCAGCGCATCCATGTTGCCGCTTTTCAATGCATTGATGATAGCCTCGGGAGAGGTCTGCGCTTTCGCCTCATTGTTCCATCCTGCACCAGCCAACAGCATTACAACGAATGCCAGGTAAATAATGTGCTTCATAATATAATACGATTGTCTAAAAGCGTGCCAATTTAAAGGCTTTGTGATTCCGCCCTATTAGACCAAATCTACAAAAAAGTGATTATTAATTGATAACGAAAGTGGCCGATAGTTGAGGGCTAAATAAATATGTAGCAAACCACTACCTTTGCGGCATGGAGAAAAAACGTGCTATTCTGTTGATCATGGATGGCTGGGGCCACGGAAAAAGCCCTAAGAGCGATGCCATCTATCAGGCGAATGTTCCTTTTGTTAAATCTTTATACCAGCAGTACCCCAATGCCGAGCTGGTAACCTGCGGCGAAGCGGTGGGCTTGCCCGACGGGCAAATGGGCAACTCCGAAGTGGGACACCTGAACCTGGGCGCCGGCCGAATTGTGTACCAGGAGCTGCAACGCATTAATGTAGCGGTGCGCGATGGCTCGCTGGCTGAGAATGAAGCGCTGCTGAATACGATCGAATACTGTAAAGCCAACCATAAAACACTGCATTTACTGGGCCTGGTGAGCGATGGCGGCGTACACTCGCACCTCGACCACCTTAAAGCCCTGTGCGATATAGCCAAAGCGCATGGCCTGCACGATGTGGCCATTCACGCCTTTACCGATGGCCGCGATACCGATCCTAAAAGCGGATACGGCTTCGTAAATAATGTAATGGAGCACCTGCAGGAATCTGTAGGCCGTATTGCTTCCATTACCGGCCGTTATTACGCAATGGACCGTGACAAGCGTTGGGAGCGGGTAAAACTGGCTTACGATGCGCTGGTGAATGGCCGGGGTAAATATGCCCAGGACCCGCTTAAAGCGATACAGGAATCTTATGCCGAGAATATTACCGATGAATTTATTAAACCGGTAATCATTACCAATGCCGATGGTGCACCGGTAGCTACGATTAAAGACGGCGACGCTGTACTCTGCTTTAATTTCCGTACCGACCGCTGTCGCGAAATTTCGGAAGTGCTTACCCAGGAGGCTTTCCCGGAGCAGCAGATGCAACCGCTCGACTTGTACTTTACTACCATGACCGAGTACGATAAGACTTTCCGCAACGTACATGTCATTTTCCAGAACGATAACCTGAACAATACGATAGGCGAGGTGATTGCAGCCAACGGTCTTAAACAGATCCGGATTGCCGAAACCGAAAAATACCCGCACGTAACCTTCTTCTTTAGCGGTGGCCGCGAAACCGAGTTTGCCGGAGAAAAAAGAATCCTCATTCCTTCTCCTAAGGATGTGCCTACTTACGATTTTAAACCAGAGATGAGCGCCAACGAAATTACGGCCGCCATTCTCCCCGAAATTGAGCAGCAAACCACAGATTTTATTTGCCTCAATTTTGCCAATGCCGATATGGTGGGACATACCGGTGTGTTCTCTGCCGCTATTAAAGCCGCCCAAACGGTAGACAACTGCGTACGGCAGATCTGTACCCTGGCCATTGAGAAGGGCTACACCGTTTTTCTTACTGCCGATCACGGCAATGCCGATTACATGACCAATGAAGATGGTACGCCCAATACGGCACATACCTTAAACCTGGTGCCGTTGTTTGTAGTATCCAACGATTATAAGGGCGCTGTAAAGAATGGTAAGCTGGGCGATCTGGCACCCACCATCCTGCATTACATGGGCGTGCCGGTACCTGCCGAAATGAGTGGAGAAATACTGATTGCGTAATTCCTTTACCAATACAATCTTATCTTTTAACAACCCGGGTTATCCCGGGTTGTTTTTTTATAAAAAAATAGAACAATGTCTATCAAAGCATAGGGTTTTTGTTATGTAATTATTTTGATTAATGTGTATGCTGCAATACTATTATCTTTGCCCGTCAAAAACTGCATGCCCACTATTGGGTGCTTTAAAGCAGAGCGGAAAAGTTGTTGTAATGAATTGGAGGAAAATTCTGTTTTTATGGTTGGTGTGCCTGGCAGGCATACCGGTAGTATACGCATCGCCCGATAATGAAGCGAAGGTGCTCCGCGAGCGTTATGAACGTGGTGCTTTAACGGCTTACGATCTGCTGCTGAAATATGATACCATTATTTTGGCAGAGCGTTACAACAGGAAAGCTACGTCTGTTCTTGAGCATTATAAACTGGTAGCTTTCAGCAACCCGATGTGGGTAGAGAAGCAATTTGACTATTACGATTATGCGGCCATGAATGCCATGTCTGTAGGCGATATGGGGCGGGCCATGTTTAACAATTATAAGCTGCTGGATCTGGCCATTTGTAAGCGCAATGCTGCACGCATATTGCGCGCATACCAGTTTCAGGTGGTTACCTATGGCAGCTGCGGGCTGGATGAGCGCACGCTGGAGTCCTTCAGCAAGATTAAGCCGGTGTGCGATTATGCGGCCATGCACGCCCGGGCTTTTACAGCATACCTGGATAAGCTTTCGCAGATTGTAGTTATTTATGGTGGTGCGTTGGTGGTGTACGAAAACGAGGGTAAGCTTAAAGAAATAAGCCGCTTACGGCAAATGCTGCACAATATAGATGAAGCGGCGGCTACACACCCCGATTACCTGGACGAAAAAAACCTGCATATCAGGTATTTCAAAACACTTTCAGATTGTGTGTATTATAATGTGAGCGGAGATGCTGCGCAGGAGCATGCTGCACTGTTCCGGCTGATGAATGTAGTAACCGGGAAAGAACTGAATCCTTCCAGGAAGCTTCCGCTGGCGCTGTTTTCGTATTACCGGTTATGGTATTTTCACCAGGTTAAGGGATCAACAGACAGTGCTGCTTATTACCACCAGAAGTATGTTGACGGCGGTGGTGAGACCATGCCCGATATTTTTATGGCGGAATACTATTCTTGGCAAGCAGATCTGGAAAAAAAACTGGGGCATGAAGATAAGTCGGCCAGCATTCTGGCTAACGGGATGAAGACGATGGACACTGTGGTTAAGCGGGCCATGCGTTTGCAAAGCAACAACATGATTTCGCAGATTGAGTCGTTCATGGCCCGGGAGAAATTATTACATGCAGAACAGCGCAGTACCCAACTGTTTTACCGGATGCTTATTGTAGCGCTGGTGCTGGTTATTCTGCTGCTGTTGGTGCTGGTAGCGTTTATGGCGTTTCGGGTAAGGCAGCGGAAAAAGCTGGCAAATATAAGGCAGGAGCTGGCCCGCAACCTGCACGACCAGGTGGGGCCCATGTTGTTTTACTCCAGGCTTATTGCCGAAAACGCGCTCGCCAAAGATGAAATGGCGCGTAAGGTAGACCTGCGTAAACTGGGCGGTCATTTGTCCGATATTATGCTCATGGTGCGCGATATAGCCCATGAAATGAAATCGAACAAAACCTGTTTTACCACCGACCTGGTAGATGAGGTTAGAAAAGTGCTGGCCGAAAACCAGGATATTTCAGGCATTTCATTTGCGCTGAACGGACAACTGGAAAAGAAAAAATTGCCACTGAGTGCTTATAACCAATTATTGCTGGTAATATATGAGCTTATCAACAATACGCTTAAACATTCCGGGGCAGATACCATCCGGGTAGACTTTGCCTTGCATAAGTCCACGCTGAGCATTGGCTATATGGATAATGGCATGGGGTTTGCCGAAGAGCAATGCCTGTTAAAAGGCATTGGGTTGGAAAATATTCGCGAAAGGGTAGCATTGCTGAGGGGAAGATTCCAGTTGGAACGATCCTCTTCGGCTTATAAGATCGAAATCAGTATTCCAATAAATTAGTATGCACAAAAATGTAACCAGGATTCTTGCTTTAGATGATCACATCATGGTGCTGAACGGTATTAGAACCATACTGGAAAGCAATGGAATGATCTGCGATATTGCACAAACAGCAGAGGAGGCATTGGCTATTGCCGCCGCACACCCGCCCGATTTATTGCTGCTCGATTATTTTATGCCGGACCGGACCGGCAATATGGTGGCCAGGCAAATGAAGAGCAAATTTCCTTTGCTCAAAATATTGGTGTACACACTTAATATGGAAGAAGAGGTAATCATGAAAATGATATACGCCGGCATCAATGGTTACCTGCTTAAGAGTGCAAGTACCGGCACGTTTATTAAAGCGATAGAAACCGTGCTGGCTGGTGGGGAGTATTTTTGTACAGAGGTTCGCAACCAGGTTATTAACCGGGTAAGTTTTCCCGAAGATCATATTGTGATTAAGGTGGGTGACCAGGAGTTTCAGCAAAAAGAAATTGAAATCATACGTATGATCTCGATGGAGATGACCGCCAGGGAAATGGGGCAGGTGCTTTTCCTGTCCGAACATACGGTAGAGGCATACCGTAGCCGCATCATTAACAAACTAGGAGCAAAGAACGCGGTAGGGGTGGTTAAATTTGCGCTTAAAAATGGTATCATCAAACATAATGAACTGTAAACGACATTATTACAATTAGTTTTGATACCTGCAGCCAAGACCTTACTTTTGCACGGCAATATATAATACTATGTCTTTAATCATTGTAGGAACCATGGCGTTTGATGCCCTGGAAACTCCTTTCGGAAAAGTAGATAAAATTATCGGCGGCTCTGCCATTTACGCGGCATGGAGCGCATCGAATTTTTATAAGCCTATCAAACAGGTGTCTATTGTAGGAAACGATTTTCCGCAAGCCGAAATTGATGCCCTGGTTAACCGTGGTGTTGAATTTGACGGACTGGAAACTGTAAAAGACGGTAAATCCTTTTTCTGGAGCGGCCGTTACCACATGGACATGAACACCCGCGATACACTGGTGACCGAACTGAATGTACTGGCCGACTTTAAGCCTGTTATTCCGGAAACTTACCAGGATTGCGAATACCTGATGCTGGGCAACCTGGCGCCTGAAGTGCAGAAATCTGTACTGGCCCAACTGAAAACCCGTCCTAAACTGATTATTCTCGATACCATGAATTTCTGGATGGAGATTGCAATGGATGGTTTGAAAGAAGTGCTGACGCAGGTAGATGTACTGATGGTGAATGATAGCGAAGCTCGTGAGTTGAGTGGTGAATACAGCCTGGTAAAAGCAGCCCAGAAGATTCAGGCCATGGGCCCTAAATACCTTATCATTAAAAAAGGCGAGCATGGTGCGCTGCTGTTCTCTGGTGAGCAGGTATTCTTTGCACCCGCATTGCCTTTAGAAGATGTGTTTGACCCAACCGGCGCCGGCGATACTTTTGCAGGTGGTTTTATTGGCCACATTGCCCGCACAGGCGATATCTCTTTCGAAAACATGAAAACCGCCATCATCGTAGGTTCTGCCATGGCTTCTTTTGTAGTAGAGAAATTTGGTCCCGATAAGCTGAAAGAAATCAATATCGACGATATTCATGCCCGTCTCGATAAATTTGTAGAGCTGGTAAACTTCGATATTCAACTGGTTTAATCCGGTTCAGAAAATATATACAGGAAAAGGTGACCATACGGTCACCTTTTTTTATCGGTTATCGCAAACACTTTTCTGCATCTTTCCGATTGCCCGCTCAGGTTAAAAAACTCGGCTTCCAGTATATAGAGCCCGGGTTCTGCCATATCTCCTTTGGTACGGTCTCCCTTCCAGAGAAAAGTGCTTTGTGTTTGCACGCTCATATTACCTGCCAGTTCCCGCACCAACTGTCCGCCCTGGTTAAATATTCTTATGCTGGCCTGGTAGCCGTTCGATGGCGGATGAAGGGAGATCTGTAACTGGTCTTCCCATCCGTCCTGGTCGGGAGAAAATACATTGGGTGTTATGCTCAGCCAATCATCAGCAGTAGCCAATGTTACCGTATGACTGTTGGCGTAAGTAGGCGTGCCATAACCAGCTGTAGCCGTGGCAGAGGTCCAGTTGTCGGTCTGCGCAGCAGGCACAAATAAACTAAGCCGCTCCAGCGCCACGCCTTCTTTGTTGTGCAATAGCGGATGGTGCATATGATCGTTGTAGGCAAGCTCATCTAATATGTCTCCGGCTGCATTAAGCAGCACCGCCGTGCCTTTATCGTTGGGCAATGTAGGCATCGTTACCATACCAAGCAGGTGCCCGGGTTGCAATACGTGATAGTTATTTAACACAAAATCCCTGTCGGTAGTTACCGCTATGTACTCGCCGGGAAAGCACAGGAAGTCCTGCACCGATAAGGGGTACAGGTGATCTACAGAATCTTTGGTGTTGCGATTGCCCAGCCTTACATCTTTCAGGTTAAATACTTTGCTGCTGGTGTTTACCAACTCTACATAATCGGCTCCTGCACCAACAGGGTCAAACAATATTTCGTTGAGCAGCAACTCACCAGGTTTAGGCTGGTGCGGTATGCCCAATCTCCATGTGGTTTGAAGCGGCGCTTGCTGGTTGCAGTCGGTTATGCCTTTGGCTTTAAGGGTGTACACCGTCATACTGTCGAGGTTGCGATTCAGCGTTAATATGAGGCGATCCATCAGGGGCGGGCATATTTGAAAGCTGCTTACTGCTAATCCATTGTCCAGCTCAAAAGATGCTTGTGTGCTAACGGTGGTTGAGTCGATGGTTTTATTCAGTTGCAGCAACAACTTATTGGTGCCGGTGATTTGCAAAGCAATAATTTCCGGAGGTGTATTGTCGTAGTAAGCAGGCAGCTGACTGTTGCTGTGGCCGGGTGTGCCGCCGGTGGCATGGGCAGATGCCTGCCAGTTTTCCCTGCCTGCGCAGGGCTGTTGCAGATTGGCCCTTTCCAGGCTGTAGCCGCCTTCTGCTTTGCCAGCATCGGCATACCAGGTTTTATCGTATTGTACGGCATCTATGGTGCATCCATAAGCATTATGCAGCTGTATGCTGCTGCCGGTTACATACAATGCCGGAAAGTTGGCAACCGCAACCGTTTTTCCGTAAACTGACAACGCTGCTTGAGCGGTTGCGCTTCCGGTAATGATGAGGAAACTATCGGGTGGTAAAACAATATCGGGCAACACCGCAGCGTGTTTATCATCGCTCAAAGTCCAATGGTTAAGCCTGATGGTTTTGGCGCTGCGGTTTGCCAGTTCCAGGTATTTGTATTCCGGCAGTCCTGCGGGCGGACTGGGATCGGCCATGATCTCCGAAACCAGCACATCGTGCCAGCCGCCCCGGTACATCTCAAACGGTATTTGTAAAACGGGTGAACGGTTGCCCGCTTTATCTGCCACTGGCGGAATCTGTAGCTGGTAGGCATTGTCGGGAAACGGTTGCGCATAGGATAGGGTAACGCGGTTGCCCAACAATTGGATAGATGCTGGGACAAACGGGCCTGGTACCACGCTATAATCTACCACTCCCGGAGCAGTTATTGAATCTAATGCTTCGGACCATACCAGGGTAAGGGTACGGTCGTCTTTTACCAGGAATGAGTCCAGTACAGGTGCGGCGGTATCGGTAATGGGTGGGCCAGCATAAAAATCGTCGAAGGCATGCTTGCCAAAGAATGATGCGGTAGACTGCTTAATGCTGAGGGCAAAGCTGGACTGGTAGGGTGTAAATACCTGGCTGGCAGTGCCTTCGCTGGTGTAATATGCTCCCGTTCCGGTAGTGTCGCGCAGCAGGGCCCAGTTGTAATTGCTGTCGCAGTACACTTTAATGCGCAGCTGGTTGGTACTGTGGTTGGTGAGTCCGTCTGCGCCGTCGATCAGTTTGGTATATACCACGCCTTGCTTTTTATACAGGCATAGGTCATCACTGGAGCTTCCGATGCGCACAATGATGGCCGAAATACTGTCCGAAGCTAATTGTACTTCTACGTAATTTTGTGCGGAAGTGTTCAATTGCAATTGGCAGTACCACTCCCATTGGGTGTGTTGCACACAGGCAGATGGAATACTTAACTGGAATTGCGCATTTGTGGTATGACAATTGCTTACCAATTGCCCGTTATGCACTGTCCATAAGGAATCGGTACCGGTCCATGCCGGATTGGCGGAGAAGTCGCCATCCGAAAAATCGTCCCGGAATTGTGCAAACAAGCCGGTAGGCAGGCACAAAGACAAGATCATGATAATGAACTTATTCATAATGTGAATTTGATTTGGTATTGAAAGTTGTGAATATTTTTTCGGTCACATAGGAGTTATGCTTAATTTAGTCGACTAAAATTTTACTTTAATAAACACATGAAAGTCGCAATTGTAGGAGCTACCGGATTAGTAGGCTCTAAAATGTTACAGGTATTGGCGGAGAGAAATTTCCCCGTTTCAGAACTCATTCCCGTGGCCTCCGAGAAGTCGGTGGGTAAGAAGATCACCTTCAAGGGTAAGGAGTACGAAGTGGTGAGTGCAGCCGACGCCATCCGAAAGCGGCCTAATGTGGCATTGTTTTCTGCGGGTGGCAGCACCTCGCTGGAGTGGGCTCCAAAATTTGCAGCGGCAGGTATTACCGTAATCGATAACTCATCGGCCTGGCGTATGGATCCCGATAAGAAACTGATCGTGCCCGAGATCAATGCCAATGTGCTTACGCCCGAAGACAAGATCATTGCCAACCCCAACTGCTCTACCATTCAAATGGTGGTGGCATTGAACCCATTGCACCAGAAATACGGCATTAAACGCGTAGTGGTATCTACTTACCAGAGCGTAACCGGTACCGGTGTTAAGGCGGTAGACCAGCTCATGAATGAGCGCCACAATGTAGAAGGCCCAATGGCGTATAAATACCGGATAGACCTGAACGTGATTCCCCAGATCGATGTATTTACCGACAATGGTTATACCAAAGAGGAAATGAAGATGGTAAAGGAAACCTGCAAGATTATGCAGGACGATTCTATCAAAGTAACCGCTACCACGGTGCGCATTCCGGTAATGGGCGGGCACAGCGAGTCGGTAAATGTGGAGTTTAACCAGGATTTTGTAGAAGCAGAGGTGAAGCAACTGCTGGCTACATCGCCCGGTATTGTAGTAGTAGACGATTTGGATGCCCAGCAATACCCCATGCCGATGGATGCACATGAGAAAGATGAAGTATTTGTAGGCCGCATTCGCAGAGACTACTCGCAACCCAACACCCTCAACTGCTGGATCGTTGCCGATAACCTGCGTAAAGGCGCTGCCACCAATGCGATACAGATTGCAGAATACCTGTCTGGCAAAGGCTGGTTAAATGAATCAAACGCGTAAGTTTCTGATATAACAAAATATACTCACAAATATGATGGCGCTGTGTCATCGTATTGTCATAAATATTCGAGGGCTAAGGTTATACCCTTATCTACAAGTATTTTTGCGCCGGCTGCCATAAACAGCCGGCTTTTTCTATAAAATCCCCCTTATAATATGAAAAAAATCTATTTAACTCTGGCGGCTGCGGTCTTAAGTACTGCGGCAATGGCGCAAACCCTGGTGGCAGACTCTGTTGCAATGGGTACACGTTATGCGCAAGATGTATTCTACAGCATGAAAAGCACCGGTGCGGTGAAAGCGGATTCCAACGCTAAATGGGACCTGGCTTTTAGTATGCTGCCTGGCGGACAACAAAATTTGTTCTCTACCGTGTGGGCTAACCACGACAGTGTAAAAATTTATTCGCTGAACCTGGATGCTACAACCAACTGGAAAACCATGACAGCTGCTGATACTGCGGGTAAAACCAGTGCTGCGCAACTGCTGTACAATTCAGACTCTACTTACCTGATTGGTGCATTTAATAAAAACAAAGATGCTGGTAATGTATTTGATTTTGGCTGGGGTAAATACAACCAAAGCACACACAACCTGGTGGGCGATTCTATCTACCTGGTAAAAACCAAAAACCGTGCTTACAAGATCTGGATCCAGAGCATGGGCGGCGTAAGCAACGACTGGACTTTCAAAATTGGTCAGCTGGACAATTCCGATACTACCACCGTAACCATCACCAAGCAGCCTAACTTTAACAACCGCCTGTTTGCATACTACAATATGGAAACCAATGCGATTGTAGACCGTGAGCCGGCTGTAGCCGATTGGGATATTAAATTTACCCGTTACAATACACTGTACACTGTGCAAACCACAACCGTAATGTCTATGGTAACCGGTGTGTTGCAAAACTCAGGCGTACTGGCTGCTGAAGCCCGTGAAGTAGACCTGGCCAATGTTAATCCTGCCAACTATACTTTGAGTCCTAAAATCTCTGCGATTGGTTACGACTGGAAATTCCAGCCCGACTTTACCCAGCCGGTATTTGAAACCCGCGATTCACTTTGCTACTTTGTAAAAGACAAATCGAGCGATCTGTATTACCTGCGTTTTACCCGTTTCGATGGTTCTTCTACCGGTAAGATCGTGTTCGAAAAGAAAAAAGTGCAAAGCGCTCCTACCACTGGCATTAAAGATGTAAACAGCGCGGTAGCAAACGTAACCGTTTATCCTAACCCTGCTGCTACCACTGCATACCTGGTGCTCGAAAACAAACAAGCGGTAAAAGGTGCTACCCTGCAACTGCTGAGTGTAGACGGCCGCGTAGTAAAACAAACTACTGTAGATCTTAATGCGGGATTAAATCCGCTGGAACTGAAAATAGGCGAACTGCCATCTGGCTTATACCTGATCAACCTTACCGGCGATCATGTAAAAGTTCAGGAACGATTGGTGATAAACCATTAATTTTACAAAGCAACCCCTGCAACATTGCAGGGGTTCTTTTTTAGTACGAAGGTTGGGCTAGCTATGATGCAACGTGTAATGTTATTTTCTTTTTTGCTGTTGGGAGCGGGTTGGGCGCAAGCGCAAACGGTTTCTGTATTTCATATCACAGACGGGGCTACAGGCAAGCCATTGCCCGAAGCCAGGGTTATTGTGTCGGATATGGATAAGAAGCCCGATGCCCGGTCTTTCCGCACCGATGAAAAAGGAAACGTACATGTCGAAAACCTTAAAGCACCTTTCCGCCTCCAGATCCGCAGCATAGGTTATATGCAGGAAGAGCTGGTAAACCAGCAGGTACAACAAGAGTATGCTTTTAAACTCTACCGCGATACCCTGCAATTGAAAGAGTATGTGATTACCGGCATGTCGGAGCCGCAGCAGGCCAATAAAGCGGTGTATAAAGTACGGGTGATAGATGAGCAAAAGATAAGGGGCAATGCGGCTGTAAACCTTGCCGATGTGCTGAAGAATGAGCTGAACGTAAGGATAGGCAACGATAAGATGCTGGGCAGCGGCCTGAGCATTCAGGGCCTGAGCGGGCAGAATGTGAAGATACTGATGGATGGTATGCCACTGTTTGGCCGCGAGAATGGCAATATCGATCTCACGCAGATCAATATGAACGATATTGAGCGGATTGAAATTATAGAAGGCCCCATGAGCGTGGTATATGGCACCGATGCGCTGGGCGGCGTGGTAAACCTGATTACCAAAAAACAGCGCCACCAGTACCGTGCAGGCGCCAATGCCTATTACGAAACCATAGGCCGGTATAACCTGGATGCCTTTGCCGGGTTTAACCATAAAGGGCATAGCCTGCAAGCCAGCGGCGGAAGAAACTTTTTTGAAGGATGGTCTGCCATTGATTCGCCCAGCAGGGTTAAACAATGGCTGCCCAAAGAACAGTATTTTGGCGATCTCAAATACGCCTGGCGGTCTAAAGAGGGTAAAACAAACCTGTCTTACTTTGGCTCTTATTTTAATGAAAAAATGACGTTTAAGGGCGAGCCTCACGTAGACCCATACGCGGGTTACGCGCTCGACGACTATTATTATACTACCCGCATTGTAAACCGGGTAAACGCTTCTTTTACATTGCGCAACAACAGCAAGCTGGAGCTGAGCAATGCTTATAATATTTACACCCGCCATACCGACCAGTATAGCCGCAACCTGGTTACGGTAACCGATAGTGTGCTGGGTAAGGATGTAAACCAATCGCGGTTCGATGATATTAACCTACGAGGTGTGTATAGCAGCACTTACAACGATAAATTGAATGTGCAGCTGGGCTACGATGTGCTGCTGGAGCAGGCGAAGAGTTATAAATTTGACGATAATAAATCGCTGCAGGATTATGGCGTATTTGCTACCGCAGACTGGAAGCCGGTAAAAGGTCTTTCGTTGCTGCCTGGCCTGCGCTGGTCATACAATACCCGCTTTAAAGCACCGGTGGTGCCATCGCTTAACGTGCGTTACGCAGTAGACCAGCACTGGACTTTAAGAGGCTCTTATGCAATGGGTTTTCGCGCGCCTACGCTCAAAGAACTGTACCTCGATTTTAACGATGGCGGCACGCACGATATTTCGGGCAACGAAAACCTTAAAGCAGAGCAGTCGCACAACTTTCAGGTGCTTAGCGATTATACGCGCGCCACAGCATCGGGGCACTTGTTCAGCTTTGAGCTGGGGCTGTATTACAACTATATCTACAACCGCATTTTCCTGGCCAATGTGGTGCCGGGCACTATCGTTTACAAATACGTAAATACAGGTGAGTATCAGAACCTGGTAGGTACAGCCAGGGCCAAATACATGTACCACAATCTTAAGGCAGAGCTGTCTGGCGCGTTTACCAATGTGCTTACCATAGATAGTATTAAGAACTATGTATCGCCCGAGCTGGCGTTTAATGCAAGTTACAGCCTGCCCAAGACCGGCATTTCCTTTAATTTGTATGTTAAATACAATGGCCGCCAGCCCAATATCGTCTCCGATGTAGAAGGATTGGCTACCGTAAATGGTTTTGTGAACGATTACTTACTGGGCGATTATTCGGTTTCTAAGACCTTGTTCAACAGGCAATTGACCCTTCAGGCAGGCATCAAAAACCTGTTTAATCAAACCTATGCTACTACTACAGCCAACAGTAATCTCAATACTGGCGGGCATTCCGGCGCCGGACAAAGCGGGGTGGCCATCTCTCCGGAACGTAGTTTTTTTATAGCCATACGTTATGAGTTTACGCATTGATTGCTATTGCATTAAAAAAACAAATATTCCTTTTTGCCAATCCTATTTGTTATTTTAGGGTACTCTAAATTTTTAACGTTTCCTTAACCACTAAAACCGGATGATATGACTCAGAAATCCCGAGAGTTGCTCCTGATCCGGAAGTTTCAGGACGAATGGCAATCAGATTTCGAAAGGCAGGTAGATGAACTCATGCTGCTCGTAGAACAAGCTGATAAAGCCAGCAACCTCCTTCCTACTGTAGAAGTTGCCGATCTTTACCAAAACAAGATGAAGAGAAAGCCACAAAAGCTACGGCAAGTCAGCAGCGATCAGACCAAACCATTTGTATTCAACCTGTACAAAAATTAACCAGCCGAAATTGCAGTATTCAAAAACGAAATAAACGGATTCATATCGCAAAATATCTGTACACTTTTTTTAACAAGGCCGCTTTTAGTTAAATCACTGTCATTGAGTGCTGTTCCAACTGTAAAACTCTTCAGTTTAAGGTACTCAATGGCAGGATTGTCGGCCAGATAGCCCTGAGGCACAGTCTTGAGCTTCTCACCGTCTACCGTTTTGAACCACTTCTTGAAAGTTGGCGCCTGCAGTATCTTTTTAAAGTCTTCGAAGTTATAGTCAATTTCCTGGCGAATAGCTTTTACTATGGGGCCTTCCGGCATCCATACACCTCCTCCTATAAAACATTGGCCTGGTTCCAGGTGAAAATAGAACCCTGCGCCATGTACTTTTTTGCCCTCCGGGCTAAATGCTGCGCCAAAATTGGCTTTATACGGCGATTTATCTTTGGCAAACCGCACATCCCTGAAAATGCGGAACACGCAATCTTTGGCCTTTTGTGTACTATAGGCCGGGTCCAGCACGGTTAAGCCCTGCAATACCTCACCCACAAACTGCTCATAATCCTTTTTAGCGGCTTCATATCTCTTACGGTTGGCATCGAACCATACTTTATCGTTATTCTGTTTCAGATCGGTCAAAAACTGAAGGGTTGCAGGTTGTAACATGTCTTTTTCTTTTAGAGGAATGAAGTTATGCCAATTAGATAATAAAATAAGCCGGTCTTACCTGGTATAATACCTGCATGCAGAGGGCTGTTACGAAGGCACCACCGGCAGCATTACCACCCAAAATCAACTTTGTAATAAAACAGGGGTAAAAAGCCCAGTTGGTATTCCTTGTAAAAAGGATAATTGCCCTGTGCCGCCTGGTCGGCATCGTAAGTAAGGTTCAGCACATTGCGGGTGTTAAAAATGTTGACCAGATCCAGCGAAATCTCGTGGGTTACCCGGCGGGCATTGTAGCGGAAACCCAGCTTCAGATCGGCCCGGAAGTAGTTGGGAAATTGCAGCGTATTGCGCTGGTCTTCTATCACCACCAGGTCGCCGTAAGCCATAGAAGCGTTTACATCTACCGGCGAGTATCTTCTGCCACCCGCGTAGGTCAGTTTACCGCCAAATATGAGCGTGCTTTGCCTGGTCAGGTTCAGTTCATACCCACCCAGCAGGTTGGTTGTAAAATTGGCGTTGTAATCGGTATTGCGGTACACGCCATCGTTGCCTTTGGCTTTGGAGTCGAATACCGATCCGGTAAACATAAAGTAATACCCCCGCGAAAAGAATTTTTCCAGCGTAATCTCCAATCCTGTGTTGTAACCCGTGCCCCGGTTTACTAGGTCGTTGGCAAACAGGCGGCTAAAGGTGCCGCCCTGGTTGAGCAGCGAAAAAGACGAACCTGGCAACGTGTCTATAGGCACATTAAACAGGTATTGGTAGTAAGCCTCGGCCCGCAGGCGAAAAGCACGGCCCAGCCGGGT
>JAVBJN010000041.1:0-29060 GCA_031546985.1 Chitinophagaceae bacterium
TGCGGCAGGGCTATTATCCCCGCCAATATCAACCACCCCGAAGTAGAGCCCATGATCATTGGCCGCAACTTTTTGGTAAAGATCAATACCAATATTGGCAACTCCGCGGTAGGGTCCAGCATTGAAGAAGAGGTGGAAAAAGCGGTGTGGAGCTGCCGCTGGGGTGGCGATACGCTGATGGACCTTTCTACTGGTAAGCATATTCACGAAACCCGCGAATGGATTGTGCGCAACTGTCCGGTGCCCGTAGGTACTGTGCCCATTTACCAGGCTTTGGAAAAAGTAAACGGCAAAGCCGAAGACCTGACCTGGGAGATTTTTAAAGATACTTTGATAGAGCAGGCAGAGCAAGGCGTAGATTATTTTACGATCCATGCGGGTGTGCTGCTGCGCTATATTCCGCTCACTGCCAAGCGGGTTACCGGCATTGTAAGCCGTGGCGGTAGCATTATGGCCAAATGGTGCCTGGCGCACCACAAAGAAAATTTCCTGTACACGCATTTCGAAGAGATCTGTGAGATCATGAAAGCGTATGATGTAAGTTTTTCGCTGGGCGATGGCTTGCGTCCCGGCTCTATTGCCGATGCCAATGATGCTGCGCAGTTTGCCGAGTTGGAAACGCTGGGACAGCTTACTAAAATAGCCTGGAAGCACGATGTGCAGGTAATGATCGAAGGGCCGGGTCATGTGCCCATGCACCTGATTAAAGAAAACATGGACAAGCAGTTGAAGGAGTGCCACGAAGCACCTTTTTACACACTGGGCCCGTTAACCACAGATATTGCTCCGGGCTACGACCACATTACTTCTGCCATTGGCGCGGCCATGATTGGCTGGTACGGTACGGCCATGCTGTGTTATGTAACACCTAAAGAACACCTGGGGCTGCCCGATAAAAAAGACGTGAAAGATGGAGTAATCGCCTATAAGATTTCCGCCCACGCCGCCGATCTGGCCAAGGGCCACCCTGGCGCGCAATACCGCGATAATGCACTGAGTACAGCCCGTTTCGAATTCCGTTGGGAGGATCAGTTTAACCTCTCACTCGACCCAGATACAGCCCGTTCTTTTCACGATGAGACTTTGCCCGCCGAGGGCGCTAAACTGGCGCATTTCTGCTCTATGTGTGGCCCCAAATTCTGCTCCATGAAAATTACACAGGAGATCCGCGATCTGGCCAGCCAGGGCAAACTCGATCACCTGGAGGGTATGGAGCAAAAGTCGGCAGAGTTTATGGCCAGTGGTGCAGAAGTTTACCAATAACCATATGCAAACTGTAACGAAACCATATGTATTGTCCATAGCAGGGTTCGACCCCAGTGCAGGAGCTGGTGTGCTGGCCGATGTTAAAACCATTGAAGCCAATGGAGGCTATGGTTTGGGCGTAGTGTCGGCACTCACTTACCAGAACGATGTTTGTTTCGAAGGGCTGGATTGGGTAACGCTGGATAAGGTACAAGAGCAAATAAGGTTGCTGCTGCAACGGTTACATATCCGTTGCATTAAGATCGGTTTGGTTGAGAGCCTGCCGGTGCTGGAAGCGCTGTTGCTTTACCTGCATAAGCATATTTCGCAGCCTGTTGTGGTTTGGGACCCCGTGCTCAAAGCCAGCGCAGGATTTACTTTTCATGACAATTGGAATGCGCAGGCGCTGCAACGGGTGTTAAAACTGGTTACGGTTATTACCCCCAACCTGCCCGAAATGGAGCAATTGTGCGGTAGTGCCAATTGGCAGCCGTTTGCAAAAGAATGGGCTACCAGCTGCGCAGTGTATGTAAAAGGAGGGCACAGTACTTCCGAAATGCTGGAGGATGTATTGTTTACCCCGAATGAAGTGTTGCGCTTCTTTGGCGAAAGGTTGCCCAACGGCAGTAAGCACGGTAGCGGCTGTGTTTTTTCTGCCGCGCTGGCCGCGCAATTGGCCTTAGGGCAATCGCTGGAAAATGCAGCACAGCTGGCCCACCAATACACCAGGCGCTTACTGGCCAGTAACGAAACATTATTAGGTTACCACCAATACGTATAAGATGTTAAACATTGCTAAGCTGCACTACATCACTACTACTGCCTTACTGGCCGAGCAGGCTTGCGCCGGAGGGGTACGTTGGATTCAATTGCGATTGAAGGATGTGTCCTATGAAGTACACAAAACAATAGCCCTGGAAGTGCAGGTGATTTGTGACTACTATGGTGCTACACTCATTATAAACGACAATGTAGCGCTGGCAGCAGCTATTAATGCCGATGGGGTGCATTTGGGCAAAACCGATATGTCACCCATAGAAGCCAGGCAGTTACTAGGCTATGGCAAGATTATAGGCAGCACTGCCAATACATTGGAGGATGTGGTAGCCCTGTCTGTCTTGCCGATCGATTACATTGGCTTAGGGCCCTTCCGTTTTACGACTACCAAACAAAACCTCTCTCCCTTAATTGGATTGGGAGGATATAAAGAGTTGCTGCAACAACTTGTTGCGCAGCAGGTAAAACACCCGCCGGTTATTGGTATTGGTGGCATTGTGTTGGAGGATGTACCTGTGCTTTTGCAAACAGGGTTACATGGTATAGCTGTATCTGCAAGCATTTCTGCGCAGCAGGATGTACGTCAGGCGGCCCAACAATTTATTCAGGTTACAGAAAAAATATTTACAACATGAACGATCTGTTAAACATAGCGGGCACCTCTTTTGACTCCCGCCTTTTTACAGGCACCGGAAAGTTTGGCAACCACCTGCAAATGCAGCAAGCCTTGCTGGCGAGCGGCACACCATTGGTAACAGTTGCCCTGAAACGGATGGACTGGCAGCAGGAGCAGGAAAACATTCTGCACTATGTGCAAAACCAGCCCTGGGCCCTGCTGCCCAATACTTCGGGTGTGCGCAATGCTAAGGAAGCCGTGTTTGCAGCAGAGCTGGCGCGCGAAGCATTAGGCACCAATTGGGTAAAGCTGGAGATACATCCTGATCCCAAATACCTGCTGCCCGATGCCATAGAGACCTTGCAGGCGGCTGAGGAACTGGTGAAACTGGGTTTTGTAGTGCTGCCATACATTCATGCCGATCCGGTATTGTGCAAGCGGTTGGAGGATGTAGGTGTGCAGGCGGTGATGCCGTTGGGTGCGCCCATTGGTACCAACAAAGGCTTACGTACACTCGATTTTCTGCAAATTATTATTGAGCAAAGCCGCGTACCGGTTATTGTAGATGCCGGTATTGGCGCGCCCAGCCACGCTGCGGCGGCTATGGAAATGGGCGCAGATGCGGTGTTGGTCAATACCGCCATTGCTGTAGCGGGCAATCCGGTGCAGATGGCTGCTGCTTTTAAAATGGCTGTGGAAGCGGGGCGTATGGCTTATTTGTCGAGGCTGGGCCGTGTAGCCAATCATGCAGAGGCGAGTAGTCCGTTAACCGCTTTTTTATCCGATTCTGTAATGCCTAATCTGTAGTATGTTTCAAGAACGGTTTGCCCAACATCCCTGGCACGAAGTAAAAGAGAGTATTTATAGCAAAACCGCTGCGGATGTAGTGCAGGCTTTGCATGCCAGCCAGCGGAGCATCGAAGATTTTAAAGCGCTGATTTCGCCTGCCGCAGCGGCTTTTCTGGAGCCAATGGCGCAGATGAGCCGCGATATTACCCGCCGCCGTTTTGGGAAAACGATGCAGCTGTACGCGCCGTTTTATTTGTCTAACGAATGCCAGAACATCTGCACCTATTGCGGATTTAGTCTCGATAACCCGATGGCGAGAAAAACGCTTTCGGCAGGAGAAATATTGCAGGAGACAGAAGCCATTAAACAATTGGGTTTTGAACATGTGCTGCTGGTAACGGGCGAAGCCAATAAAACGGTTGGTGTAGACTATTTGCAAAAAGCCATAAGGCAGATACGGCCGCATTTTGCACAGGTAAGCATGGAAGTACAACCGCTGGATACCGACGCTTACCGCTTGCTGGTGGCCGAAGGATTGTATGCCGTATTGGTGTACCAGGAAACCTACCACGAAGCAGATTATAAGTTGCACCATCCCAAAGGAAAGAAATCAAATTTTGCCTACCGGCTCGATACGCCCGACAGGCTGGGCCAGGCAGGTGTGCATAAAATTGGATTAGGGGTGTTGATTGGTTTGGAAGACTGGAGGACCGACAGTTTTTATACCGCATTGCATTTACAGTATCTCGAACGGCGCTACTGGCAAACGAAGTACAGCATTAGTTTTCCGAGGTTGAGACCTGCAGAGGGGGTATTGCAGCCCAAAGTTGTCATGAACGATAAGGAACTGGTGCAACTGATTTGCGCATACCGGTTGTTTAACGAAGATGTGGAATTGTCTTTGTCCACAAGGGAAAGCATTCATTTTCGTAACAATTTGGTACCCCTGGGCGTTACATCTATGAGTGCCGGCTCGCGTACCAATCCGGGTGGCTATGCGGTGGCGCCACAATCGCTGGAGCAGTTCGAAATCGATGACCATCGCACCCCGCAGGAAGTAGCCGCAATGATACGCAAGCATGGTTACGAACCGGTTTGGAAAGACTGGAGCGCAGGTTGGCGGCAATAAATTTGAAAAAAAATTGTTAATGATATCAATGCCAATTGTTTCGGATTTGTTAACGTTCATTTTTTTACAAATTTGTAACAAACGTTAGCGCGCATTTGGCAGTCTATTTGAGTAACGAAAGGCGATTGACGATAAGAAAGTTGAACCAGTAAAGCAAAAGGAGGTTATATGGCATTCTCTTTATCTGAATTACAAAGGTACAGCCGGCAGATGATGCTGGATGAAATTGGCGCGGATGGGCAGATGAAGTTAAAGCAGGCCCGTGTATTGGTTATTGGCGCCGGAGGTTTGGGCTGCCCGGTATTGCAGTATCTTGCTGCGGCGGGCGTAGGGCATATCGGTATTGTAGATGGCGATCATGTAGAACTAAGTAACCTGCAACGCCAGATCTTATATACCATTGAAGATATTGGGCACCAGAAAGTAAATGTAGCCAAACGCAGGCTGCAACAGTTGAACCCTCATGTATGTGTGGAGATCTATCCTTACGCGCTTAACGCGATGCATGCAGGAGAGTTGTTTCAGCAATATGATATTGTGGTAGATGGTACCGATAATTTTAAAACCCGCTACCTGGTTAACGATTGTTGTGTGGCATACAATAAGCCATTGGTATTTGGTTCTATTTACCGTTTCGAAGGCCAGGTATCGGTATTGAATTACAAAGGTGGTCCATCTTACCGCTGCATTTTTCCCGAGCCGCCCGAGGAAGGCCAGGTGCCCGATTGTGCTACCGTAGGTGTAGTGCCATCATTGCCTGGTATTATTGGCGCCATGCAGGCCAATGAAGTGATTAAGATTATTACCGGAGCAGGCGATGTGTTATCGGGTAAATTAATGGTGGCCAATATGCTCACCTTCGAGTTTAATGTATTTGATTTTAACAAGACCGGCGAGGTTCCGGAAACTATTGTGTTAAGTAAGGCCGTTTAAAAGCGCCTGCAGCGCTTTAAGCGGTTCTTTCGACTTCCATATACTCCCAAGTAGCACAGCTCCGTCAAACCCGTTTTGGTGGAGCTGTTGTATGTTATGCCGGTCTACGCCTCCCAATCCTAAAATATGTGGCCTGTGCGGGTGTTTCTCCTGTAGTTGCAGCTGTACGTTGCGGCACTCTTCCAGTTTTATTGCGGCCTTGTATCCTTTTTTAGAAATGCTGTCAAATACCGGGCTTATAAAAGCTGCGTCGAATGAAAAGCGGGTTTCGGTTATTTCCTGCCAGTTATGGAAAGAAGAAGAGATGGTAAGGCCCGGTTTGGCGTATGTCTGGGTAATGGTATCAAACTCTTTACCGGTGCGGATATAGCTGTTGAGGTGAATACCTTTTACGTTGTAGTCTGCCGTAAGTTCAAATGCGCCGTGTAAAACAATGCGGTGATGCAATTGTGGGGCAATGCTATCGAGGTATTGTTGGTATTCGCCGGTTGCGCCTTGTGGTTTGCGAATGTGCAGTACCACATTTTCATGCTCCAGCATCTGCTGAACAAGTGTTGTTTCGTTTGTAACGGTAAGCTCTGGCGTAAGAATACTAATGCGCATGCTGGGTATTGCTGCGCAAAATTAAGGGAAATACAGTGGGTAGCCTTAATGTTTATTCAGGCTGATGTCGTGATTGCCAATAAGAGTGTACAGGTGCTGTCGGGCGTAAATGGTAATGGTGGGGTCTTTATAGATCACCTTGTTTTGTGCCAGCGAAACCTTGCGTTCGATGTTCAGCGCGTTCATTTGCTTGAGGGTAAACATGGGATTGTAACACGATTTAGTGTCTGTTTTGCCCATATCTGCTTTGGCTATGGTTATCGAAGAAGGACTTACTGTGGTCGATTTTACTGTTTTGGCAGCTTCCGGAGCATTGTTTAGCAAGGCCGAAGTAATAACCGGAGCGGGAATACAGCTTTTGGGGCTAATGGCATTGGCCATTCCTGTAAATGCCGGTGCCAGGAATAGGAGGATGAACGGGATCTTTTTCATACACCGATGTTTATGCTTAAACGGAGATAATCTTAAAAAATTGTTAAGGCTCTGAAAAATATATTAATTTAAAGAAGCAGGGACTTCGGTCCATCAACCAAATCGTAACACTATGAAAGAGAATGAAATGTCTTACCTCATAAGAGGTGAGATTTTCCGTGTATTCAACCTGTTGGGTCCAGGATTGCTGGAGTCCGCGTATGAGGCCGTTCTGGCATACGAATTAAGAAAAGGCGGATTTGATGTTAAAATCCAGGTGCCATTGCCGCTTGTTCATGAAGATGTAAAGATGGAAACGGGTTACCGTATCGATCTAATGGTGAATGATAAAGTGATCGTGGAAATTAAATCGGTCGAAGCGCTAGGGGAGGTACATCATAAGCAGCTTATTACCTATCTGAAACTTTCAGGAAAGAAGCTTGGGATTCTGGTCAATTTCAATACAAATGATATATCGAAGTCTATTTTCAGAAAAGTAAATGGTCTATGATACTGCGCGAGTAGTTTTTCCGCAGATGTCCAGTGTGGCGAAAAGGAGGAAAGGCTGGCGAGAAGTTCCCTCGCGTTGTAAATCTGCGTGATCTGCGTGGTTTTTGATCCGCGTGATCTGCGGGAAATTTTTCGTGGTGGGCACAAAAAAGCCCCGGACATTCATCCAGGGCTTCAAATATTGGGCAATGTCTTAGATCAGATCTTTCAGTTTGGTTACTACTGTGTCTATTTCTTCTTTGGTATTGTGTTTACAGAAAGAGAAACGCACTGGTACCATATTGGGATTGCTGTTGATAGCACGGATAACGTGGCTGCCAGCATTGGCGCCGCTGGTGCAGGCGCTGCCGCCGCTTACGCAAATACCTGCCATATCCAGATTAAACAGGATCATTTCTGATTTTTCTGTTTTAGGGAAAGAAACGTTTACCACAGTATACAGGCTACGCCCTTCGGGATCGCCGTTAAACTCCACACCTTTGATCTGTTTGCGCAGCTGCTCTATCATATAGGTTTTAAGGCCCTGGATGTGCTTGCTGTCGCTCTCGTGGTTTTGCGTAGCCATATCCAACGCTTTGGCAAATCCGATGATGCCATACAGGTTTTCGGTACCGGCACGCATGTTGCGTTCCTGACCACCACCGTTGATGTAAGGCTTAATGGTTACATTTTCGTTGATGTACAGGATGCCCGCGCCTTTAGGCCCATGAAATTTATGTCCGGCTCCGGTAATAAAGTGTACCGGGGTTTCGCGCAGGTTAAACGGGTAGTGACCTACCGTTTGCACCGTATCGGAATGGAATATCGCGTTAAATTCTTTGCAAAGATTGCCTACCGCGTTGATATCTAGCAGGTTGCCTATTTCGTTGTTGGCATGCATAAGCGTAACCAGGCAGCGATCTTCAGAGCCGGCCAGTATGCTGCGCAGGTCTTCCATATCCACATGCCCGTTGGGCAGCATTTTTACGTAGGTGAGCGCCGCCTCGCCGGTATGGTACAGGTGCTCTACTGTATGCAGGGTAGCATGGTGTTCTACCGGTGAGGTAATGATGTGTTTGCATCCCAGATCGCGGATAGCGGCTGTAATGGCCGTATTGCTGCTCTCTGTGCCACCGCTGGTAAAGAATATCTCTCCCGGGTTGGCATTCAGGATTTTAGCCACCGATTTACGGGCGTTTTCGATACCCAGTTTGGTTTCGCGTCCGTAAGAATAGATCGATGAAGGGTTACCGAATTTTTCGGTCAGGTAGGGCATCATCGTTTCCAGCACCTCTGCGTCAAGGGCGGTGGTAGCGGCGTTGTCGAAGTAAATTCTTTGCATGTTCAATAGATCGTTCTAACCTGTAATGAAATTCCCCTTCCGTGAGGAAGAGGAATGCGAAATTAGTTCAATAATTCTTTAATATCCTGCATCAGGCGTTTAGCAATGTTATTCGCTGTAGTTTCGCTACTGCTTTCTGCATAAATACGTATGATGGGCTCTGTATTAGACGTACGGAGGTGTACCCAATCGTTTTCGAATTCGATCTTAAGGCCGTCTTCGGTATTGATCGGGTTCTTTTTATAACGGTCCTGGATGCCGGCAAAAATTTTAGATACATTGATCTGCGGCTCCAGTTCGATCTTGTTTTTAGAAATATAGTAGTCCGGGTAGGTGCGGCGCAGCTGGCTAATGGTTTTCTTGGTTTTGGCCAGGTGTGTCAGGAACAGCGCAATGCCAATGAGCGCATCACGGCCATAATGCAGTTCGGGGACAATAATGCCACCATTACCTTCACCACCGATTACCGCGTTTACCTCTTTCATCCGGGTTACCACATTTACCTCGCCTACGGCAGAAGGGAAATACTGGCCACCATGTTTTTCGGTTACATCGCGCAGCGCACGGGTGCTGCTCATATTGCTTACGGTATTGCCTTTTTTATGGCTCAGCATATAATCGGCTACGGCTACCAGGGTATATTCTTCGCCAAACATGCTGCCATCTTCGCATACAAAACACAGGCGGTCTACATCCGGATCTACGGCTATGCCCAGGTCGTAATTGTTTTTAGACAGTTCATTGCTCAGGTCGCGCAGGTTTTCGGGCAGTGGCTCGGGGTTGTGCTCAAACTTACCTGTAACCTCGCCAAACAGCACTTTTACTTCTTCTACGCCCAGCGCTTTCAGCAATGCCGGTACCGCAATGGCTCCGGTAGAGTTTACTGCGTCTACCACGATTTTGAAGTTGCGTTTTTTGATGGCTTCTACATCTACCAGCTCATGCTCGAGAATGGCTTTGATGTGTTTGTCGATATAGGAATCGTCGCTTTTTACTTTACCCAGTTTGGTTACTTCGGCAAATTTGAAACTTTCTTCTGCTGCAATGTCGAGCAGGGCTTTACCATCTTCTGCACTGATGAACTCGCCATCGTGGTTCAGCAGTTTCAGGGCGTTCCATTCTTTAGGGTTATGGCTGGCGGTGAGGATAATACCTCCGGCAGCTTTTTCCATTTTTACGGCCATTTCTACGGTAGGTGTAGTGCTCAGGCCCAGGTCTATCACATCCAGCCCCAATGATTGAAGGGTGGCGACCACCAGGTTGCGTACCATCTCTCCGCTCATGCGTCCGTCGCGGCCCACAATAATCTTTTTGTTCTTCCCGGAATGCTGGGCTATCCAGTAACCGTAAGCAGCGGTAAATTTTACCACATCTACGGGACTCAGACTTTCACCCGTTTTCCCGCCAATTGTTCCTCTGATTCCTGAAATAGATTTGATAAGGGTCACTTGCTGAAGTTTTAGGAGGGCAAAAATAATAAAAGGAAAAGTTAGCAGGGTGAGAAATTGAGTATCTGGCGGTTCTAATTTCGGATTAAAGGGTTTGGAATACCGGATTGGGTGGGTTTGGGGTTGGGAATATTGTGTTTTCAGGTAAGGACGCGAGGAGGCAGGGGGTGCTCGTAGCGGCGCAGCAGCCTGTCCCGCCGGATGCGGGAACACGGCGGGGTTTCGCGCAATGGCGCGGGGGAGGGGCGCAAAGGGATGGCGCTCACAGCGATACGGTCGAGATCTCATTGACTTTTCATTTTTCACCGCTCACCTCTCCGGTGCCTGAGCCCCGCATGGGCGGGACAGGCCCTGTCGAAGGCCACTTTTGACATTTGGTTCCTCCGTACACCAATTCGTCATTCGCCAATCCGTAATCCGCCAATCCGTAATCCGCCAATCCGTAATCCGCTAATCCATCAATTCACCTGTACACAATTCCTTAATTCGTTAAAATCCGTTGTGGTTCAATATCTTTGCTCCAAATCGAAAGCACGTGTTGTTAAAAAACTGGTATAAGGAGTGGTTTAATTCTCCCTATTACCATTTGCTATATAAGAACCGCTCTACAGAAGAAGCGGGCAGTTTTGTACAAAATTTGTTGCAGCATCTCCATCCCAATGCAGGCAGCAGTATGTTGGATGTGGGTTGTGGAAAGGGCCGTCATGCCATTGCGCTGGCCAATGCCGGGCACGAAGTAGTGGGCCTGGACCTTTCTGAAGCAAGTATCCGGTATGCGCAGCAGTTTGAAACCGAAAAACTGAGTTTTTTCCAGCATGATATGCGGAAGGTATTCAGAATCAATTTTTTCGACTACGTTTTTAACTTTTTTACCAGTTTTGGTTATTTTCAGACAGCGCACGACAACCAGGCTGCGGCCCGGTCGCTTGCTGCCAATGTAAAACCTGGCGGTACGCTGGTGATCGACTACCTGAATGTGCACGACAGTGTTAAAAAACTGGTGCCTTACGAAAGCAAAAGGGTGGGAGAGCTCGAATTTGAGATTTTCCGCCGTTTTGAGGATAAGCAGTTTGTGAAAGAAATAGTGGTGAAGGATAACAAAGGGGAAATAGACCGTTTTGCCGAGCTGGTAAATGGTTTTGATCAGGCCGATTTTGAGCGCCTGTTTGCTCCTTTTGGGATGAAACTGACCGAAGTAAAAGGCGACTATCATCTGAATGATTTTGACGCTGCTACCTCGCCGCGTTTGATTTTATTTTTTACCAAAGCATGATCGACTATTTAGACCACCTGGACCGATACCTCTTTTACCTGTTTAACAACCGGCTGACTTCTTCTTTCCAGGACCTTATTATGCCGCTGATGCGCAACCAGTTTACCTGGGCGCCGCTTTACCTGTTTCTGCTCGTGTTTATGATCTGGAACTTTAAGGGCAAAGGCGTGCTGTGGTGCATCTTTTTCCTCATTGCCTTTGGCCTGGGCGATACCATCAGCGCCAAGCTCATAAAATTTGAAGTGCAGCGGCTGCGGCCCTGCAACGACCCGTGGATGCAGGCTCACCTGCGCTTGCTGGTCGATTGTGGCTCGGGCTTCAGTTTTCCTTCTGCGCATGCCACCAATCACTTTGCGTTAGGTGTGTTTAGCATCATTACCCTTCGCAAATACTGGAGACCTGTGGTGCCTGTGGCCCTGACCTGGGCGGCAGTGGTGGCCTACAGCCAGGTTTATGTGGGTGTGCATTATCCTTTCGATGTACTTACAGGCTCAGTGCTGGGTACGCTTATTGGCTGGTTTACAGGCTCTTACTTCAATACCAGGGTCTCGCTCGAAGCTGGTAAAGGCTGGCTGACCACTAAAAAGAAAACGCAGGAATCCTGATTATTCCTGTTTTTGTTTTGACACTGCATTTTTTAGCCCTATTTTAGATGATATCAATGGATTGGTTATACTTCTTACTACTGTTTGTACTCACCGTGGCCGGTGGACTGGTGCCGTTTGGTCTCAAAAAAATAGAGCCCTCCTTTACCAAACTGTTGCTGGCTTTTAGCGGCGCATTCCTTTTTGGTATTACGGTGGTGCACCTGCTGCCCGAGTCATTTGAAGAGCTGGGCCACAGCGCCGGTATCTTTATAGTGCTGGGTTTCTTTTTACAACTGGCTTTACAGAAATATACCCACGGTATGGAGCACGGCCACTCGCATGTGCATTTACCGGAGCATAACGACGGCCATCACCACTATGTAGCGGTAGCGCCTATTATGCTGGGCCTTTCGGTGCATGCATTGCTTGAGGGTATACCTTTGGGTTTTAATTTTTTAAACGAAGGCACCCGCCCGGCTTTGTTCCTGGGTGTGGCTGCGCATAAATTTCCGGAGGCGCTTACACTTACCACTGTGCTTATCGCATCGGGCCGTGCCAGCCGTAAAAACATTTTTAGCCTGGTGCAGTTTGCATTGATCAGCCCGCTGGCCGGTATTTTGGGTATGCTTTACGGGCAAAAATTCCTGTTTGTGCAGCAAATGCTGAGCTACATGGTACCCATCGTTATTGGCTCCTTCCTCCATATTTCGACCACTATTTTTTACGAAAGCGGCACCAAACACCACGAGCTGAGCTGGAAAAAGATCTTCTTTATAGCCCTCGGAGCTGGCGCTGCTATGCTAACTTTGCTGTTGGATACCCATTCCCACAGCCATCACCATTAATCAACAACCATGACCGAATTCGTCATACTTTTAATATTAGTGCTCATCAATGGCGTATTTTCCATGTCGGAGATCGCATTTGTATCGAGCCGTAAGGCCAGGCTGGAAAACCAGGCCAACAAAGGAGACAAGCAAGCGGCCAAAGCACTGGAATTATCCAAAAATCCTGATACTTTTTTAAGCACTGTACAAATTGGTATTACCCTCATCGGTATCATCACGGGTTTTTACAGTGGCGATAAACTGACCGACGACGCGGAGGTTTTCATTTCCAAAATTCCCCTGCTGGCACCTTACAGCAGCACCATAGCCAGTGCAGTGGTGGTGCTGGTTATCACTTACCTGAGCCTGGTGCTGGGCGAGCTGGTGCCTAAACGCATTGGTCTGGCTATGCCCGAAAAACTGGCCAAGCTGTTTGTAACCCCCATGGTGGTGCTGTCTAAAATCGCTTATCCTTTTATCTGGTTATTGAGTGTGAGCAGCAACGCGCTGGTAAAACTGTTTAACCTGAGTAATGTAACCGACAACCAGGTTACAGAAGAAGAGATTAAAGCCATCATTAACGAAGGCAAACAAACGGGCGCTATTGAAGAAATTGAGCAGGATATTGTGGAGCGTTTGTTTCACCTGGGCGATCGCAGCATTACCTCGTTGATGACGCACCGCAGCGATATAGCCTGGATGGATGTAAACGATAGTGCCGAGCGCATTAAAGAAAAAATGAAGCAGGAGCTGCACAGCATGTACCCGGTGTGCGATGGGCAGATCGATAAATTGCTGGGTGTGGTGTCGGTAAAAGAACTGTTCCTGTACCTGAACGAAAAACCGCTGAGAGAACTTATTCGTCCCGCTTCCTTTATCCCGGAGCAGGTTACGGCTTTTCAGCTGCTGGAGCGTTTTCGCGAAACCAAAATTCACCACAGCTTTATTGTAGACGAATACGGCACCATGCTGGGCCTGGTAACCATTAACGATATTCTGGAGAGCCTGGTGGGCGAGTTGCCTACGCCGGAAGAAGAAGATTACACACTGGTATTGCGCGAAGACGGCTCTGCATTGGTAGATGGCGGTTTGCCGTTTTATAAATTCCTGGAGTATTACGATATGACCGAATTTATGGACGAGTTTGACCAGGAGTTTGATACCATGGGCGGTTTTGTACTCAACCACCTCAAACACATTCCCGAGCTGGGCGAAAAATTCCATTGGCGCGACTGGACTTTCGAGATCGTAGATATGGACCGCAACAAAATTGATAAGATACTGGTAACCGAACGGAAACCCGAAGCATAACAGAAAGCCTCCTTTACCGGGGGCTTTTTTATTAAATGTATTAAAGGATTTTCTGATGATGAAATAAGAACGCAGGCAAACGTGTAACTTCGTGGTGAAGCCGGTATGCCAGAGCCGGGCGCTGCCTATATGAAAAAACTCATCCTCCGAATTCTTAAAATTACCGGTATTACGCTGGGTAGTCTTATTGCCTTACTGTTTTTATTACCTATGCTTTTTCCCGGTTTTGTAGCCGATAAGGTAAAAAGCTGGGCCAACAGTACCATTACCGGAGAGCTGAATTTCAGCAAAGCCAGGCTTTCGTTCTTTAATCATTTTCCGGCGCTTACCCTTACGCTGCACGATTTCTCGCTCAAGGGATCTGCTCCTTTTCAGAAAGATACCTTGGCATCGGCCAAAGAACTGGCGTTGGGTATAAACCTCAATACCCTGTTCTCGAGTAAGCTGAGCATCGACGAGATTTACCTTACCAAAGGCAAGGTAAACATCCTGGTGAATGAAAAAGGAGAGGCCAACTACAACGTATACCAAAGCGATACCACGGTGGCTAAAACACCCAGCACCGATACCGGCAGCGCCTCGCTGAAGATAGAAAGAATACAGATCGATCATGTAGACCTGGTATACAGCGACCAGTCTATACCGATGCTCATTACCGCTGCCGATTTTAATTATCTGGGGCAGGGCGATCTGAGCAAAGCCGTGTTTGACCTTAAATCGAAACTAAATACCAAATCGTTCAGTTTTACTTACAGCGGTACCGAATATGTAAAATCCAAAAAGCTGAATGCCGACCTGGTAACCAAGATCAACACCAACTCATTGGCTTTTGTGTTTGAGAAAAACGATCTTAAACTTAATACCCTGCCGGTTAAGTTTAAAGGTAAGTTCGAGTTTCTGGACGAAGGCTACCATATGGATTTTCGGCTTATTTCCGAAGCTACCGACCTGGGCGATGTATTTAGCGCTTTGCCACCCGAATATGCCGGCTGGCTGGAGAAAACCACCATTCGTGGTAAAACGGCTATGAATGCTGCGCTTATTGGCGATTACAACGCTGGCAAGAACCTGATGCCCAACCTTACTTTTGACATGAAAGTGCGCGACGGTTTTATCGCTTACGAAAGTGCGCCCGACCCGGTGAGCAACCTGTTTTTTGATTTTAAAGCAGCGCTGCCTGGGTTGAACACCGATAGCCTGCATGTAGACATCGATTCTATTTACTTTAAGCTCGATAAAGGATATTTTAACTCGGTGCTGCACGTAACCGGGCTGGATAAACCATATGTGTACTCCAAAACCGACGCGGTTATAGACCTCGAGAAATGGGATCGTGCCTTTGGCTTACTGCCATTCCAAACCAAAGGGCAGTTTACCCTAAACCTGTTTACCGATGGGCGCTATGCCGCGGGCGTTATTCACAAAGGCATACGCAATGTGGTAGATACGGTGATTACCAGCATTCCTAAGTTTAACCTTAAAGCTACGCTGGGCAATGGCTATTTTAAATACAAAGACCTGCCCGAAGCGCTTACCAATATCAGTTTCAACATCAACGCGCAATGTGCGGATAGTGTGTACCAGCATATTACGCTGGCGCTGGAAAACCTGAATGCCAACCTGCTCAACAACTATCTTAAAGGACATTTTTACCTGCACAATATGGCCGATTACGATATGGATGCCGATATTCAATCGGTGTTCCGGCTGGCAGATGTGCAAAAGTTTTATCCGCTGGATAGTATGAGCCTGGCCGGTGACCTGAATGTAGACATTAAGCTGAAGGGAAAATACATTCCTGAGCGGCGTAAAATGCCCGTGGCTACGGCTAAACTATCGCTCAAGAATGGTAGCGTTAAAACCAAATATTACCCGCATCCTATAGAGCAGATACAGGTAGATGCGCTGGTGGTAAGCCCTGGTGGTGATATGAAAACGACGAAGGTGAACATTTCGCCCATCTCGTTTGTGTTTGAAGGGCAGCCCTTTACCATTAAAGCCGATCTGCAAAATTTTGACAACCTTAAATACAATGTGGCTTCTGCCGGTACGGTAGATATTGGTAAACTGTACAAAGTGTTTTCGCAAAAGGGGCTGGATGTGAAAGGCCTTATCCGCACCAGCCTGGCGCTTCGTGGCCTGCAAAGCGATGCTACAGCCGGGCGTTACAACCGCCTGTTCAACTCCGGTAACATGAAGCTCGAAGACATTACCATTACGCTCGAAGATTTCCCCAAACCACTTATTATTAAAAGCGGCACCTTCCGGTTTGAACAGGATAAAATGTGGTTCGAAAGTTTCCGCGGCAACTATGGCAGCAGCAACTTTACGCTTAAAGGCTACCTCAATAATGTGATTGCTTACGCTACGCAACCCAACGCGCCGCTCAAAGGCCAGTTTGACCTCAACAGCGACCTGGTGGTGGTAGATGAGTTTACTGTATTTGCCGATGGTGGTGCGCCCGCAGCTACAACGGCCACTGCGCCTGCCAAAGCGCCGGAAGCCGCCACGGGTGTGGTTCTTGTGCCCACTAATCTCTCCATTGTTTTTAACGCCAATGTAAAAAAGGTGCAGTACAATGGTATAGATATTCAAAATTTAAAAGGGCAGGTGCAGATCGATAGCGGCAAGGTAAAACTAAACCAAACCGGGTTTGTGCTGGTAGGCGCTCCTGTGGTAATGGATGCCAGTTATGGCGCTTTATCGCCCACCAAAGCGTTCTTTACCTACACCATTGATGCCAAAGATTTTGATGTAAAACGGGCTTATAACGAGATTAAGATTTTTCGCGATCTGGCTTCCAGCGCTTCGAAGGCAGAAGGTATTATTTCGCTGCATTACGACCTGTCGGGCAAGCTCGATGCCAGTATGATGCCGGTGTATCCTTCGCTTAAAGGTGGCGGCGTGTTGTCGCTGAAAAAGGTAAAGGTGAGCGGGCTTAAATTGTTTAGCGCCGTAAGTAAGGCTACCGGCAGGGATAGTGTAAACAATCCCGATTTGTCTGATGTGCAAATCAAGTCTACCATCGCCAACAATATCATTACCATTGAACGTACCAAAATGAAGATATTCGGTTTCAGGCCGCGTATAGAGGGACAGGTGGGTTTTGATACCCGCATGAACCTTAAATTCCGACTGGGGCTGCCGCCATTTGGTATTATTGGTATTCCTATGACGGTGACCGGCACCAGCGAAAACCCTAAAGTGCAGATGCGCCGGGGCAAAGACAGCGATGCGCTGGAAGAGACCACCGATACCGATGAGGAAGAGGGTAAGGATGAGCAGCCTGCGGCCCAGTCTCCCACACCATAGTATATTTTGTTAAAACCAAGGTAAAACCGGTGCAATGGATTTATAACCCGGCCTGGTACACTAACTTGCATGCCATGAAAGCAGTATGTACAGCACTGTTGTGTCTTTTAGGGTCCGGTGCATTTGCGCAAACGGAAAATTGGGATGTGTATTCCAATGTGTTGAGCAAGGGTAAAGCGTCGTTTATGCTGGATATGGGGCTGGCCCCTGCCGCACCGGTAAAAGGGCTGGATTATCTCATCATCAGCGGTGTTAAAACGCATACCTGCAATGCCGATGCCTTACCCGATAACACAGAGTTTGAAATGCTGTACAGCGTTTCGGATGCATTGATACCGGCTATTGGTATGAAAACCTCCTTTCGCTACGCAGGCAGCTGCACCTACCAATGTGAGCGGCTCGATTACTTTTATGTGAAAGATACCGTGGGCCTGCGTCCGGTTTTGGAGCAGGTATACAAGAGTCGTTTTACCGATTACAGTTACCAGATTCAGATTAAGCCCGATGCCAAATGGAGCACTTACTTCAACTTTTTGTACCCGAACGATAAGCTGTTCGAATACATGCAAAACCGTAAGATGGTGCAGGAGCTTCAGATGAAGGGAATAGACCTTACCGCGGAAAGCAACGTATTGTATAAGTTTGAATTTAGTGCCGAGCCGCAGATACAAACCTTTGCCGACTCGGCCAAGCGGCTGGGACTCGCGCTGCACCAGCAGAATAAAGTAAAGGATGGCAAAACCATCGTGTTTTTTGTAGAGATGCTGGGAAAAAGTAAAACAGATCTGGCTACCATAAGCGCCATTACATTACAACTGCGGGATATGGCCATGCGCTACCAGGGTTTCTTTATAGGCTGGGAGCTGGCTAAAGTCAAAGGTGAGCGGTGAGCGGGTGCGAGAGAAACCTGCCAGGTCTGTAAGTTCTGTCAGGTTTAAACTAAGAGAAATTAAAACGAAAAAGCCAACAAATGTGTGGGTTCTGCACCGCGCGAAGCCCACGGATTTTAAAAAGAATAAAAAGCAATAGGGCCATCCAAACGGATGGCCCTATTGCTATAATGGTGTGGTGTGCAATCTATTTGCGAATCATTACCGGATGGCTTATCATGCCTTTGTCGGTTACGATGCGCATCAGGTACATACCCTGCGCCAGGCCAGAGATATCGAGGTGCAGTTTATCATTGCCCTGATCTGGCGTGTTTTGTAATACTTGCTGACCCATACTGCTGTAAAAGCTAATGTCTTTAAATGTTGTTCCTGTTTTATTCTCCAGGTACAGGTCATTCACCGCAGGGTTAGGATAAATATTGAGCAGGCCCTGATCGTATTGCAGCGTTTGCAAGCCCACCGGGGCATTTACGGTAATGCTGGCCTGTTTGGAGCCACAGCGGTTAGATGCAATTACTTTTACGGTATAAGCACCCGCATTGGCGTACCAATGGCTTGGGTTGGGATCGGTAGAGGTATTGCCATCGCCAAAGTCCCACTGGTAATCGGTAATGTTATAAATACCGGTGCCAGAGAACATGTAGTGGTTAGCGGTGTTGGTATAAGCTACTCCGGTAAGTTCTGCAACAGGGTAAATGTCTACGTAAACAGAATCCTTTCCTTTGCAATCGTTGGCAGTAACGATGTTTACTTTATACCAGCCGCCTTGCGTTACACCAATGGTTTGCGTGGTGGCGCCGGTATTCCAGCGGTATTCCGATCCCGGATGACCCGCATCCAGCCGCAGGGTACCGCCTGTACAGATGGTGGTGTCTTCGCCCAGGTTTACCGCTACTTCGCAACCCGCTTCTATTTTAAGATTGGGACGGTAGGTTTCTATCGTTCCGGTGCCGCTGGGAGGGCTGCCATCGGCCTGCCAGTGCTGAAACATGTCGCTGCCGGTGCTATGGTAGCGAAAAGCTTTATCGGTAGACGATTCTGTACCCGATCCGCCGCCATTAGCCTCTACCAGTACTTCGAGGTTAGAGGTGCCATCAAATAAAAATGTACCGGCGGGGATGGTTATATCAATCCAGGTATTGGCCGAAAAACTGGATATGGTGGCATCGTATACCAGTGTAGCGCCACTTACTTCGCTGGCAAAATCAGATGATGAAATGGTGTTGCTGGTGGTGTGCTTAAGGTACACTTTGGCAGGCGTTGCCGCCGCTCCTGACGTTACGTTATTCATATAAAAGCCAATCAGCTTTACATCGCCGGACGAGCCAATTTCGCTGGCGGTGTAAATGGCGGCCATCCGTTCATAACCGTAGTAGTTGCCATAGGGCTTCCGTTCCATGGTAGAGTTGCCGGGCATATCGTCGTTGTTGGTCGGCGGTATGATCTTGGTGTTTTGCGCATAAGCGGCGAAGCTTAGCGTTAGAAATGCAAAGAGGGATGTGTAGAGTTTTGCTTGCATGACATATAGTTAAATGGGTTTCTAAATCAAGGGATTGTTATTGCTAATATAAGATTTGTTTTTTGATATGTAAATTGTTCTATACTTTATATAGACTTCTTCTTTCGCCGTTGGGTGGGGTAATGGCATAAAAAAGATCCGCCCCGGTAAGGAGGCGGATCTTTATAAGGAGGGAGGTGGTGGTTATCAGCGTGTTACCTGCACTGGGTGGTTTAAAACCCCTTTGTTGGTATAAATACGGAGGTCATAAATACCTGTAGCAAGGTCGCGCACATTCATTTTGGTGGTATTCAGCGCATTATCTGGCGTAAGGTGCATTACCTGCTGGCCTACATTGTTAAACAATATCATGTCCTGGAAAGGCAGGCCGGTTTTGTTTTCGATAAATACATCTTCGCGGGCAGGGTTAGGGTATACATTCAGCTCTGCTGCATTGTAATTCAGTTTGCTGAGTCCTACCGGCGCGTTAATGGTGGTTTGTGCCTGATCGAGACCGCAACGGTTAGATGCTTTTACTTTTACGGTATAAGCACCTGCATTTTCGTACCAGTGGCTGGGGGTAGGATCGGTAGAGGTGTTACCATCGCCAAAATCCCAGAGGTAATCGGTTACATTATAAATATCGGTGCAGTTAAAGAAATAATGATTGGCAGTGTTGGTAGAGGCAATGCCATTGATCTCTGGCATAGGATACTCGCTTACAAAAATGGTATCGGTGCCTTTGCAACCTGCGGCGCTCACCAGGTTTACATAATACTGGCCGGGCGTGGTTACCGCAATACTTTGCGTGGTTTGTCCGTTGTTCCACTCATAAGTGCCGCCAGGGTAGCCCGCATTCAGCATAAGGTTAGAACCTGCGCAAATGGCGGTATCCTGCCCAATAGACGTGGGCACTTTACAACCAAAACTTACAGTATAATCTTCTACTTCGCCCCAGGCAAATGAACTGCAGGAGCTGGAAGCGCTTTGCGAAGAGCTGTAGCTCATAAGTACGCGCATACGTGCGGGGTTATTGCTAAGTCCCGTTGTAGGCACAGTAAAGTTCCAGGTATAGGTAGAGGATAGCGGAATGTAATAAGCGCCAATAAATTCGTTGGCATCATTAAAACTGCCATTGCCATTGTAATCGATGTATACACCCACATACTCCGAAGAATAAGGGTAGCCATTGGTTACCGAAACAGCGTACGACTGCCCCGCGCCAAGCTGGGTGCTCATGCTGGTATAATCGCTGTAGTTACCCGTACTGGTATTGGCACATACCGAAGTATTGTTGATGGTATTAAGCGTAACATTTGAAATATAGTCGCCCGATGTACAGGAGTACGAGAATGTAGGGAAACAATAGGACTGGGCTTTACTCTCCTGGCAAAAGGCCGTTAATATTCCTGCGGCCAGCAGGAGCTTTGAAGCTTTGGGGGTGAGAAAACGGGTAAGAAAAGTGTGTAGCGTATTTTTCATACTTAGTAAATTTGATATAAATAATTTCTAAAGTAACTATAATATTCCTTTTTTCCAACACTTGTTCTCTCTATATGGTGTAAAATTTATAAGTATCTAAAATATTTATAAGTACACTAAAAAGAAAGGGCTCTCCGAAGAGAACCCTTTGCCTTAAAACAGTCTGTAAAACCGCCTATTTGTTCTTTATAATGCTTTGTAATTCATTTAGTTTCATCAATGCTTCTACCGGCGTAAGCGTGTTGATCTCCACGTTTTCCAGCGTGTCGCGTATTTTCTTCAGGTCTTCGGTAAGGCCGTCGAAAATATTGAGCTGGTAGGTTTGGGTAGGCATGGTTTTGAGCGAATCTTTTAGTCTGTCGTCAATATTCTTCTCTTCGAGCCGGCTCAGTATCTCATTGGCCCGGTTTACCAGCGATGGTGGCATGCCCGCCATTTTGGCCACATGTATACCAAAGCTGTGCTTGCTGCCGCCCTTGGCCAGTTTGCGCAGGAAAATCACCTTATTGCCCACTTCCTTATTGGTAATATGGTAGTTTTTGATGCGCTCCATCTTGTTCTCCAGTTCGTTGAGCTCATGGTAGTGCGTGGCAAACAGGGTTTTGGGCTGGTGCGCGTGTTTGTGCAGGTACTCGGCAATGCTCCAGGCAATGGAAATACCATCGAAAGTGCTGGTGCCACGGCCAATCTCGTCGAGGATAATAAGGCTGCGTGAGGAGATGTTGTTGATGATATTGGCGGTTTCGTTCATCTCTACCATAAAGGTACTCTCGCCGCCGCTCAGGTTATCGCTGGCGCCCACACGCGTAAAGATCTTATCGGTAAGGCTGATCTTTGCTGCCGAAGCGGGTACAAAGCTGCCCATATGCGCCATAAGGGTAATGAGGGCGGTTTGGCGCAGCAGCGCCGATTTACCACTCATGTTGGGCCCTGTGAGAATAATGATCTGCTGCTCGTCTTTATCCAGCTTAATATCGTTGGTTACAAAGGTTTCGTCAATAGCCAGGTGTTGTTCTATCACCGGGTGGCGGCCTTCTGTAATGTCTATAAAATCGCCCTCATGCATATCGGGCCGGCGGTAATGGAATTTCTGCGCATTGTGCGCAAAGCAGGTCATGCAATCGAGTATGCCCGAAATGTTGCCGTTGAGCTGGATGGGCGCAATGTATTCCTGCAATTGCAGCATCAGCGCATCATACATCTGCAGCTCTATCTGCATGATCTTATCCTCGGCTGTTGTAATTTTTTCTTCGTAGGTTTTAAGCTCCGGTGTTATGTAACGCTCGGCATTGGTGAGGGTTTGTTTCCTGATCCAGTCCTGCGGCACTTTATCCTTATGCGAGTTGGTTACCTCAAGGTAGTAGCCAAATACGTTGTTGTAAGATATTTTGAGGTTGGTAATGCCGGTGCGCTCCACTTCGCGTTTCTGAATTTCGAGCAGGTATTCTTTACCGTGGTTGGAGATTTTGCGCAGCTCATCCAGCTCCTCATGTATGCCATCGCAGATGAGTCCACCCTTATTCGCCATAGCCGGCGGGTTTTCTACAATGGTGTACAGTATTTTTTCCAGAATCAAGGGGCAGGGATTCAACTGATCGGCCATACGCCTCAGGTATTCGTTTTCGCTGCCTGCGCACATGGTTTTGATCTCTGCGGTGAGTTGCAGGGCTTTGGCCAGTTGCATCACCTCGCGGGGATTGATTTTTTTGAGCGGCACTTTCGATACCAGCCTTTCTACATCGCCCATCTGCTTAAGCAATTGCTGCAACTGGTGCGAGAGATCGGTATGAAGGATAAGGAAAGCCACCAGATCGAGCCGCTCGTTAATACGGCCAATATCGTTGAGCGGAAACACGATCCAGCGTTTGAGCAAGCGTGAGCCCATAGCCGTAACTGTATTGTCGAGCACTTTAAGCAGGGTATAACCGTTTTCTACATTGCTGTGCAGCAGCTCCAGGTTGCGGATGGTAAAACGGTCCATCCACAAAAAATCTTCGCGCGCAATGCGCTGTATACCGGTAATATGCTGCAGGTTAGGGTGCTCGGTATCTTTGAGGTAATGCAATGCCGCGCCTGCAGCCATAGCCGCGCCGGGCATAGCCTCCAGGCCAAAACCTTTGAGCGAGTGCACGTCAAAATGTTTCAGCAGCAGCTCGGTGGTGTAGGTGTCGCTAAACACCCACTCATCGAGCATATAAGTATAAAAACGGGAACCATATACCTCGCGGAAGTGTTTCTGTTTGGTTTTCTGAAACAGCACTTCCGAAGGGCGGAAACTCTGCAATAATTTATCGATGTACTCTTCATTGCCCTCGGCTACAAAAAAGTCGCCGGTAGAAATGTCGAGAAAAGCTACGCCCGATTGGTCGCCATTGATGTGTACCGCCGCCAGAAAGTTGTTGCTGTTGTTGTCCAGTAGTTTTTCGCTCACCGCCACCCCCGGGGTCACCAGTTCGGTAACGCCGCGTTTAACAATGCCTTTTACCATTTTTGGATCTTCGAGCTGGTCGCAGATGGCTACGCGGTAACCGGCTTTAACCAGCTTATGCAGGTAGGTGTCGAGGGAGTGGTGCGGAAAACCCGCCAGTTCCACCGCCGAAGCCGAGCCATTGGAGCGTTTGGTGAGTACGATGCCCAGCACGGTAGATGCTTTTACCGCATCTTCGCTGAATGTTTCATAAAAATCGCCAACCCGGAACAACAGGATAGCATCCGGATATCGCGCCTTGATGCTGTTGTACTGTTGCATCAGGGGTGTTTCTGAACTGCCTTTTGCCATAGTGGGGGTAAAAATATGGCTTTTAAGAAGGGCATTAAAGGATTAATCGGGCTATTTTTTCCACAGGTAGGGAATGAATGGATTATTTTTGCCCCGCAAAACGAATGAAACATGCGTAAAAAGACGATGGCGGAGCTGAACCGGAAGAGTGTGCGGGACTTTAAGGAATCTGAAAAAATGCCTTTGGTGGTGGTGCTGGATGATGTGCGGAGCCTTAATAACGTAGGATCGGCTTTCCGGACCTCTGATGCTTTTTTGGTAGAAAAGATCTATTTGTGCGGCTATACGGGCACGCCTCCCCACCGCGATATTCAAAAAACTGCGCTGGGCGCTACCGAAACCGTGCAGTGGACCTATATGAAACAAACCACCGATGCGGTGGCTGAGCTGCAGGAAAAAGGATACCGGGTGCTGGCTGTAGAGCAGGCCCAGGGTAGCATGCTGCTCAATGAGTTTGAGCCCGGCGATAGCCCCATAGCGCTGGTATTTGGCAACGAAGTGGCCGGTGTGAGCGAAGCGGTGATGAAAATGGTAGACGGTTGCATTGAAATACCGCAGCTGGGTATGAAACATTCCTTAAATATATCGGTGAGCATTGGTATTGTGCTTTGGGATGTGGTGTGCAAGATGTTAACCGTTGGTGAAAGCTAAAGGCGTGCTTTCATTCACGATGTATTCTGTTAATTTTGTCCAAAATCAATAAAAAATGAACAGCAACCTTAAAACGGTTTTACTCACAGTGTTAACCATTTCGGTGTTTGTAATCGCGATGGTAGAGATAAGTGGTATCAGCAGCACGGCTTTATTCAATAAATATGGTATAGGCAACCAGGGTAGCGGTAACATTACCAATGAGCTGAACCCCATACAGCAGGCCAATCTGGATGCTAAAATGGCGACCATGCCTAAAACAACCATCGATTTTGAATCTACTAAACTAAACCTGGGTACCATTAAAGAAGGCGATAACGTGCGCCGCAGCTTTAAATTTAAAAATACGGGTAATAGCCCTTTGCTTATTTCTAATGTGGTAGCCTCCTGTGGTTGTACCGTACCTTCTTACCCTAAGGAGCCGGTAGCGCCAGGTGCAAGCAGCGAAATAACCATTGAGTTTAATTCTAAAGGTCGCGAAGGTCACCAGCAGAAAAACCTGCTGTTGAGTGCCAATATCGAATCTTCGCCTATGTCTATCGGGTTCGAAGCCGAAGTAGTAAAATAAGCATTCCAGCGCGCAACAAACCATTTACAAACATGTCGGTAGCAATAGAAAATAAAGGAACGGTAAAGAATTATCTGTCGCTGATTAAGTTCAGTCACACCATTTTTGCTATGCCTTTTGCGATGATCGGATTTTTTCTGGCAGTGCAGTATGAGCAAAAGCCGTTTCAGTTAAAACTGCTGCTGCTGGTGGTGCTGTGCATGGTATTTGCACGAAGTGCAGCTATGGCTTTTAACCGCTGGCTGGATGAGAAGTTTGATAAACTAAACCCCCGCACCGCCCAGCGCGAGATACCGGCTGGCATTATTTCGAGCAAGAGCGCCTTGCTTTTTGTGATGCTCAACTGTGTACTGTTTGTAGCCACTACCTGGTTTATCAATAACATTTGTTTTTACCTGTCGCCGGTAGCCTTGTTTGTCATTTTGTTTTACAGTTATACCAAGCGTTTTACAGCCTTGTGCCATGTGGTGCTGGGGGTAGGCCTTTCGCTGGCGCCTATCGGTGCCTACCTGGCCGTAACCGGGTATTTCTCCTGGCTGCCACTGCTGTTTTCTGCCGCTGTAATTACCTGGGTATCGGGTTTCGATATTATTTACGCCTTGCAGGACGAGGGTTTTGATCGCTCGCAGCAATTGCACTCTATTCCTACTGCTTTGGGTAAGCGTGGCGCGCTTAATGTATCTAACCTGCTGCATGTGCTTTCTGCATTAAGCGTAATTGCCGCCGGCTACCTGGCTACCTTTAACTGGTTGTACTGGGTGGGTGTGCTGGTGTTTATCGCTTGCCTGGTATACCAGCATATGTTGGTAAAACCAAATGACCTGAGCAAAGTAAACATCGCCTTTATGACCATGAACGGTATCGCAAGCGTAGTGTTTGCGGTGCTAGTGATAGCGTCGTTGTATATTTAGTAGTGAGTAGCGAGAGAAAAGTAGTCAATGGTAAATAGTGAATAAAACCAGATACGCCTCCATGCCCCAGTATGACCTGCCAGGGCTTGTCCCGTCACTACGGGGTGCGATAGCTCCTATCAGGTCTAAGGTGGAAAGCCGTTTTAAGGAGCGTATTAAATCTGGGGGAAACCGCTTGCGCAGGGAGCTCACAGCGGCGGAGCAGCCTGTCCCGCCAGATGCGGGAACACAGCGGGATAATCTCGTATCTGCCTGGGGGAAACCGCTTGCGCAGGGAGCTCACAGCGGCGCGGCAGCCTGTCCCGCCAGATGCGGGAACAAGGCGGGATAATACTCGTATCAGCGGGATCTGCGTGGCTTTCGATCTGCGTAAATCTGCGGGAAACCGCTTGCGCAGGGAGCTCACAGCGCCACGGCAGCCTGTCCCGCCAGATGCGGGAACATGGCGGGATAATACTCGTATTTGCGGGAAAATAAAATAACGGCGAGAAGTAGCCTCCGATGCACCCTCCTGTAGTTGTCATGCTGCCCTGGTATTTAGATCATTGCGTAATCATCCATCAATTAACGCTGCGTGCAGCATAAGAAAAGAATAAACTGAAATTATGGGAAGAATAATGGCTATCGATTATGGTGGTAAGCGTACCGGGATAGCGGTAACCGATCCGTTGCAGATTATTGCCAATGGGTTGACCACAGTAGCTACAGCTACATTGATGGCTTTTTTGAAAACCTATTGCACTTCAGAACCTGTAGACCGGTTTGTGGTAGGGGAGCCGAAGAACCTGGATGGTTCTGCCACACACGCCACCGGTATGGTAGAAAAATTTGTGGTGCTGCTGCAACAGCAGTTTCCCGACACGCCCATTACCCGGCTCGATGAGCGTTTTACCTCCAAAATGGCCTTTCAAACCATGATAGACAGTGGGTTAAAGAAGAAAGACCGCCGCAATAAAGCACTGGTAGATGAGATCAGCGCAACCATCCTGTTACAGAATTTCCTGCAAATGCGCTGATATTCGTAACTTTGTGCACAATTTTAAAAAATTCCTGAGTTTACATGATTTTACCGATAGTAGCATACGGACATCCTGTATTGCGTAAAGTGGCCGAAGATATTGATGCATCTTACCCCGATCTGGATAAGCTGATTGCCAATATGTGGGATACAATGTATGGTTCCAATGGCGTAGGTATTGCCGCTCCGCAGATTAACCGCAGCATCCGCTTGTTTGTGGTAGATACCGTGCAGGTGGTAGAAAGTGCCGAAGACGACGAAAAAGAAGATTATAAAAATGAAAAACCTGTAAAACAGGTATTCATTAACGCGCACCTGGTAGATACTACCGGCGATGAGTGGCCTTACGAAGAAGGTTGCCTGAGCATTCCACGTGTGCGTGAGGATGTATACCGCGCGGCGAAAGTAAAGCTGCGTTACATGGATGAAAAATTTGTGGAGCACGAAAAAGAGTTCGATGGCTTAACTGCCCGTGTAATTTTACACGAATACGACCACCTCGATGGTAAGTTGTTTGTTGATTATCTGAAACCATTGAAGAAAAGACTGATTAAATCACGTCTCGACGATATTACTAAGGGTAAAGTACGTACCGATTACCGTATGTTGTTTTATCAGAAATAAGTAAAATTTTCCTGATTTTGAAAAGCACTCCACGTTTGGAGTGCTTTTTTTCGTTAATTTCATTGGATTGTTCCGGTATGAAGAAATTTTGGAGTGGTGTTTTTTTACTGAGTGTAACCCTGTTTAACCAGGCGGCATATGCGGGAAAAGGAAAGCAGCAACAGGCGAAACCTACGCCATGGTTGTGGAAGCGCACTACGATAAAACTGAGCGGAAATGAAAACCTGCCTTACCTGCCGGAACGATACAAAGTATTTGAGCTGAATAAAGATTCTTTGCTCCGGGTGTTAAAACCTGCTACGGCCACTTTTCCGGTAACGGTGTGGCTGCCGCTGCCCGAAGGACAAATACAGCCTTTTATGCAGGTGAAAGCCTCAACCCTCTCACCTGCTTTAGAAAATAAATATCCGGATATCCGGGCCTATAAAGGAACCGATCCTGCCGACCAAACCTCCATAGTGACATTAGAGACCAATTCAGGTAATATTACCGGTTATATGCAACGAACCGGCAAGGAGTTGTTTATTACTCCTTACCGGTTACAACAACGTTGGGTATACTTGGTGTATTATAAAAATGCTGTGAAAAATAAAAGCAGTCATTTGAAAAATAACACCTAATACATGAATAAAACATGGATGATGGCCGGCTTGCTGGCATTGGCATCACAACCTTTGCTGGCCGGCGATCTGGTATGGCAGCCGGTTAAAGAAGCTGCACCTGCTGTGCCTGGTGTACGCCAGATTGTACCGCTAAAAACGGAACTGGTACGCATCGACGAAAACCAGCTGAAAGATTACCTGAGCACTGCGCCTGCAACTGCTACGGGTAAATACCTGCTGGTAGAACTGCCTGCTCCCGATGGCAGCAGAAAAACTTTCCGCATTACCAACACACCGCTGATGTCTGCCGTGCTTGCAGAGAAATATCCTGCCATCCGCACCTATACAGGTTGGGATGTAAGCAACCCTTCTTCAACGATTAAGCTGGATTATAACAACTTTGGTTTTCATGCCATGGTGCTGGACAATAGCGGTAATTATTTCATTGATCCTTACAGTAATGAAAGAACCGGTGTGTATCAGGTGTACTATAAATCTGATTTTACCAAATCGCTCAACGGGCTTATGCATTGCGAGCAGGGCGGTGATCTGGCTGCGCAGAACGGAAAAGTAGATCTGGAACTGCCTTCGATTGATATTCCCCAACCTGCTGGTCTTAAATCGGGTGGTAGTGTAAAAAGGGTTTACCGCCTGGCTTTGGCTTGCAGCGGCGAATATGCAGTAGCCAGCACTGGTATGGGCATAGGCGTGGTTACCAAAGCTGATGTACTCAGCAAAATGGTCACTTCCATTAACCGGGTAAACGGTGTGTATGAAAAGGAACTGGCCATTTCGCTGGAGCTGATCGGCAACACAGATACGCTTATTTTCCTTGACAGCTCTACCGATCCTTATAACAACGCGGGTAGCGATCTGAGCGTAAACCAAACCGTTTGCGATGATCTTATTGGCACCGCTGGTTATGATATTGGTCACGTATTTACA
>JAVBJN010000011.1:0-61030 GCA_031546985.1 Chitinophagaceae bacterium
GTCGTTGATAATTCCCCTTGTTCGATTTCCCGGACTACCTGAACTTTAAACGACACGCTGTAATCCTTTTGCGTGCGCTTTACATAATTTGTTGTTTCCATAACGATGGTTTTTTCTGTATCGCTATTTCAGGACGGGACACGATTTAAAGTTAAAAGCGCCGCAGGTATATCCTGCGGCGCTTTTCATTATTTGCTTTATGCCTTGTTTATCGTTCGCAGGGCTTTGTCGGTAATCTTGCGCGTGGCCTGGTTGGGCGAATCTTCCAGCCACGTTTTGCATAGGTTGGTTGTTGCGTTAATGGTTGCCTGTATACTGCTGTTGTGTAACCAGGTATCGGGCACATTGCTGTAGCCAGGCATGTTGCGTGAGCGCAGGATGCATAAATGTCTGTATTTTTTGCATGCCCGCTTTTTCCATTACATGGATAGATGGTGTATTTGCCAGTGGAGCCACCGCATTTACTTCCTTCAATTTTAGGGTATCAAAAGCAAAAGAGAGGCAGCGCAAAGCACCTTCGGTAGCATAACCCTGGTGCCAGTAAGCTTTATCTAATCGCCAGCCCATATCAATACAAGGGGTAAAATCGGCTTCGAATGTCTGTTCCGAAAGCCCTATGAATCCAATGAAAGCCCCGTCTGCTAAACGGTCTACCGCAAAGTAGCAGAAACCCTTGTTGCTTAACTGAAGCTGCATGCGGTTTATAAAAGCCTGCGTGTCTTGTTCCGATTGTACCGAAGGGAAATAATGCATCACTTCATGATCGGCATTGATGGCCGCCATTTTGGGAAGGTCGGTTGGTTGCCAGTCACGAAAGCCCAGTCTTGCGGAAGTAAAAAGGTAAGGAGTCATGGTTAAGGGTTGTCTGTAGTCAGAAATTGTAAGATGGCTTCATTTACTTTGGCCGCTTGTTCAATGTGCACAAAATGTCCGCAGGGCTCTAGGAGTTGCAATTGCGCATTGGGTATTTGAGCTGCGGCTGTTGCGGCCAGTTGTGCAGTGGGTATACGGTGCAGAAACCGGTTGGGAATCAGTTTATCGTTGGTGCCAAACAACACCAGCACCGGGCATGCCAGTTGATGCAGCAGGTGATCGGTGGGTTCCTGCAACATGCCGTTGATGCATTGTTCTATCATGGTGCTGTAGGCATCCCGGTTGTTTTGCCGGATAAGGTCTATCAGTTCGCCCACAATCTGGTGTGCGGTTTCGGTAAGGGTATCAAAGCCTTTGTGCACCGAATGTTTGATATGTGCTTCCTCGCAATGCAGGAAATCGCTCAACGTCAGCGCGCTTTTAAACAGGTTAATATCATCTTCGCTAAAATGCTCAAACCCCGCAGGAGCACACAATACCAGTTTTTGCACCAGTTGCGGATAGCGTAATGCTACCGTTGTGGCAATTTGCCCGCCCATGGAATGCCCCACCAGGCATACGTTGGTTAAGTTTAATTGTTCGATAAATGCTGCTACCGCTTCGGCGAAAAAGTGCATCCCATAAGGATATGCGGCTCTCGAAGATTGTCCGTTGCCCGGCAGATCTATTGCAATGCAGCGAAAGTGTTGGCTTAATTCTGCAATATTATCGTTCCACACCGGCAGGTAATTGGCCAGCCCATGAATAAACAACAGGGTATAAGGTCCGGCTCCGGTATCGGTGTAAGCAATGGTTACACCCGATTCGAGTGGCAGGTGTTGTACAGGATATTGGTATAGCGAAGCCGTCATGATGAAACGGCAAAGTTAACGGATAACGTTGTATGTACAGGTAGCGGTATTTTAGAGGGGTTAAAAGTTCTATTGCCTATGAAATACAAGCGGACATACTTATTCGTTTCTACATATTTGTGCGTACTGTTAATTATTTATAGCTTGGCGGCGCATAAACCACCGATAGGGGAAACCTTAAACCACCATTATGGCAAACGTCCGTAACAACTGGACCCTCGACGAGATCAGGGCCATTTATGAGAAACCGCTGTTAAGCCTTATTCTGGAAGCAGCAGATGTGCACCGCCAGTACCACACCTTCGGCGAAGTTCAGATCAGTAGCTTGTTGTCTATCAAAACCGGAGGTTGTTCCGAAGACTGCGCGTATTGCCCGCAGGCTGCCCGTTACCACACCGATGTAAAAGTACAGGCGCTGATGAAAATCGAAGATGTAGTAGTGTCTGCACAGAATGCCAAAGCCGGCGGCGCATCCCGCTTTTGTATGGGTGCTGCCTGGCGCGAAGTACGCAATAACCGCGACTTTGACCGTGTGCTGGATATGGTAAAAGCAGTAAACGCACTCGATATGGAAGTATGCTGCACCCTGGGTATGCTTACCGATGAGCAGGCGCAGAAACTGGCTTATGCCGGATTGTATGCCTACAACCACAACGTAGATACTTCTGCCGACCATTACGATCAGATTATTACCACCCGTACTTACGACGACCGCCTCAATACCCTTGAAAATGTGCGCAAAGCAGGTATTTCTGTGTGTAGCGGCGGCATCATTGGTATGGGCGAGACTTCTGAAGACCGTATGGGTATGTTGCTCACGCTGGCCAACCTGCCGGAGCACCCGGGTTCTGTACCCATCAACGCGCTGGTACCGGTAGAAGGTACACCATTGTCTGAGCAGCCTCGTGTGGCTTTTGATGAACTGGTGCGCATGGTAGCTACCGCCCGCCTCATTATGCCTAAAGCTGCCGTACGCCTTTCTGCAGGCCGCCTGGAATTGTCCATCGCGGAGCAGGGTATGTGCTTTATGGCGGGTGCCAACTCTATTTTTGCAGGCGATAAACTGCTTACTACACCCAATCCTGAATTTAACGAGGATATGGATATGTTCAGAATACTGGGCCTTACGCCTAAAGCTGCATTTGCAGACAGGGCTAAAGCCGGGCAGGAAAGTTGCTGCAGCACCGAACATGCATAACCTGCAAACATACCTGGCTCAGAAGCTCCTGGAACGGGAGCAGCAAGGCAACCTGCGCAGTCTTAAACTGCATGGGCCGGGCATCGATTTTTTTTCAAACGACTATCTCGGCTGGGCATCGCTGCCTAACGATACCATACAAGGGGGAACCGGCGCTACCGGTTCCCGTTTGTTATCCGGCAATTCCGCATTGGCGCAAATGCTGGAGCAGGAAATAGCAGCTTTTCATGATACCGAAGCCGCATTGCTGTTTAATTCCGGTTACGATGCCAACATAGGATTGTTCGCTTCTATTGCTAACCGTCATACCACCATTTTGTATGATGCTTTGTGCCACGCCAGTATATTGGATGGCATAAGGCTTAGCCAGGCCCGGCATGCTTTTAAGTTTGCCCACAACAACCTGCAGGAGCTGGAAGAAAAGCTGAAACGTTGCGAAGGCGGGCCCATTATAGTAGCGGTAGAATCGGTATACTCTATGGATGGCGATACGGCTCCTTTGCAGGAGCTGGTAAGGCTTTCGGAGCAATACGGTTTTGCGCTGATTGTAGATGAAGCACACGCTACAGGCGTTTTTGGGGCTAAAGGCGAAGGTCTGGTACAACAAATGAAGTTGCGCCAACAAGTATTTGCCAGGGTGCACACGTTTGGCAAAGCCCTGGGTTGCCATGGCGCTGTGGTAACAGGATCGGGATTGTTGAAAAATTACTTGCTCAACTTTGCCCGTTCGTTCATTTACACCACAGCTTTACCAGAGCACAGCCTGCTGGCCATTCGCCAATCGTATGCAAGGTTGCAAAATCCGGGTTTCAGCAATGAGGTATTGCATGCGCGGATCGCTTATTTCCGGAACCGCATTGCAACCATGCCGGAGCGCTGGAAAGACAGCCATTCGCCCATACAGGCATTGGTATTGGGTAGCAACGAAGCCACACGAAATGTGGCCGCGCAGTTGCTGGAAGATGGTATTCGCATTAGTCCGGTATTGCATCCGACAGTTCCGCTGGGCGAAGAGCGATTACGCATTTGTCTGCACCAGTTCAATACCGAAGCAGAGATAGACCAGTTATTAAATAGTATAAAACGTTGTTTATGCAACGACGAATAGCCATAGCAGGCATTCATACCGGGGTGGGCAAAACAGTAGTGTCGGCCATGCTGGCCCGTGCACTGCAAGCCGATTACTGGAAGCCTATACAGGCCGGAGACCTGGACAATAGCGATACAATCACCGTGACGCGTTTAACAGGATTGGATTACACAGGCACCATTCACCCGGAAGCCTACCGGCTTAGCCAGCCATTATCACCGCATCTTGCGGCGGCGCTGGACGGTGTAACCATCGATCATACGCAATTGGTCTGGCCGCAAACGGATAACCTTTTGCTGGTAGAAACCGCCGGAGGCATCCATTCTCCCATGAGCGATACGGCTACCATGGTCGATTTTATACAGCACCATCAATTACCTGTGGTGCTGGTGGTGCGGCATTACCTGGGCAGTATTAACCATACTTTGACCACCATTGAAGTGTTGCAACAACGGGGTATTCCTGTGCTGGGTATTATTATAAGTGGCGCGGCCCATGAGGCTTCCGAGAGTTTTATAACCCGCTACAGTAAGCTGCCCATCTGCTGCCATGTTCCGGAAATGGAGCAACCCGATGCCCAACAGGTAGCCGCCGTGGCAACGCAATATGCAACCGAACTCCAAAAAATGTTGTACACATGCCAACATTAAAAGAACGCGACAGTAAAGTAATCTGGCACCCTTATACGCCTATGAAAATATGGCCGGAGGCGATTGGTATTGTGAAAGGCGAGGGTGCCTATCTCGAAGATGAAACCGGCAAGCGCTACCTGGATGCGATCTCGAGCTGGTGGGTAACCCTGCACGGTCATGCCAACCAACATATTGCAGAAAGGGTATCGGCACAGTTGCTTACACTGGAGCAGTGCATTTTTGCCGGATTTACCCATGAGCCTGCCGTGGCGCTGGCAGAGCAATTGCTGGATGTGCTGCCAGGCAACATGAGCCGCATATTTTATTCGGATAATGGCTCTACCGCTGTTGAAGTAGCCATTAAAATGTCGCTGCAATACTGGACAAACAAAGGCACACCCAAAACCAAACTGCTGGCGTTGGAAAACGCCTATCACGGCGATACGTTTGGCGCTATGGCCGTAAGTGGCCGCAGCGTATTTACCCAGGCATTTGACAACCTGCTGTTTGAAGTGGGTTTCCTGCCTTTTCCATCACCTGGCAAAGAACTGCAAACGCTTACTGACCTGGAAAACCGTTTGAAGGCTGGTGATGTGGCTGCTTTGATTGTAGAGCCTTTGATACAAGGTTCTGCCGGTATGTACACTTACAGCCCAGCAACGTTGGAGAAAATGTTTGCCTTGTGCAAGCAATACGACTGCCTGATTATTGCCGATGAGGTAATGACCGGTTTTGGCCGTACCGAAACATTGTTTGCCTGCGAGCAGGTTTCCGTTTCGCCCGATCTGATCTGTTTGTCTAAAGGATTGACGGGCGGCACAATGGCTTTGGGCGTAACGGCCTGTACGGGCGCTATTTTCGATGCCTTCTATTCCGACGATCGGATGTCTACCCTGTACCACGGGCATTCCTTTACGGCCAATCCGCTGGCTTGTGCGGCTGCTCTCGCGAGTCTTGAGCTGTTGCTGCACAAATCTTGTTCCGACCAGCGCATGCTCATCATGCATGGCCATGAGCGGTTTGCCTCCACAATAGCGGGGCATGCTAAAGTGGGCGACATCCGTCAGCGGGGCACCATCCTGGCTATAGAACTCAATGTAGGAGCCACAAGCTACAACCACAGCCTGAGAGACCAGCTCTATACTTTTTTCCTGGAACGAAACATCCTGATGCGGCCTTTGGGCAACATCATTTACATACTTCCGCCTTACTGCATTACCGAAGCGGAACTGCAAACCATTTACAATGCCATAACGGAACTGCTTTCCGTTCTTTAAACCCCGATACACCATGGAACAATCTGCACAACTTTTACAATCCATTATACACACCGTAGTAGCCCAGCCCGCCTTGCATGCCAAGTGGCTCAATACCCTGAGCATGATGGAAAACACGGGCTCCCGCAAAATTTCGCGTTTTGAGCACCCGGTAGAGACCGATATCATGATTCTGAAACACGCAGCAGAAGAAGCGAGGCATGCCTATTACCTCAAAAAACAGATTGCCAAAATGGAAGGGGAGCTGTGCCCCGACTATAGTTTTCAATACCTGCTGGCGCCTGTAGCCAGTTACCAATACCTGCACCACCTCGACATATCGGCCAGCCGCTACCTCAAAAAAGAGCTTAAACTCAACGGATGGCCCATGCGCCAGGCGGCTTACCTGCTGGTGACTTATGCCATTGAAGTGCGTGCCGATATGCTGTATGGCATTTACCAGCAAGAGCTTACGGCTATTGGCTCTAAGGTGAACGTGAAATCCATTATTGTGGAAGAAGAGGGCCACCTGGCCGAGATGACCCGTATGCTCAAAGAATTTAGCCCGGAATGGGAAAGGATTGCGGCCGACATCTGCGCGGTAGAAGACGAATTGTTTCACCATTGGCTCAAAGGCTTAAAAGTGGTGCTGGAACAGCCCGAAGCAGTAACCGCTTAAGATATATTTGAAATAAAGATAATCCCGGCAGGCTCAGCGTTTTAGCTATCCGTTTGCCGGGATTCCTGTGAAATATACCCAACGAATAAGCTGTAAAGGCTTGTCTATTAACTCGATTTCCGTAAATTGTCTATCCTAAAAAGTCAGATTGCTATGAAGTACACGCGCATATTCACCGGACTGCTGGCAACCGCTGTGGCGGCCACGGTTATTTTCAGTGCCTGTAAGAAGGATAAGAACGGAAATACTTCCGGAGGATTGTTTGAGATCAAAGGCGATCTGGATTATGGCGGCTTGTCAGATACCATTAAAATTGATCTGGGTGGCGGTAACCAGCTTTCCAGCATTCCTACATTTGATGGTGAGCTGCCCGGGCAGTTGCCTTTTGCGGTTGAGTATCCTTTTGCAACCGATTATGAAAAATACCTGAAGCAATATGGCACCAGCAAAGACCTGGTAAAGGAAATACGGTTTAAAACCCTTTCGCTGGAATACACCTTCCCTTCCAAGAACGATTTTGACTTTATGGACAGTGTAAGGGTGTTTCTGAGATCTACCGGCTTGCCAGATAAGATGATTGCTTACCAATACGGCAATAACGGCGCTACCAATGTTAAAAAGCTCAATATGCAGGTGATAACCGATAACATTAAGGATTACTACCTCAAAGATTCTATTACGTTAACGGTGAAGGCCCATACACATGCTGGTGATACCTTATTCCTGCCTACCCAATTTAAATTAGGCGCGGTGTTCTCAATTTTAGCGAACCCGGTAAAATAGTTTTTTGTTTCTGAGTTAAGAGAGGGTCTGCCTGTTTAGGCAGACTTTTTTTGTTTAAAGCTATCCCCCATTCACACTATTTCTGATTCTATTCGCACTAATTAACACTGTTGCGCCAACGAAGTTTTTCTCCGGAGTGGTCTTCTCTGGAAACGATTTTATATGATACCGCAAAGTGTTTATGTATTTCTACTACTGCTTTTTTTCCCCTTTTTAAAATTGCAGGCCAGAACGGTGAAGGTGCTGTTTATAGGCAACAGCATTACTTACTTTAACGATATGCCACAAACGGTGCGCAGTATTGCGCTGCAATGGCAGGATACATTGAATGTAACGATGTATGCACCTGGCGGAACCGGTTTTGCCAATCATGTAAGCGATCCGAACGTTTATAGTCATTTCAGGACGGGAAATTGGGATTACGTGGTATTGCAACCCGGCACCGGCGATTCTGGCGGGCCTGCAGTGGGAGGCACTCCTGTGGCCACTACGGTTTCGAGAGGGCGCATCATGAGAGACTCCATATACCGGTACAGTCCCTGTGTAAAGGTGCTGCTGTATGAGATTGCGCAGGCCAGGAGTAGTGCGCCATTTTCATCTCTTGAGGCGGTCCAGAATGTTATTCTGGCCAATGTTACCAGCATTGCCGATTCGCTCGGTTTTGGTATAGTACCTGCAGGCGAAGTTATACGCAATGCTTACCGGAACGATACCACGGTGCTTTATTCCGGCCTTAATGATATACACCCCAACCCGGTAGGGTCGTATGGCATTGCCTGTGCATTTGCTTCGGTTATTTGTCATAAAAGCGTAAAAGACCTTATCCCCAATAGTGGGCTGGATCCATTGCTGTGCAAACGATTGCAACGGAATGCCGATAGTATATGTGCAGATGCTGCCCGATGGCGGTTAGGTGTATACACACCACGGGCACATTTCAGTTTTAACCAGGTTGCCGGCAGCATGTCTGTTCAGTTTAAGAACACTGCTACCGGAATGGATAGTGTAAAATGGAATTTTGGGGATGGCACTTCCGGCAATGGCAACACACCTTTAAAGCCATATGCTAATGCGGGCAGCTATAAAGTAAGGATCTCTACATTTAAAGGTGGTTGTGTAGACAACTATGATACCACCGTATTGGTAAAAGCTGCCGCGCCAACTGGTGTAAACAGCTTTTCTGTCGGGTACAATGTTACGATCTATCCCAATCCGGCCAGCAATAAATTGTTTGTGGTTTTGCCTCCAGGTATCCAGGATGCGTTGTGCCGGATCGTAGATCTGAAAGGGGCGGTCCTGATCGAAGAAAAATTACTACAAACTAAAAATGAGCTTTCGCTGGAGGCCCTTCCCCCGGGCATTTATTTCATTGCTATTACCGGTATGCGGGGCGAATGGCATCATCAATCAAAAATTATTGTTGAATAGGTTGTAAAACCTGCTGACGTGTTTGTTAATAAATTAAAAAAAAGTGAAAATGAAGAAGATCAATTTTATCCTTGCAGCTATAATCAGCTTCGCCGCAATCCAGGCACGAGCAGCAATTGTTCATAACAATGCCCCTGCCAATAGTTACATAAAAATGACTGTGGGCGGAGGTTTGGGCATCAACATACCTGTTAATAATGTGGATGTGGTATCCGTTGTTTTTCAGGGATTGCAGGGCGGTGGAGCCGGCGGTGTGGAGGCCAGTACCGGAGGTTTCTCTACATTGGTAAACGCGGCTGGCAATAATGTGCTGGTTTTGTCTTCCGGGACAAGTGTGGCGCCTTCCGGCAACTTTAATAATGTAAATACCAATCCTTTTCCTGTAGTGGTTTCCGCTTCGGTAAATACCGGCTTGGCAGGTCAGGGATACCGCTACATCGGTGTTAAGTTGCCCGATCCTGCCGCTGCGGGGATGTTTAAATATGCCTGGATTCGTTTCGAAATACGCCAGGATACGTTTGTGGTTAAAGATTACGCTTACCAGACCACACACGGCACGGCTATTATGGCCGGAGATACCGGCGGTGGCGCTCCTGTGGTGGTGGTAGATAGTGTGGATGTGAAAACCCAGGGCGGGGCCGCGGCATTTATCAATGGTCCCGGCAAAACATTGCAGATGACCGCTGCTGTGTTTCCGGCCAACGGGAGCCAGGCGGTAAACTGGAGCATTGTGCGGGGAACCGGCAACGCGGTTATTTCTTCCGCAGGTCTTATCACCGCATCTGCTAACGGAACCATATATGCCAAAGCAGTTTCTTCGGCTGATAACAGGAAAGCAGATTCATTGCTGATTACGATTTCAAGCAGCAGCGTAGGTATTAATGAGGTGTCGGACGATCGCTTTTCGATCTATCCCAATCCGGCTTCTGGCTGGGTTTATATTGCCGCGAAGGGCATTAATACCGAACTCAGCATTCGGGTTATGGACATTCAGGGCAGGTGCGTAAAATCCGTTACAGCTAAGGCTGGTACGTTCGGAGAAACGCTGGCGCTGGACATCCGCGATATTCCTCATGGTATATATTTCTTAAACATCGCTGGAGAAAATATCTCCAGCATCAGGAAGATAGAATTGAACCGTTAAGGGAAGATGGTTGATTTAAAGGGTGAATGTGTACAAAGGCTATCCTGTTATGGGATAGCCTTTGTTGCTAATACTGCTTGGAGCAGTCGTTGAGAGATCCTGCATTCCGCTGCGCTGCACGCAGGATGACAGCTTGGGTGGGTATTCCCGACCTGTCAGGTGCCTGTTACGCCTTTGTGGGGCGTAGCTCCTGCCAGGTCTCTTTGTTGAAAAATCTTAAGCTTATAATGGTTTAAGGGATTGGATTGGCTCGCAGCAGCCTGTCCCGCCATATGCGGGGGCACGGCGACGCAACGGAAAAGTCTTATTTGGTGGAAATCTGCGCGATCTGCGTGGTTTTTGAATCTGCGTAAATCTGCGGGAAAAGTATCGCGAAGGACGCCCCTGCCGTGTCTTTGGGTACCAATAAAGCGTTAGTTTTATAGGGCAAAAGACGGCCGATATGATTTATGAAGTGATACCACCGTGTGAAGAACTCAGGAATCTGATCAGTCATTTCTGGATAGGTGCCTGGGATGCAAATTCCCGGAAACCTAATACAACCCATTATGTAATCGCCAGTAGTTTGACGGAGATTACATTTGCATTCAGCGATAATAACAAACATGCCGATTTAATATTTTCTGCCGTTCAGGGGCACACGCATTTGCCCGGTCAAATGGCTGTAGATGGGTTTTGCCACTTGATAGGTGTTGCGTTTCATTCGTATGCTATACCAGCACTCTTTAATATACCTGCCTCTGAACTCAGTAAGGAATTTATATCATTGAATACCTTCCTGGGTTATGCAGGAACCATTTTGAACGAAAGAATGGCCATGGCAACGAGTACGCAACAGCGTATTGGCTTACTGTCCGACTATTGCCGCTCTGCTTTGAAAAAACAGAAACTGGCAGACCGGTGTATTACGGATGCCATTAAAGAAATAAAGAGATATAACGGTACCGCAAAAATTGAAGCGCTGGCCAGTGATTTTTTTCTTTCTCAAAAACAGTTTGGCAGACGATTTAAAGAATTTGCAGGATTTAATCCTAAAACCTATTCAAAAATCATACGCTTCGAATCGGTTCTAAAGAACTTCTCGGGCTTGTCTGATCTCACAGACCTGGCGCATGCCAATGACTATTATGACCAGGCGCATTTTATTCATGAATTTAAATCCTTTACAGGTTTTACTCCGAGAGAATTCCGGAAATTAGGTGAAGAGCAATAGTAAGAATGTCCTTTTTTTACAATTCCCGGGCAAACGTGGGAAGTAGTTTTGCAATAAGATTAATGAATGATCTGTATTGCAAAAAGAATAAATTATGGACTCCGGTAAAAAAATAAGATTGGTAGGGATACTTATCATTGCAAGCATGTGTTTCGGGATTTTTAGTGTAACACCAGCAATCGATTCAGGCAATTACCTGACAGAAGCAGCTAAAAACTACAATCAGGTAATCCTTGCTGCGGTCTTTCAATTTGCCATGTCTTTCGCTTATATGGCAATCGCCGTTTTGTTGTATCCCAATATCAAAAGGTTTGGACGTAGCTTGTCTACCGGCTTTCTGAGTTTTAGAGTTATAGCGGTATCTCTTTCCATTATTGGAACCATCCTGTTGTTATCGATTCTGGCTTTGAGTGAGGCGTATGTGCAAAAAGCGGCACAGGATTCTTTAGCTCCGCAACTTTTAGGAAATGTGCTTAAAGCTTCCCGAGACAGTATAAATCATGTATTTATGGTTTTGGTTTTGTGTTCGGGCAATTATTTATGCTATCTCTTGCTCTTTAAATCAAAATTAATCCCGCAATGGCTATCTGTGTGGGGGATGGCAGGGGCCTTTTTATCTGTTGGCGCGAGCATTTTACTTTTGTTTCGAAAAGTAGATATTATTACCTGGCAATATTTGTCTTTAAATGCCCCTACGGCTATTCATGAACTCATTTTGGGCATATGGCTAGCCGCAAAAGGCTTTGACAGCAGAAATCCCCGGTGGGCGGTAGAGGATGTGTAAGGTGTTTTTGGAATAGGAATGGCTCGCAGCGGCACAACGCCGCAGCGGAAAAACCTGTCAGAGCCTGTCCCGCCCATGCGGGGTGCGCAGCACCTGCCAGGGACCTGCGGACCCCGCAGGTGTATTTGGGCGTGATTTGCGGGAAAAGTGTCGCGAAGGATGGAAATGGCCTGAAACAAAAAAAGCATCCTTGTTCAGGATGCTTTTACTTTTGTACCACGTACGGGAGTCGAACCCGTCATTCCTCCGTGAAAGGGAGGCGTCTTAGCCGATTGACCAACGCGGCAGATAACACCAGATAAATCTGTAGTTAAATGTTTTGTAGAAAGAACTTTTTTGTACCACGTACGGGATTCGAACCCGTGATTCCTCCGTGAAAGGGAGGCGTCTTAACCCCTTGACCAACGCGGCATTTCCTTGATTGGGATGCAAAGGTACAAAGCGTTTTTTAAATTCCAAATCTTTGGGCAAATTTTTTCAAAAAAGCACAATTATCAATCCTTTAACGTCTTCAAATTAAAAAATGTTGGTTTTTACTTAACGCAAAAGTAATTTTGCAGCACTTTATACAAATAACATCAATAACAAACCTTTTAGAAATGAGTAAAGTAAAAGTTGCCATTAACGGTTTTGGACGTATTGGTCGCCTGGCTTACCGTCAGATCTTTAACATGGAAGGCATCGACGTTGTAGCGATCAACGATCTTACCTCTCCTGCTGTTTTGGCACACCTGCTGAAATACGATACCGCTCAGGGTCGTTTCAAAGCAGAAGTAAAAGCTACCGACAATGCTATCGTTGTTAATGGCGATGAAATCAAGATCTATGCTCAGAAAGATCCTGCACAAATTCCCTGGGGACAGCATGATGTAGACGTGGTTCTGGAGTGTACAGGTTTCTTTACCGATAAAGATAAAGCTGCGGCTCACCTGACCGCTGGTGCTAAACGTGTGGTAATTTCTGCACCTGCTACAGGTGATCTGAAAACCATCGTGTTTAACGTTAACCACAACGAACTGGATGGTTCTGAAACTGTAATCTCCTGCGCTTCCTGCACCACCAACTGCCTGGCTCCTATGGCTAAAGTGCTGCACGATAACTACGAGATCAAAACCGGTCTCATGACTACCGTTCACGCCTACACCAACGACCAGAACACCCTGGATGCTCCGCACCCGAAAGGTGACCTGCGCCGTGCCCGTGCTGCTGCAGAAAACATTGTACCTAACTCTACCGGTGCTGCTAAAGCTATTGGTCTGGTACTGCCTGCACTGAAAGGTAAACTGGATGGTGGCGCTCAGCGTGTACCAACTGTAACCGGTTCATTAACTGAACTGACTACCATTCTGGGCAAAAAAGTAACGATTGAAGAAGTAAACGCTGCAATGAAAGCTGCTGCGAACGACTCTTTCGGTTACAACGAAGACGAAATCGTATCCAGCGACATCATCGGTACCACTTTCGGTTCACTGTTTGATGCTACACAAACCAAAGTAATCACCGTAGGTGACCACCAAATGGTTAAAACTGTAAGCTGGTATGACAACGAAATGAGCTACGTATCTCAACTGGTTCGTACCCTGCATTACTTCGCAAACCTGATTAAGTAATCCTTACTTCTTCAGATTACATTTCATAAACAGGGTACCGGTTTTGCGACTGGTACCCTTGTTATTTATCTAAAACATAAGCTATGAGCGCATTTCAACAATATAATTTCGCGGGTCAGAAAGCCCTGGTACGTGTAGATTTTAACGTGCCCATCAAAGAAGGTAAAATCTCTGACGATACCCGTATCCGTGCTGCAGTACCTACCATCCGGAAAATTCTGGCCGATGGCGGCAGTGTAATCCTGATGAGCCACCTGGGCCGCCCCATCAAGGATATGGAGAAGAAGCCTAACCTGACCCCTGCCGATTTTACGCTGCGCCCTGTAGCAGAGTACCTCTCTGGCCTGTTGGGCATGGATGTGCAGTTCGCAACCGATTGCGTTGGCGATGACGCGGCGCAGAAAGCTGCTGCTTTGCAACCCGGCCAGGTACTGCTGCTCGAAAACCTGCGCCTGCACAAAGAGGAAGAGAAAGGAAACGAAGAATTTGCCGCTAAACTGGCTGGTTTGGGCGATGTGTGGGTAAACGATGCTTTTGGTACTGCACACCGTGCGCATGCTTCTACGGCTGTAATGGGCAATAACTTCCCCGCCAGCAAGCGCCTTTTTGGCCTGCTGATGGAAGCCGAGGTGAGCAATGCGGAGAAGGTGCTGCACAGCGCAGAAAGGCCCTTTACGGCCATCGTAGGTGGTGCTAAAGTGTCTGACAAGATCATGATCATCGAAAACCTGCTGGAAAAAGCCGATAACATCATCGTAGGTGGTGGTATGGCTTATACTTTCTTCAAAGCCCAGGGTGGCCATATTGGTAACTCCCTGTGCGAAGAAGACCGCCTGCAAACCGCGCTGGACCTGCTGGAAAAAGCCAAAGCAAAAGGTGTAAACATTCTGCTGCCGGTTGATTCTGTAATTGCAGATAAGTTTGGTGCCGATGCCAATACCGAAATTGCCGATAGCAATAACATTCCCGACGGATGGCTGGGCCTCGATGTGGCAGATAAAGCACGTGTGGCTTTTGCAGAGGCTATTAAAGCTTCTAAAACCATTTTGTGGAATGGCCCGATGGGTGTGTTCGAAATGGAGAAATTCCAGGGTGGTACCAAAGCTATCGCTGTAGCAGTGGCAGAAGCAACCGCTAATGGTGCTTTTAGCCTCGTAGGCGGTGGCGACTCTGTAGCGGCGGTAAACCAGTTTGGCTTTGCCGATAAAGTAAGCTATGTATCTACCGGTGGTGGCGCTATGCTGGAGTTTTTTGAAGGTAAAGTGCTGCCAGGTATCGCTGCGGTGAAAAATGCTAACTAGTCATCCGTGTCATCCTGCGTCTGATCTCAATAGGTAAAGGATACTGCTTCCTTCCTGCGTCAGGTGCAGCATGACCTATGCAATTACATAAAAAATCCCCTCCGGAGCCGGAGGGGATTTTTTTATTGAACCAATGCGTTGAATTTTTCGAGATAAGTATCGGAATCGAACAGGTTTTGCAGCGAGGCAAAGTTGTTGGCATCAACCGTGCGAGGGTACAGCATCTTAACCATCACAAACCTGCCACTCTGGGTTTTAAAGATACCGGCCATCTGACGGATCTGCGTGGTTGAGTAGCAGTATTGCTTAATCTTGGATTTCAAAAATTCAATCCGGTCCTGGTCTTCGTACCGGCGGTCGAGAATGCCTACCAGTTTTTCGAACTGTACATCGTCTACCGGTTCGGGACAGTCGGAATTAGGTACCTTTTGCTGGTTGGAGCTGGGCTCAGAGTCCTGTTGGGCAACGGGTTCCGGTTCTTTAATGGGCTCCGGTTTCTTTTTCTTTTTACCCTCTGTACCGTTGCCGCTCTCCAGTACAATATTGTCCATAAACTGCGGGCCTTCGTTGGTTACCGCAGGTTTGGTACGTGCAAAAGTTTTATCTTCTGTTACAATATCCCCGGTTTCCTTCACCGCCGCTTTTTTTTCCTTTTTTACCACCGGAGGTTTCTCCTTAGGTATTTTGGCCGCGGCTACAACCGTTGGTTTGGGCTCCTTTTCTGCTTTTTCTTTTACCGGTTTGGCCGTAGCTTTTTCGCGGGCGGGGGCAGATGCAATGCTGGGCAGTGCTTCGTTTATCGTATCGCCATCATAGTACCTGCGGTTCATTTGCATGCTTTGCAGGCAATAGTTGCCGTCTTTATCCTTACTCAGGAAATAGCCGTAACCTTTGCCCGACACTACATTGACGTTGAAGTTTAACGGCGCGCTGTTATCGGCAAACAGTATTGACATATCGTGCTGCCCCGACTCAATAGACGGAATAAACAGGTGATATGTACCCGGCTTTGCAATAGGTGTATTGTCTAACCGGGCAAAAAAGCCCGTGTTGCGGTCGCTTTCAAGGTAGATGTAGCTATCCTGGGCCGCGCATACCGTGTGCACACCCAGCGTAATCGCCGCGCCGGTAAGTATATGATTCAGTAATTTCCTCATGAATGTTTTTTCTCAGGCACCTTAAGCCAGTGTAACCAGTACCTGGCCTTTTTCTACGGCAGCTTTCTCGCTTACCTTTATTTCTTTGATCACCGCATCGGCAGGTGCTTTAAATACGTTTTCCATTTTCATGGCTTCCAGGATGAGCACCGGATCGCCTTTTTTCACTTCCTGGCCCGGCTGCACCATAATTTTGAGGATGAGACCCGGCATAGGCGCTTTAATATCGTTCACCTTGCGGGTGTTCATATTGTTCATACCCAGGCTGTTGAGTACGATGTCGATAGGCTCTTCTATCTTGCACTCGTAGTGGCGGCCGTTTACGCTAATGGTAACGGTTTTACTTTCTTTATCCATTTTAACCAGCTCAGCCTCAAAGCTTTGGTTGTTAAGCAACAAGCTAATACGGCCATCGGGCAACAGTTGCAGGTCTTGTGCTACACCTGCCTCATTTACCTGGAGGACGTGGTTATCATTGTTGATATTGAAGTTGTGTTCGTTGTTAACTGTAATTTTATGCATGATATCGGTTTCAGAAACGTGTGCAAAAATAGCTAATTTGCAAAGTTCGCACCTAAAAGTAAGGAATATGTACAAAACGCTTATCGTAAGCGGTATGATGCTGGGCCTGCTGGCCTGCAAAACCTCCAGAAAAACCACCCATGTATCTCCCACCAACCTGCGGGAACTGACTATAGGCTCCGGCGCGGATGAGCGCATGGCCATATACAGAGCAACACCCGAGCGTACCTGGGATTTGCTGCACACCGATCTGGATGTGCGTTTTGATATGCAGCAGCATTACCTGCTTGGTACGGCTAAGCTGTGGCTTAAACCAATAGCCTATGCGCAAGACACACTGGTGCTGCAAGCCAAGGACTTGCTTATTCATGAAGTAAAATTGTTGGGCAAAAACGCCACTGCTGTGCCTTTTACCTACGATCAGAAAGAATTGGTAATTAAACCCGGCAAAACTTACCAGCCCGGCGATTCGCTTGCCATCATAATCAAGTATACCGCCCGCCCCGATGAAGTGGGGCAGCAGGGTAGTACCGCTATTAAAGATGCCAAAGGTTTATACTTTATCAATACCCGTGGCGAAAACCCATACAAGCCGCTCCAGATCTGGACACAGGGCGAAACAGAAGCCTCATCCTGCTGGTTCCCCACCATAGACCGGCCCAATGAGCGCTGCACCCACCAGATAGCCATTACCGTGCCCGATACGTTGCAAACCCTCAGCAACGGCCGCCTGGCATCGAGCACCAAAGAAGGCGGTAATCTGCGCAGAGATGTGTGGATGCAGGAGCTGCCTACCTCGCCTTACCTGTTTATGATGGCTATTGGGCAGTATGCCGTAGCAAAAGACAGCTGGAGAGGCAAAGAAGTAAGTTATTATGTGGAGCCCCGCTATGCCGCTACGGCCAAACAGATTTTTAGCAACACACCAGACATGATCGAATTCTTTTCGACCAAACTGGGGGTAGATTTTCCGTGGAGCAAATACGCGCAGGTAACCGGCCGCGATTATGTGAGTGGCGCTATGGAAAACACCAGCGCCAGCTTGTTTGGTGAGTTTATACAGAAAGATGCTACAGAACTCCAGGAGTCCGACAATGAAGAAATTGTGGCGCACGAGCTGTTTCACCAATGGTTTGGTGGGCTGGTGATTGCCGAGAGCTGGAGCAATATTACCATGAACGAGTCGTTTGCCACCTTTGGCGAGCAGCTTTGGGATGAGCATAAATACGGCCAGGAAAAAGCCGACGAAGGCGCATTGAAGGACCTGTATACTTACCTCAACTTTAGCAAATACCGCGAAGAGCCGCTGGTGCGCTACCATTATGGTGATAAAGAAGAAGTATTTGACCGCATCAGCTACCAAAAAGGTGGCCGCACCTTAAACATGCTGCGGCATTATGCAGGTGAAGAACCTTTCTTTAGGGCGGTGAAACAATACCTTACGCAAAACGCTTACTCCTCCGGCGAGCCTGCGCAACTGCGGTTGGCACTGGAAAAAGAAACCGGCAAGGATTGGACCTGGTTTTTTAACCAATGGTATTTCCGGGCAGGGCATCCCAAAGTGCGCTTTACCTATACTTTTGATGATGCAGCTAAAAAAGTAACCCTTACCGCCGAGCAATTCCAGTCGGATACCGTGGGCATGTACCGCCTGCCGTTTAATGTGGCCATACTGGGTAGCGAGGCGCAAACCGTGCCGGTGGTGCTGGGCGATAAACTGGGGCAATGGACTTTTGACTATAAAGGCGCAGAGCGCCCATTGGTGATACCCGATGCAGAGCATATTCTGATTACCGAAAAAGACGACCAGCGCTCGGTAGAAGCATGGGCGCAGTTGTACAAAAAAGGTAAATATATAGACCGTTACGAAGCCATTGATGCGCTGGCCAAACAGCAGCAACAGGCGCTGGCCCTGCAAACCCTGCGCGAAATGATTAAAGATGCCAATCCGGTGCTTCGCCAGCGGGCTTTGGAAAGAGTCACCTGGAAGTCATTGGCCGCTACCGATGCTGTTTGGAACACGGTAGCTGACCTGGCGCAAAACGACCCCAATGCTAAAGTAAGGGCCGCGGCTATGCGGGCTTTGGTAACGCGGAAAAATAGCGCCGATAAGCAAATGGCAGAGTTCCAGTTGCAGGACCCGTCTTATTCGGTACAAGCCAATGCCCTGCGCAGCCTGTACCAGATGAGCAAGCCCGATGGCCTGGCCAAAGCCGAAGAACTGGCACCTAAAGCCAAAGGCGAACTGGTAACGGCCACCGCCGAAATATTTGCCCAAACCCAGGCCGATCATAACGATTGGTATGTGCAGCAGATACACACCGTGCTGCGCAATCCGCGTTTTGGATTGCTGAAACAATATGGCAAATACATAGCCCAGCTTACCGATGCCACGCTTAAAGAAAAAGGAAAACAACAACTGGAGCTGATGCTGCAGCAGGAGGATAACGACGATTTTCGTAAGGTCATCAAAGAATTGCTGGAGCCAGCGGCTAAAGCGGCAGGTGGTAAATCTTAGGCCTTCGACAAGCTCAGGCGCCTTGCAAACCTGCCAGAGCCTGTTTCGTTACCACGGAATGCGCAGCTCCTGTCAGGTTTAGAAACTGGTTTTAAATGAAAAAGGGAGTCTGTAAACCAGGCTCCCTTTTTATAGCTACTCCGGATCTACCCGGAACGATACTTTGCAAACCACGCCATAGGTGGTGATTTTGCCATTATCGACATGCGCTTTAATGTCTTTTACGTATACAGAATCGATGTTGCGTATGCTTTTCGAAACTTCGCTTACTGCGTTTTGCATGGCATCTTCGATACTCACGGTAGAAGATGCAATTACTTCAAGCACTTTTACAATGGCCATAAGAGGTGGTTTTGGGTGAAAAATTACGTTTAAGTTACGTATAATCTTTATATGAAGCCTTGTTGCGAGGCCTTTGCACCCACTGGTTTGGGAGGTAGTTAAGTGTCTGGTTTTCAGACTAACAATAATTGTTAGGGTTTGCTCAAACTGTCTGTAGACGGACAGTTTCCCAAATGTGTAAACGTATTTTCCTGATTATGTAAGGCAAAAACCGCTGTTTGTATGGAGCTTTGCCGCCGCAAACAGCACAAATTATGAACAAACTAATATTACCCGGGTTGGTGGGTATGATGGCATTAACCATCCAGGTTTCTGCCCAGTATAATGGTAAAACACGCATTAGTGGCACCGTGCTTTCGTCGGATGGCAAACCGGTAGAAGGGGTTTCTGTTTCGTTGAAAGGAACCAAAGCGGGCAAGGTTACTGCCCAGGATGGTACTTACCAGTTTACTACACCGGCGGGTAAGTATACCCTGGTTATTTCGGGCGTAGGCATCAGAAAGCAGGAGCGGGTAATTGAAGCAAACCCCGACCAGTCGCTGGAGATCGAAACCATTCGCCTGCAAGAGAATAACCAGGCGCTGAAAGAGTTTGTAGTGCAGGACAATCGTAACCGTTATAAAACTGATGTGCCTTCTTCCTCATTGCGTGTAGAAACGCCGCTGCTGGAACTGCCGCAGAACATACAGGTGGTAAGCAAGCAATTGCTCAATGACCAGCAGATTTTTGACATGCTGGAAGGGGTAACCCGCAACGTGAGCGGTGTAACCAAGCTGGAGCACTGGGATAACTACGCGCGCCTCAACATGCGTGGTTCGCAGATTGCTGCATTCCGCAATGGTATGAATGTGCAAATGCCCTGGGGCCCGCTGGCCGAAGATATGTCTATGGTAGAAAGCATTGAGTTTGTAAAAGGTCCGGCCGGGTTTATGATGGCCAACGGCGAGCCCAGTGGTTTTTACAATGTGGTAACCAAGAAGCCAACCGGCGCTACCAAAGGCGAAGCTACCATGTCGCTGGGTAGTTTTGATACCTACCGTGCTACCACCGATGTAGAAGGTAAGCTGAGCAAAGATGGCAAACTGCTGTACCGTGTAAACCTGATGGGGCAGCTCAAAGGTTCTTACCGCGATTATGAATACAACAACCGTTACTCCATTGTTCCGGTAATCACATATAAATTCAACGACAGAACTTCACTTACGGCCGAGTATACTTACCAGTATTCGCGTATGTCGGCTATTGGATCTAACTACGCTTTCTCTCCTAAAAAATATGGCGAACTGCCGGTTAACTTTACCACTGCAGAACCCAACCTGGAACCTACCAATATTAAAGACAACAGCATTTACCTTACCCTGCACCACCAGTTGGCAGAGAACTGGAAGTTTACCGGGCAGCTGGCTTACTTCAACTTTAGCCAGATTGGTAGTTCGTTGTGGCCTTCCGGCATGGATAGCCTGGGCAATATGCAGCGTGCAGTAGGCATTTGGGATGCTTTCAACGAAATTAAAGCCGGCCAGTTCTTTGTAAACGGTAAAGTGAAAACCGGCGCCGTTACCCACTACATCCTGGGCGGACTGGATATGAGCTACAAAAACTACATGGCCGACTGGAGCCAGAACTATAACCTGAACGGTACACAACCTTTCAACATCTACAACCCGGTGCATGGTGTGCCTGGCGATTCTGTACCCGTGTTTGACCGCAGCAAAAGCCTGCGCGTGCGTGCTGGCAGCAATATTGTAGGGCAGAGCTATACCGGATTGTATGTGCAGGACGAAATCCGATTCCTGGAAGACCGCATCCGTTTAACCCTGGCGGGCCGCTACACTACAGTTAAAGAGACTGAGTATGGCGCTAACTCCAACGATCAGAAATTTACCCCACGTGTGGGCCTGAGCGTATCGATAGACAAAACCTCTTCGGTATACGCATTGTACGACGAAGCTTTTGTGCCGCAAACCGGAACCGATTTTAACGGCAAAGCATTTGACCCCATTACCGGCAACAATACCGAAGCAGGGGTTAAGAAAGACTGGTTCAACGGCCGCTGGAACACTACCGCATCGGTTTACCGCATTACTAAAAACAATGTACTCACTGCCGATCCCGAGCACGTACAATTCTCTGTGCAGCTGGGCCAGACCCAAACTCAGGGTGTGGAGTTTGATCTGAGAGGCGAAATCGTACATGGTTTAAACCTGACGCTGAACTATGCCTACACCGATTCTAAAGTAACCAAAGATACCGATCCTAAAAACGTAGGCATTGCAGTACCAGGTTCTACCAAGCATATTACCAACGGTTGGTTGTCTTACCGTTTCAGCGACAAAACGTTCCGTGGTTTGGGTGTTTCTCTGGGTTACCAGTATCAGAACGGCCGTTCTTCCTGGTATGTATTTGATGGTACCGACCAGTCGCTGCCCGATTACTTCCGTATGGATGGTTCCGTATCCTGGCAGAGCAGCCACTACAGTGTAGCGCTTAATGTGAACAATATTTTGAATGCATACCTGTACTCCGGTGCGCCTTACGGCAACATGTACTACTGGCAGACCGAAGCGCCACGCAACCTGCGCATCACCGTGGGCTACAAATTCTAAGCATGACATTTAAGAAAGCAATAGGAAAAATACACCTCTGGCTCGGACTCGCGTCCGGGCTTGTGGTGCTTTTTCTGGGCATTACCGGTTGCATACTGGCTTTTCAGCGCGAGATTGAAAATACTTTTCAGCGTTACCGTTATGTAGATGCAGCAGAGCAGCCCATGCTGCCACCTTCTGCTTTGCAGAAAATAGCGGAGCGCGAGCTGCCCGGTAAGCATGCCCACAGTGTAACGTACATGGGCCCGGGTAAAGCCGCCACTGTGGGGTTTTACAGTGCCGAACCGGCGTATTACGACCTGGTGTACATCAACCCTTACCACGGGCAGGTGCTTAAGGTAAAGGATATGAACAGCGATTTTTTCCGGGTTATGGTTATGGGGCATTTCTACCTCTGGTTGCCGCCAGCGGTAGGGCAGCCCATTGTAGCATCGGCCACGCTCATTTTTGTGGTCATGATGATAACCGGGCTTATACTCTGGTGGCCCAAAAACAAAGCCGCCCGCAAGCAACGTTTTTCGGTAAAGTGGGATGCCAAATGGCGCCGTAAGAACTACGATGTGCACAATGTATTTGGTTTTTACATGACCTGGATTGCCATTTTTATTGCCATTACCGGGCTGGTATGGGGTTTTCAATGGTTTGCAGGATCGGTGTACTGGATTACATCGAGGGGCAAAAAAATGGTGGAGTGGACAGAAACCTATTCTACGGTTTATGCGGTTAAACCCACAATGGCTACCGAGCCTGCTCCGGATAAACTTTGGCGTGCCATGTTGCCCCAGCTGAATCCCAAAGGCAGCATGGATGTGCATTTTCCCGAAAACGATTCTTCTTCCATCGAGATAGCGATGAACCCCGATATTGCTACCTACTGGAAAGCCGATTACCGTTATTTTGACCAGTACACCTTACAGGAGTTGCCGGTAAAACATGCCTATGGCCGTTTTGCCAATACCACAGTGGCCGATAAGATTCAACGCATGAATTACGATTTACACGTTGGCGCGGTGCTGGGCCTGCCGGGCAAAATTCTTGCTTTTCTGGCCTCGTTGGTGGCCGCCTCACTGCCGGTAACCGGGTTTCTCATCTGGTGGGGCAGGCGCAATAAGAAAAAAGCAGCGCCTGTAGTGAAAAAGAAACCAGCGCTGGCGCTCACCGTTTAAGCATCCCATCAGAGATATTAAAAGTCTACAAACACCTGCACTCGTGCAGGTGTTTGTAGTTATAGCATATACCAACTGCTGTTTTTGACCGCATCAAACGCATCAGATAATCGGGAATGATTGCAAATAATAAATTGAAACCGGCACTTAATAATATGATTGAACGAAGAATAACCAGGCTTATACATTTGCAGACTAACTAACAAACGGTAATTGGATCATGAAAAAAGTTTTCTTATTTGCTGCTGCAGCGGTGCTGGCAGTAGGTTTTACTTCTTGCAAAAAAGAGTATAAATGTGCGTGTACAACAACAGTGACAGATGAAAACGGTGCTGTACTTTCTACACACACTGTAGAAACGAACCCAATCAAGGCCACTAAATCCAAGGCCAAAGAATCTTGTGAAGGGTTAAGCAAGGGAGATGCTAATATCAAAATATCTTGCGCTATCAAGTAGTTACTCGGTTTAATTGGATAGAAAAAAGGTGTTCCGTTATGGAACACCTTTTTTAATATCGTTAGGTTTTACCAGCTTCCACTGGCGCCACCGCCGCCGGAGCTGCCACCACCGAAGCCGCCAAAACCGCCGCCGCCGGAACTTCCTCCGCCCCAGCCACCGCCGCCAAAGCCGCCACCACCAATCCACGGGCCGCCACCGCCCCAGTCGTCCCAGTTGCGGGAACCCCTGCGGCTCATAAATGTGCGGCTTTTACGGCTCAGCCGCATAATGAAGAACATGATGATGAGGAAAAGAAATAAAGCGGTAAAGATGCCACCGCCGCCACCTTTGCCCGCTACCGCATCGGCTTTGTATTCGTTTTTGGTAGCCGCTATAATATCGTCGGTAGCCTTATCAAAACCCTGGTAAAAGTTGCCCGCTTTAAAATTGGGCACAATGCTCAGGTCTATGATCTGGTTACAGATCGCATCGGGCAGTGCGCCCTCCAGGCCGTAGCCTACTTCGATCTTAACTTTACGGTCTTCTTTACTGGCCAGCAGCAATACGCCATTGTTCTTTTTAGCCTGTCCTATTTTCCACTTGCGAAAAAGTTCATTGCCATATTCTTCAATATCATATTCCTCCAGCGAGGGTATTGTGATAATAGCTACCTGGTTGGAGGTGCTGTCGTTAAACAGCCGCAGCTTGCGCTCCAGCGCTTCTATCTGCTCTGGTTGCATGAAGTGTGCAAAGTCGTTTACCAGCCTGGGCGGGTTAGACGGTTCGGGCAGTACCGATTTTATATCGGCACGCGATACCATGCTCGCCAGCACCAGCATCACCAAAAGTCCCCATTGCGCTATACGTTGTGTCAGTCGGTTCATTTTCCAAATACTATTTCGTCTGGTAATTCATTTTTATCCACTTCCGCGTTGTAGGGGAAATAGTTTTTGAGCGCCTGTCCAATCTCCGAAAGCCCGGCCACCATGCCATCGCTAAAATGGTTTTCCTTAAAATGAGCGGTGATCTTTTGAACGGTTTCGTTCCAGAATGCGGTAGGCACTTTGGCATAAATGCCTTCGTCGCCCAATACCGCCATTTGACGGTCGTCGTAAGCAATGTACAGCAGCACACCATTGCGCTCTTCGGTGGCTTCCATTTTAAGCTTGGTAAAAATTTCGCGGGCACGGTCTATCGGGTCTACAAACCGGCAATGCGATTCGATGTAAACCCGCACTTCGCCCGAAGTCATTCTCTCGGCTTCCTGAATGGCACTGGTTACTTCCGCTTTTTCCGCTTCGGTCAAAAACTGCTTCGGTTTATCAAACAACATGTGTCATCGCTTTTTGAATCTGGTAAAAAAGGCCATGGTACAATGCTGTTCCATGGCCCTGAGAAAAGTTGTTGAAGTATGCGGTTAGAATTTCACTTCAGGAGCCTTCTGCGCTTCCGGCGCGGCTTCAAAAGTGCCCTTGGCCTTAAAGCCAAACATGCCGGCAATGAGGTTGGTGGGGAAAGAGCGCACTTTGCTGTTGTAACCCTGCACCGATTCGTTAAAATCTTTACGGGCTACCGCAATGCGGTTTTCTGTTCCTTCCAGCTGGGCCTGCAGATCGCGGAAGTTCTGGTTGGCTTTCAGATCAGGATAGTTTTCGGTTACCATCAGTAAGCGGCCGAGCGCCTGGCTCAGTTGGCCTTGTGCCGCCTGAAATTCCTGCAATTTCTCTGGTGTAAGATCGTTCGGATCTACACGGATAGAAGTTGCTTTGGCACGGGCTTCCACTACTGCAGTTAAAGTACCTTGTTCAAAATTGGCTGCGCCTTTTACGGTATTCACCAGGTTTGGGATCAGATCGGCACGGCGCTGATATTGGTTTTGTACATCGGCCCATTTCTGTTTAACGCCTTCATCTGAACGAACCACACCATTGTAACATCCGCCCAGGGTGAGTGCCGCTACCACCAATACGGCAATAATGATCAAAAGGTTTCTCATAGTAAAAAAAAATGTTTTTGGTAAGTTGTTCAAAAGTAAAACACTTTGTGCATAGCAAGAATAAAATTTTGGATAAACGGTAAGCTGGCATACGACTCTTTTGTTATATATTTATCTGCAAACCAGCTCCATGAAACGCGTAGCAGTCCTGTTACTATGGCTTTTAGGTACCGGCATGCTTCAGGCGCAGGCGCAGAACGCTTATGTAGATAGTTTGCTGCAATGGCTGGGTGCGCATCCTACTGTAGATACCATGCGGGTGTATACGCTGCACCGGCTCTCTTACCGCCTTTCTGAAATTGATCCTGGACGGGCCTGGCGCTTTGCCCGCGAAACAGAACAGGCTGCCAATCAATTAAATTACGAACGGGGCCAGGTGCTGGCCAATATCAACTACGCTATACTCGAAGGGCAGGATGGTAAATTTGACCGCAGTACCGATTATTACCTGCGGGCGCTTAAAATTGCCGAGCGCACCGGCTTTACCCGTGGCATTACCATTTGCTACAATAATATTGGCGACGATTACCGGGAGCTGAAAGATTATCCCAATGCGTTGCTTTATGCCAATAAGGCCCTGGCGGTAAACCGGGCATCGGGCGAGAAAAGGGGGCAGGCCATTAACCTGGAGCTCATTGGCAATGTATATTTCATTCTTAAGGAATACAAAAAGTCGCTACAGTTTTACAATGAGGCTTTGCCGCTGGCTATGGAGTCGGAAGACCGGTATGTGATAGCGCAGGTGCTTATTGGGTTGGGCAAAAACTATTCTTCGCTGCACGATTTTAGCAATGCCACCGCAAGCATACACCAGGCTGTATGGCATGCCAAAGCGCAGAACGAAACCATTAACCTGATTAACGCTTACCGCGCCCTGGCAGAAGTGCACTCGATGCAGCACAACCTCGACTCGGCCCAATACTACCTCGTGCGCGCTATGCAAATGGCTATTGATATGAACAGTAAGGTAGAGCGCAGCAATGTGGCACTCGACTTCTCCGACCTGTTCGAGAAGCAGGGCAGGCTCGATTCGGCCCTGCTGTATTATAAAGAGTACAAAGTGCTGAGCGATTCTTTTCTGAACGATAAAAACCTGGCCCATATCTCTTTTATACAAACCCAGTTTGAAACAGAAATAAAGGAAGAAGAAAACAAAAAGCTACGGGGCGCACAGTACCTGAAAGACAGGGAGCTGAAGCAAAAGAACCTGCTGTTGCTGGCATCGGCGGTTATGGTAGCCTTGCTGCTGCTATCTGCCATACTCATTTACAAAGCCATTCAAACCAAGCAGCAGCAAAAACTGCTGGAAGAGCAGCGCCGCCATTTTAACCTGCAACAACATGTGCATGAGCTGGAGTTGCGCGCGCTGCGCAGCCAAATGAACCCGCACTTCATCTTTAACTCGATGAACTCGATCCGCAATTTTATTTTGCAGCAGGATCCTGATGCGGCCAGCGATTACCTCGCCAAGTTTGCATCGCTCATGCGCATGATTCTTGATAGCTCTACCCAAACCTTTGTGCTGCTCGAAGATGAAATTAAAATGCTGGAGCTCTACCTCGACCTCGAAGCCCTGCGCTTTTCCGATAAATTTACCCACCGCATTATTGTAGATACCAATCTCGACCCCAGCGATATAAGAATACCGCCTATGATGGTGCAGCCGTATATCGAAAACGCCATCTGGCATGGGTTGCTCAATAAAAAAGAGGGCAAGGGTGAGATCCGTATTCTCTTCCGCGACTTTGATACCGATAATACCAACCTGATTACCTGCCAGATCGAAGACAACGGTATAGGCCGGGTGCGCGCCGCAGAAATTAAAAAGGCCAAGCTGGTCGATCACCAGTCCAAAGGCATACACCTTACCATGCAGCGCTTGCAGATACTGGGCGATGAGCTGGAGCTGCATACCTCTACCCAGATCATTGACCTGTACGATTCCGATGGCAATGCTACCGGTACCAGGGTTATGATGCAATTGCCGGTTAAATAGACAGGATATGAAGATTACATCGCTTACTTTATACTGCAGCCAGTTGCAGGCGCAATACAACTTTTACCACCAGTTGCTGGGTGTGCCTGTGGTGTTGCAAACCGCCGAAGCGCTGGTATTGCAGGTAGGCTACACGCAACTGCGGTTTCAATACCAGGCCCATGCGGTGCCATATCATTTTGCGATAAATATTCCCTTTGCTCAGATCGGTGCCGCGCACCAATGGCTCCGCAAGCGTACTACCTTGCTGCAGGATGAGCATGGCGAGTTGATCGATTTTCACAACTGGAATGCCTGGGCATTGTATGCCTACGACCCCGCTGGTAATATTGTGGAGTGGATAGCGCGAAAAGATATTCTGGAAACAGGGCATGAGCCTTTTGCTGCCGATGCGTTTATCGGAATTAGTGAGATTGGGGTGGTAACAGAAGGTATAGCACCGGTATACCAGGCATTAAACGAGTTGCATCCTTTGCCCTTATACGATGGTAGTTTCGACAGTTTTTGCGCCGCCGGCGATGCCCAAGGGTTGTTTATCCTGATCGATAAACGCAAAAAGAAATGGTTTCCTATCCATGAAGAAGCTTTTATGGGCGACTTTATAATAGATGGCGATTATCATTTTAAATACGAGCAAGGTGCGGTTGTATTACTGTAACCGTTGTATTTAATCTAAAAGAAAAGCGCCTCCCGAGGGAAGCGCTTTTGTTATAAGTAGCAATAAGCCTTAGTTCTTAACCGGCAGGAAAGCGTATTTCTTGCCGTACTCCATCATCTGATCATAGAAAGAAGTAGGGTACTCCACTTTTACATCGGTAATTTTATCGCCATCCATTACCGGCACCAGGCGCGGCTGAATAAAGCCACGGTAAGGTTTAATACCCAATGCCGCATAGCGGTCCAGCACTTCTTTGTGCAAGGTAGGATCTACTTTTACACCGTAGGTTTCTACCAGTTTTTTAGCAGAAGCAAAATCGCCTTCGGATTTAATGCGTTGAATCTCTTTCAGCAACTGGCCAAAGAGTACACGCAGTTTATCGTAGTCGTTAATGCGGGTATAGGTTTTACCATCTTTCTTAACGAACTCGATTACGTTGTCTTTCTTACCCATTTCGTAAGCCCACATCGCATTCAGCTGGCGGTTGCGCATATGCGCTTCTTCCAGGTGGTCGCCCAGTTTAAGACGGCTCAATTGTACCATCAAACCGTTCATAATGTAGTTGTCGAACTCGGCTTTACCTACTTCAACGGTAGGCGCCACACCAATTTCAACCAGTTTGGGATCTAAAGCATAGTACAGCGCCACCAGGTCGGCACGGGCCTCTTCCAGGGTGCTGGCGTAGCTTTTCAGGGTTTTCTCAGGCACATCCACACCTGGGTTGAGCTGGCCGCTGGCGTGACCAATACACTCATGCATATCGGTATGCAGGTCGCTACCCAATGCGCCGTATTCTTTAATCCGTTTTTTAATGGTATCGTTCAGCGCAAACTCATCGAGCGTACCTTTCTTATTGCTCATTTCGTTGTAGCTGTGGATGATGTTGCTCAGCGATACCGATTTAGAACCGTGGTCTCTTCTGATATAATCGCTGTTGGGCAGGTTAATGCCAATTGGCGTGCTCGGGGCACCATCGCCAGACTCCACGATTACGGTAATCGCTTTGGCGGTAATACCTTTTACGGTTTTCTTTTTGTGCTCGGGAGCCAGCGGAGAGTTGTCTTCGAACCACTGCGCCTCTTCTGCAATAGCCTTAATGCGTTTGGTGGCTTCCAGGTCTTTCAGCGATACTACTGCTTCGTAGCTGCCTTTTTTGCCAATGGCATCGGCATATACTTCAATAAAACCGTTTACATTATCGATAAGAGAAGCGGTATCGCTAACCCATGCAATGCTGTAATCGTCAAAATCTTTAAGATCGCCGGTTTTGTAGAATTTGATCAGTTTTTCGAGGGTTACCTTCTGCTGGTCGTTTTCGGCTACGGTTACTGCTTTTTCGAGCCAGTAAATGATCTTATCGATCGATGCGCCGTACATGCCACCCGATTTCCAGGTTTTTTCTACCAGCTGGCCGTTTTCTTTTACCACTTTGGAGTTGAGGCCCCACAGCGGCTGGTTGCCCTTGCTGTCGAATTTAGCGTAGAACGCTTCTACTTCGGGCATGGTTACACCTTCGTAAAAGTTGTTGCTGCTGTTTTTAATATTGTCAATATCCGAGCGCAGGTCAATCATTTTAGGTTGGAAACTGGCATCGAATATAATAGGTTTCAGACGGGTGAGGAAAGCATCAATGGTCTCGCCCTGATCCATTGGGAAGCCTGCTGCATCGGCGTTTTTAGCTATTTCGGTAAAGTATTCGAAAGAGCACTCCGGTACAAACTTGTTTTGGGCGTAATGGTGGTAGTAACCATTGCTGAACCAGAAACGACCGCAGTATTCCTGGAATTTTTTCCAGTCGGCACTGTTTTTATCGCCTTTATAGGTGCCGTAAATGTTTTCGATGGTTTTGCGCACCAGCAAGCCATATTTGCTCTTCTGGTCGTAGATCATATCGCGGCCGCTCAGCGCAGCTTCGTACAGGTAATAAGCCAGTTGTTTTTGTTGGAGGCTCATGTTTTCAAAACCCGGAACCTGGAATCGCAGCAATTGCAGGTCTGCAAATTCTTCTGCGGCTACTTCAAAATTTCCGCTTGCTTTCTGTTCAGTTGGCATCGCTTCTTTTTTTTCAGATGAAGGCTGGCAGGCAGTGAGGGCTAAGCCCAAAACGGCGCCGCAAGCCAGTGGTTTCAATAATTTCATTCGTACTATTTGGATTTGTTTTAATGCGTTAACTGGTGCAAAGTCCATGTAATCAGGCAAAAATGATAAAAATCAGCCTTAAAACCGCTAAAAACTGAAAAAAGGATTTTAATTTACTGATCCCAACGACTATTTTTGCACAAAATCAAAGCGAGATGGCGAACAAAATTGCACCTACTTCTAAACAAAAGTCCGGTTTCCTTGTACACCTGGTGATTTTTGCAATTGTGAACGTGCTGATCTGGATGGCATATAAAGGATCTATGCGCATTGATATTAAAGGATGGCCTTACCCCTGGCCAGCCTGGATCACCGCTGCATGGGCGCTGGCTGTAGTAGGCCACTGGTGTTCTTTATGGACCAATTATGAAGATAAAGGGTACAGCAAGTTTATCAGCGAAACTCAGAAATAAGTATACAATAACGATACGTTTACCCAATATGGTTGCGCCATATTGGGTTTCTTTTTATAAACAAAACGAAATATGAATATTGGTTTAAGAACCTTTTTGGTTAAAAACAGGTTACTGCTGGCGGTACTGCTCATTGCACTGGGTATCGTAATCGGTATCTACGCCACATTCTGGGTAAGCTGGATTTTCTTCCTGGCCGCTATTATTATGGTAGCAGCCCATTTCCTGATAGGCCCCATTACCCTTATTCAATATTACCTGGAGAACGGTGATTTTGATACTGCCAAGTCGCTGCTCGAAGGCATTAAGTTTCCCGGTATGCTGTACAAGCCTGTACGCAGTACTTACTATATGCTCAAGGGTAATTTCTCTACGATGGACGATAACCTGGATTCTGCTGAGGCCGATATTAAGAAAAGCCTCGAAGCCGGTATCGCCGATAAAGCGTACGAAGGCACCGCTTACCTGCAACTGGGTTCTATCTCTTATAAAAAAGGTAACCTGCGCGAAGCATATGAGCACCTGCGCAAATCGGTACAACTGGGCCTGCCGGATAATGATAGCCGGGCCAGCGCATTTTTGCAGCTGTGTTCCATATGTATGCAGCGCCGCGATTTTAAAGCCTGCAAGCAGTACTTCAAAAAAGCGAAAGAGAGCAAAGCCACCAACCCCCAGATTCTCGACCAGCTCAAGGAAATGGAAAAATATATGTCACGGATTCCCGGATAATAAGAGCGGCGGTTGTTTTAAACAACCGCCTTTTTTATTTTTACCCCTACCAATGATTCTTTTATGATCAAAAAAGCATGTGCAGCGGCATTAATATTATGTATGACAGTTTGGGGAGCAACCGCCCAAACCCATTTTTTTGTGCCGGATGAAAGCAGTGGCAGAAACCTGGTAAAACTGAATCTGACCAACCTGCTTTTAAAGAGCTTTGCGGTGCAGTACGATAGGGTGCTGGCACCCGGAAAAACTGTTGGGCTGGCCGTTAACTACCGCCCAAAGAACGAAGGTCCTTTTGCCGGCATGTACGATGCCGCTTACGATCAAACGCCTACCGGGCCTAATTATGCACTGGCCAATTCGCAAACCAGCTACCTCAACATTACACCCAACCTCCGTTTTTTTGTGAAGCGCAAAGCTCCACGGGGATTTTATTTTGAAACCTACCTGCGCTACGAATGGTTGTCGCGCGACTTCAACTTCCGCAGTTATGATTACAGCGGCAACAGTATCGATCCGCTGGTGGTGGGTACGGGCAACAGCCAGTCGCAGTTTTTTGGAGCGGGTGGCATGATTGGCTACCAGGTAATGTTGGGCCGTAAAATAGCGCTCGACTTCTGGTTCGTAGGTTTGCACCTGGGTTATATGCACACCAAAACCACTGGTAACAGCCACAATCCCAACATGACCACTGCCGATGAAGAAGAGATTCAAACCGATCTTTCCGGCATTACCCGCAATGCTACCTTGCAATGGGTAGGTACTGCATTTACCGGCATCCAAAATGGCCCCGCTGCTGATATGCGCTTGCTAGGGATAAACCTGGGGATAGCGTTTTAACTTTTTTGTTCCATAAAGACATTTTTCTGTTTGTTTTAGTTGTATCTGTTTGATAAATAGTCTAGTAATTAAAAGATGTTTTTGTCTTTTATTATGCAAGGTTGTTATCTTTAACTGCTTCTTTGTTTTAAGTACTAATGATTAATAGTAATTGGGAGAACCGGTTTTCGGTTCTCCCTTAATTTTTATAACCATGAGCATTTTTAAGGTAAAATATTTTGTAGCGGTAGTATGGCTATGCCTCGTAATGATGGGATGCGGCAGCAAGCATGAGCTTACGATGCATTTTAAAAAGACCGTTGTGTTCGATAATATTGGCTATGCTAGTGTTAGGTTTGGCGGGTTTATTACTACAGCCAACGGGCAGCAATGGGTATATTTCGCAAATGCTGAAACGGGCAAAAAGATTGTATTTTATACACTCGACGGTAAGAAGGTATATGAAGTGCCATTGCAAAAGATACACGAAAGAGGTGAGATGGTTGGAGGTATTGCCATAGTAGACTTTAAAAAAATTATTGTGCAGACCAAGTATAACAACCGGTTGTATGTAATTGATTCTTCCGGTGCCATAGGTAGGGTGGTAAACCTGCCAAAGACTTTTCCTGATGGTTTGGGATTTGAACTCTACTCCTCATTCACCAATGGGAGTTTGCTGTATAAAGACAATGTTTTACTTAACACCAGCATTGATTTCCCTACCGATTCTAACCTTTCATTGGAAGCAGCATATAATATTTATAGCAAAAGAAAGAATGCGGCGCCTTTTTTTATGATGGTGCCCGGTTTGGGTAGCGATACTGCAGGGTTGGTATTGGGTAATAAAGGCTTTTATGGCAGGTTTGTTAAAGATGGCAATGTAAATGTTGAACTTGGTATGTATACATGCAGTGCGGATAACGATTACATTATACAATATTCGTTGTACAGCGACAGCATTTATATATCGGGTAAAGACCTGACTATTAATAAAGCATATCAAATTCGTTCGAAGTATACAGAAATAGGAGCCCAACCATTGGCGAACGGGGCTACTATGGGCGATTCGTTGGAGTTGCTGGCTTTGACATCGGGCTTGATTATAAATGTTAACTACGATAAATACCATCATTTTTATTACCTGTCTGTAAGGCATAAGGTGCCTATGAATAGCGAGCGCAAGAAGATGGCGGAGTTTAGTCCCTGGTCTATCATTGTACTGGACGATAACTTTAACTACATAGATGAACTGCTTATGGAGCCGGAAAAGTATGTGCCTGGCGAACTGTTGGTTGTAAAGGATGGCATTCTGATTTTCCGCATTCCCCAAAAACTAAATGAAAAAACAACATTTGATTGGTATGAAATTAAAAAGGGTTAATAGTTTTTGGCTCATCCTGGTATTGCTGGTGGGGTGCAAGCCTAAGATTGCCGACAGCAGATTGCGAAAATTATGTACAGTGGAGGGCGTAAAAGTATCGGATAATACTAGGGGCATCATTTTTATCAGCGACAAAGGATGCCCTGCCTGCAGCGCTAAGTTTATGGATTTTATAAACCATAAAATAGATAGCAGTGCATATGTTTTTCTGATTAGCGCAGGTTCCAGTAATATGGATCTTAGTCCGTACCTGTCAAAGGAAAGAGCAAATGTGGTGCTCGACAATGATAAGGTACTGTACTATGACGAAACCATTAAGTCGTCGTTTATTATGCTGTTAACGAAACAACAAGTAGATACCATTTTGGAGATCAATGTTAGGGACGTAGATAACCAGCTGACCTACCTCAAGGAAAAAGTGGGAACATAAGTGAACCTAGACCTGCCAGGAGCACAGCTCCCCGCATGGGCGGGCCAGGCCCTGTCAGGTCTTGGTTTAGAATAGCATAACATCTACAACAAAACGGCTCCCTGCATAATGCGGGGAGCCGTTTTACTTAAACACAATAAGCCGGATTAGTCTTCTACATTACCACCACTGTTAAACGATACGCCGCCATTCATACTAAAGCCAATGCGGATACCCACCTGCGGTTTGCCGGTAAGGCCCTGGTAGCCGGCAATGCCATCGATACGCAGGACCCCGGCAATGTTTTCTATACCTGCAAATACCTCGGCGTAGTTGTTTTTGCTGTTTACATAAAAGGCGTTGGTGCCAGCCACCAGTTGCCAGTTCAGTTTACGGATACCCGGAATTTTATTGGTAAGCAGGCCATCGAAATGGTGCTCAAAGTTCAGGGTGGCGTAGAACGACTCTGTATTGGAGTATTTATAATAAGGCGCCAATTGGAAACCGGTGAGGTATGGAATGGCCAGTGCAAACTGGTTACCATAGAAATGGGTGTAATCGGGCACAAACACTTTATTGCGGTTCAGGAATCCGCCCACGCTCACCTGGTAACTGCTGTTGCCCAGCAGGCGCAACTTAATATTGTCTTTAATGGTGAGTTTCCATTTGTCGTAATCTACATCACTGCCGGCAATGCCGTAGATTCCTTTGGTGTAAGCCAGGGTAAACACCGGCCATTTAGAAGGAATATACACATTGCGGTTAGGGTATCGTATGATTTTTTGCCCCGGGTTAAAGCTCAGGCTCAAGGTACCCAGTAAGGCCTGGTGGCTCTGCATAGGCTGCTGCAGCAGGTCGGTAGGGTAGTTGGGCGATAGCTCTTTATCTTTTTTAGCAAATGAGAAATCGTTGGTATTATCCAGACTTCTGCGATCCTGCCAGCTTACTTCCGCACCGGCTTGCAGGCCACGCGCTATTTGTACCTCGCCGCTTGCTTTGGCAAACCATGCTTCGTACAGTTTCAGGTAGTTATTTTTCTGCACCAGGGTGTAATACAGGTTGTACAACTCATTTACAGGGTTTTCGTTGTAGTATTGATACACCCAGCGACCACCCGAGAATTTGAGTTTAAAGAAACGGCCCCGGTTATGGGTATAAGCCACTGTACCTTTGGTTTGCAGGTGTGTATTGCTAATGCCATATCGTGCCTGTGGCGCAAAGCTCAGCTCGTTGTAATTATTGTTGGGCACATCTCCGTATTTTTTACTGAAGTAGAGCGGCAGGCGTATATTGATGCCTTCTACACTGTTGAAATTTACCATTTGGAAAATGCCAGGCGTGTTGAAACCAAACTTCGATTTACGGTAATAGAAATGATCGCCTGCGATTACGCTCGATACATCGAATTTATTGATCAGGCGGTCCATAGAATCGAGGTAAGCTGGGGAAGAACGGTGTTTTTCCAGGCTGTCTTTTTTTACATAGTCGTCTTTCTCCTCCACATTCAAAGGCACCGGGCGGATAGAATCCCAGTAGTTGATACTCTTTTTATTGGCCCCGGTTTGGTAAGAAAGCATAGTAGCGTCGAAATAGTTTTTACCAAAGCTGGGCTGCAGGTTGTAATTGGAGTATACCGATACAAAGTCGCCGCCAAAAGAAATGCCCATGATGCTGGCTTTCATATGAAATACCTGGTTCTTTACCCGCCATTTATCGGTTGTTACCGGCACATGCACCTGTTCGATGCGCAAGGTATCGATATAGCTGATCTGCGATTCGCTGGTCAGAATCATATTTACGCTGTGGATGCGCCAGCTGTTTTCTACAATATTGATGTAGCCGCCCTGGAATAAGGGTTCGAATTTCCGTTTAGGAGTTACCAGTATTTTATTGATCAGTTGTCCGTCTTCGTAAAAGCTGCCTTCCAGTTTGTATTTGTAGTAGTGCAGCGCGCTTTCGGATATGGGCGATACAATGCCACGCGGGTGCACATTGGCTACGCGCATGAGGTTTTCGTAAAAATTAACCTTTACCATAGAAGGGCTGTTAAAGCCAAATCCGTTGCTGTTGCCACTTTCACGGGCGCTCAGCACATCTTCTTTGTACTTGCCCGGTTGCTGTTCTGCAATATGGGTGATCGACTCACAGAGGTACATAATACCATTGCCCAGCTCGGCGCTGTCTTCTGCCGTGAGGTTAATTTTCATGAACATCACTTTCTCCGGCAGGGCAAGGAGCTTAAGCACGCCCTTGATGTACACATCGGCTTCCTGGGCTGCCACTTCGTTGAGGTAGGTTTCGCGCTTGGCAATGGCTTTACGGATAATGGCATAGGCCGGATCTTCGCCCCCGCTGTTTACCGTTACTTCCTTCAGTTTCATGTTCTGCGGCAGCAGGGTAAAGTTGACCAGCAGTTTTTCCTGCACCACCGTTACGGCCTGGCTATGCTTTTCGTAACCCATAAACTGGCACACAATGGTATAGTTGCCCGCAGCCAGATCGAGCTGGTAATACCCTTCGTTGTTGCTCACCGTGCCCTGCGTGGTGCCTTTTACATAAACCGTGGCAAAACCCAGAGGCATACCCTTCTGGTCGGTAACCCGGCCTTTTACCAGCACGGCAAAACTGCTGAAAGGCAGCAGCAAAAAGAGCAGAACGGTAACCAGCTTCAGAAATTTCATATATCGGAAAAAGTCGGTTTCAAGGGTTGTTAAAATAGTATATCGTACAGATTTATTAAAAGTTACAGGCATGTACAAAAAATACCTTGAAAAAGGATACAACGGAAGTTTGCCCCGCATAGTATGGAAGCTGCCCAACACTTTATATATTTAAGCCACATTTGAAAATCTGTTTATGAATCAAACCGGCAAACAAACCAACTGGGGACAGTTTGGGGTGCTCATTACCGTATTCTTTTTCTGGGGGTTCGTGGCGGCCTCCAACGGCATCCTGATCCCGATGTTTAAAAGCAAGTTCGACCTGAGCCAGTTTCAGTCGCAGTTGGTAGACATGGCTTTTTATGCGGCCTATGGCATAGGTTCGCTCATCTATTTCCTGGTATCATCCGCATTTGGCGATCCGTTAAACAAGATCGGGTACAAAAACGGCCTGTTGCTGGGGCTGCTTATTTCGGCCATTGGCGCGCTCACATTTGTGCCGGCAGCCAATATGCTGTCTTACCCATTGTTCCTTTCCGGTTTGTTTATCATCGCGTTAGGGTTTTCGCTGTTGCAGATTGTGGCCAATCCGTTTGTGATTAACCTGGGCAATCCTGCTTATGGCTCCCACCGGCTTAACCTGGCTGGTGGCTTAAACTCTTTTGGCACCACTATTGGTCCGGTCATCACCAGCTTTGTATTGTTTGGTGCTATTGGCGATAAAGTGGCCAAAAACGTAGAAATAGACCTGGGCTCGCTCAAAATGTTGTTCATAGCGCTGGCCTGCACTTTTGGGTTGCTTATTGTGCTCATCAGCGCATCCAAATTGCCTAAAGTAACCAGCGACGATAAGATGGAAAAGTCTTTCTCTGTACTTAAATATCCCCAGCTGGTATTGGGTATGCTGGCCATTTTCATTTATGTAGGTACAGAAGTAACCATCCAGAGCAATATGGGCGCACTGCTCAAAACCCCCGATTTTGGAGGTATGGAAGATGCGCATATCGCACCCTACATTTCGCTGTACTGGGGTTCGCTCATGATTGGCCGCTGGACGGGTTCGCTGAGTGTTTTTAACCTGAGCGATACCACTAAAAAGATACTAAGCGTAGTTGTACCGTTTATCGCGTTTGGCGTTATCCTGGCGGTAAATAAAATGTATGGCAAGGATGTGCAGGAGCTGTTTATCTATGCCATCTGGATTGTCATCTTTATCCTCGCCAGTTTCTGGAGTGCGCAAAAACCAGCCAAAACCCTTATCGTGTTTGGCCTGGCAGCGGTAGTGATGATGCTGGTAGGTTTGTGTACCAAAGGCGAAGTTGCGCTGTTCTCCTTTATCAGCGGTGGTTTGTTCTGCTCTGTAATGTGGCCCTGCATCTTTAACCTGGCCATTGCAGGTTTGGGCAAATACACCAACCAGGGGTCTTCGCTGCTCATTATGATGATTTTTGGAGGCGCACTCATTCCACCATTACAAGGGCACCTTTGCGATATGGACAAAACCAACGCAGGCGGCATCCTGGGTACCACATTCACCCATTTTTCTTACATCGTTCCGGTTGCCGGATTCCTGTACCTCGCATGGTACGGTTATAAAGTAAAAGGTATTTTAAAAACACAGGGTATAGATTATGAGTCAGCAGCTGGCAGTGGGCATTGATATAGGAGGCACCAACACCGTTTTTGGCATTGTAGACCGGCGGGGCAATATTATTTCCGAGGGCAAGATCCGCACCGATCATTACCCGGTAGTAGATGAGTTTATGGAAGTGTTGTACGATGCCCTGATGCAACACATGCAGGCCGCGGGGCTGGAGCAGATCAAAGGCATTGGTATAGGCGCGCCCAACGGCAACTACTATACCGGTAATATTGAGTTTGCACCCAATCTTAAATGGAAAGGCATTATACCATTGGCCAGGCTGGTGCACGAAAAGTTTCACCTGCCTACCGCTTTAACCAACGATGCCAATGCTGCTGCCGTAGGCGAAATGACGTACGGCGCTGCCAAGGGCATGAAAGATTTTATAATGGTTACACTGGGTACCGGTGTAGGTAGTGGTTTTGTAGCCAATGGGCAAATCATTTACGGGCACGATGGTTTTGCAGGCGAGCTGGGCCATGTGATAGCTGTGCGCGATGGCCGGCCCTGTGGTTGCGGCCGCAAGGGATGCCTCGAAACCTATACTTCTGCCACCGGCGTGGTACGCACCACCCGCGAGATGTTGCAGAATGGGCATACCAGCAATTTGCTGAAAGATGATGATACGCTTACTGCCCGCAAAGTATTTGAAGCTGCTGCTGCCGGTGATAAACTGGCGCAGGAGGTTTTTGACTTTACCGGAAAAATATTGGGCCAGAGCCTGGCCGATGCGGTAGCCTATACCAGCCCGCAGGCCATCATCCTGTTTGGCGGACTTACACAGGCAGGGGAGTGGCTCTTTAAACCCACCAAAAAGTATATGGAAGAAAATCTGCTGTCTATTTACAAGAATAAAGTAAAGATCATTCCCTCCGATCTGCGGGAGAACGATTCGGCCATTCTCGGCGCCAGTGCGCTGGTGTGGGAGTTGTAATGGAATATAGACAATTGTAGGTTGCCACAGTTAGCATTGTGGCGTAATCAAGGACCTACACCGAAAACGTGGTGTAACCGTTTTCGGGCAGCTTTTTTGGTTACTTTTTTGCAGAAAAAAAGTAACAGGAAGATGATAAGTATGAATGAAGCTGGATAATATAACCGTAAGCCGAAAAGCATCGAAAGGGCAGGACGGTTTTATTGTTAAAAATAATGGGAGGCTTCCCAAATAAAAACATTGATATGAGCTCACGTCGTTCATTTATCAGAAATGCAACCTTTAGCGCATCGGCGCTATTGCTGGGCAAGCTGGCCCATGCCATGCCCCAGGGACGCAAAGGCCAGTTCCGGCCCATTGTAATCTCTACCTGGGATGCAGGTATCGACGCCAACAAAGGAGCCTGGGCTATTCTGGGCCAGCAGGGTAACGCGCTGGACGCTGTAGAAGCAGGCGTTAAAGTAACCGAAGACAGCAACAGTTGCTGCGTAGGTTTAAGCGGCCGCCCCGATCGCGACGGGCATGTAACACTCGATGCCTCCATTATGGACGAAAAAGGCCGTTGCGGTTCGGTGGCCGCTTTGGAGTACATTAAACACCCTATTTCTGTAGCCCGTGCAGTAATGGAAAAAACACCGCACGTCATGCTGGTGGGCGAGGGTGCTTTACAGTTTGCCCTGCAGCAAGGGTTTAAGAAAGAATGGAAAGGCCTCTCCGAAGATTCGAAAAAGGAATATGTAAAGTGGCTCAAAAAATCGGAATACAAGCCGGTGGTAAACATCGAGAACACTGATAAAAAAAGTACTAAACCAGTACCCGTACCCACCAAACAAGGCAATAAATACAACCACGATACCATTGGTATGCTGGCTATAGACCAGGCCGGTAATATAAGTGGCTCCTGCACCACCAGCGGTATGGCGTTTAAAATGCGTGGCCGGGTGGGCGATTCTCCCATTATTGGTTCGGGCCTTATGGTCGATAACGAAGTGGGCGCAGCGGTAGCCACAGGCGTAGGCGAGGAAGTTATGCGCATTGGCGGTTGCAACCTGGTGGTAGAGTTTATGCGCAATGGCGATGACCCCGAAACCGCCTGCCGCAAAGCCATTGAACGTATTGCGCAGAAAAGCCCTAATAATGTAAAAGATATGCAGGTAGCTTTCATAGCCATAAATAAAGACGGCACCTACGGCGCTTATGCCTTGCAGCCCGGCTTTAACTATGCCGTTTGTGTAAGCGATACCAGCAATGTGCTGATGAACGCGCCGTATTATTTTAAATAAACCACCACCAATATGCCCACACCCTTACTCGAAATCTGCGCCTATGGCATCAACAGCGCTATAGCTGCGGCAGAAGGTGGCGCCGACAGGATAGAACTGTGCGATAACATGCAGGAAGGAGGCACCACGCCGTCTTATGCTACCATTAGCCAGACCCGTAAACGGGTAACCATTCCGGTATTTCCCATCATCCGTCCCCGGGGCGGCGATTTTCTGTACAACAAATACGAGTTCGATATCATGAAAGAGGACATCCGTATTTGTAAATCCTTAGGCTGCGAAGGGGTGGTGTTCGGTATTTTACTACCGGATGGTACAATCGATATGGAACGTTGCAGTCAGTTAATGGACCTGGCCGCCGGAATGGAAGTAACTTTTCACCGGGCATTTGACCATACGCCCGATCCTTTAAAGGCACTGGAAGATGTGATAGCCTTGCGTTGCAATCGTATTCTTACTTCCGGTCAGCACCCTACGGCGCTGGGTGGTACTACTTTGCTCCGCAACCTGGTAAAACAGGCGGGCAGCCGCATTACCATAATGCCCGGCAGCGGCATCAACGAGCACAATATTATCGAGCTCATGATCAGCACGCATGCCAAAGAGTTTCACGGCTCGTTAAAGAGTGAAATGAAAAGCAAGATGCAATATTTTAAAAGGGGATTCAACGGCAGCGATTATTTTGAAACACTGGCCGGTAAGGTGCGTTTGCTGAAACAAACCATGCAGCATGCAGCCATCTAAAATTGTATGGTTATTCCTGTTCTTGCTGCTCTGTTGCGGCGGTGTTGGTGCGCAAATGGTACAATACGGTTTGCTCCGCAACTGGACTTTTACAGATACCAGTGGTAAGCTGTGGCCTGCCGCCGTACCGGGCAATATCCACACCGATCTGCTGCACAACCGCCTCATTCCCGATCTTTTCTTTGGCAATAACGAACAGCAACTGCAATGGATAGGGCAAAAAAACTGGACCTACACCACCTCTTTTGATGTGCCCGATAGTGTATGGAACCAGCCCAATATCAACTTGTGTTTTGATGGATTAGATACCTATGCATTCGTTACCTTAAACGGGAAACCACTGCTACAGACCAATAACATGTTTCGTGCATGGGAGGCTGGCGTTAAGTCGCAACTCAAAAGAAAGCACAACATACTCCAGGTGGTATTTTACCCACCACAGGCAATAGCCGATAGCCTGCAAAAACATTTTCCGGTAACCTTACCCACCGATAGCCGGGTTTTTACCCGCAAAGCGCCTTACCACTACGGTTGGGATTGGGGACCAATTTTCATCACCTGTGGCATCTTGAAACCCGTTTACCTCAAAGCATGGAACAACCAGGCATTGGAAAACGTGTGGATTAAAACAGAAAATATTACTGCTACAGCGGCCAATATTAAGGTGCAGCTTTCCGCTGCTGCAAAAAGCACATTGGGCAGGGTAGCGCTGGAAATAGTATCGCCGTCGGGTAATACCATTGCCCGCAAAACCTTACAGGCTGTCCAAAAAAGTAATCTCAGCTTCAATATTCCCAAACCAGACCTGTGGCAATGCAATGGTACTGGTAACCCCCATTTATACCAGCTCATTGTAAGGCTCCAAAATGAAGCAGGAGAAACGGTGCAGGAAAACCGGACTGCATTTGGCATTCGCGATGCGCAATGGGTGCAGGAGCCGGATAGCGCCGGGCGTTCTTTTTACCTGCAGCTCAATGGCGAGCCTGTTTTTGTAAAAGGAGCCAATTACATTCCCTCGCATAGTTTTCCGGGTGTAAGTATTTCGGGCAATGCACTGTCGGTGCAGGCTTCTGCGCTGAAATCTTTGCCCGCACCACAATTGCTGGCCTATTGCAAGGAGGCGCATATCAACATGATCCGCATCTGGGGCGGTGGTATCTACGAAACCGACGATTTTTACGATCTGTGCGATGCTTACGGCATTATGGTGTGGCAGGATTTTATGTTTGCCTGCGCCATGTATCCCTGGGATAAAGCCTTTCTCAGCAATGTAAAGGCCGAAATTATCCAGCAGGTAAAACGGCTGCGCAACCACCCTTGCATTGTACTATGGTGCGGCAATAATGAAGTAGACGAAGCCTGGCACAATTGGGGCTGGGATAAACAGTATAGCACAACAGACCAACAGCAGATTGGTAACGGTTACCAACGGTTGTTTGTACAACTAATTCCTGATTGTGTTAAGGAATACGACGGCACCCGTACTTATATTGCCAGTTCTCCGGAATACGGCTGGGGCCGCGCGCAAAGCATGACCCAGGGTGATAGCCACTACTGGGGCGTTTGGTGGGGTATGCAGCCAATAGATACGTTTAAAACAAAAGTCCCCCGCTTTATGAGCGAGTACGGTATGCAGGCATTGCCTGCTGTAAGCGTTTTGCAAACCGTTGTGCCACCCGGGCAGCTCGATACGGCATCGCCCCTGTTGCGCAACCATCAGAAACATCCAACAGGTTTTGCCAACCTCAGCGGGTATCTTAAAAGGTATTTCCCCGCAACCAAAGATTTTGAGGGCTATACTTACTATACACAACTATTGCAGGCTGCAACTTTAGAAAAAGCCATTGTAGCGCAACGTACTGCTATGCCTTACTGCATGGGCTCTTTATACTGGCAGCTCAACGATTGCTGGCCGGTTATAAGCTGGAGCACGGTCGATTTTTATGGCGGTTGGAAAGCGGGTATGTACCGGGTTACAGCGCTGTATGCGCCATTGCTTCCCCATATTACCCGCAATGGAAAAACTATAAAACTCGATATTATAAACGATAGCGCCGCACTGCAACAATTGTCGGTAGGCATTCAGGTAGCCGGGTTCGATGGCAATCCGGTTGCATTGTTTAACCAGTCGCTGCCACTGCTGCAAAAGGGCGTAACACACCATACTTTTGAGCTGCCGGACGCATATATAGATTGGAATAAAGTGTATATTCAAACAGAGATCTGGCAAGAGGGCCGTAAGCTCAGTTCCCGCATACAGGTACCCGCTGGCTACCGGGAGGTGCAACTGCCCGAAAGCCATATCAGTTACCATATCCAGGGCGATTCGCTGGTGCTGTACAGCGATAAATTTGCCCGCAACGTAACCATACAAACCAATAATCCAACCTTTAGAACGAGCGATAACTATTTCGATTTACCGCCCGCAACCCGCAAGGCTGTGGCGCTGATCCATTTTAAACGGGGCGACGTAATCCGCGTTGGCTCTTTTATTGACCGTAAAAAATGATTTTGTTGATGCGCAAAACTTTAACCTGTCTTTTAACCTCCTGTCTTACTGCATACGCCGGAATGGCGCAGGCCCAGAAAGATTACACACAGTACGTAAATCCGTTTGTAGGCACGGGCGCGCACGGGCATACCTATCCCGGTGCGAGCATGCCGTCGGGTATGGTGCAGCTCAGCCCCGATACCCGCGCCGATGATAGCTGGGATGGCTGTAGCGGCTACCATTACAGCGATTCTGTAATCTATGGTTTCTCCCACACCCACCTGAGCGGCACGGGCTGCACCGATTATGGCGATGTATTGCTCATGCCTGTTACAAAGAAAACCGGCGTAAAAGACTATGCCTACAAATCTACTTTCTCGCATGCCAACGAATCGGCATCGCCAGGGTATTATGAAGTATTTTTGAAACAATCGCAGGTGCGTGCCCGCATGACGGTGACCGAGCGCTGCGGTATGCACGAATACAGCTACCCGGCCAAAGCCATGCAGGCGCTGGTGCTCGATCTTAAGCACCGCGATAAAGTGCTGGACAGCAAACTGGAAATCGTAGATCCGTATACCATTCGGGGTTACCGTTTTTCCAAAGCATGGGCCAGTAACCAGAAGGTGTTTTTCGAAATCCGCTTCTCCAAACCAATGGTAGAGCAGCAGTTGTTTATGGACGATAAGGAGCGTAAAGCCAATGTGCTGCGGGGCAATAACGTAAAAGCGTTCTTCCGCTTCGCATCCGACTCCGCGCCGCTTACTGTAATTGTAGCCATCAGTGGGGTAGATGAGCAAGGTGCGGCCAACAACCTGCACCGCGAGATGAACGACTGGAACTTTGAAAAGCATCGCCTGGCTGCTAAGCAGAAATGGAATAAAGAACTAAGCAAAATAGAAGCCGAAGGCGGTACCCTGGCGCAGATGAAGAATTTTTACACCGCCATGTACCATGTGTACCTCAATCCTAACCTGTACAACGATGTAGATGGCCGCTTCCGTGGTCGCGACGATAGGATTCACCAAACCATGAACGGTAATTACTACACCGTGTTCTCCCTGTGGGATACCTACCGTGGCCTGCATCCGTTGCTCGCCGTATTGGAGCCGGAGCGTACCAGCGACTACATTAAAACCTTTCTGCTGCAATACCAGCAAGGCAAGCGCTTACCGGTTTGGGAGCTGTCGGGCAATGAAACCAATTGCATGATTGGCAACCACTCCATTCCCGTAATCTGGGATGCTTTTGTAAAAGGTGTAGGTGGTTTTGACCCCAATGTGGCGCTGGATGCCATGGTAAGCGCTGCGATGGGCAATGAGTTTGGCCTGCCTTCTTACCGTAAAAATGGGGTGGTGCTGGCCGATGAGGAGCATGAAAGTGTATCTAAAACACTGGAATATGCCTACGACGACTGGTGTATTGCTATGATGGCCCAAAAGCTGGGACGCAAAGATGTGTACAATACCTTTATCAAAAGAGCGCAATCGTACAAAAACGTATTTGACCAAACCACAGGGTTTATGCGCCCACGTTGGAATGGGGGCTGGTTTGCGCCTTTCGACCCTGCCGAGGTAAACAACCACTTTACAGAAGCCAACAGCTGGCAGTATAGTTTTTATGTACCTCAGGATATCGACGGATGGATTAAAATAATGGGCGGCAAACCCAAAGCCCTGGCCAAACTGGACGAACTGTTTACCACCTCCAGCCAAACCAGCGGCCGCGAGCAGGCCGATATTACAGGTTTGATTGGTCAGTATGCGCATGGTAATGAGCCCAGCCACCATATGACTTACCTGTACGATTACCTGAACCAACCCTGGAAAACCCAGTATTACGTGCATAAGATTATGGATAGTATGTATGCCGATGTACCCGAAGGGCTGATTGGCAATGAAGACTGCGGACAAATGAGCGCCTGGTATGTGTGGAGCGCCTTGGGCATGTACCCGGTATGTCCTGGTAGCACACAATATGCCATTGGTACCCCATTATTCCCCAAAGTGACGGTACATTTACCCAATAAAAAAGATTGGGTTATTACTGCCAACGGTATCAGCAGCAGTAATTATTATATCCAGAACGCCAGCCTTAACAAGCAGGGATACAACAAAGCCTACATCGATCATAAAACCCTTATGAATGGTGGCTACCTCACCTTTAACATGGGGGCAAAAGCCAACCAGGACTGGGCCAGCCAGGAGCAAAACGCGCCTGCTACCGGTATTTTTGAGCAACTGATTATTCCCAACCCGGTAATTCGTGTAAGCAGCCGCAACTTTAAAGAGCATACCGCTGTTACCATCGATTGCATGACGCCTGGTGTAACCCTGTATTATACGCTGGATGGCAGTGAGCCAGGCGTTAATGGCATCCGTTACTCCGCGCCTTTTGAAATTGATAAAAGCTGTACCGTTAAGACGGTGGCGATTAAAAATGGCGTAAGCAGTTTCCCGGTTTCGGCCGAGCTGAACCGTATGCCGCACGATAATTGGAGTGTAGAGCTGGGCTCGCCCTCCAACCGTCAGTATACCGCAGGTGGTCCCGATGGGTTGATCGATGGCATCCGGGGCAATGCCAACTGGCGCATAGGTTTCTGGCAGGGTTTCCAGGCCCGCGACTTTGAAGCCGTGATCGATATGAAGCAGGTAAAAGATGTGCAGGAAGTAAGTGCTGGTTTCCTGCAAGATCAAAGGGCATGGATTTTGATGCCGGTAAATGTAGATTTTTATGTGGCCGGAGAAGACCGCCAGTTTCGCAAGGTAGGAACCCAGAAAGTAGGTGTGCCCGATAAGGAAGAAACTGTGCTTATCAAAAACGTAGCGCAGCCGGTACAGACCAGCGCCCGCTATATTAAAGTTGTAGCGCACAACTATGGCAAACTCCCCGCCTGGCACCAGGGTGCAGGTGGAGAAGCGTTCATTTTTGTAGACGAGATCAATGTGCAATAGTGATTATGTCATCCTGCGCCGGTGAAGCATGAGCCGGAGGCAGGATCTCATTTACAGGATGCGACGGTAAGGCTTAATGAGAATTTAAGCCGCCAACCCCGGCTCACGGCTTCGATTTTAGTAACTTGCATAACATAAAACCTCTCTTATGAATAAAAAGATCATATTGCCAGCTGCCATGCTTTTGGCTGTATCTTTTACCGCTTGTCAAAACAGCGGCACTACCTCTGAGTCTCCGGTTACTTCTGGTGGGCATGATTCCATCGCTGTGCCCGCACAACCTAATAACGCTGCCATTACCGTAACGCCGGTAAAAGATTCGCCTGCTTTCCCAGATGGCAAACTGTCGGTTAAATCCATGAAAACTGAACCTGCCGGTCCGGATTCCGTAAAACTGAACGTGGAATTTGATGTGCAGAACTATAAACTGGGCGACCAGACCTCCGATGCAGCTGCCAAAGGTTGCAACAACTCCAAGCAAGGCCAGCACATTCACTTTGTGATGGACAATAAGCCTTATGCGGCGCTGTACGAGCCTAAGCACAGCATTACACTGGCTAAGAACAGCGAACACTGGTTAATGACCTTCCTGAGCCGTTCTTACCACGAAGCGGTAAAAACACCAGCAGCTTACGTGCTCACACACTTTAAAGTGGATGAGAAAGGAAACGTACAGAAAATGGAAGTGCCTAAAACGCCTATGTTGTTCTACAGCCGTCCTAAAGGCGAGTACCTGGGCGACGATACCAAAAAAGTATTGCTCGACTGGTACCTGGTAAACACCACCCTGAGCCCCGAAGGCAATAAAATTAAAGCTACGGTTAACGGTAAGGAGTTTACCCTCACCGACTGGACTGCGCACTTTATCGAAAACGCGCCAATGGGCGATCTGAACATTAAACTGGAACTCGTAGATAAAGATGGTAAAGCCATCGCCGGGCAGTACAACGTGTCTGAAAGAACCGTTAAACTGGCCCAAAGCGAGCCTATCAAATAGATTGCTCCGGTAGCATTAAATGAAAATCCCCTGGCATAGCCGGGGGATTTTCATTTTGTATAAATATTATAATGTCATCCTGCACCATCGACGAAGGAGATGGAAGCAGGATCTCTAAGTAGCATTAATGTTTGGATGTGTTAAATCAGCGATCCTCAAATCAGCGATCAGCGATCGTAGTATTATTTCTCAAACACCAGCGCTTCGGGATTTGCCCCCAGATCTACCAGAATGCCATTCATGGTAGACACAAATTTATCGGGGCCGCACACATAAAACTTCTGCCCAAAATCGCGGATATTCTCAATCAGGAAATCACGGTCAATGCGTTTTTCGCCAAAGCCCACCACATCTTCGCGCGTCAGCACATTCAGGTAGCTGTTGCCCAGCATCTGGCGCAGTTCGGAGTCGAAAATTACGTCTTCCTCGTATTTGTTGGAGTAGATCAGCGAGTTGCCATGCAGTTGTTTCTGCGTATGCAATTGCCTCAGAATGGCCATAAAAGGTGTAATGCCCGAGCCACCTGCCAGAAACACGCCTGGCCCCTGGTATTGGATTGCGCCAAATACATCATCCAGGATCAGTTCCGCGCCAGAGTTGGTTCTGCCCAGCTGGTGGGTTACCCCATCATGGTCGTTGTAGATCTTGATGGTAAATTCCAGGAAGGGCCACGCGTTCAGCGATGTAAAGGTGAACGGTCTTTTCTGGTCTTCCCAGCCTGGTTTATTGATAGAAAGTTCAGTAGCCTGACCCGGAATAAAATTGAAACCCTCTGGTTTGTCCAGGATAAAACGCTTTACATCCTGGTTGATGTAGTAAGCTTCCTGGATTTTAAGAACATGTTTACTCATACGAAAACTGATATTGGACCGCTAAAATAGAGCATTCCCGGCAGGGCATCAAACCCAAGTTATTTGCGCTTCAGGAATACAAATCCGTTCTTTTCGCCAATCTTCATCAGCGTAGGGTGCTGCTCCAGTGTAGAAGCCGCATTCTGTATCTTACAAATGAAGTAAACCGGTTTGTCTACCGGGCCGGCAATAAGCCAGTCCTGGTTGTAATAGTTAGGATTCGTGGGGGCTTTTTTCTTGGTGTAAAACAGGTGCGCGTAGCTCTTGTAGCCCAGTACCTGCACATACACATCTTCGCCTGCAAAAGATTCAAAGTATTCTATTGCCGCCCGTTGAGAGATGGCTTCAATTTTGGGAGTAAAATGCGATACCGTCACAAAAATGATAAACACCTGCGCGCAGGCCAGTATCGAAAGGCCACGCAGGTAAAATTTTTCGCGAATCAGGAAATATACGGCTACCAGCGCTATCAGGTAAATAATACCAAACGACATTTCCCAATAGCTCCACGGCACATCGGCCTGCAGGTTGCCTACCGCAAACGGATCGTCGATGAGCGGAATCAGCAGCTCTTTATGCAAACCTACCCACGGCAGTAAGGTAATAGCAATAGCCACAACAGCGCCTATGCCCAGCAACAGCACTTTTTGCCAGCCCGTAAGGTCCAGCTTGCGGTTAATGAGCTGGTACACCGGCAGCGCGGCCAGGTAACTCAGCGGGAAATAACACAGCGAAGAGTAGTGTACAATCTTGGTTTTTACAATCGAAAACAGCAGCAGCACCACCCAAAACAAAATCCAGTTCCAGGTACGGAAGTTCTTGGCCGAGGTTTTTAGTTTATCGTCCTGGAACAGCGGAGCCGATTTTTTGATATAGGTAAACAGGAATATCGAGGCCGGAAAACAGCCCAGCAGCAATACAATAAAGTGGTAAATGAAGGGCCCGCCATGACCAGCGTCTTCGGTTTTGAACAGGCGTATCTGGTAGGTAATAAATTCGTTTACAAACCACCAGCCATGCGCCATAATCTCTGCGCCAAACCATAGCATGGTAGTGGCAATGCCAGAGAGCAGTAAGGCTATAAAATACTTAGGTGCAAAGGGCAGCAGCGTTTTACGCACAATGCAGAATACCAGCAGGGTAAGCAGGCATACGGCAATGGCCACGGGGCCTTTGGTCAATACTGCCAACCCTACAAATATGCCTGATAGCACCGCGCACAACAGCTTTTTAGTGGTATGCGATACGTTGAATGCGAAGTAGATAGCCAGGTAAATAAACAGGTTAAAACTGGGATCTATAATACCCGATTTAAAGTAGAAATGAGGCAGCCAGGAGGCGGTGTACAATATCACCCAAACCCAGGCAAATTTCTCGCTCACCAGCCGTTTACCAATAGCGAAGAAAGAGCAAAGCGTGGCAATACCAATCATCGCGTTGGGGAACCGCGCGGCAAATTCGTTGATGCCAAATACCTTCATGCTCAGCACCTGCATCCAGATAAATACCGGAGGCTTTTCCCAGAACGGCTTAAAGTCGATCATAGGGCGGAAATAGTCGCCGCTTACGATCATTTCACGGGCGCATTCCGCAAAGTTTATCTCGTCCCAGTCAAACAGGTGTGCCCCGCCCAGGAACGGAATAAACAATAAAGCTGCTGCACATATTATTATAAGGTATGGTCTCATTGCGTGTAAATGGTTTGGTTCGGTGCCCTCTTTTGTATAAAAAGGAAGATCAACACCGTAAAAATGGTGCCAATAATACTTCCGGCATATACATCCTCATAAAAGTGCTGCCCCAGGTACATTCTCGAATACCCGCAAAGCAGGGCCAGAAAGAAGAAGGGCAGCCCCAGCCATTTGTAGCGGGGTGGCAATATAAGGGTAAGAAATACAAATAAACTGAACGAGCCGGTAGTATGCCCCGAGGGAAAGCTCAGGTGCTGGTGCATTCTTACACCCTCTACCGTATGCACAATTCCTTCAGGAAAGTACTTCGTAGGCCGGGGGTGGTTCAGTATGTTTTTAAGTATTTGTGTGGGCAGGGTAGAGAGCAGGCCACAGGCCAGTGCGGTCATAAAATACCAGCGGTTGCGGTAGCGGCTGCTAAAAGCCATAATGAGTAAGCCTATCGCTACATAAAACCCGGCTTCGCCCATAAATGTGGTGTACCGCATTATTATATCGGCGGTAGGGGAGTACCATTGGTTTACAGCCAGGAAAAGCTGCTCCTTACTGTACGGCAGAAAAAGGAGACCTCCGGCAATAAGCCAGAGGGCAAATGGTATAAAAAACCACGGGTTTTCCTGGAGTATCGTGCGGAATCTTTTCATCAAATAAATACGCTGTTTTGGGTCTGGTACTCTAAGGTACTGCTTAACAGTTATTTAGGCAATTCTTTGGTAAACCGCTTTTTAAGCTTGGCAAAACTCTTGGTATACCAGTCCTTATTCATAATGGCGGCATCGGTGCGGGCCCTGTTTACCAGAAACACGGCAATGGGCAGCAGTACAAAGGTAGAGAGCCACATACCGCCAAACGGGCCTATGGCTTCCTGCTTGGCCATTTTCTCACCTATCATTGACGATACATAGTAGATCACAAAGAACGCCACCGCAAACACCAAAGGCAAGCCCAGTCCGCCTTTGCGGATAATGGCACCCAACGGTGCGCCAATCAGGAAGAGTACGATGCAGGCAAAGCTCAGGGTAAATTTCCGGTACCACTCAATCTGGTGCAGCACCAGGTTTTGCTTCGATATTTTCAAGTCGCTCGCCGCGATATTGAGTAGGGATTTAGAGTTGCGTATGCTGTTTTCTGCACCTGTAAGCACGTAGGCTTTGGTACTGTCGGGAATGCGGGCGTATAAATCTTTATCGTAGGTTCTGGCCTTGGGTAAGGTTTTCCAGGCACTGTCTTTCCAGGTTATAAAAGTATATTCCGGGCGTATAAAATCGCTCACCGTATTGGGCACATTGCTCATGCGCAGCCTTATGGTGTCCATCTGGTGGTTCAGCTGCTGCACATTCATCATGTTGTAATTGTTCTCGTACAGCTTTTCGTCTACCCGGTTAAAACCAAATTCCGACGCATCTATCACTCTTTTCCAGTAGTCGAAATACATGCGTACCTGCTCACGCTTGTCCAGGCCCTGCGGTTCTTTTTCTTCATACTGCCAGCCCTTTTCCAGTTCAAATACAATGGCTTTTTTATCGGGCGTAGTGTACATTTTTCCGTCTTTGGCCAGTATCACCCGGTCGTTGCCACGGCCACGGGTATGGTCGTAGATCATTACACCATGAATGCCCTGTCCGTCTTTGTCTTTTTGTTCTACACGAATGGTGTAGCCAGAGAGTTCTCCGAAAAATACGCCTTCGCGCAGGCTAAAGGTGGGCTTCATTTGCCGCAGGTCGTGCAGCAGGCTAAAGGCTTTAATATTGGCTACCGGAATAACCCAGTTGTTGAAGTAAAAAGCAAAGGCCGCTACCGCGAGAATAAACATGAAGATGGGGCGCATAAAGCGGTTCAGCGATATGCCTGCCGATTTTAGGGCCACCAGCTCATAGGTCTCGCCCAGGTTGCCAAAGGTCATGATCGATGCCAGCAATATACCCAATGGCAATGCTACCGGCACCAGTGTGGCCGACATGTAAAATATAAGCTGCAACAGCACAGGTATCTCAATACCTTTCCCTACCAGTTCATCTACATACTTCCAGAAGAACTGCATCACGAATACGAACAGCGTAATGAAAAAGGTAACGAAGAATGGCCCCAGGAAACTCTTTAGTAACAGCTTGTCTAACTTTTTCAAGTTCAATGCGATTAAGCCATAAAAATAAGTCATTCTCCCGATGTGTTGGTGTATACAGGAGAATGACTTTATAAACAAATGCGGTAAGCAGAAAAAGTTAGCTGCCGATGCGGTGCTTCAGATCGGCAATCTGGGTATCCCACAATTGTGACTGGTCTTTGATTTCACCTTTCTCCGCAAAGTCGGTCACTTTCAGAATGGTTTCGTTGGTGATAGGACTCACCTCGATCCGGAACTCAAAAAACTCACTGCCATCTGCATGGTGCCAGCGGTATTTTACGAATTCATTTTCTGTAGAGTCTAAAATGTCTGCATGTTCAAAATAGCCATTCCATCCAAAATGAAAAACATGGTCTCTTTCGTCAACCTTGTCGGCAAACCATTCTTGTAAGCCAGCAGGAGTACTCAGAAATTCATATAATATAGAGGGAGAACATTTAATCGGGTATTCCAGGGTATATAACACTTTCTTAGCCATATCGGTTTCACAGTTTCTAAATGATAAACTTGTAGTCTGTTGAGTGCAATAATATAAAATAAAATTCTCGAACAAAATAATTTTTCTCCGAAAATGCTAAAATATGTTAAAGGATTGATTTTCATTAAATAATAACTGCTCTGGGCCTGTGTTGGGCCGTTCTTAACGTTTTGTTAATATTTTTTGGGTCGAATTGGTTTCTTTGGTAGTTTTGCCGCCGGTGCTGTTGAGTCGGATGACATTCTTGTGACAGTGATTTTTTCGTAAATCTGAATCCATATTATTTAGACCTATTGTTAATCTAAACCTGTTTTTTGCCTATGTCCATGCGTCAGCTCAAGATCACTAAATCTATTACCAACCGTGAGAGCCAATCCTTAGAGAAGTACTTACAGGAAATAGGTAAAGTAGACCTTATTACGCCTGAGGAAGAAGTGAATCTTGCTATCCGTATCAAACAAGGCGACCAGGTGGCTCTGGAGAAATTGACCAAGGCCAACCTGCGTTTCGTAGTGTCGGTAGCCAAGCAGTATCAGAACCAGGGTTTATCGCTGAGTGATCTGATCAATGAAGGTAACCTCGGTTTGATCAAAGCCGCGCAACGCTTTGACGAAACCCGTGGTTTCAAATTCATCTCCTACGCTGTATGGTGGATTCGCCAGTCTATTTTGCAGGCTTTGGCCGAGCAATCCCGTATCGTTCGGCTTCCGTTGAACAAAGTAGGGTTGAGCAACAAAATCAACAAAGCCTACTCTCAGCTGGAGCAGGAGTTTGAACGCGAGCCGTCTCCCGACGAACTGGCCGAACTGCTCGAGATCAATACAGACGAGGTAGAAACAACCCTGGGTGTAGCCGCCAGACACGTATCGGTAGATGCGCCGTTTGTAGACGGAGAAGACAATACCCTGCTCGACGTACTCGAAAACCCCAATGGCGACAGCACCGATTCCGACCTGGAATACCGCGAATCGCTCCGTTGTGAGATCGAACGTTCGCTGAGCACCCTTACCGACCGTCAGAAAGATGTTATTATGCTCTATTTCGGTATTGCTGTGGAGCATCCGATGAGCCTCGAAGATATAGGCGAGAAATTTGGCCTCACCCGCGAGCGTGTACGCCAGATTAAAGATAAAGCCATTACCAAGCTGCGTTCTACCAGTCGCAGCAAGCTCCTGAAACACTATTTAGGAAACTAATTCAAAACAAGTATTTTTGCAAACTGTAATGGTGAATATTACCCAATATTCACCATTATTGTTTTACACACCCGGCCAGGCGCCGCCCTGCCGGACTACCGGTTTTAAAAAATAGAAAGCATGTTCAATAATTTAACGGAAAGGCTCGAAACGGCGTTTAAGCAACTGAAAGGTGAAGGCCGCATTTCCGAGATCAACGTAACTTCTACCATTAAAGAAATCAGAAGAGCGCTGGTAGATGCCGACGTAAACTATAAAATTGCCAAAGAGTTAACCGATAAGGTAAAAGACCGCGCCGTAGGCGAAAAGGTGCTCAATGCTATTTCTCCCGGCCAGTTAATGGTTAAGATCGTTAAAGACGAGCTGGTAGAGCTGATGGGCGGCACCGAAGAAGAACTGGATCTTACCGAAAAGCCTACCGTAATCCTCATCGCGGGTTTGCAGGGTTCGGGTAAAACCACTTTCTCTGGTAAACTGGCCCATTTCCTTAAAACAAAGAAAAACCGTACCCCGTTGCTGGTGGCTGCGGATATCTACCGCCCGGCGGCGATAGACCAGCTGAAAGTGCTGGGTGGCCAGGTTGGGGTAGAAGTATATAGTGAGCCCGATAATAAAGATGCGGTGCAGATTGCGCAAAATGCTATCGCTTACGCCAAACAAAAAGGGTACACTGCTGTCATCATCGATACCGCCGGCCGTTTGGCTATCGACGAAGCGATGATGACCGAGGTAGCCAATGTAAAAGCTGCCGTTAAACCATCTGAGATTCTGTTTGTGGTAGATTCCATGACCGGTCAGGATGCGGTAAACACTGCCAAGTCATTTAACGAAAGGCTCAACTTTACCGGTGTGGTGCTCACCAAACTCGATGGTGATACCCGTGGTGGTGCCGCGCTTTCTATTAAATATACCGTACAAAAGCCCATCAAGTTTGTAAGCATGGGCGAAAAACTCGATACGCTGGATGTGTTTTATCCCGAGCGTATGGCGCAGCGTATCCTGGGTATGGGCGATATTACCACCCTGGTAGAGCGCGCGCAGGAGCAGTACGACGAAGAGCAGGCCAAAAAACTGGAGAAAAAGATCCGTGCCAATAAATTCGATTTCGAAGATTTCCGCGAGCAGTTGTCCCAGATCAAAAAAATGGGTAACCTCAAAGACCTGCTGGGTATGATTCCCGGTGTGGGCAAAGCGGTAAAGGATATCGACATCAGCGACGATTCGTTTAAAGGAATCGAAGCCATCATCAACTCCATGACCCCGTTCGAAAGGGCTAACCCCGATGCTATTGATACCCCGCGCCGTAAGCGTATTTCCACGGGTAGCGGTCGCGATATGCAGGAGGTAAATGCCTTCTTTAAGCAATTCGAGCAAATGAGAGGAATGATGAAACAACTCAACAAGCTTACCGGCGGCAAAGGCTTGCCCCGTATACCTGGTATGCCCGGAATGGGAATGAGACGTTAATTTTTAACGTTTCACTTGTTTTTTTTCATTACTTTTGCAATCCAATTTATTTTCTAACGCAAAGATAATTTCTATTATTTATGCCAGTAAAAATCAGATTACAGCGCCACGGTTCTAAGAAACGTCCGTTCTACTTCATCGTAGCAGCCGATGCTCGTTCACCTCGTGATGGTAAATTCATCGAGAAACTGGGTACATACAATCCTTTGACTGTACCAGCAACCGTTGAAATCAAACGCGAGCGTGCATTGAAATGGCTGGAAAACGGTGCGGTTCCTACAGAAACCTGCCGTCGCATCCTTTCATTTAAGGGTGTACTGTTTATGAAACACCTCAACCGTGGTGTGAAACTGGGCCTGTTCAACGAACAAGCTGCCGGTGAAAAATTCGAGAAATGGAATGCTGAACATGAACAAATGGTAGCAAACCGTCGCGATCACCACAAAAAAACCAAAGCTGCTGCTAAACACCAGCCTGTGGTAAAGAAAGTTGAAGAGAAAGCCGAAGTTGTTGCACCTGCTGCTGAAACAGAAGGTGAAGCACCTGCAGAAAATGCATAAGCTTTTGACTCTTTCAAAAAAAGGAAATACTCCCAAGGGTATTTCCTTTTTTATTTGGCTGGTTGCACAGCCCGTTAATCGTTAAATGCCCTGGAAGATTGGTTTAGGATGAATGGCAGCCATTTGTGTACTGTAGCCGATGTCACAGTAGTATTGCAGCCACATCCGGGCGCGCTGCAGAAAACGGGATGTAATCGTTTTCTGACGGTTTTTGGGGTTGCTTTTTTTCGCAAAAAAGTAACAGAATCGCGCAGGAGCAGCGCCAACGGTCAGTATTTTTCAGGGTATAAAAAAGCATTGATTTAAAGCCTTTTGGATGAAACACATTGGAAAACTGGTGGCTACACACGGCCTCAAGGGAGAGCTGGTAATGGTGCACGGGTTTCAGGCCAAACTGAACCTCGATGGTCTTACCGCGGTACTGTTCGTAGAGCAGAAATCCGGCAGCTTTATTCCCTACTTTATTGAAGGCGCCCGCGCCACCACTAATGAAGAGGTAATAGTGAAGCTCGAAGGCGTAGATACGCCCGAGAAAGCCAAGCTACTGGTACGCAAACCCGTTTGTGTAGAAGACGAGATTTTCGAAAAACTTACCCCTGCCGATTCGCTGCTCATGATCATCGGTTATATGGTAACGGATAAGCAGGCGGGTTTACTCGGCCCTGTAGCCGAAATCATAGAATCGCCCGGTCAGATGCTGGCAATGGTAATGGTGCAGGATAAGGAAGTGCTTATTCCCATTAACGAGACAACGCTTAAGAAGATTGACCCTGCCGCCAAAAAAGTGCTGGTAGACCTGCCAGATGGCTTACTGTCCATTTATCTCGATTAAAACAACATTGTATGCGCATCGATATCATCACTGTTTTGCCCGAGTTACTGGATAGTCCTTTTGCTCATTCTATCATGAAGAGGGCTAAGGAAAAAGGGCTGCTGGAGGTACAATTGCACCAGTTGCGCGACTATACGCCGTATAAGCACGGTCAGGTAGACGATTACCAGTTTGGTGGCGGTGCCGGCATGGTTATGATGCCCGAGCCCCTGGCCCTGGTTATCGAAAAATTGCAATCGGAACGCACTTACGACGAAATCATTTACATGACGCCCGATGGTGCGCGTTTTGACCAGCGTACCGCCAACCGCCTTTCGCTGAAAGACAATCTTATGATCATCTGCGGTCACTACAAAGGCATCGACGAACGTATCCGTCAGCTGTATGTAACCATGGAGATCAGTATCGGCGATTATGTGTTGAGTGGGGGAGAGCTGGCCGCTGCTGTGGTGGTAGATGCCATAGGACGTATTATACCCGGTGTGCTCAACGACGAAACATCGGCCCTTTTCGACTCATTCCAGGACGATCTGCTGGCTCCGCCGGTATATACCCGTCCTGCAGAGTGGAGAGGCCTTGCGGTGCCCGAAGTGCTGCTTTGTGGCAATCCACGCATCATTGATGATTGGAGGCATGAGCAGGCGCTGGAGCGCACCAAAGCAAGACGGCCCGACCTTAACGGGAAAAAGCCGGATTGAGAACCAGTATTTTGTAATAATTTTTAATTTCTGTTTGGTAATTAATGTTTTTATTCGTTACCTTTGCAGCCCTAAACTTTCAAAACAATGGAAGCCGTAAAGTTTGTACATGAGCAGATGACTGCTAAAAAAGAAATGCCTGCATTTAAAGCTGGTGATAACATCACTGTTAACTATAAAATCGTTGAAGGTGCTAAAGAAAGGATCCAGTCTTTCCGTGGCGATGTAATTAAGCGTCAGGGCGAAGGATTTACTGCAACTTTTACCGTTCGTAAGATTTCCGACGGTATTGGTGTAGAAAGACTGTTCCCGCTGTACTCTCCTAACATCGATTCTATCGCAGTTAACAAAGTGGGTAAAGTGCGTCGTGCTAAACTGTACTACCTGCGTAGCCGTTTCGGTAAAGCAGCTCGTATTAAAGAAATGAAAAGGGCTACAGTTTAAGCTGATCCTGATCTTGACAATATGTAGCGGAAACCTTGTAAATACTTGGTTTCCGCTTTTTTGTTAAGCTGCTGTTAAACTCCAAACCTTAAAAAATTTTAATGAGGTGGGTATTTTCGAATGCCCTACCTTTGCTTCATAATACATAAACTGATTACACATGCAAGCGCTTTTATTGTTATCAATGCCAGGTGGATCCGAGTGGATCATAATCGTATTAGCGGTTCTGGTTTTGTTTGGTGGAAGAAAAATACCTGAATTCATGCGTGGTTTAGGTAAAGGAATGAGAGAGTTTAATGATGCAAAAAGCAGCATTAAGTCTGAGATTGAAGCCGGTATGAAAGACAAAGAAACGACGCCCGAAAAGCAATAGGCTGTTTTATAATTTTATTAAGGGTTTCTGCAAGATGTTGGTATACATTTTGCAGAAATTTTTTTTTAATATGGACTTTAAGTCCTAACTTAGAATTTCGCTATCGCCCTAAAAAGCGATATGGAATGATTTTGTAACTAAAAATGTGTGTGAATGGTTAAACTACAGAGTACCCTGTTTGGGGCAATGGTGTTGTTGGGTTTTGTGACAAAAGGGTATGCTGCAGCTGATCCGAAGGATAAGACGCAGCCTGTTAAAACAGATTCAGCTAAAGTAGCTGTAAAGAAAACCGATTCGGTAATCACCCGGCAGGCAACGGCTACTATAAAAATGCCTGCCACTGTATCTCAGCCACAGGTTAAGAAACAGATCGAAATCAACAGATCTGTAATCCAGTCTTCTAAAGTATGGGATTACCTGATGGATTACATCACGAGTTATTCCTCCAACAACGGAGAGCACCTGGTACGTTTGAACACAACAAAAGAGTCTTCTTTTAAACTGATCGAGAACGTACTTTCTACACATGGTTTGCCAACGCAGTTAAAGTACCTGGCCGTTATTGAGTCAGGATTGAACGGTAACGCGGTGTCGCCTGTAGGTGCAGTAGGATACTGGCAGTTTATGGATGGTACAGCCCGGCTTATGGGCCTTAATGTATCGGCCCGTAAAGATGACAGAAGAGACTTGTATAAGTCTACCAATGCCGCCGCCAAGTATCTGAAACAGTTGTATGGTATGTTTGACGACTGGTTGCTGGTTATAGCCGCTTACAACAGCGGTCCTTCTCCGGTATTGCGTGCAATTAAAAACACCGGAAGCAGCAGCTTTTGGGATATCAAAAAATATCTCCCCCGCGAAACCCAGGGTCACGTAATGGCCTTTCTGGCTACTGCGGCAATTATGGAGAAGCTCGGAAATTTCATGGGCCTCAGTAATATGCCAATGCCGGGTAGTATGGTTCAGGCAGCAGCCGCTACCGACGAGTATACCCCCGCGTTAACCAAGCAGGAGCTGGAATCTATCGCTATTGTTAAAGTACAGGGCCCTTACCGTTTGGATGTGATAGCCCGTATGCTGGAGACTGATGTAAATCAATTGAAAAAATGGAACCCTAAGTTTAATGAAGTAATGCTCAACCAGCCCGACTTCGTTTACAAACTGCGTATTCCGAAAGATAAGTTGGAGCAATTTATTGACCAGCGCTCTGTAATCTATGCTGAGAGTTGCACCACTTATAAGAAAGAAGGAGTAAATCCGCAGGCTAAGGCTTCCTCTGGAAAGCATAAGGTATATACGGTGCAGGAAGGGGATAACATCGATCGCATAGCAATGCGTTTTGGTAAGTCGGTAGACGAACTCAAAGTGCTCAATGCAACGCGTAATCTCGATGCCGTTCCCGGAGCTATTATCCGTATCGATTAAATAAAAGTCATTCCTGGTATTTTAAGAACCTCGGTGTGTTTGCGTATGTTTGCAACATGCCGAGGTTTTTTGTTGAAGTAGCATATAAAGGAACCAACTACCAGGGGTTCCAGATCCAGGATAATGCCAACACCGTTCAGGAAGAAGTAGATAAAGCGTTATCTACCTTATTTCGCGCTCCCATCTTAACTACCGGATCTTCCCGTACCGATGCCGGTGTGCACGCGCTTCGCAATTTTATGCATTTCGATACCGAGCTGCCACTTCACCCCCAGACTGTATACAAGCTCAATGCTATTTTGCCCAAAGACATTGTACTTAATGACCTTTATGCTGTGCCCGATACCGCGCATAGCCGGTTCGATGCCTTGCACCGCGAGTATAAGTACTTCGTATATCCCACCAAAAATCCGTTCCTGTACGACCGGGGGTATTTCTTTCCCTATACAATAGATATAGATCTGATGCAGCAGGCAGCGGATCTATTAAAAGAGTACCAGGATTTTGAAAGTTTCTCCAAACGCAATTCCCAGGTGTTTACTTACAATTGCCAGATCGAAAAGAGCGAATGGTACTTTGACCAGAGTCTGCAATGCTGGGTATATAATGTAAAGGCCAATCGTTTTTTACGCGGCATGGTGCGTGGTTTAGTAGCTACTATGCTTAAGGTAGGCCGGGGGAAACTCACATTAAACGACTTCCGTAAGATTGTAGAAGGTAAGGATTGTACCAAAGCCTGGTTCGATAGCCCTCCGCAAGGCTTGTTCCTGGTAGATGTAGGGTATCCTCCGGGGTTGTTACAGTCGGTTAGTGCATTGCAATAGTTGTCGTAACACTTATTCAAACCCGTGCCTATTAAGGATTTGTAAAGTTTTTATGAACTTTTCTTTAAAAAGGTTTGCTTTTACGGGATCCGTCCCTATCTTTGCACTCCACTTCAGAAAAACGGTAACGCAGAAACGGGGGTGGAAAGTAAAAAAGTTCTTCGATCGGTTGTCAAAAGGGTTTCAAAAAAAGTTTAAAAAACATTTTGAAATTCAAAAAGGGAATGTATCT
>JAVBJN010000031.1:0-41732 GCA_031546985.1 Chitinophagaceae bacterium
GTCGTTGATAATTCCCCTTGTTCGATTTCCCGGACTACCTGAACTTTAAACGACACGCTGTAATCCTTTTGCGTGCGCTTTACATAATTTGTTGTTTCCATAACGATGGTTTTTTCTGTATCGCTATTTCAGGACGGGACAACTTGATAAAACAAAAAAGCCTCCACTTGCGTGAAGGCTCTTTCTTGTTCGTCGGGACGACTAGATTCGAACTAGCGACCCCTTGCACCCCATGCAAGTGCGCTACCGGGCTGCGCTACGTCCCGAACAAGGGATTGTTCTGCACTAAAACAGAACGGGGATAAAATCTTATTTCAATTTAAGAACTACTCTATTTCTTTTTGTCCGCCGCGACCCTCCCGCATCTGGCGGGATGCCCTACCGGGCTGCGCTACGTCCCAAACATTTTGCAACACGAATGTTACAGATTGGGAGTGCAAATTTATAAAAATATTTTGCTGTGCAAGGCCTTTTGAAAAAAATCTTTCGCAGGCTGCTTTATCCCGCTTTTCTGTCTGCTTTTTGCACGGCCCCAGTAGCCCAAACCACACTGTTTTTAAAACCTGTAACAGATAAGCTACTCATAAATAAGAGATAGCGAAAATGATATATTTTATTTGCAAATATGAATAGATTATAGATACATTTGCAATACCCAACATTGTAAAAAGGCCTTATTCCCTAGCACGAGTGGTCGGTAAGAAAAGTTACGGAACCCCTATCACACCCAGGAACCACACATACACACTGAAAAGACAGACAGACCGAACAAATAAGCTGAAGCAATAACCGGCAACGGAGTTGCCTATTTGCTCCTGCCGTATATTATTTGTTAACCTAAAATCCTACCTATGACTTACACCTCCCATGTAAGCCCTGCAATGGTTTGTGCCGTATGCAGGCAGCACCTCTCCGTTTCGCTCCCTCCTTAATATGGTTTTTAAACTGTACTTCTCTTGTTATAAGTGCATGTGCGGCTCTATCCTTTTGATTCACTAAAACAACCATCTATGAAACCAGTACTTTTCATGTCTATGCTCTGTATGTTGCTCCTGGGCGGCACGGCAGCATTTGCCCAGCAGGCTGCTGTAAAAACCTCCGAAACGCAGTCGGGCAATATAACACTGCAAAACAGCACAGGCAAAACCATCAATGCCTACTACACCCTGGCCCCGGCCTATCCGCACAATATTGTGCTGCAGATAAGACCGTCGGAATCATTTGACCTCAGCGCCAGCATCGTCAATGCAAAAGGCAAGGAAATGATGACCATTAAACAGGAAACCGTAACCGGCCGGTATGCCAACAGTATCGATATTTCGAAACTCAGCCCCGGCGATTATTTCATCCAGTTGAAATATGGTGTCAGCAACGACCAGGTTTATAAAATCCCTTTCAAAAAATAACCTGATCCAACACATGCTGTAAAACCACTTCTTTAACCTGCCAAATAAGTCAATTATGAAAATGTCTAACATAACAGTAAGATCCTGTTGGGCCTTTGCCTGTATGCTGCTGCTGACCCTCTTTTCTGTAAGCCGGTCCTATGCCCAAACGGTAATGGTAGCGCCCAACCAAACTGCCAGCCAGCTGGCCAATGCGTTAACGGGCCCTGGTGTAACGGTGTCTAACGCTACACTGGTATGCCCTTCAGCTGCCAACGGTACTTTTTCGGGTGCCTCCTCTCCATTGCTCATAGGCAATGGTATTGTGCTTACCTCCGGTAGCGCCGCAGGTGTGTCCAACCCTGCCTCATTTTTCGAAAACACCAATAACAATGCCGCCGGCGATACCAGCCTTTCGCTCCTGAGCGGCAATCCAACTTTCGATGCCTGCGTGCTGGAATTTGATTTTGTGCCCATTGGCGACTCCATTAAATTCCGCTACCAGTTTGGGTCAGAAGAATATCCCGGTTACACCTGTACCCAGTACAATGATGTATTCGGTTTCTTCATCTCCGGCCCCGGATACCCTACGCCTACCAATATCGCATTGGTACCCGGTACTATGGTTCCGGTAGCCATCAATAGTGTAAACGGCGGTACCCCCACCGGCGATGGTGTTATAGGCAACTGTACGGCTATGGGCACAGGCTCTCCGTTCCCTGCCTACTTTGTGAATAATGCAACCGGCACCACTGTGGCTTACGATGGCCTTACCACCGTGCTCAATGCCAAAGCGGCTGTAATGCCCTGCTCTACCTATCACTTTAAACTCGGTGTAGCCGATGCCTCCGACAGGGTATTGAGCTCCGGTGTGTTTATAGAAGAAGGCAGCCTTTCGGTATTGCCTCCGGCCATTACCAACTGTCCTCCCAATATTACATTGTATATGGCTGCTACAGCAGGAAGCTGCGACCGGGTAGCCAGCTGGACACCACCTACCATCAATACCAGCAATTGCCTCAATGTAACCACCCTGGCTTCTCACCTGCCTGGTGCATTGTTTAGAAGAGGCATTACCCCGGTTACCTATTCGTTTACCAACTCGGGCGGTACCAGCACCTGTACTTTTAACGTTACGGTGATGGATACCTTTAAGCCCATTGCGGTATGCAAAAGCAATTTTATCCTTAACCTCGACAGCGGTATGGGTACTATTACACCCGCCAATATCAACAACGGTAGCTCCGACAATTGCGGCATCATGAGCATGACCATAAGCCCCAGCCAGTTTACCTGCGATGATGCGGGCAACCAGACCGTGACCCTTACGGTAACAGATAGCAGCGGTAATGTTTCTACCTGCACTACAACCATTAAAGTTAGGTACCAACCCTCCTGCTCTATTACCGTTACGCCTTCGAGCAATACCTATACCGGGGGCATACCTACCAACTTGTACCTCGGCTATGGTCCGCAAAAAGCCACCATTAAAGCCAATGCTACGGGTGGCACTGGCTTTACCTACGCCTGGAGCCCGGCTACAAACCTGAGCTGCACCACCTGCAAAAACCCGGTATTTAAACCTACCGCTGCGGGTACCTACGCTTATACCGTTACCATTACCAACAGCAATGGCTGCGAAACCACCTGCACCGTAGTGTTCTGCGTTAAAGACATTCGCGTGCCCAACAACAACCACAACAATAACAATTACTGTGGCTATGGCGCCGGCTGGTGGAGCTGGAACAACAACAATTGGTGGAACGACGACCGCGACGATTGGGGTTGCAACAACGACGACAAGGTCTACCTCTGCCACAAACCCAAAAACGGTAATGGGCAGTTGCTTTCTATCAGCACCAATGCCGTAGCTGCACACTTGTGCAACCACACCGGCGACAAACTGGGTAAATGCAACGAAGAATGCGCTACAACTCCCGGCCAGGAAAAAACTACCCTGCCTGGAGAATCTGTTACTGTAGTGGAAGAACAAAACCTGGAAATCTCGGCTTATCCTAATCCGTTTAACCAGGACGTGCATATACTCATTACCGGTGGTACAGAAGAAACCTCCGACCTGCTCATTTACGATCAGATGGGAAGGCTGGTAGATCAGTTACCTATGCAACCAACCGGCAAAGACATATCGCTGGGCCGCAACCTGGCTACCGGTGTATATATTATTGAAATTAAAAACGGCGACGTATCGAGAAAAGTAAAAGTTATAAAACTATAAACACCTGAATCCTCTTCCAAAACGACAAACCCTATTCCTTTACAGAATGGGGTTTGTTTATTATGGTTAAAGCGGTTTAGTGTACACCTGCATGCAGGAAAGAGTTTAACAACAACCCTATCACTACTACCAACAGAATATTGCACATTACAAAAGTCAGTATCAAAAATTTGAGAAAGGTTTTAAACCAGCCTTGTTTGTAAAACCGCAGCATGGCCACATACAGGTACAGCAAGAGCCCTACCGCAACGGCGGTATTTACCTCATCTGGCCAGTTATCGGCCAGGAAGGGCAGGAAACTTACCGTTAAAAAAATAAAGGCCACACAATAGATATGTATGGAAAAAATAGCGTGCGATACAAAATAGTATTGCTTTCTGCGCCTGAAATAAAGCAGGTACAGCCAAAGCGCGAATAAAGGCAGAGAGATAAAAAATATCTTCGAAAACGAGTGGTAAAACCCATTTACCGCGGCTGGCGTAAAGTTGTAGGGGTCTTCTTCGTAGGCTTTGTTCATGGCTATACCACTGTGTACCACAAATCTTTTTAAATAACCATCTCTTTGCGAGCCAGGAAGCGTAGCCTGTACCGAGTCGTATTGTTCCCGGCTTTGCATCCAGCTTCGCGGAAAAGTAAATACGCCCACTTTTTTGCCCTCTACCATGTAGCTGCTGTAACTAAATCCCGTCTCCTTATTGTTGTCTTTTACATTGGGTTCCAGCGCCCTTATCGAATCTGTAGCCGCTATAAGCTCCTTATCGTGCAATAGCGACACATATTTTTCCTTGTGGTTAAACGTGTTGAACGTAATGAGAAACAAGGCCGAGATAAACAAATACATCCGGATGGGATCCAGGTATTTAATTCTTCTCCCCTTAATATATTCGGTAGATAAAAACCCCGGCTTGAACAGGAGCAGTTTGAGCGTACTAAAAAACTTGCCGTCAAAATGCGTGACATCATTAAAAAAATGAATAATCAAATGCCAGAGCGTTTGTTTCGGCTCCACATTTTCCTGCCCACATTTCTGGCAATAATTACCCAATACGGTGGCATCACAGTTGAGGCAATTGGTTTCTTTACGGTGTTGGTGGTTAGACACGTTGCAAAACAATTTGCGACCAATATACTCAATCAAATCAATTTCCGGTATGAAGTGTAGGGTTATCAGCCACAATACCATTAAGGTTTACAGCAATCCTGCATACGTTTATCCATTTACCAAAGATTATCCACACGCTCACTCGCTTTTTAACAAAACAGCAGTTTTACAATTGCCTAAAAACCATATATTTGGAATGTGACTTTCCTGTATCCGACATTTTTGCTGGCTGCGGCCGCTATCGCCATACCTATTATTATACACCTCTTCCGGTTCCGGAAGTTCAAAAAGGTGTACTTTCCTGACATCCGCTTTCTAAAGCAGTTGCAGGAGAGCACGCGCAACCGTTCCCGTTTGCAGCACCTGCTTATACTAGCCTGCCGTATTCTTACCATACTGGCCCTGGTGGCGGCTTTTGCCCAACCGGTACTCAACCGTTCGCAGCAGCAAGCCGCCAGTAATGCCACTGCATTGCTGGTAGACAATTCGTTTAGCATGGGTATTAAGACCGATGGTACCAGTCTGCTCGAGAAAGCCCGGGCCGAAGCGATTGACCTTATTCAGCAAACGCCGGAAGGCCGCCAGTTTTATGTGCTAACGCCAGAGTTGCAAGCCGCCCAGTTTACCCCGCTTTCTAAAACAGAAGCATTGCAAGCGGTACAAAGCATTCGCCCGTCTGCAGCAAGCCGCCCGGCCAGTGAAGTACTCAGTCGCATTGGCAGCACCATAAACGATGCGCCGCTGCTGTTTTTTAGCGATCTGCAACAAAACCAATGGACTCCGGCCGATTTCAAAACCGTTAAAAACCTTACCTACCTGGTGCCGCTACAGGCCCAAACCGTGCAGAATATGGTTTTGGATACCGCCCGCCTGCTAAGCCCGGTTATACAACCCAACCAGCCACAGAAACTCTGGGTAAGCATACGCAACCAACAGAACCAACCGGTAGAAAACGGTACCATTACCCTGGCGGTAAACAACCAGGTAAAAACCGTAAGGCAGTTTAAAGCTGCGGCCAACAGCACCGTAAACGACACCCTTAACTTTACCACCGGGCAGGATACCTGGCAAAACATAAGTGTATATATTAATGATAACCCGGTAACCTTCGACGACTCGCTGTTTATTGCCGCACGGGTAAGCAACAACCTTAAAATCGCATTGGTTGGTAACGGCAACACACCGTTTTTGCAAACCATATTCAAGGCCGATCCTGTTTTTACCGTTCAGGGTTATACCTATAATAACCTGAAACAGGTGCCCGAATCGGGTCTTATTATCCTGGACCAGCTCACGGCGCTCGATGCCACGCAGGAAAAACAGCTCTCCGACTGGCTCAATGCAGGCCGCAATGTGCTCATCTTTCCCGCGCCCAACCTGAACCCTCAATCGGTAAACACCGCACTTAAAAACATTGCAGGGCTGGAATTTGGGGCCATTGATACCCAGCGCCAGAGCATTACCGCCCTAAACCGCAATACCCAGCTCATACAGGGCATTTTCGATAAAATACCCGACAATATTGAGCTGCCGCAGGTATTCCGCCACTTCCCTATTGTATCGGGTACCAACAGTATGGAGCAACCTGTAATGAGCTTTAGCGATGGCAGCGGGTTTCTTAACGAGTACCGGGTGGGCAATGGCAAGCTGTACCTCTGCGCCGCCCCGGCCGATATCCAGTTCAGTAACTGGCCGTCCAGTTATTTGTTTCTGCCGCTGGTGTACCAGATGGCTTTTACCGGTAGCAACGACGCTATTTACAGTGTTCAGCTGGGCAGCCGCCAGGCCATTTCCATTCCCAACAGCAATATCAGCAACGATAAAAACATGTTTCGCCTGAGTGGCCAGGGCACATCGCTCATTCCACGCCAGGTAAGCCGGGGCAATCAAACCATGCTGTATTTCGACAATATGAACCAGGCGGGCATTTTCACCCTGCAGCAAGACCAGGCCGATCCATTATACACTGGCCTCAACTATAACCGCAACGAATCCAGGCTCCAGTATTTTAACCCGCAGGATATAGCGGCAGCCAATCCCGATCATATTAAGCTACTCGAAGGCAAACGGAATGTAGCCGTACAGTTCAACAAAGCGCAATACGGAACGGCGTTGTGGAAAGTTTGTATTATTTTAGCGCTGCTGTTTCTGACTTTAGAAATTTTGTTAATCAGGTTTTATCCTAAATCTTAATCTTGCTTTCATGCAGGTACTCATAAAAAAGGCCGTTATTGTTGCCCCGGGCACCAGCCAGCACTTAAAAACCAGGGACATTCTCATCCAGAACGGAATCATTGAAGATATTGCTGCCAAATTAGACGCGCCCAAAAACGCACAGATCGTAGAAGGTAAAAACCTGCACGTATCTGCCGGCTGGGTCGATGTATTTGCCAATTTCAACGATCCGGGACTGGAATACAAAGAAGACCTGGAAACGGGTGTGGCCGCAGCTGCCGCAGGTGGTTTTACCGAAGTGTTTATTGTGCCCAATACCCAACCGGTAATAGGTACCAAAGCCCAGGTAGAATATGTGCTTAATAAAAACCGTAACGCGCCTGTTAAGGTGCACCCGATGGGTACGGTGAGTAAAAACCTGGAAGGCAAAGACCTGGCCGAGATGATGGACATGCGCAACAGCGGTGCCATTGCCTTTACCGACGGCCCTGTGCCGGTGCAAAACGCAGGACTCCTGCTCAAAGCGCTGGAATACGTAAAAGCTTTTGATGGTACGGTAATTCAAATGCCAGACACCACCAGCATCAGCAAAAACGGGCTGATGAACGAAAGTGAAAACAGCACCAAACTGGGTATGCAGGGCAAACCTGCGCTGGCAGAGGAACTAATGCTGCACCGCGATACGGAACTGTGCCGGTATGCCGAAAGCAAACTGCACCTTACTGCGGTAAGCACCAAAGGCAGCGTGCAAATGCTCAAAAAGGCCAAAAAGGATGTGCCGGGCGTAAGCTGCTCTGTTACCCCCTACCACCTTACCCTTACCGACGATTATCTCGAATCTTACGACAGTAATTATAAGGTAAACCCGCCCCTGCGCACCAAAGCCGATGTAAATGCATTGGTTAAAGCGCTGGAAGAAGGGTTGATCGATTGCTTTGCCACGCACCACTTTCCGCATGAGTGGGACAGTAAGGCCAAAGAGTTTGCCTACACCGAGTATGGCATTATAGGGCTGGAAACTGCTTTTGGCCTGCTCAACAAATTGGTAAACGGCAAATTTACCCTCGACCAGCTGGTAACCATGCTTAGCGAGAACCCACGCAACCTGTTTAACCTGCAGGCGGTAAAAATCGAGAAAGGCGCTGTGGCCAACCTTACCCTATTTGACCCTGCCACCGAATGGACATTAGAAAAACAAAATATCCGCTCCCGCTCCCAAAACACACCGTTTATCGGCACTGTGCTTAAAGGAAAAGTGATTGGCATTTATAACAACAAACAACTTATCTTAAACTAAACCCAACCATTGATTATGGAAACCAAGAAACTTGTACGCAACAACGCACTCATTTTCAGCGCTATATTAATCGTATTAGCCATTGTAGGCCATTTGATAAACCTTACACAAGGTCCTTATCAATATATAGGTTACGCGGTGTTCCTGGCAGGTATTATTATTACCTGTAATCAGTATGCTAAACTTAAAGAGAACTATGTAACATTTGGCGAACTGTTCTCTGCCGGTTTCCGCATGACGGCCATCATTACCCTGGCCATGATTCTGTTTATGGTTATTTTCTATTTTGCCGTACCAGATTTCACCGAGAAAGCATTGGAAATAGCCAGACAACAAATTGAAAAGCAGAACAGCAACATGAGCGAAGAGCAGATTGAGCAGGCTATGGCCATGTCCAAAAAATTCATGTTACCGTTCATGATTGGTGGTATTTTATTCTCTTATATTGTAATGGGACTGATTTTCTCGCTCATTGGCGCCGCAGTTACCAAAAAGAAAAACCCTGCTGAAAAAATGCTGCAGGACATGAATCAAAAAACGCTTTAGATCAGGAGCCCTATATGGACATATCGGTTGTAATACCACTATTTAATGAAGAAGAATCATTGCCCGAATTAACGGCCTGGATAGACCGTGTAATGAACGACAATGGTTTTTCGTATGAAGTTATTCTCGTAGACGACGGCAGTAACGACGACAGCTGGCAGGTGATCGAAACCCTGTCTGCCCAAAACCCTAAGCTCAAAGGCATTAAATTCCAGCGCAACTACGGTAAATCCGGTGCGCTGAACGAAGGTTTTGCTGCTGCCCAGGGCGATGTGGTCATTACCATGGATGCTGACCTGCAAGACAGTCCGGACGAAATCCCGGAGCTGTACAGCATGATTATGAAGGACGGCTTCGACCTCATAAGCGGCTGGAAAAAAGTACGTTACGATAACACGCTTACCAAAAACATACCTTCCAAGTTCTTCAACTGGGCTACCCGTAAGATGAGCGGCATTTACCTGCACGACTTTAACTGCGGCCTTAAAGCGTATAAGAACAAGGTGGTAAAAAGTATTGAAGTGTACGGCGAAATGCACCGCTACATTCCGGTACTGGCCAAATGGGCCGGTTTCCATAAGATTGGCGAGAAAGTAGTGCAGCACCGCGCCCGCAAATACGGCATATCCAAATTTGGCTGGGAGCGTTTTGTAAATGGGTTTCTCGATCTTATCTCCATCATGTTTGTAGGTAAGTTCAGCAAAAAACCCATGCACTTCTTTGGCTTGCTGGGCAGCCTGGTGTTTTTGGTCGGTTTCCTTATCACCATTTACCTGGTTATTGCCAAAATCGCGTTTATGCAATACCGTATGACAGAGCGTCCGCTGTTCTACCTCGGTCTGCTGTCGCTCATTATTGGTGTGCAGCTGTTCCTTACCGGTTTCCTGGCAGAGCTCATCAGCCGCAATGCACCGGATAAGAACACTTACCTCATAGAAAAGAAATTAGGCATATAAAAATACCATCCATCCAAACCGGACCCCGCTACTGTATCAGTCAGCGGGGTTTGTTGTTTTTTAAAGTAGCTTTGCCTGTTTTTGCACAGGCCAGTTCAGGGTTTTTCCTGTTATCTCCTGTACAAAATCCAATATGCTTGTATTACTGTGATCTATCTGAACTATGAATAATTTAAGAAGAATATCGGCCGGCGCTGTGTTATTGTCTCTCCTTACTACGATGGCCTGGGCTCAGCCTGGCGGCGGTGCCAAAATTGGCCGCATTTATGGTAAAGTACTCGATGCTGCTACCAATAAACCCGTAGAGTTTGTAACCATTACCGTACTCAATGCCAAAGATTCGCAACTGGTATCGGGCGGCATCACCAAAGGAAACGGAGAGTTTAACGTTTTGCAACTGCCTATGGGCGCTTTTAAAGTGCAGGCCAAATTTCTGGGTTATGGCGAGTACAGAACCAAAACAGTGGTACTCAACATGCAAACGCCGGAGCTGGATCTGGGCAATATCAAAATCAAACCCAACAGCAAAAGCCTGAATGAAGTAGAGATTGTGGGCGAAAAACCAACCGTGCAGCTCGCTATCGATAAAAAGATATTTAACGTAGAGAAAAACATCACCAGCGAAGGGGGCACGGCTTCCGACGCGCTCAAGCAGGTACCTTCTGTAAGTGTAGACCTCGATGGTAATGTAAGCCTTCGCGGCAAAGGCAATGTAACCATCCTCATTGATGGCAAACCCTCTGCCCTGCTGGGTAGCGATCCTGCCGTAGCCTTGCAGAACATACCTTCGGCCGCTATCGAAAATATTGAGATCATTACCAACCCTTCGTCTAAATACGATGCCCAGGGCATGGGAGGCATCATCAATATCGTGCTCAAAAAAGATAAGAAAATGGGTATGAATGGCTCATTGAGCGGCGGTATAGGTACCAACGATAAATACAACGCCAGGGGCAATATTAACCTGCGCAACAATAAGTTCAATGTTTTTGCCAACTACAGTTTTCGCAGCGCCATGCGCAACAATTTTGAAAGCAGCAACCGTATCCTCAATTATGGTCAGCCCAATGCGTTTGGCAGCTACTCCGAAATTGACGGCCGCCGCAAAAGCACCAACAACTTTCTGAACATTGGCGCCGATTACTACCTCGACAACCGCAATACCATTTCGGTAAATGCCAATGTGGGTACTTTCTCCTGGGGTGGCAAGCAACCCAATATTACCCGCTATACCGATACCAGCGGCCAGGTGTTTAAATACCTCAACCGCTACTACGAAGACAATATGCAACCCTGGAACTACGGCGGTTCGGTAGATTACAAACGTAAATTTGCCAAGCCAGGCCAGGAACTGTCTGCCAACCTGAGCTATAGTCGCAACGATGGCAAACGCTCCAACACAGTAATTACCCGCAGTTACAACGGTTCTGAACAGCAAACCGGTGTAGATACCCTGCAGGACAACCCGGCCAGCAGCGTAAACCAGAACTACAATTTCCAGGTAGATTATAGCATGCCGGTGCTCAAAACCGGTAAGTTCGAAACCGGTTACAAAACCCAGATCACCGATTTTACCACTGCCAACAGCCCTACCAAAACCTACAATGATGGCACAGGCAATGTAACCGTGGTAGACCAACAACTTAAATCGGCTTTCGATTACAAGCAGTATGTAAACGCTTTGTATGCCAACTTCTCCAACACATATGGCAAGTTTGGCTACCAGGCTGGCCTGCGGGTAGAGCAATCGAACTACACCGGTAATGTAGAGGGTACCAAAGATGCGTTGAAGAACAAGTACCTCAACCTCTTTCCTACCGCATTCCTCACTTATAAACTGTCGACTACCGAAGACCTGCAACTAAACTATACCCGCCGCATTAACCGGCCCAGCTTCTGGAACCTGTTCCCGTATCTGAACATCAACGATCCGCAGAACATTACCACCGGTAACCCCGATCTGCGTCCGGAGTTTATCAATGCGTCAGAACTCACCTATTCGCGCATGTTCAAACAAGGCCATACCATTATAGCCTCTGCTTACGTGCAGTACACCACCAATCTCATTCAAAGGGTGCGTTCCATGCCCGATTCGCAAGGGGTAACCATTACCAAACCCTATAACCTGGGCAGCGGCCTTACTTATGGTGCCGAGGTAACGGCAAAATTCCAGCTCAACAAGTGGTGGGATGCTACCCTTAACGCCAACCTGTACCGCAACGAGATCAATGGTTCCAATATCGATCCATACCTCAACAACTCGGGTTACAGCTGGTTTGCCAAAGCCATTACCAACGTTAAACTGCCTTATGCCACCAGCCTGCAGTTTACCGGCGAGTATCAGGCTCCGGCCATTGTAGCCCAGGGTAAAACACAGGAAGTGTACAGCATCGACGCGGGTCTGAAAAAGGATTTCTACAAAGGTTTGGCGAGCCTCACCTTTAATGTGAGCGATATCTTCAATACTCGTAAAAACATTACCATTTTCGACAATGCAGGGTATTACCAGTACAACTACCGCAAGCCAGAAACCCGTATTGCCAACCTTACGCTGAGCATCCGCTTTGCCAACAAAGAAGGTATGAAAGCTGCGGGCCTTATGCGTGGCAGATCCAACAATAATAAAAACGCAAAAGACCGCAACGAAAACCTCAAAGGTGGCGGTTCCGGTGAGGGCGATAGCGGAGGGTTCTAAGCCAAAACACGATTCACTTTCTCAAATGATCAATAAAAATCCCCCTGCAATACCAGGGGGATTTTTGTGTAAATATAGATATCATGCTGTCCCGCCCATGCGGGGAGGTACGAGGGAAGCAGCACCTCTTGAAATGATCATCTTCACAGGAGATCCTGCTTCGGCTCCGTACCTCCGCCGTGCAGGATGACCCTTAAATGTAGCTGTCATGCTGCACCGCCTGTCCCACCCATGCGGGGAGGTACGAGGGAAGCATCTCTTGAAATGATCCTCTTTCCAGGAGATCCTGCTTCGGCTCCGTTCCTCCGCCGTGCAGGATGACCCTTAAATGTAGCTGTCATGCTACACCGCCTGCCCACCCATGCGGGGAGGCACGAGGGAAGCATCTCTTGAAATGATCATCTTCCCAGGAGATCCTGCTTCGGCTCCGTTCCTCCGCCGTGCAGGAGGACCCTTAAATATAGCTGTCATGCTACACCCGCCTGTCCCGTCCATGCGGGGAGGTACGAGGGAAGTAGCACCTCACGAAATGATCATCTTCACAGGAGATCCTGCTTCGGCTCCGTTCCTCCGCCGTGCAGGATGACAGACTTAGCAGCAGATCAGCGATCGCACTTCGAAGATCGGCGATCACTTTGTATAACCAAAAGGAATAAATCGCCTACCTTTAAGCGCAAATCCCTCCCGGTTATGGATATGAAACTAAAGGTGCTGTACACCGTAGCCCAGCTCAAAAGTTTTTCTGCCGCGGCCGAAGCACTTAACATCAGTCAGCCGGCGGTAAGCAAGCAGGTACAAAACCTGGAAACCGAGCTGGGCATTACCCTCCTGGAACGGAAAAAGAACAACCTTACCCTCACTACAGCCGGGCAACTGGTGGTGCGGCATGCAACGCGCATACTGGCACAATACCGGGAAATGGAAAACGATCTTTCGCTACTATCCGAAACCTTGCAGGGCCAGCTGGTTATTGGCGCCAGCACCACCATTGCACAATACATTCTGCCGCCCGTGCTGGCCCGGTTTAAATCGGCGCACCCCACCTTATCCATCAGTCTGCTTAACGGCAACTCATCAATTATTGAAAAATGGCTGAGCGAGCACAAAACCGACCTGGGCATTATTGAAGGGTTACCCGCCCACAATCCCGACCATCGCTACACCCCTTTTCTGAAAGATGAGCTGGTAGCCATTACCCACCAAACCAGCTCCTGGAGCAAGTTGCAGCATTGCACACTAGAGCAGTTGCAACATATACCATTGGTGGTGCGCGAAAAAGGTTCCGGCACCCTGGAGGTATTTGACGATTACCTCAAAAGCCAGCAATCCTCTTTAAAGCAAATGAACATTCTTATGCAGCTGGGCAGTACAGAAAGCATTAAATTGTTTTTGCAATATGCCGATGCAGTGGGTATTGTATCACGCAGTGCCCTCAACGAAAGCAGCGCCACCGAAGGGTTTACCATACTCCCGCTTGATTCGGGCAATATCAACCGGCATTTTCACCTGGTACAATCTAAGGGGCCACAGAACAAAGTGGTGCGATTATTTTCCAATTACTTATTGCAGTATTATAACCAAAAGTTATAGTAAAACATAAAAGCGAATTGCTGGCCATGCGGTTTCACATGACCTTTACCTTGTAAAAAGTCACTCATGAAACGCACGCCCCTCTTTCCGGCCATCGTATATGCATCCGCTGCCATTCTTTGTTTCACCATTCAAATGTCCGGGGCTGTAGCACTGGTAGGTGGCATAATCCTTACCCTTTTTCTGCCCAATCCCTTTACCCGGGTTACCCAACCGCTTACACATATATTGCTCAAAGCAGCGGTAATAGGCCTGGGCTTTGGTACGCAGCTCTCCACCGCATTGCAGGCGGGTAAAGAAGGATTTGGCTTTGCAGCGGTTTCTATTATATGCACCATTGGCGCGGGCCTCTGGCTGGGCAAACGCATGCAGCTGGACCAAGCTACCACCACCCTTATCGCTTCCGGCACCGCCATTTGTGGTGGCAGCGCTATCGCTGCTATATCGCCTATTATTAAAGCCGATAGCCGGCAAACCTCTATTGCGCTGGGTGTGGTGTTCTTATTCAATGCAGTAGCATTACTGGCTTTTCCGCCCATTGGTCGCCTGCTGCATTTAACCCAGCACCAGTTTGGTTTATGGTCTGCCATTGCCATACACGATACCAGCGCGGTAACTGGTGCCGCAGCCGCCTACGGGCAAGAAGCGCTTGAAATAGCCACCACCGTAAAGCTGGCCCGTGCCCTGTGGATCATTCCCCTGAGCCTGGTGGCCGCCTTCATTACCAAATCCGGTACCGGCAATATTAAACTACCCTGGTTTATTCTGGGTTTTGCAGGCGCTATCGTTTGCAGTACCTACATTCCGCAATATGCCGGGTTTTATACCCTGCTGCACCATACCGCGCAACGCCTGCTTACCGTTACCTTGTTTCTGATTGGTACCGGTCTGCACCCTGCGGTGCTTAAACAATCAGGTCTGCGTCCTTTTGCTACCGGGTTTATACTCTGGGTGGGTATCAGTTGCGCCAGCCTTGCTGCCATCTGTTATTTTGCTTTCTGAAAATGCTTACATTAGAATAAGCTAAACCGCAACACCATGAGCAAGCCTTATTGCCACATCAGTAAAAAACATTATAACCGCGAAGACCTGCTGAGCTACAGCCAGCTCATGCCGTCTACCATCAAGGAAATACGCCAGGACTACCCCGATTTTAATACGGAATCGTATATCAGTTATAAAGAGTTGTTCCGGTACAGGCAAATGCATATCGAAAAGCTCATCAACAAAGAAAGCGACGACATTACCGAGCTGGAAAAGAAAGTACTGGACGCGCTCAAAAACAACCGGGTTATCTCCGACAATATTGAACCCAAACTGGAGCCGCCCACTTTTGGTGAGCGCGTATCGGATAAGATCGCATCTTTCGGCGGTAGCTGGAAGTTTATTATTGGTTTTTGCGTATTCATCATCATCTGGATGTTTGCCAACTATTGGCTGCTGAAAGACAAAGGATTTGATCCCTATCCTTTTATTCTGCTCAACCTCGTTTTATCGTGCCTGGCAGCTTTACAGGCTCCTGTAATTATGATGAGCCAGAACAGGCAGGAGACCAAAGACCGTAACCGCAGCGAAAACGACTACCAGATAAACCTGACCGCCGAGCTGCAGATACGTATGCTCCACGAAAAGGTAGATCATATCATCATTAAACAATTTGCCAACCTGATGGAGACCCAGGATCTGCAAATGAAAACCCTGAACGACCTGCAGGCCCAGTTAAACGAGCATACCAACAAAGGAAAATCTTAAACACTTTGCTGCATTGCTGCCAGTTATGCACAAATAGGCCAAAATATAACCCAATACAATAACAAGCACTTATACATTGTTGTTGCCACGGTCGGGACCATTGCGCTAAAACGTAGTATTTTTGCAGGTCTCCAAATGATTTGAGTATTGAAACATTACCTTACAAGCGCGGTTTTCTTTCTTTTGTTGTCCTGCAATATCGATCCCCGGAAAGAACAGGAACCCGTGAGTAAAAAAGTACAGGTTAAGGATTATTACCGGCCGGGGCTTACAGATGATGCGGCCATTCAGCTGGCGATAAACGATGCAGGAGTGGGCGGCGTAATTCAATTGGAAGCCAATAAAACATACCTGCTTCAAAATGGGCTTCAGATTAAAAATGCACAATTGCTCCAGGGCAATAACGCTACCCTTAAACGGGCTGCGCAATCGGTAAGCACCTTAAAAGCAGAGGCTGGCGAAGCAACAGCAACATTGGAACTCGACAGCATTCCCCGGGGCTGGAAAATTGGCGACCAGGTGCAACTGTTTACCGATTCTACCGCATCGCATTCCAACGCTTATCTCGACGACCCTGTTTTGCCCAATATCATCACGGCTATCAAAGGCAATTCCATTACACTATCGGCACCTGTGGGGCCTTCTAACGACCACAGCATCGCCACCTGGCCTTCCGGCACTTATGTGCGCAAGGTATACACGCTTTTGCGGGGCGAAAACATTAACGTACAATCAGCACCCTTTAAAGTGCAGCACCTGAATTTTGACGGTAACCGGGCACAAAACAACCTGAATTACTTCTGGAATGTAAACTCAACCATTTTTGCCCGTGGCATAGGCACCCGTATTGTGGATTGCACCTTCCGCGATATTCCCAACGAGTGCATTGTGGGCCAGGGCATGTATGTATCCAACTGCCGGGCATTTAACCTCAATGGCTCCTTTGTGCATTTTACAGGCATCGATACCATGAGTCAGTTGCCACAGAAAAACGCCATTATCCTGGGCAACCTGGTAGATAGTGTATGCCAGATTTGCACCGGCGTTACAGGCCATTCCGAAGGCGCGTTTACTACTTCCTACACCGGTGGATACGCCACCATATCCGGCAATCGCATTTACAATTGCGGAGAAGCGGCCATTGGCCTTATTGGCGGCCATTCCGATGTTTCGGACGGTGGCGAGTCTGATTTTCTCATTACCAACAATATCTTCAAGAACTGTAAGCAGATCATATATGCGTTTGAAGCCGTATCGGATAAAAAATACGCTTCCAGCGATATCTTCATATCGGGCAATATGCTTTCCAACTGTGGTGTAAACAATTGGGTGCCTTATGTAGAAGCTTTTAAACAATACGACGGGCTTAATATTTCGGGCAATAGCCTCACCAATGGCACCCGTATTTTGCTACCCGCTTCTTTTAAATTCAACGAGCAATAGCAGTTACAAATATTAAGACATTCAAAAAATGAATAAAGGCCGCACCATTACCGGAGCGGCCTTTATCATGACCATCACTACATTGCGCAGCGCTATTTTATCTCCTTGCCATCGTAGCTCGAAATACTAAATATGCCATACCCGTTTTTTACATTGCTATACACATTGGCGGGCTCCGAAAACGGGTTGCCACTGTTATCCAAAGCATAATTGTAGGTTTTTAAATAGCGGAAATAATCGCCGGTTACATGATGCAATAAAATGACCGGCCACACACTATCGCCCTGTATTACCTGGGGCTTTAATGCCTCGCTGGGCATGTACAGCCGCAGGTCTTTGGAAGTACCATTAAACAATACATCTTTTATATAAATACCGTTAGACGACAAGCAGGTATTTTGCTCTATATCATCCGTATACGCACTCTCCACACTGGGATCGGGGCTGGTAATACAGTAGCTGGAGTAGTATTGAAAAGTTGTATCAAAACTCGTGGCATCCCGGATTTGCAAAATGTAAAAATCGCCTAGAGTGGGCGGGTCTGTAAACCGGATACGCACTTCATCGAGCGATACGCCATTTATATCCTTTTTAACGTTGGGGATGCGTTCCGGCTCGCCCATAAGCGGCACCTGAGATGGAGCTATAGATGAGGCCTCTACTGTGTTAAAACCGGGCGCAGAAACTGCAACGGTATACGTGCTGCCAGGCTCCACAGTCATAGTAGACATATAATGACCAGAAGACGAAACACCCTGAATTTCTTCCATCAGTACGCCGTCTCTATACACTTTTACAATTGCATTACCGATGGAGAGATCTGCATTGCGGTTGTATTGCTGGATACTGATACTTTTTCCAACCCCAATCTCTATACGCTCGTTGGTTTCGGTAAAACTAGACAATGTGAGTGCTGGCGTATGTGCCGGCAAGTTTAATTGTACCTCCTTCTCGCAGGAGACCAACACCGCTGCCGCAGCTATTAAAACGAAGTATAATCGCATAGTATCTTTTTTAGAATTTAAACTGGTAGGTAATAGAAGGAATAATAGAAAACAGGCTTACCTGCTTAAATACCGTGTTGCCACCCACACCCGTTGTGCTATAAATGTAGAACGGGTTTTTGCGGTTATACACATTGTAAATACCTACCACCCACGCACTTTCCCAGTTGCGCTTATGTTGCTTTGAAAATTTCATGCTTACATCGCCACGATGGTAGGCCTTCATCCGGTAACCATTGCGGCTTCCGTATATTTCAATATCGGCGCCATTGGGCCCCTGGTACATGCCCACCGGCATGGTTATAGCATTGCCCGTGCCATACACCCACTCTGCACTTATTTCAATATGCTTTGCAAGGCTGTACACACCGGCAATTTTAAAATCGTGCCTGCGGTCGTAGCGGTAAGGAAACTCCTGTCCTTTATTGAGATTGTCGAACTGGCGGGTGGTCCATGAAAGCGTGTACCCTATCATACCGGTAAATTGTCCTTTCTTTTTTTGTAAAAACACTTCGGCCCCATAGCTCTTACCCTTGCCTATTTCTACCTTATCTTCCCAGCTGGCGCTGCTGCTAAGGAAATTGGCGCCCTCTTTGTATTCAATTACATTGTTCATGGTTTTATAATACCCTTCCACACTTAGCTCTATGCCGGACTGGTGGGTATACGCAATGCCGGCCGCACCCTGCTGCGAGTATTGCTGCGGCACCTTATCCGTTACCGGCACCCACAGGTCGGTAGGCAGCCCTATAGAAGAGTTGGTGAGCAGGTGTATAAACTGGCTCATCTGCACATAAGAGGCCTTTATGCTCAGCTGATCGTTAATGAGATAGCGTGCAGATATGCGAGGTTGCAACGACTGGTAAAACTTGCCCCGCACCGAAAAGCCGGTCCAATGCACGCCAATATTGGTTTTTAGCTTAGGTGTAATTCTTATATCATCTTCGATATACGCGTCTATCTCCCCAGCGTTAAGCGGTTTGGTACCAATGGTGGTATCCAGGTTGGGCGAAGCGGTAGACGTTACTTTGGTGGTTTGCGCGCCGGTATTATACGTGTGGTCTATATACCCTATGCCTGCTTTTATATAGTGATTGGGATTGGGCAAAAAGTCGAAATCATATTTCACCGCCTTATCGTTGATGCCCGATGCATAGCGCATCAGGTAATCATCTTTACTGCTGCCATAGGTAGACTGGCTCTGCGCATTGATGATGAATTTATACTGGCTGTAATACGTGGTTAGGTTACCAAACAGCTTGGGCGAAAACTCGTGGTTCCACCTGCCTACCGCCGTAATATTGCCCCAGCGGATGCCCGAATTATCCATATTGCTGCTGTTGTCATAGGTAGATTTTGACTTGCTGTCGAATTTATCGTTTCCAAAATACCCGCTAAAGTAGATATGATCTTTGTTGCCCAGCTTAAAGTTCACCTTCCCGTTCAGGTCATAGAAATAATAGCCGGCCTTGAAGTCGGCAGACATAAAAGGTTTGGTAAGCACATCAATATACGTGCGCCTGCCCGATACCACAAAAGATGATTTGCCTTTTTGTATAGGCCCTTCCAATGTGAGCCGCGATGCGATAAGCCCTATACCGCCCTCGCCATGAATGGCATTTTTATCGCCCTCTTTCATGTTAATATCTATTACAGAAGATATCCTGCCCCCATACCGTGCGGGAAAACCACCTTTTATTACTTCTACATTGCGGATCGCATCGGCATTAAACACACTAAAAAAACCAAAGAGGTGACTGGCATTGTACACCGGCACCCCATCCAGCAGAATAAGGTTTTGATCGGGCCCGCCGCCACGCACATAAATACCCGAAGAACCTTCGCTACCTGCCTGCACACCCGGCAGCAGCTGAATGGCTTTAAGAATATCTACCTCCCCTAAAAAAGCCGGCAGCGATTTAATAGTGGCAATAGACAGGTCTATCGAGCTCATTTGAGAGCGGGTTTGCAATGCGTCTTTCTGAGAAGTAACCACCACCTCTTTCATATCCTTGCTCTGCTCCAGCGCTATGTTAAGGGTCTGGTTGGTATTGGCCTGCAAGCTGTGGCTGTATTGTGTAAAGCCCAGGTACGATGCCCGCAAACCCACATTACCAGCCGGAATGGTAAGTGAGTAAAAACCAAAAGCGTTGGTGGTGGTGCCTATATTTTTTTCGGGAATAAACACCGCAGCACCTATAAGCCGCTCCCCACTCTTTTTTTCCGATACATAGCCACTGATGGTGACCTGCTGGGCATGCAGCAACACCGGAGCTATTATACAAACCGACAACAACCATGTCTTTATTATGCTCATAATTAACCTTTAGTCGCATACAAAACGGCCAGGTTTTCTGCATATTGCATTTAGTTTAAAACAATAAATATGATATTGTTTAGTTTACAGCAGCATAAGGTTGCTGAGCCCCGCATGGGCGGGACAGGCTTTGTCGAAGCACCTTATGCGTGGTTGCTCACCCCCGGATCAATCAGACCTCTTCAAATCAGAAATCAGACATTCTACTCATTCTGCCATTCTGTCATTTTTTATCAGAATTCATTGTATATTTGCCGTTCTTAAAACCAGTGGTTCAAGATGTTTGAAACGGAACAAAAAGTGATTGATGAAACCCGTCAGGGTGAGGCTTTCCTGCCTTTTGCTGAAGATCCTAACCAGTATACCAAACGCTTTTATATAGAAAGCTATGGTTGCCAGATGAATTTCAACGATAGTGAAATCGTAGCGTCCATCCTGCACGAAAGCGGGTTTGGTGCTACGCGCAATTTTGAAGAAGCCGATCTGATACTGCTCAATACCTGCTCTATCCGCGAAAAAGCGGAGCAGACCGTGCGTAAACGCCTTACCGAGTTCCGGAAACTGAAAAGAGAAAACCCGGGTATGCTCGTAGGTGTACTGGGCTGCATGGCCGAGCGCCTGAAAGCCAAGTTCCTGGAAGAAGAAAAACTGGTGGATATTGTAGTAGGCCCCGATGCTTACCGCAGCCTGCCCGCGCTGGTAGACGAAGCCAGTGGCGGACAAAAATCCATCAACGTACTGCTGAGCCGGGAGGAAACCTATGCCGACATTAACCCCGTGCGTCTCGATAGCAATGGTGTTACCGCCTTTGTATCTATCATGCGGGGTTGCAACAATATGTGCGCTTTCTGCGTGGTACCGTTTACCCGTGGCAGGGAGCGCAGCCGCGATGCCTACAGCATTGTAGCCGAAGCGCAAGACCTGTTTGACCGTGGCTACCGCGAAGTAACCCTGCTGGGCCAGAACGTGGATTCTTACAACTGGACGGGCAACAGTGCCGAAGGACCGGAAGAAACCGTAACCTTTGCCGCGCTTATGGAGCGTGTAGCGCACATCAGCCCACTGCTGCGGGTACGTTTCAGCACCTCGCACCCCAAAGATATTACCGATGATGTGCTGCACACCATGGCTAAATACGAAAATATTTGCAAGTACATTCACCTGCCGGTGCAGAGTGGCAACACCCGCATCCTGCAGCTGATGAACCGTACCTACACCCGTGAGTGGTACCTCAAAAAGGTAGACCGCATCCACGAAATACTGCCCGATTGCGCGCTGAGTACCGATGTAATCACCGGCTTCTGTTCAGAAACCGAAGAAGACCACCAGGATACCATGAGCGTTATGGAGTATTGCAAATACGAGCTGGCCTATATGTTTGCCTACAGCGAACGTCCGGGTACACTGGCTGCACGCCGCTTTGCGGATGATGTGCCCGAAGCCGTAAAAAAACGCCGCCTGGCCGAAATCGTGGAGCTGCACCGTGGCCACTCTAAACTGGCTATGGAAAAAGAAGTAGGCAAAACCCGTAAAGTACTTATCGAAGGTACTTCCAAACGCAGTGCCGACGATCTGTTTGGCCGCACCGACCAAAACAAGGTAGTGGTGTTTCCTAAAGAAAATTACAGCAAAGGTGATTATGTGATGGTGAAGATCGAAAGCTGTACCCCCGGTACATTGATTGGCGTTGCTATTGGTAAGGCCTAACCCTTAAATAACCTTCATGGATCTGCAAAGTTTAAAAAACCGCTTCGCAATTATAGGCAACTCGCCTACCCTCAACCATGCGCTCAATGTAGCCTCGCAGGTGGCCAATACCGATCTTTCGGTGCTGATCACCGGTGAAAGTGGTGTGGGTAAAGAAGCTTTTTCCCAGATCATTCACCAGTTGAGCCCGCGTAAACACAACCCGTTTATCGCCATCAACTGCGGCGCCATTCCCGAAGGCACGATCGATTCGGAACTGTTTGGGCACGAAAAAGGCTCTTTTACCAGTGCCGTTGATGCACGTAAAGGCTATTTCGAAACGGTAAACGGTGGTACCATCTTTCTCGATGAGATTGGCGAAATGCCGCTGGGTACCCAGGCCCGCCTGCTGCGTGTGCTCGAAACCGGCGAATTTATTCGTGTGGGTAGCTCCAAAGTGCAAAAAACCAATGTACGGGTTATTGCAGCTACCAACCGCGACTTGCTGGAGTTTATCGAAAAAGGCAAGTTTCGCGAAGATCTTTATTACCGCTTAAGTACGGTGCCCATCCGGGTATCGCCCCTGCGCGAGCGTAAAGAAGACATCTATGTGATGTTCCGCAAATTCTGCATCGACTTTGCAGACAAATACAAAGTAAAACCACTCGAACTTACCGAAGAAGCCCGCCAGGTGCTGGTCAACTATGCCTGGCCCGGTAACGTGCGCGAGCTTAAAAATATAGCCGAGCAGATCTCTGTGCTGGAAGAGGACAAAACCATTACCGCCGAAGACCTGCGCAGGTACCTACCTGCCGCTGATAACCGCCTGCCGGCTGTGTCGGGTAGCAACCACCATAGCAACAACAGTGAGTTTACCTCCGAAAGAGATATTCTTTACAAGCTGTTTTTTGATATGAAAAAGGATGTAACCGATCTTAAAAAGATGTTTTTTGAGGTGTTGCAGAATCCTTCCATGGCCAATAATATTAATCCCGCCATGTTTCAGCAGGAGAATATTATGCCGGGTTACATAACCCACGAAGTACCGGCTACGCCCATTAACCCGGCTATTGCCAATCCCCAACCCGCATCCGGCCCTATTATTATACCGCACAACGAACCGGGCATCGACCACCACGAAGATGTAGAAGAATCGCTGTCGCTGATGGATAAGGAGAAAGAATTGATTGTTAAGGCCTTACGCAAGCACAAAGGCAAGCGTCGCGATGCGGCACTCGACCTGGGCATTTCGGAAAGAACCCTGTACCGTAAGATTAAAGAATACGACATTGATGAATAGGCGGTTATTTTTAGTGGCCTTGCTGCCCCTGCTCACGCTTTTTAGTGGTTGTTATACGTTTTCGGGCATCAGTATCGATCCCAGCGTAAAAACCATCAATGTGCGGTATGTAGAAAACCGCGCCCCTATTGTGGCGCCTACCCTCAGCCCCATTTTTACCCAAAAGCTGAAAGACAGGATTACCGGGCAAACCGGCTTAACCCTTACCAACAGTGAGGAGGCCGATCTGGATATAAACGGTCAAATCACCAATTACGATGTATCGGTGGCGGCTATCCAAAATACCCAAACGGCTACCCTGAACAGGCTTAGCATTACGGTAAACATTATTTACACCAGCCGTAAAAACGAAAAAGAAAACTTCACCCAGAGCTTTACCCGCTTTGCGGATTTCAGCGCTACACAATCGATACAGAGTGTGGAAGGGCAGCTGATTCCCAAAATATCGGACCAGCTGGTAGAAGACATTTTTAACCGGGCTTTTGCAAATTGGTAATATATTAGCGCAATGATTACTGCGGAGGATTTTAGTGCATTACTACAGGGCCGGCAATTGCCCGAAGCGTTTGGCGAGGCCGACCTTCAGGCGCTGGTGCAGCAATATCCATGGTTTGGTACCGCCAGGCTCATGCTATTGCGCAAACAAACCTTGGACCAGCAACCAGAAGCAGCTGCAACCCAATCATTAACAGAACTTTACGTTCAGGACAAGGGTATGGTGCAGCAATGGCTCAATAAGGCGTTTACGCTTACCGAAAAAGGTAAAAAAGAAGAGGAATTGTTTCAGCCCGTATTTTCAGAAGACTATTTTTTACACCAGGGCATTAAGGTATCTGACGACCTGGACGCGGCACTGGAAGATTCCAAAGCTATCCTATTCCAGAGCGATGATCCGGTAGAGGTCGACAAACTGCTCACTCCTATGCGCAGCTTTAACGACTGGCTCCTGTATTATAAGAGCAAAAGCGACGAAGCCCGTGAGGAAGAGGAAGAAAAACGCAACCTTAAGTTCATGTGGCAGAAAGAGAAACTGGCTGCCGCCCTGGACGAAGAAGCCAACGAAATTCCCGACCAGGTATTCCAGATGGCGGTAGACTCTATCGCCAAAACCGACGACCTGGTGAGCGAGCCGCTGGCAAAGGTTCTGGCCCTCCAGGGTAAGAAAGATAAAGCAATTGAGATGTATGAAAAATTAAAGTTGCTTAATCCCGGAAAAAGTAATTATTTTGCCGAACAAATTAAAAATCTGCAATCTAAATAAAAGCAAATGTTAGTACTGATCACTATACTCATTTTACTGGCTTGTGTAATCCTCGGATTCTTTGTTTTGGTTCAAAACCCTAAAGGTGGCGGTCTGTCTGGTTCTTTCGGCAGCGTAGGCAACCAGGTGATGGGCGTGCAACGTTCCGGCGATGTGATGGAAAAAGGCACCTGGACCCTGATGGCCGTTATCGGAGGCTTAACTTTAATGTCTGCTTTCTTTATGCCTAAAGGTGGCACTGTAGAAAGCGCAGCCGATAAAGCGTTTAAAGGTGTTAAAGCCCCTACTACCGCTCCAATGAATGCTCCTGCACAACAGCAGCAGCAAGGCCAGCAACAGCAGGCGCAACCCGAACAAGGTCAGCAACAACAACCTGCACCGCAGCCACAACCGGCTCAATAATCAGGTTCGTTAAAAAATACTGGAAACCCTTCCCGAAACGGAAGGGTTTCTTATTATTGCGCCAACTTAAGCATTAACTTTAGCCACATTTAGCTCCCAACATGAAACGCCTGCTTCGTTTATTCATCGTACTCGTTGTTATTCCGGGATTACTCGTTGCCTGGATCTTTCTGCTGCCCAATAATGGCGGCACCACACACTACCTCCTTATACCCGGCAAAGCCGGTTTTGCTCAGGTAAAGGATTCTGTTCAGGGTAAGGTATCCAGCAGTTGGACTTTCAAAGTAGCCTCGCAGCTATTGGGCTACCCCTCGGCGGTAAAACCGGGCCGTTATGCCATTAAACCCGGCATGAACAACCTGCAACTGATTCGCGTGCTGCGCTCTGGCCGCCAAACCGCGGTAAAACTGGTGATCAATAAAATGCGCACCAAAGCCGAGGTAAGCGCGTTACTGGGTTCTAAATTTGAAGCCAATGCAAGCCAGTGGAGCGCGTTACTGAACGATAATGGTTTCCTAAACAACTTTGGGGTAGATACCAACACGGCGTTAACCGTGCTTATTCCCAACACCTACGAAATATACTGGAATACTGCGCCCGATAAGGTTTTCAAACGACTCTACAGCGAGTACCAGAAATTCTGGACACCAGAAAGATTATCGAAAGCCACACAGCAAAAACTTACGCCTGCGCAAGCCTATACCCTGGCCAGCATTGTAGAAGAAGAATCGAATTATAAGAAAGAGCGCCCCACCATAGCCAGTGTATACCTCAACCGCCTGCATACCAATATGCGCCTGCAGGCCGACCCTACTGTAAAATATGCGGTAGGCAATTTTGAGCTTAAACGCATTTTGCAAGGTCATACCCAAACGGTATCGCCCTACAATACTTACCTGGTTACCGGACTGCCTCCAGGCCCCATCTGCATTCCCAGCGTAAACAGTATAGATGCGGTGCTCGACGCGCCGGCTACCACCTACCTGTATTTTTGCGCCAATGCCGATTTTAGCGGCTCACATGTGTTTGCCACCAATTATGCCGATCATATGGTTAATGCACGCAGCTTTCAGCAAGCGATGAACGACAGAAACATTAAGTAGTTTTCTATTGACCAGACTTCAACATATTATTTTTTACCGTACCCCGCTGAAACACTTTATCCGGTGGTCGAAAAAGACGGTGCTGCCCGGGTTCGAGGGCGTGCCATTGTATGATGCGCTCCGTTATTTCTTTAAAGAGATCTACGGCTCTAACCTTAACGAACGCACGGCAGCCATCGCATTCAGCTTTTTACTGGCCATACCACCCATATTGCTGTTTTTGTTTACCCTGGTACCCTACCTGCCGCTGAAAAACGCGGAGCCTACCATTTACAGCATTATCCGCATTGTGGCGCCCAATTACAATACGTATGTGCTGGTTAAAAACATCGTGTACGATTTTCTGCATACCGAGCGCACCGGCCTCTTATCGCTCAGCTTAATATTTACCCTGTTTTACGCCTCCAATGGCATGATGGGGCTCATGCGGGCTTTCGATAAAATGAACCCTGTATTTATTAAGCGCAATGGCTGGCAGCGGCGCAAAACCGCCATTAAACTCACACTCATGATGATGAGTGTTATTATCCTGGCCATCGCCGTATTTGTATTTCCACGCATTATTGTAAACTCCTTTAGCGAGTATGTGGGCCTCTCTAAGCAAACCGGCCGGCTTATCATCAATCTCGTGGGTTGGCTCATCATCATTTGCATGCTGTTTGTAACCATTGGTATGACCTACCATTACGGCCCGGCTACCACCCGCAGGCTCAAGTTTAGCAGTCCCGGCTCTATCATGGCTACCATTAGCGTTATTACCGTAACCACCGCCTTCTTTTACCTGGCCAACAACTTTATCAATTACAACAAGATTTATGGTTCTATCGGAACAGTAATGGTTCTGATGGTTTGTATACATTTAAATGCACGCATCCTGCTGCTGGGATTTGAGCTCAACACCAGCATCCTGGTAAATGATGCGTTGCGAAAAAAAGAAACAGATGAGGATCAGGAAAACGGTTAGTGTACTGCTCACCGGCAGTGGTTTGGCTTTATTGGCAGCCTGCGGCGGTGGTACCAAAGACGAAGCGGCTCCGGCCATTAAAGCACAGGTGACTTTTAACGAAGATATTGCACCCATTATTTTTGCCAATTGCTCGCCCTGCCACCATACCGACCAGGTGGGCCATATCGATCTTATGACCTACCAGCAGGTAAAAGAAAAAGCGCAGAGCATTGTATTTGTAACCAAAAGCCGCAAAATGCCGCCCTGGCCTGCCGATCCGCATTACATGGAGTATGCGGGGCAGAAGATACTGAGCAACGAAGAGATAGCCATGCTGGAGCAATGGACCAAAAACGGCTGCCCCGAAGGCGATGCCGCCCAAGCGCCCAAACCGCCGGTATTTGCCAAAGGCTCTATGCTGGGCGTACCCGATCTGCAACTCAAAGTGCAACCCATTTTTCTGAAAGGCGATGGCAAAGACCGTTTCCTGATGGTAAAAGTGCCCTGGGAGATAGACCGCGATACCTTTATTCACGCTATCGAATTTGTACCCGGCAACACCAAAGTGGTGCACCACGTAAATGGCGATATGGTGCAATACCAGGATGGCATGAAGAAAAATGTGTTCGAAGGCGAGCATGTGGCCGATCTTATCAACGACCCTACCGTGGTCAAGATCTACGAAAAAATGAAACTGCCCAACGATGATGGTTCTTACCCCATCTTAACCCGGTCTGCAGTAAACTACCTCCCCGGTGTCATAGCACAGATCTACCCCGAGGGTATTGGTGGCTACAACATTAAACGCAAAGGCGCTTTTCTCTTTAACGATATTCACTACGGTGGGTATGAAAAAGACATTTGGGACAGCTCCTATGTAAATGTGTTCTTTAGCCCTGCGCCACCCAAGCGCCCGGTAAAAGAATTTCAGCTGGGTACTCTGGGCGTATCACCTATAGAACCAGCGCTGGTTATTCAGCCCAATGAGGTCAAAACCTTTATTACCCGCTATACCGTACCCGATGATATTTCCATCCTTACGGTAAACCCGCATATGCACTTGCTGGGCCAAACGTTTAAGGCATATGCCCTCAAGCCCGGTGGCGATACCATTCGCCTTATTTCCATTCCCAAATGGGATTTTAACTGGCAATATTTCTATACCTTTAAGAAGATGGTACACGTCCCCAAAGGAAGCACCATTGTAGCTGAAGGTCTGTTCGACAACACCCGCAACAATCCTTACAACCCTTTTAACCCGCCGCAGGTGGTGGCCGAAAGAGAAGGAAGTATGCGCACCACCGATGAGATGTTTCAGCTCATTATTACCTATCTCCCCTACCAGGCAGGAGATGAAAACATAAGCCTGGAAACAAAAAAATAAACCCAAATGAAAAAACTATTGCTCGCCTCTTTTCTTACCCTGGGCGCCGCCGCCTTTACACCTGTGCTCTCTTACGCGCAGGACGAAGTTCATGAAAGCATTGCCGTAGGCACAGCCATACCACAGGCCAATACCGAAATGCGCACCGCCAACATGGGCAACATTACCCTGCAAAAACAAAAAGGCAAAAACGGGTTGCTGGTTATCTTCTCCTGCAACACCTGCCCCTATGTAATTAAAATGCTCGACCGCACCAAAAGCATCATTGCCTACGCACAAAAGAACAATATTGGTGTGGTGGTAATTAACTCCAACGAAGCGCAACGCGATGGTGCAGATGCTTTTGATGCCATGAAAACATTTGCCGCTGCTAACTACAAAGTGCCTTATGCTGTAGATAACAATACCGATGTAGCCGATGCTTTTGGCGCCAGCCGTACCCCGGAGTTTTTCCTGTTTGATAAAGAAGAAAAGCTAGCCTACAAAGGTACCATCGACGATAGCCCGCAAGATGCCGGCAAAGTAAAAGATCAATACCTCAAAAGCGCTATTGACGCGCAGGTAAAAGGCAAAGCCATTGCGGTAAACAGCACCAAATCTATCGGGTGCTCTATTAAAAGAAAATCATAACAGCTTACTTATACCTCTTTCCTCCAAAAAGTTGCCTCTACGGCAACTTTTTTTTGTTTTAACCATATTTTATTAACCACTAGTTTTAAAAATTAAAATACATAGTTAGCACAACAACTAATCGTTACACAGCAAAGCTACATTCATCTTTCATAACACGTACTGCAACGCCTTTTTTCAAAGAAAAAGAGACTAAAATATCCGCTGTTTTGTATATTTTTATTCATTCGTTTAAAATCAATTTACAAAATGAACAAATGGATAATTATTCAAATAAAAGAATAATATACTCGACTAACCACCATGTTAAGCACCGCATTTTTTAGTTAGTAAGCAACTTGCTATATGAAAGCCTATTTTATTGGGGGTTGCCATGTTACAGCATATCCTTATCCGGAGGAGAAAGGATTTGTGTACCAGGTAGCCCAGCAGCAGCGGATCCGTGTAAAGGAAGTAAGCGCAAATGTGAGTTTATCTCACTTAGAAGAATCTATAGAAGAATTAAGCGATGTAAAACCCCAGGTAATTGTCTTTCAATTGGGCAATTTCGAATTCAATGGGTCATTGCAACGCATCCTGAAAATTGTTTTTAACCACACCACCAGGCGTAAGAAACCGAAGGTAACCATTCGGCAGGCCCAACCGCCGGCAGAGAAGGCTGCTGTAAACCAGGCCTATCAGACAGATGGGATGCTGATCGATATTGATTTTGCACGCACAAAAAAAAGGCAGGCATTGCAAAACAACCAGCGCTGGTTTAAAACCAATGGCCTTACCCTGTTTTACGGGCTATTGTACATCACCGGTTTCCTGGTATTTAACCGGTATGGATCGGCTTTTAAAGCCCTCAATCAATTGCTGGCGCAATCGCCCAAAGCGTGTATTATCTTTCTCACACCATTTCCTGCCGTGGGCAGGCTCGATAACCTGTTGCGCAAACTGGGCGGCTGGGTTATGAAACGCAAAATCAGGCAGCAGGATAATGTGTACTGGCTCGATACGCATACCTGCATTCCGGCTTCGCCACAGTATTTTGTAGACGATTCGCATTTAACAGCCGCTGGACATGCACTGCTCGCACAGCGCATTAACAACATTATTAACCAGCATATACAACGAACGGGCTATACACGGCCCGCGGTGCTGCCTGCATTAAACCCATAACAAAAACGACCTGCCAAAAGCTATGCTTCCGGCAGGTCGTTTTCATACGTCTTACAGTACTCTACTCCGTATCCAGCAGGTCGTCTATTGCCTTCTGCATTTCCTCGAACCTTACCTGGCGCTCTACAAAACGGTTGTAGTTGGCTTTTTTATACAACATCCAGGTGGCAGGAATGGAACCGCTCCATTTGGGATAGATCTTAGGAATGTATTTATTGGGATTGTCCTCATCAAGGAAAATAACTTCGTTGGCCATTTTCTGACGGCGCATAAACGACTGCAGTTTTAATGGATAATGATCCTTAAAATCGAGGCTCACCATCAGCACTTTTACCGGAAAAGCCTGGTACACCAGTTGCAGCTCTTCCAGTTCCGGAATTTCCTGCACACAGGGCGCGCACCAGGTGGCCCAGAAATTAACCACATAAATGGTATCTGGATTCTGAATACGCTTCAGCAGATCGGCGGCTTTATACTTGGGCAGGTCGGCCTGTATGGGCACCTGGCAGTACCCTTTTCCCCAACCCGCAGCTAAAGCCAATAAGAGTAACCATTTTTTCATGCTTCGCATTTTGCTGCTTAAAAATAACAGATAATCCGCGAGTTGCACCTGCCTAAATTAATTTTCAATATTTTTTGAAAATTCAGAATATTATTTTTAGCTTTGAATCATGAAACTACAGGACGCCAGACAACAGTTTATTTCCTCCTGGGGAGCGCTTGGTAGCCAATGGGGCATTAACCGCACCATGGCCCAGATCCACGCCTTGCTCCTGGTGAGCAGCGGACCCGTAAACGCCGATTATATTATGACGGAACTGAACCTGAGCCGCGGCAATGTAAACATGAACCTGCACGACCTGATAAGCTGGGGTTTGATTGAAAAAACCATTATTCCCGGCGACCGTAAAGATTATTTTATAGCAGAAAAAGATATTTGGAAGGCGGCCATGACCATTGCCAAACAACGTAAGCAACGTGAGCTGGACCCTATGTTTAAGATACTGGACCAGCTCACCGACCTGGAAGAAGACCCGAAAGACAAAGATGTAAAACAGTTTAACGAGACCATTGCCGGCATTCAGAAATTTGCCAGCCAGGCCGACCGTATGCTGGATGGTATTATCAAAGCCGACCAACACTGGTTTACCGGCAGCCTGCTCAAACTGTTTAAGTAACGTATAGCATTTGCTTTACCCCCCGGACTTAGGTCCGGTTTTTAAAAGCCTTATAATTTCATTATTTTCTGAAAATACCAAATTTACAGTAAATCATGTTACCCACCCACCCCAATGCTCCCGATCGCCGCCCCGCTAAAGTTTTTGACGTAGCAGGACAGTTGCTCATGCTGGCCGTTCCTGTTATAATGGCCGTTTACCACCAACGATGGGGACGAATCATGATGGCTTACCCGGCCATAGGCATCTGGCAGTTTGCAAGTCTTAGTGCACATGCAGTTTGGGGCACCGGCACCACCTACCGCCAGGCACATCGCAGGGTAGCACAGTGGGTTATCTTTCTCTATTGCGGGCTAACGGCCATAGCCACTTGTTATAGTTGGGTTGCCCTGTTTGTGGCCATACACCTTTGGTTTTATATCGGCCCTTTCTTTTACCTCTGGTATTTCTGGATTTGCCTCGAAGAAGTGCAAGCAATGGCCAAACCATCTAACCCCGAATCTAAACAGTAACCGATGCTGGTAAGAACAAAACAAATAGACATGATCGGGCAGATCGCCATGGTGGCCGCTGCCGCGCTTGTAACCGGATACTATTTTTCTTTTTACCGCCATTACATCATTCCAAAGTTCAATGTCGAAATACTGGCCTCCTTTTTAGTAATCGGATACATTGTGCTGGCTATCTGGCAATTTTTGAGCCTGCTGGTACACACAGTTACCAGACCACAACCCCGGCACCCGCACCGCAAGGTTATGGAATGCATCATATTTACTTACCTCATTCTATTGCTGGTCTCCTCATATGCCTTTCCCGCATTAGCCGTTATACTCGTTCTCATCTGGTTTTTTACCGGGTCTGTGCCTCATACCTGGTATATGTGGATCTGCATTCGGGAGCTCAAACTGCTACAACAAAACAAACCCGCATCTTTTTACCCTCCAAACATACAATCATGAACTACATCATTCCTTCTTACATCATCTACCTGGTTATTACCATTGGTCTCACCATCTGGGTAGCCCGCACCCTGTTCCGCAACGGCAAAGTATTTCTGATGGATATTTTTCATGGCAATACCAACCTGGCCGATGCAGTAAACAACCTGTTGCTCGTAGGCTTTTACCTGATCAATGTAGGTTATGCCGTGCGCACCCTTAAAATCATAGGCACGGTGCCCGATATGCAAAGCATGATAGAAGTGCTGAGTGTAAAACTGGGTATCATTATCCTTATTCTGGGCGGCATGCACTTCCTCAATATGTTTATCTTCTTCCGCCTGCGCAAAAGAGCCATTACCGAATACAACCGTTAATACCGAACCGTTATGTTTCAAGATCAGAAAATAGTAATTGCCGGGGGCACCGGGTTTATTGGACAAGAACTTACCAAAGCCTGGATGGCGCATAACAAAATAGTGATCCTTACCCGGCAGTCCGGAGAAACCAACAACAGCGATGTTACAGGCCCAACCAACCATCCCAATGTGCGTTATGTACATTGGGATGGTCAAAACCCCGGCGCCTGGCAGCTGGAGCTGGAGCAAGCAGATCTGTTACTCAACCTTGCCGGGAAATCTGTCAACTGCCGGTATACACCAGCCAACCAGGCCGCCATTCTCCAAAGCCGGTTACAGGCCACACAAGCATTGGGGCTGGCTGTGCAGCAATGCAAAAACCCACCCCGGTTATGGATAAACACAGCATCTGCCACCATTTACCGGCATGCAGAAGATTGCCCCCAGGATGAGTACAGCGGCCAACCGGGCGAAGGTTTTTCGGTAGACGTTTGCCGCCAATGGGAAGCCTTGTTTAATTCCATTGCTACGCCCGGCACCCGTAAAGTAATACTGCGCCTGGCCATTACATTGGGCAATGGCGGCGTAATGGTACCTTACCGCAACCTCGTAAAAAGCGGCCTGGGTGGCAGGCAGGGTTCTGGCAAGCAGATGTTCAGCTGGCTGCATATCAATGATTTGCAACGCCTTATCGAATGGCTGGCCAATCACGCTAAGGCCGAAGGTGTATACAATGCGGCTGCGCCGCACCCCGTTAGCAACCAAAGCTTTATGCAATGGATCAGAACATTGAGCGGTATCAGATTTGGGCTGCCTGCCCCCGCCTGGCTGCTCAAACTGGGTGCAAAACTTATTGGTACCGAAACCGAACTGGTGCTCAAAAGCCGCTGGGTTATTCCCCGCAGGCTGCAACACGAGGGGTTTGAGTTCCGCTATCCGGAAATATCTGATGCGCTGAGGGCGATTATACGGCCATAAATTGTGAAAGGTGAAAAAGTTTGATGACCTGCCAGCGCTTGCAAGTCCTGTCAGGTCTAAGTTAAAGAACATCAAAAGCTTAGTTCATAGCTCCAGGCTGCTTTTTATCAAAGATTCAACCCCTGAGACCTGACAGGAGCTGCGCCCCGCATTGGCGGGACAAGCACCTGGTAGGTCTGGTCAATCCGCAATTCGCTAATCCGCTAATCCACAATCCATCAATTCGCTAATCCGCCAATCCGCAATTCGCTAATCCACAATCCGCCAATCCGCAATCCGCTAATCCGCCAATCCGCAATCCCCACATAAACCCACTCTATTGCATAGTGAGGATATTGATACCAGCCAAAGCCAATACACCAATCCACACGCATTTTGCATAACTTTGCACCTCTAATAAAAGGAACAATGAGTACAAAAGGGAAAGTGCTGGTGGCAATGAGTGGCGGTATTGATAGTACCGTAACCGCGTTGATGCTGCACAAGGAAGGCTATGAAGTAGTGGGCATTACCATGAAAACCTGGGACTATGCTACCGCTGGTGGTGGTAAGAAGGAAACCGGTTGCTGTAATCTCGACTCTTTTAACGATGCCCGTGCCGCTGCTGTAGAGCACGGTTTTCCCCATTTCATCCTTGATATCCGCGAAGAATTTGGCGATTTTGTGATCAACAATTTCGTAGACGAATATATTGCCGGCCGCACCCCCAACCCTTGTGTGATGTGCAATACGCACATCAAATGGTCGGCCTTGCTCAAACGTGCCGATGCGCTGGGTTGCGACTATATTGCTACCGGCCACTACGGTATGATTGAGGAAGAAAACGGCAGGTTCTTTATCCGCAAGGGGGTAGACGAAACCAAAGACCAGAGTTATGTGCTTTGGGGCCTGCCTCAATCGGTGCTGAGCCGCACCCTGCTGCCCCTGGGTGGCTACCGCAAAACGGAGATCCGCCAAATGGCGCACGATATGGGTTATCCCGAGCTGGCTAAGAAAAGCGAGAGCTACGAAATCTGTTTTGTACCCGATAACGATTACCGCGGATTCCTGAAACGCCATGTGCCCGATCTCGAAGCCCGTGTAGACGGGGGCAACTTTACCCTTGCCGATGGCACCATTGTGGGCAAGCACAAAGGCTATCCTTTCTATACCATTGGCCAGCGCAAAGGCCTCGATATTGCCTTGGGCAAACCTATGTATGTAACCCAAATTCTTCCCGAAACCAACACTGTAGTACTGGGCGAGGAAGAAGAACTGCAACAGCAGCAAATGCTGGTGGGCGGTGTTAATATGGTGAAGTTCGATATGGTGAGCGATGGCATGGAAGCACTGGTAAAAATCCGCTATAAAGACAGAGGCACCCCTGCCCGCCTTTACAACGAAGCCGGTAAAATACGTGTAACCTTCTACGAGCCCGTAAAAGGTATCGCACCCGGACAATCTGCTGTATTTTATGATGGCGATGACGTGATCGGTGGTGGGTTTATCCACAAAACCGGCCAGTTGCAAGCATAATTTTCATATTTTTATATCTGACTATAAAACATGCCTTTTAACCTATGTTATGTAAAGCAGATATGAAATTATGGATTGGAATACCACTGGTTTGTTGTGTAGCGCTGTGGAGTTGTAAAAATGAGACGGAACCTGCTTCTGACATTGCGATGGGTAAAGAGTATTACCCGGTGCAGGTGGGCAAGTTTATTGAGTACAATGTAGACTCTTTTTTCCTGAACGATTTTGACTGTTCTACCACGCCTGCCTCTTACCAGGTGCACGACGAGATTACCGAAACCTTTACCGATAATACCGGGCAAACGAGTTATATCGTAACCCGTACCAAACGGGCCGATTCTACCGCCGCATGGGAGCAGGATAAGGATTACTACGTTACACCCTATACCTCCCGCATTGAATCTAACGAAGACAACCTGCGCTTTATTAAAGTAACCTTTCCGGTTAAAAACAATTACAACTGGAAAGGAAACGTATACATCAATACCAACACCGAAGAGTTTCAGTACTATGCCGACTGGAAATACAAATACCAGAATGTAGGCCAGCCTTTTAACACCGGGCTTAAAAACTACCCGGTTACGGCCAGCGTGCTGGGCATCAATCACTCAGACCTTGATACCACTGAAATAGCGCCTTACAACAGCTTTACCTATTTTACAGAAGTGTATGCCCAAAATGTGGGTATGGTATCCCGTGAGTTTACTTACTGGAGAATCGATACCGCGTTGTCTAACAACAACTGTAAAAAAGGGTTTAAGATTATCATGAAAGCGTACAACAACAATTAACGTTATACGGCGTTTACTTTCAGTTGTGCATCAAACAATAGGTATGAAGAGATTTTTATCGGCAGCGTTTATTGGTATGTTAGTGGTAGCAAGCGCGCAGGCGCAAACAACGGATTATGTATACCGGGTATCGTTTAAAGACAAAACCGGCACTACCGGTACAATCTCTAACCCCTCGGCTTACCTGAGCGCCAAAGCATTGCAGCGGCGCACCCGGTTCAATATCGCCATTGACAGTACCGACCTTCCGGTATCCCAGCTTTATATCGATAGTGTTTTAAACCGCACCTCGGGCATTTACCGTGTTCAGTCCAAATGGCTTAACCAGGTTGTATTCTATGCCAAAAGCCCTACCCTGGTAGATACGCTTAATACCCTACCATTTGTAACCGGGGCACGTTTGGTAGCCACTTATACAGCCGGTATTCCCAAAACCTCTGGCATAAGCAAATTTGCCCAAGAAGAGCAGCAGGAGCAATTGTTAAGCACCCAGCAGACCCTGCAACTCCAGGCCACACAGGATATTGCCAACGCAGGACCAGCCGACTACGGCGCAGCCTTCTCTCAACTGGCCATGACCAATGCCAATTACCTGCACGACTCCAATTACCTGGGGCAAAATATGACCATTGCGGTGCTGGATGCTGGTTTTAATAATGCAGATAACAATATTTTCTTCGATAGCCTCCGCGCCCAGGGTCGCCTCAAAGGCACCTGGAATTTCATGACCGATTCCGATTATGTATACTCTACGGCCATTAGCGGGCATGGCACCAATGTGCTGGGTTGCATGACCGCAGAAAACCCGGGTGTATACATTGGCACAGCGCCCAGGGCCAGTTACTGGCTGTTTGTAACCGAAGATGCCTATACCGAGCAGGAAGTTGAAGAAAACTACTGGGTGGCCGCAGCAGAACGGGCCGATAGTGTGGGGGTAGATATGATTAACTCCTCACTGGGCTACACCAATTTCGATGGCGGCTTTACCTACACCTACGCACAGCTCGATGGCAAAACTACCATTTGCGCAAGAGGAGCAAACGTAGCGGTTAAAAAAGGCATTTTCATTACCAATAGCGCCGGCAACGAGGGTACCAATCCCTGGCACTACCTTATTACCCCATCGGATGCAGAGCGTGTATTTACCGTTGGCGCGGTAGATGGTGCCAAAGCAGGAGCCGATTTCAGTTCCTGGGGGCCCAATGGTGCAGGCCAGCAAAAACCCAATGTGGCAGCACTGGGCAAGCAAGCCGTTTTGGTTACGCCTACAGGTTTTGTAGCCACCGGTAACGGTACTTCTTTTGCATCGCCCATTATGTGTGGCATGGTGGCATGTTTCTGGCAGGCTTTTCCGCAATATACCAACCTCGAAATTGCCCGGCTGGTAGAGGAAAGCGCCGATCATTATTCCAATCCCGATTACAAGATTGGCTATGGTGTGCCGGATTTCAGAAAGGCTATGGAAAAACAACAGGCCTTAACCGTATACAATAAGAATAAAGAGACGCAGAACATTTTTGTATACCCCAACCCATTCTCCGATAACGTTTCGCTCATGATTACCCAACCGGTAAATGGCGAGCTTACGTTGCGCCTGGTAGACATTAGCGGCAGGGAACTATACAAAGCCAAAATAAACAGCAAAAGTGAACCGTTCTTTAACATCAACTTCAGCCAGCTGAACCTGCAAAGGGGTATTTACCTGTTGCAAGTGGTGTATAAAGACGCATCTAACGTAATTAAGATACAAAAGCTGTAAGTATGTTACTTTTTTGCGGAAAAAAGTAACGCAAAAAGCCGTCCTAAAACGATTACACCACGTTTTAGGCAAGTACCTTGATTGAGCAGTGTTACTACTGTGTATTCAACTACAGGATAGAAATATATACTCCTTATCATCAGATAGAGAGCAGAAAAAAACATACAGCATCTTACCTTTCGAGGCGGGCAATAAATAAATTGTCCGCCTCTTTGTTGATACCCGAATACAATTGCTGGTGCACTATTTTAAGGTCAAAACTGCGGGCCAGATCGGCTACCCGGCCTTCGTTCTCGGCCTTGAATACCGAGCAGGTGATGTAAAACATGCGTCCGCCGGTTTTAATATACGGTGCCACATTATGCGCTATTTTGCCCTGGAGCTGGGCATATTCTTCCAGTTTAGCTTCGGTAAAGAACAAGAGCTGCTCGGGTGTGCGGGCCCAGGTGCCGGAGCCGCTGCAAGGCACATCTGCAACAATACCATCAAACCGCTGCTGTTTCATTTCTACTTCCAGGTAAGGAGCAGAGAGATCCAGCTGCTTCATGCCAAAACGGTGGTGCTGGTAGCTGTTGAGCCGGCGTTGCAGGTTTTGCAGAATGGTGTTGCGCACGTCGGTGCACAGCAGTTTAATATTGGGCTCTTCATCGAGCAGGCAAAGCGATTTACCACCCGAAGCCGCGCAGCAATCCCACCAGCTCTCCCCTTTTGCAGGATCAAATTGCAGGGCAGCCTGTTGCGAAGCCCAATCCTGTATGGTATAGGCCGTAGCATCGGGCAGCAGGTCTTCTACATTAATCCCCGCAGGTAAACCCACGGTACGGTCTCCCTCCCAACGGGCATCAATCAGCCTGTCGGCCAGTATGCGGCGTATGTCATCGGCCCCGCTACGTATGCGCAGGTATACCCGGGGTTGTGTAAAGTAACTTTCTACCAGCGCTTCATAACTCACCCCTTCGGATAAGGCTGCCTGAAACGGAAAGTGCTTTTCGGGGTTGAAACGCAGTTTTTGCGTGTGCAAAAAAGCGATCTTATCTGCAAACGGAACATAGCGCTGATCCATCCAATGCGGGCGAAAATGGCGCAGGTACTGCGCTGCAAATACATCGGCGCACAAAAAACCGCCGGCCAGAATGCGGTCTTCCCAACCCGATTTAATGAGGGCGTGGCCTGTGCGCAAAGCATGGTACACCATTGCAGAGATCATTTTACGGTCGCGACTGCCAAACTTGCGCTGGGTTTTAAACCAGCTTTTCAGCACATGGTGCATGGGTACCGAACCATCGTAATGGTCCAGGATATTGGTAGCGCTCAGCAGGTAATGATCAAAAAACAATGGATAAAGGTTTTGGGCCTGCAAAATTAACCATTTACAGGCAGGTTTAAAGCAGAAAAGCCACCCAAAAGGTGGCTTTTCGTAAATATCGATAGCAAATTACAGTTCAAGCAGGGCCTTAACAGGATCTTTACCGAACAGCATCAGCTCAGGATTTTCGAGTAATTCTTTAACACGCACCAGGAAACTTACAGACTCACGACCATCGATAATGCGGTGATCGTAGCTGAGGGCTACATACATCATAGGGCGGATAACCACCTGACCGTTAATGGCCATAGGGCGCTCCTGAATTTTGTGCATACCCAGGATAGCAGACTGTGGCAGGTTGATGATAGGGGTAGACATCAGGGAACCGAATACACCACCATTGGTGATGGTAAAGGTACCGCCGGTCATTTCATCCATGCTCAGTTTGTTTTCGCGGGCTTTTTTAGCCAGCTCGCCTACTTTGGCTTCGATCTGGGCCATACCCATGCTCTCCGCATTGCGGATAACCGGTACTACCAGGCCTTTAGGCGCAGATACCGCGATAGAGATATCGCAATAGTCGTGGTAAATAATTTCTTCGCCATTGATGTAAGCGTTAACCGCAGGCCACTCTTGCAGGGCGTAGCAGCAGGCTTTGGTAAAGAAGCTCATGAAGCCCAGGTTTACACCGTGGTTTTCTTTAAATACTTCTTTGTATTTAGCGCGAATCTCCATGATACGGGTCATGTCTACCTCGTTAAAGGTGGTGAGCATGGCCGTAGTATTTTTAGCATCAACCAGGCGACGGGAAACCGTTTTGCGCAGGTTGCTCATTTTTTCGGGACGGTCGTTTCTGCTATTCAACGCTGCACCTGGTTTACGACCCGGATTTTGCAGGGCGGCCAGCACATCATCTTTTACAATCTTACCGGAAATGCCGGAACCCTTAACATCGGTAGGGTTTACCTTATTACCCGCCATAATAGCAGCGGCAACAGGCGTAGCTTTTACATCTGCAGGCAATGCAGCAGGCGCAGCAGCTGGTTTCGATGCTTCGGCTTTGGGCGCTTCTGCTTTAGGGGCAGGCGCAGCGGCGGCACCTTCGGGGCGGGCAGCAGTTTCGTCAATCTTACAAGCCAGGTCGCCAATAACCAGGGTATCCCCTTCTTTCGCTACCGTATGTAAAATACCGGCCTTTTCAGCGTTCAGCTCAAAAGTGGCTTTTTCCGATTCCAGTTCACACAACACTTCATCTTGTTCTACCCACGCACCATCTTGTTTCAACCATTTTACCAGGGTTACTTCGCTGATGGATTCCCCAACTGTAGGAACTTTTAACTCGATCATAATTAAAAAATGTGTTGAATAGCTTTAAGTTGTGCAAACCTACTTCAAAAAATCGTTTTTTAAAAATGGAAAAATTGATGCAGCATCTCTATTTATTGATCGGGGTGCTCAAAACCAAACACAACAAAGCATCTGTTTAATTTTCTTGTTTCAGATTAAAGATAAAATGATTTAAAAATCGCACCGAAACATTAAATTTGCCCACTTTAACAGAATCATAGACACAAAACCAGGTTACGCTATGGACGTTCAGAGAGTAGATATGTACATTATCGCCAACGCGAAATTTTTTGAGAGTCACCAGATTCCTGCCATCCGCGAAATATTGCTGAAAACAGATGAATCGCGTTTCATGATGCTGCAGACCATTAATCTGAAAGATCCTACCACTATGCTTATCGTATCGCTGGTAGCAGGCGGCCTGGGTATCGACCGCTTTTTGGTAGGTGATATGGGGCTGGGTATAGGCAAATTGCTTACCTGCGGCGGATTGGGTATATGGGCCATTGTAGACCTGTTTCTCATTATGGAGCGGGCCCGTGAGGTCAATTTCCAGAATTTCCTGATGGCGGTAGGTTAATTAAATAAACATGACGGCTAAACCCCGTACATATTGGTATACCCTATTGGCCTTAACGGCAATATATGGCTGGTTATGGCTCCAGTTCAGCAACCGGGGCCATCATCGCCCGTTACCGGTGTGTATCATTAAGAATATAACCGGCTATCCCTGCCCATCCTGCGGCACCACCAGGGGTGTAATGGCGCTGCTGCACGGCCAGTGGGCAACCGCCCTATGGCTCAATCCGCTTAGCATTGTAGCTATTATTACCCTCATTACCACTACCCTGCTTTTTACCTTAGATACCTTTTTGCCCGGTCGCGACCGGCTGGGCCAAACCTGGAACCAACTGGAAACCCAGCTGCGCAAACCTGCTGTTTTAATCATTTTCGGGTTGCTCATTACCAGCAATTGGATCTGGAACATACTAAAAGCACTATAACCTATGGCATACACCCTGCCTCAATCACCTGCTACCCTCGACCATGAGCGGGAAAAAGCGTCTTACGGCTACCTTATGTCTATGGTGGCCGCCATGGTAGGCCTCCCTTTTCCTATCATTAACCTGCTGGCTACCGGCCTTTACCTGCTGGGGCAGCGCCGGCAAAGCTATTTTGTACGCTTC
>JAVBJN010000101.1:0-18466 GCA_031546985.1 Chitinophagaceae bacterium
ACAATACCTTGCCTTTATAGCCAATAAGTACCGAGCCATTAAAGCCCGCACGCACCTGGTTGGCATAAAAATCGTCCAGTTTGGCAATCAGTAGCTGGTATTCGGGCTTGGTAGTATCGCTGTAGTCGAGCGCTACCTTATTGATTTTGATAGCATTATCGGGACTTATAGCCTTGCTGTTGCTTACATTAGACTGGCAGGAAAATATGGTAAGCGTTAAGGCTATGCTATATGCGATGTTCTTTTTGATCATTTTTGCCGGGTTTCGGAAATTATTGGGTTCATTTTCGCTCAAATACCAGGCCATACGTAAACACCAGCGATTGGGTAAACCGCTTTACGGGGACTGTCTTATTCATCATACTACACCATTTCTATCTCTTCAAAACGAGTCCTTTAATCTAATTCAGTAAGGCTCCGGGGAACGTTGCAAATTAACCAATTCCGGGGTTTTTTCCCATGCCTTTTAACGTATTTTTAACATATTCAAATAGTTGCGACATGAAGGGGGTGTAAAGCACTTCCAGCTGGGCATAATGTTTTTCAAAAGCCACTACCGCCGGGGCGGCATCGGTGAGGTATTTGGCCCGGTGCACCACGCCGCCAAATGAGCGGTGAATGCCCTCGTGCAACCGGTATTCGTACAACCAGTCCTGTTTGGGCATCCATTCCATCATTTTAAGGAACGGAGCGGGGAAGGTAACCCCTTCGGGCAAATGGGTGAGCACATGGTAGACCTGGCTGGTAAATGCCCGCAATGCTTCCTGGTTGGCAAAGTACCTGCGGTCGTTGGCCAGGAAATGGTCATAGGCGGGGTCTACAAAAACGCCGGCATACAAACCGAAGTCGGGCCGGAAAAACTGTTTGGCTTCCCGGGTAAGGGGATGCTCGTCGGTAAACTGGTCGATCTTGCGGTGGAGGAGGATACCTTTTTGGATAGGTTCGGGAAAATTGAGGTACTGCTTGCCCTTCACAAAATCGCCCAGCATGTTACCAATCAGGATCGATTCGTCGCCAAAAGAGAGGAAGCTATGGGCCAGGAGGTTCATACTATTAATGTACAGCTTTCCGGGGGCAAAACCCGGAAATTCTAATAAAATTAGCAAAATAATATGACTGATTTTTGTCAGGCATAGGGCCAATGCCTCATTTTGAGGTGGTGCACAAGAAATGACAGCCTGTCATATCATGAACCTTTTTGTTAAATAACTGTACTTAACAAAATAATAATCAATTTATTATTTACGAAGCATTTTAAGCGTTTTCTCGCCCCTGTTGCGCACGCCTGTGCTGGAGGTAGGCAAAACGAATTCGAGGGTGCTGATCAGCTCTTCTTTAATGTCGGGATAGGTTTGGGAGAGGTGGTAGAGCACAGTGATGGAAAAAGCCTTAATGGCGATGGTCTCTTTAGCATCGAGCAGGCGGTTAAAGCAGGCATTCATAATGCTGCCTGCAGCCGCTTCGGGAATGCCTGTTTTTACTTCCTGGAGTGCCCGGAGCAGGTTGCGGATAATACCCGGATGCATGTCTTCCCGGTTCAGCATATTGCCAATGAGGTCAAAATAGGGAGCGAGCCAATGGGGCCGGTCCTGGAAAATATAGCTGATGGGCCAGGCCGCCTTTGCCGCCTGTTGGGGATCATCGCTTTGCACCAGTTCCATCAGCCGGGGCAAAAGATCGGGTTGGGCCAATACCTGCTGGTGAATGCCGGCAATATCGGTTTTGGAGGGTTTTTTGCCCAAAATCGGTTCAAAAGGGTTAGACATGCCGGTTATTTTTGATTTGCACAATGTCTTCGATAATGAGGTTGATGGTGGCATACTCGAAAATGATCTTCTCCAGCTGCCCCGATAATTTAAGGTGCAGCGACTGATCGGCCTGGTTAAACAGTTTTCCGGTCTGCTGCCCGGAGGTGCGGGTGTCTTTTTCCAGCTTTTCGAGTATCTGATCTTGTGGTAAAGCATTGAAATACAACAGTGCAGCGCTAAAACGGCCGGTCATATGCTCCAGGGTTTGCGACAGCTCGGCCGCATAAGTCTCATTGATGGTTACTTCGGGATTGTCTTTCCACAACAGAGCTAGCCGATTAATCTCCCTGGTTAAACGAACAGTGTTAGCAACCAGTGCAAAGTACTTGTTAGACAATATTTTAAGCATGCCCGGTTCGTTCATTAACCGCTGCATAGAGTTAAAGGCATTGCTGTTGGCCGCCTCTGCCTTGCGGCGCAGTTTGAGCCAGTTGTGCTTCTCCTCATCGGAGGCATTGATCCGGAAAATAAGATGTACATACCGCAGGTTGGCATTAAGGGCCTCCACCATCAGCTCGGGCAGGCGGTTTTTTTCCCAAACCGGGAAGAAAAGGTACCCCGCCACTATCGCCAGTGCCGAACCACCCATAGTGCAGGCTATGCGGGTACCGATAATGGCCCACGATGCTTCGTTGGTGGTTTTGTACATGAGCATGAGGGTAACGGTAATGAAATATACTGCAATGGTATAGTTGCTTCTTATAAAGTAAATCATGAAGAAAGTGCTTATAAACAGCATGATTTCCAATATAGAATAATGGCTGGGAATGAGCAGGATTAAGCCCCCGGTAAGTACCCCCAGTACGGTACCGGCCATGCGGTGGGTGGCTTTTTTCCAGGTAGATCCAAAGTCGGGCTGCAGCACAATAAGGATGGTAAAGGGTATCCAGTACCCGTGGTCTATATCGAACCACTTGTAAATGCCCATACCTATCATGGCGGCAATGGTGGTGCGCAAGGCAAATTTAAAGATGTAAGTATCGGTGTTGAACACGATGACCAAACCACGCCACCAGGTGCGGGGGTGCAGGCCCCGAAGGAAGCCCACCATCGAAAACTCATAAATACCTGCTTTGGGCGCTTCCATGTCTTTGATAACGGCAAACGCTTCTTCGAGCAGGTTCATGGAGTGCTGGTAATAGTCGAGCAGGGTTTCGTTGTTACTCCGCATTTCGCGAATGGCTACTTCGGCAATACTGCGCTCATATATTTGCAATAATCTTCTAATGCGTGCAATGCGGCTTTGCACCATAATACGGTCGGCCTCGCGGGATGTATATACAAAAAGGCTCATGCTTTGGCAGGCCTGGTAAAAACCGCTGGCTACGGTAAGGCTCAGGGTTTGCAGCGAGCCAAGTTTTTTATTGCGGGCCAGCCGGTCTTGCAGCGACATCAGGTTCATGACCGAAGCGGCAAAAAGAGAACTTTGCTGCCGGAAACGGGCCAGCCGGTATTGCTCCGAGTGTTTTTGCTGGTCTTTAAACTCATGCGCCAGCTTATCATATAATACAATGCTGCTTTCTATGGAATCGCGAATTTCGGTTTCGCGGGCAAACCAATCGCGGGAGGTAAGCTTTTTACTTTTACCATTGAGTCCGTTGTATACGCTAAAAATGAATGAACCTGTATTTTTCCATATGATTCCGATCGATCTGCGAAAAGGGCGCTCCTGGGGTAGAAACGGCACAAAAGCCATGGCAAGGGCATAGTTCCAGATGCAACCATACAAAACCCAGGTGCAGCGTTCCAGTATTTTAGCGGCGGTATCGGGTGGTGCATCGGCGGCAATAAAGTACATTACAAACAAACTTACGGCCAGGCCCGAAGCACGGTCGCCCAGGTTTTTCATAAGGCAGCAGCAAAAAGCCACCGCGCCAGCACCTATGATTGAAAGTATAAAATGATGCCCGGTGAGGGAACCCAGCACCAGGGCCAGCAGCGAAAGCACCGTGCCTGCCACCAATACCCGGGTGCGGTTGGCGTAAGAGCCTTTGAGTTCGATCCAGCTGAGGCACTCTGCCGTGAGCGACATCCACACCCCAATCTGCGGTTTGCCAATAAGCGCAAAACCCACAAAAGGCACCAGGATGGCGATCATAACCCGGAACGCCCAGCCAATCAGGGGTTCAAAATACTCCTGTTGCACAAGCTGGCTTATCTGTTTATAACCGGGAAGGACTCTCAAGGGCGGGTGATTTAAACGAAAAGGGCGTTTTGTCGTAAATTTAATGCGTGCGGTTAACCTGCACAACTAATTCGCACCCGAAAGACCAATATGATGCCAAATACCAACCCCGCCTTTCGAAACCGGTACCTGATAGCCTGTACTTTTCCGCCAGCAGTAGACGAGCAGGTGCGCATTTTACAGCGGGAGATTAAAACCCGGTTTGGTCCGTCGCGGTCTTTGGCCAAGCCGGTGCACATTACCCTGGTGCCTCCTTTTCTGGCGCCGGAAACCTTCGAAACCGATAATAACCTGGAATGGCTGGCTGCACAATTCGCCCCTTTTGAGCTGGGATTAGAGGGTATTGGTTGTTTTCCCAATCCTAAAAGTCCGGTTTTATATGTGCAGGTAATGCCGCAACCGGAACTGGCCCGTTTGTACAAAGCCATCAAAACCACCTGGCAGGTATCGCATTACCCCGGTGTAGGTTGGTTACCCGGTTTTCACCCGCATGTAACTATTGCTTACCGCGATGTAAAGCCGGTAGTGTTCAAAGAGATCTGGCCCGAGTTTAAGGATCGTCCTTTTTCTGTTTCCTGTATGCACTTGGGTTTTACCTTGTTTCGCTGGCAAGACCAGCATTGGAAACCGGTGCGGGAGTTTTTGTTTAAATGAGGGGGGTAATGTGCTAATTGAAATACAATGTGGAAATGTACTAATGTGGAGCATGTGCTAATGATTGTGATTTGAGTATGAATGCAATTGCTCCTTTTTGTCATGCGGCACAGTTGAGGTACGAGACTGAACAGCATCTCATGTTTAGATTGTCCTTTTTAGAGATCCTGCTTTCCATTCGTGGCCTCATGGATGCAGGATGACAGACTGTATTTCATTTTTGATGTCATGCTGCACAGTCGAGGTACGAGACTGAAGCAGCATCTCATGTTTAGATTGTACTTTTTAGAGATCCTGCTTTCCATTCGTGACCTCATGGATGCAGGATGACAGATAGTGTTTCATTTTTGATGTCATGCTGCACAGTTGAGGTACGAGACTGAAGCAGCATCTCATGTTTAGATTATCCTTTTTAGAGATCCTGCATTGCGTTGCACTCCACGCAGGATGACAAATGGTGATTCATTTTTGATGTCATGCTGCACGGTTGAGGAACGAGACAGAAGCAGCATCTCATGTTTAGATTGTCCTTTTTAGAGATCCTGCATTCCGTTACACTCCACGCAGGATGACAGATAGTGTTTCATTTTTGATGTCATGCTGCACAGTTGAGGTACGAGACAGAAGCAGCATCTCTTGTATAGATTATCCTTTTAGAGATCCTGCTTTCCATTCGTGGCCTCATGGATGCAGGATGACAGATAGTGTTTCATTTTTGATGTCATGCTGCACAGTTGAGGAACGAGACAGAAGCAGCATCTCATGTTTAGATTATCATTTTTAGAGATCCTGCATTGCGTTGCACTCCACGCAGGATGACAGATATTCTTTTGTGCCTTGTATGAATAGATAATTGACCTTTTTCCTGTCATGCTGCACAGTTGAGGAACGAGACTGAAGCAGCATCTCTTGTTTGGATTGTCCTTTTTAGAGATCCTGCATTCCGTTGCACTCCACGCAGGATGACAGATAGTGTTTCATTTTTGATGTCATGCTGCACAGTTGAGGTACGAGACTGAAGCAGCATCTCTTGTTTGGATTGTACTTTTTAGAGATCCTGCATTCCGTTACACTTCACGCAGGATGACAAATGGTGTTTCATTTTCACATTGGTACATTATCTCCATTAGCACATTTTCACACATTAGCCAGTTTGGCTTCCTTTCCGATTTTGCCCAAATGGGTATCGGAAAACCCTGTTTCGTATTTGAGGCCATAACCCAGGGCACGGTCAAAAGCGGAGTGGGCAAAAAGAAGCAATCCGGCCAGTTGCAGGTAAGGAAGGGTAAAAAAGAATCCGGCCAGCAAAATGGCTAATGCAAAACCTTTGTGGTGCACCAGGTTGTAGCAAAATGCTCCGGCGCGGTTGCCCAATGTATAACCCAGCATACTTAAATCGGGACTCAGAAAGAGGATGGGCCAGCTCCACCAGGGTAGGGAAACGGGTAAATAATTAATGGCAATAATGGCTGCAGCGAGCTGGGCGAGTTCTTCGAGTTGGAGGGTGGTTTTCATAACGTTTTGTTTTGTACCACAAAGATGGCACCGGCGGCAGGGCCAAAACGTTATCAAATGATAAGAAAATGACGGTGGGTAAATTGGGTAGCTAACTCTTTTTGGCCATTTGGGCCCGGATGCGGCTTAAACTTACAGGGGTAATGCCCAGGTAATTGGCAATATAGTGCTGCGGAATGCGCTCCAGGATCTTGACCTTGGTACTATGGAGCAGTTTAATGTACCGCTCCTCGGCGGTGAGCAGCAGCAAGTCTACCATACGTTCCTCCAGTCCCAGCCCAAGATACTCGGCCAGCATACGGCCAAAGCGTTCCCATTCATGGTTTTGGTTATAGAGCGATTGCAGTACTGCATAGGGAAACATTGCCACCCGTGCATCGGTAAGCGCTTCGATATTGAGTAGCGACGGTTGCCCACTGATGCAACTGATATAGCCGCCAATAAAATGGTTTTCGAAAAAGAAGTAAGTCGTTTTCTCCTCCCCATCGCGGGTGTAATACTGCCGGAAATTGCCTTCGAGCACCAGGCCCAGCTCGCGCACCAGTTTACCTTCTTGCACCAGCAAGCTGTTTTTGACCAGGCTACGCTCTTCAATATGCGGTTCCATTAAAAGCCAGGCTTCATCGGTAATGGGCAGAAACCGATGTATCTGCGTTCGGATCGGGTGCATGGTTACAATCTTGCTAAACGTAAAAACATAGGAAAGTGCACGGGCAGGTGTTTGCCGGGCCATACGGCAGCCAACTCTGCTTCAAACGGGGGCACTGGGTCTTCGCCATTATGATCGTCTTTGTAATGCTGCACGGCGCTCCAGGTGTTGATGTATCCGCAAAATTGCTCCCGGGTCCAGAGGTGTTGTATTTCAAAAGTGGGTGTTTCCAGCTCTTCGAAGGGGAAAGGAATGGTTTGGTAATGATTATCTACATAATCGCGCTCCGGGTCCCAGTAGGGTCCAACCGGACCTACGTAAAAACGGTGTACCACAGCATTAACGGCATCGTCTACATCCGCATTGCCATAGCCAATTACTGCCAGTACGCCACCGGGGTGTAAAACCCGTTTTACCGCAGCATAAAAAGCATCGAAATCGAACCAGTGAATGGCTTGCGCTACGGTTACAAGATTCATACTATGATCGGCAAAGGGCGGGTGCTCTGCCGGGCAAATGCTGTATTCGATATTGTGCGCCTGTACCGCATGGTTCAGCTGGTTTTGGCTGATGTCGGTGGCGTAGATGTGTTTAAAGAAGGGAGCGAGGCCCGAAGCTATTTGCCCGTTGCCCGTGGCACAATCCCAGGCGGCATCGTGGGGGCTCACCAGGCTTTGCAGGTAACTGAACAGGTCTTGCGGGTATTGCGGACGGTGTTTGGCGTACAGCTCCGATTGTTTGGAGAAATTGTCTTTCATGGCGGCGTGTTTATTGGTTCCAGTCTTTGATCGCATGAATGAACGTGTCTTGCTGGTCCATAAACACGCTGTGCGAACAATGTTCAAGATACAATATATGTTTGCTTCCGGCAATTTGCTTGAGCTGCTTTATCTGTGCTTCAGAGAACAGGCCATCGTCTTTTCCGTAAATGCCATACAGCTTGTTTTTCTTTTTGGCAATACGCCTGAGCGGCAAGTCGAGGTTGATGATGGTGTAATGTTCGTTTTTCCAGTAGCCTGCCGGTGCTTCGTACTCCATTTTCATAGCATAGGGCCGCAGCGAGTCGGCAGCAAATGCGGTATAGGTTTGCTCGGCAGCCTCGCTGGCATTGGTGGGTGTGTAAAACCCGTTTTGCAGCGCATGCATAAAACAGAAGGTACTGTATTGGATGCTGGCGGTATCGAGTTTTTCGAGCAAGGCAATGTAGCGCAGGTTGGTGGTATCGCCTTTGGCCTGGTACAGCGCTTTGGAGCGGGCAATAATGTTGCGGAAATTGTCTTGCAGGTCGGTAGAGGCGCTTACGAGTATGAGCTTTTTTACTTTATCGGGATAGCGGTCGGTGTATAAGATGCCCAGCATGCCGCCAAAGCTGTGGCCAATAAGAATAGGGTTGGTAATGTTGTAGGCCAGGCACAGGTCGTCCAGCTCCTTCAGCGCCGCATCGAAAGTGTAGGGTGCATTATTGCTTAGCGAGCGGCCTTCGCCAGACCGGTCGTACACCAGCACATAAAAACCGGAGCGGGCCAGCTTAGCTGCAGTAGTGCCCTCGAAATTGGCACAGTTATAACCCGGGCCGCCATGCAGGTATACCACTGCCTGGGCCGTGGGATCGCCAAAGGTACGTACATAGGAGGGCAACGCGTAGGCAGCCGTTAGTTGAATGAGCAGAAGTATCACTGTAGCCATCCGTCTCATACCAATGATAATTTATGTTAATATAGTAAATTTTTTTAAAGTAAAAAAGAGGTGCCGGTATTAAAATCCGGGAGGTTGGGGTGGGAGCCAGACATAAAAAAGCCGTCCCCGGCAATACAGTGCAGGAAACGGCTTTACGTTTTTTAGAAACTACGCTAGTGCGAAACGAATTTGAGCCCTACAATAGAGGCAATAAGGGTAACGATAAAGAATACCCGCCAGAAATCGGCTGGTTCATTAAAGATAAAAATGCCCATGAGTACGGTACCTACAGCACCTACACCGGTCCATATAGCATAGGCGGTACCAATGGGCAGGGTTTGTGTGGCTTTGTACAGCAAAAACATGCTGATGGTAAGACACACGAAAAAACCGCCCCACCACATCATAGCGGCAGATCCTGTAGCTTCTTTGGCTTTTCCCAGGCAGGTAGCGAAGCCTACTTCAAAAAATCCTGCAATGATCAGTATGATCCAGTTCATAATTCCTTGTTTTGTTTTGCAAGGCAAAGGTCCGATTATGGGTTGGGAAATCTTTTAACAAATGATAAAAAACGTTAGCGGATGGCTGCGCGGATGCGGCTCAGGGTAACCTGCGTTACACCCAGGTAAGATGCAATGTGCCCGAGCTGTACCCTTTGCAGCAGTTCGGGTGTTTGTTGCAATAATTCTGCATACCGTTCGGTAGCGGTACGAAACTGCCGGGATATAAAGCGTTCTTCTGTTTTTATTAATTCCTGCTCGGCCAGTTTACGGCCCCAGTTGGCCATGTGGATGTCGGTAGCGTACAATTCATCCAGGGCTTCGCCCGGTACCTGGAACAAGACCGAGTCTTCGAGCAGTTCGATATGCTCGTAACCCGGTTTACGGTAGACATAGCTGTTGTAAGACAATACCACATCGCCCTCGGTGCCAAACCAGAAGGTAAGTTCTGTCTCATCGTTGTAGCAATAGGCTCGGGCAATACCTTGTTGTATAAAATAGACCGTGCGCCTGGTGTGCCCGGCTTCAAACAGCGGGTAACCTTTGGGGTAAGCCACTTCCTGCGCCAGGGCGCTCATTGCTTCCTGCGAGGCGGCAGGTAAAGGGGCTATTGCTTGTATGGTGGTAAGAAAAGAAGACAATTTGGGTGTTTAAGCAACCAGTCTGTTTTGATGAGGCAGACTGGTTGTGTATGCAATGTATTAATATGATGTAATAAGACTAGAGTACAATAAGCTCTTCGTAACTACCGCCTACGCCAATGTACTGCACTCTTTTGTGCAGGCCGGTGAGGGTAGCTTCGTAAAAGCGAACGCCCGCAACTGCAATTTCGTCCATAAAACCAGGAAAATCGGTTTGGCCCTGCTGGTTGTTTTTAACAGCTTGTTTGCATCCGCTTTCGCTAAAACGTTCTGCTACTGTTCTCAGCTCCTGGTTGCTGCCGTGCAATACGGTTACGCCATCGGCCATCCGGTAAAGGATAATGGTAGTAGACGCATCTACGGTATAAGATTCCACACCAATGGCTATGAGTTTGATAACCAGGTCGGGGTAATTTTCGGCTGCCGTGTAGGCTTCCTCAATCTTGTGTTGTAATTCCATCTTGCAATTTTTGTGTGGGATAGGTAAAGCCAGGTTTATCGGGTATGGCTGTTACCACCTCCAAATTAGGAAAGTTCGCCCGTTTGTTGCAGTATGGTTTGTTGTGTTTGTATGACTTTAGCAAAGGTGCGCAATAATTGGTTCACCGCTGCCAATAATTCGGGGTTAGAGATATTGCCCGCCGCATCCATTTTGGTTTTTACCAACGGCACCGATAAGGTTAATTCATCGGGGGTAGTGGCACCCATGATGCGGAGGGTGGGTACTAAGGCATGTAATGCAATGCTACCGCCACCCATACCCGGCGAGGCGCTGATGGCCGCCAGTGGCTTGTTGGTAAACTCGCCCGATGAAACGATCCAGTCCAGCGCGTTTTTCAACACACCCGGCACACCTGCTGCATACTCTGGTGTGCAAATCATAATGCCATCGGCCTGTTTCATTTGTCTGCGCAGTGCCTGCACGGTTTCGGGCGCTGCCTCATTGGGTGTCTCAGGTATAAATGGCGGAATGGTAATGAGGTCTTCATACCATTGAAAAGTAAAAATGTCCTGAGCCAGTTTTTCAATGGCCCGGAGCAAAGCGGTATTGGAAGAAGCAGGCCTGAGGCTGCCGGAAATAGCAAGAATGGTCATGGCTGATTAAAGTTTATAGTTGCAAAGGTAGGTTATAGCACTACTGCTTATGATAAGTGTATATTAGAAAAAGATTGCCATACAAAAATCCCCGGCAGAGCCGGGAGATTTTATGTATAAGTAAGTAGCGATATGTAGCAGCGCGTTTTACTGCGCCGTCATCATTTTGCACTGGCGGAAAGTACCATTGCTGTTTTGCACCTGCAATTGGTAAACGTAATTGCCGCTTGCAATACCCAGTGTTTGGGGGTTAATGGTAATGGTATGATTGCCGCTGCTAAGGTTGGGTTGTTGTGTCTCCGTTATTTTTCTGCCCATGATGTAACGGTGGTAGCATCGTTGGTCAGCTTCTCCGCTGGCTGGCTCTGCGCAGACCGGCTTCCGAATCGCTGATAAGTGTAGCCAGCCTTCTGATTTTGGTAGCTTCCTGCTTGGCGCTAATGACCCACCATATGGCATTCTTGCGGTAAGAGGCGGTTTCGTTCTGGAAATACGCCCAGGCTTTGGTGTTGGCTTTGAACTGTTTTTCCTGCTCCTTGCTTAACGAGATATCGCCTTGTTCGTAGGCCGCTTTGCCAGTTTTGTGCTCGGTGCGTGTGGCAAATGCAGCTTCTCCCGCTTCGGTCATCAGGCCCATCGCGCGTAGTTCGGGCACGCGGTTGAGGTTTACAAGGCTCCAGTGGCTTCCTTTTCTGCGGGGTGTAAAACGCCTGCTGTAGCTGTCTTCATCTATCGGTTTCAGCACACCGTCTATCCAGCCAAAACACAAGGTCTGGTCTACCGATTCGGGCCAGGTAATGCTGGGCTTTCCGGTATGTTTCTTGTAAAATCCTATAAGCACTTCAGTTACTTTGTTGTGGTTTTTGGCAAACCATTTACGCAGCTCGGCAGGGGTGGCAAAAAAAAGAATATCCATAATTGGTGAACCTGTTTACTGGCAATCGACTGGTTTGTAAACGGTACCGTGATCAAAGCTAATGGGCGTGCCCGGTGAGAAAACCATTTTACCATTGCGGTCTTCCACATTGCCAAACCCTTCGGTAAGTTCTTCTCCTTTTTTAAGAAAGATCACTTCCCGTACCGATTCTGTTCCTTCGGACATAAACTGGTATTCGGCTTTAAGGGTATCGCCTTGCCAGGTGCCGTTAAGGGTACCATTGTTCTGGTCTTTTTCGTACAGTTGGTAAGTGAGCTGTCCGGTTACTGTTTTACCCTCGGTTTGCAATTGCAGCAGTATAGAATCTTTACCGTTGATATAGGCATAACATTGGTAGCCCGAAGCCGGGATACCGTTCTTTTGGCTGCAGGCTGCAAACAGGGCTACAGCGGCCAGCAGGGGCAGGTATAATTTCATATGGCAGTATTGGCTGGGTTAATTATAAATGGTACCCAAATCTAAGATTGTTAGGGCATAAATCATTATTTCGCGGTTGGCTCAGGAAAAGAGACCTGTATGGTGGTGCCCGTGCCGGAGGTCTGCCGCAGGGTAAGCGTGGCGCCGTTCTGCTCGGCCAGCAATTTGCTTATCATTAGTCCCATGCCGGTGCCTTTTTCATTGTGGGTGCCGGGTGTGCTTTTAATGCGCTTGCCGCTGGATGATTGCTGGAACTGCTCGGTGGTCATGCCGGCGCCCTGGTCTGCAATGCAGAGCAGGGTATGTTTGCCATCGCGCTCGCTGTAAATAGAAATGGTGCCACCCGGTGGCGAAAATTTGATGGCATTGGCCGTAATGTTGCGGATCACCGAGCATAGCTGCTGGTCGTTGCCTTGCACCATATGCGATGGGGGAATATTGCAGCTGAGCTGTATGTTCTTTTCCTCGGCCTGTGGGCCCAGTAGCCGGATGGCCTGCTGGGTGAGATCCTGCAAGGACCAGGTATCCATAGCATCGTTTTGTTGCTGTTGAAAGCGTAGGGTGGCCCATTGCAACAGGTTGTCCAGTTCCTGTTTCAGCATACGGGTTTGCTCGAGGGTTTTGCCCCTTATAAACTCAAACTCATCTGCCGTAAGTATGTTCTGATCCATCAGTTCCAGGGTGTGGGTAAAGGAAATGATGGGGGCTTTCATGTCGTGCGATAGTACCGAAAATATCTTGTCTTTAACCGCATGGTGCGCTTCCAGTTCCTCTGCCTGTTGGCGAATGGTCTGGTTGCTTTTTTGCTGCCTGCGCAGGGTGTACCAAAGCAGGCCAATAAGTGCGCCGCAAAGCAGGGTAAAGCCCAGTGCGCCACCGGTGTAAAACTGCTGCAACCGTGTTTTCTGCACCTGCAATTCTTTCTCTTTGCGCAGCAAACTGATCTGTGCTTCTTTCTGGCTTACCTCGTAGTTGGTTTGCAGATCGGCCAGTTGCTGGTATACCTCGGGTAGTATGCTCTGGTCGTTGATGGCTGTTAGTTTTTTAAGGTAGATGAAGGCACTACCGTTTTGCCCGGCCGCTTCGTAGGTCTGTGCCAGCACCTCGCAGAGCTGTGCTACCAGGCGGCTCTCCTGCATGGTTTCGGCAATGCGGTAAGCCTCCAGCAATTGGGGCAATTTTTGGTTGCCATAATAACCATTTTGCGCCAATCCCAGTATGGATGAGGCGATGATAACGCTGTCGCCGATTTCAGAAGAGAGTTTCAACGACTGCTGGTATAGTGCCAGTGCTTCGGGAATCCTTTTTTGCAGTGCGCGTGCCTCGGCCAGGTTGTTGAGGCCCGAGGTGAGGTAGGTATAATATTGCAGGCTGTCGCACAGTTGGTTCAGCTTTTCGAAATAAACCGCCGCAGAGTCGTATTGTTTGAGTGCAGCAAAAGCCCCGCCGGTATTGAGCAGCCCCCGCATAATGCCCTCCTGGTGCTGCAACTGTTGCTGCATACGCAGGCCCGTTTGGTAATACTTGAGCGCTTTGCTATACTGGCGCGCGCTGTAATACAGGGTGCCTATATTGCCAATGCTGGTGGCAATGCCGGCAGAGTCGTTCATAAAGTACCGTACCTGTAGTGTAGCCTGGTGGTAGTGCAGCGCTTCGGCTATATTGTTCATAGCCAGATAGGTATTGCCCAGGTTATTGCAGGTAGAGGCAATGTGTTGCAGCTGGCCTATTTTGAGGCGCATTTCCAGCGCTTGCTTGTAAAGGGTAACCGCTTTGAGGTGGTGCGATACATTGGCTTCGAGTATGCCGCGGTTGTTAATGATATTGGCAATACCCGGCGCGTAATGCAGTTGTTCGTAAATATGCATGGCCTGGTCGTAGCAGTAGGCGGCACTATCGTTTAATCCCTTAAAATTATAGTGATTGCCCATGTCTTTCCAGGCATCGGCCTGTATTTGCGTGCCTGCACCAGCCAGCGCAATGGTTTGCCCCAGGTAATAAAGGTTGCTGTCGGGGTGGGAGAGTTCATATTGTTTGGCCAGCTGGTAGGCTTCCGGGGCAGAAGCGGGCTTGGCCGCAACGTGGATTGCTCCGGTCAATAGCAGGCACATGACCAGCAGCCGGGTTATAAAAATGGGTTTCATCGGGCAGGTGCGTTAGTTGTGGTTCAAGATAGTAATAGTTGACATTTTAGTATTTAAATAATGTGTTACCAACATACTTAAATACAGTTAATGTCTTTGTCTGTAAAGGTTTTGCAGCCATTTTTATAGTAGTGTAAAACAGCGAATGTTTTTTAGATTATGTTATTTGTAATATGAATTTCCCGAATCACCTATTGTCTTAATCTCCCGTGCAAAGGACTTTTGTGTTGATAACGCAGGGATGGTCTGAACCAACATCTCTGTCGTGTAACCCACTGAACAGCCGCATACTTCCTACCGGAGGTTTAAGGTACAGCATGCACGCCAGATTTTTGGTACAGTTTCTTCCCCATTTTATTACGAACCACCACAAAAAGACTTGTAAATGAAAAAAGTAACTGGTATGGCAGTTTACTGTCTCATGGGTTTGTGCTGCCTTGCAACCAGGGCCAGCGCACAACATGCAGACCCTGTAAACGCCATGGAAAAACTGAAATCAGAAAGGGCACAACTGGTTTCAGCACATCAAAGCACCCGCAATGCAGACCGCACACTGGCCATGAATGGTATTGTAATGCCAGCCACGGTTGTGCGCACCGTAACCGGTAATGGAATCGAGCTCCGGTTCGAAGATTACCTGTCCGGCAACGAACCCGGGCAGATGGCGCAGATGGTAAGAAAGGTAAATAAGGCTGAGATGAAAGGCCTGATCCGTTTTGAGATGGATGCGCAACACCAGTGTGTATTGCTGCTGTCGCCCGACATACAGGAGCCCGATCTCAAACACATTTTCAGCGCGCTGGGCTATAATGGCTACGTTGAAAAACCTTAAACCACCACCATCTAAACCACCGGACCATGAATAAATTCAAACATTCCTTAGCATACATATTGTTAGGTATGGGTACTTCTATGGGTGTAGCCGCCCAGTCTACCTGCGCCAATAAACTGGTATTGTGTAACCCCAATACTTCTTTTGCTGCGCCCACAGGCCAGGCCAGTATTGGTAGTGTGGCCTCCTGCGCTACGCCGGCCAGCCCCGATAACGACGTTACAACCAGTTTAAACTCCACACCCAATCCCAGTTTCTTTTCTTTTTGCGTATCTAAAGGCGGAAACCTGAAACTGGAAATGATAAACTCGGCCAATATCGACATCGACTTTGCCATTTGGGGCCCTTTTGCCAACCCCAGTTCCGCTTGTGGTACCGTGTTTCCAACGGGTACACCTAAGGATTGTGGCTATACTGATGCTGCTAACGAGTATGTAAACATTAACAACGTGCAGGCAGGAGAGTTTTATGTATTGCTCATTACCAATTATAAAAACCAACCCACCAACGTTACGCTGCAGCCGCATGCCAGCAATACGGCGCAGTTAGGCGGCCCATTGCAGATTACTTTCGATTCACTGGCCAATCCGCTGTTTATGGGGGCTTCTGCATTTGTCATTCCTACCAATCCGGCGGTAACGAATGTAAACGTAACCGGCGAAGTGTTTTCCGGGCCAGGTATTACTAATGCAACTACAGGACTTTTTAATCCCACTACAGCTGGGGTAGGTGTGCACACCATTACGGTTACTGCTACCTCTTACGGTTGTGCAGCTACCGCTACTAAAAGAATGAATGTGCGCACCGCAGCAACGCCATTACCACTAACTTTAATGCAGTTTAAAGGTGCCGCTCACCAGGATGGTATAGGGTTGCAATGGAAAGTGGCTGACGAAAAAGAAGTTGCAGATTATGAAATAGAGCACAGCTCCGATCTGCGCAGCTTTAGCATGGCAGGGCAAGTAGCGGCTACCAATGCCGCGTTGGAGCATGATTACAGTTACTTGCACAAAGCGCCGGTTGCTGGCAATAACTATTACCGTTTGCGGATGAATGATGTGGATGGTACATACACTTACAGCGCAGTAGTAAATGTATACTATGGCAAAGCGGGTAGTGTAATGCTTACGCCTGTACCGGCCAGCGACCGGGTGGTGCTTACCCATACGCATGAGGATTGGATGCACCGGCAGGTAGAGATTCGCAACATGATGGGAGGCCTGGTGCAGACAATAATACTGAACGGCCAGCAGACCAATATCGATATTGCGGGGTTAACCAAAGGTTTTTACCTGGTTAGAATGCCCGATGGTACGGTGTTGCGTTTAGAGAAAATATAGAAAAGACAACCTGTAAAGGTTGACTTTGAACTACTTAAGACGTACTTTGTTTAAGGGTCCGGGATAATCCCCGGGCCCTTTGGCTATAGTGGTATGTAGCCGGGATTAATGACGACCGACAGAGATTACTAGGTATGGAAAGGAAAATATTGATTGTAGACGATCATCCGATCTATCTGATCGGAATCCGGCGATTGCTGGAACAGCAGGGCTTTGGTAATATTAGTGTGGCGCAGGATGGTTCCGACGCTTTGCAACAACTGATCCGCAACCCGCCAGACATGCTTATCCTCGATCTGGGGCTGCCCCTGGTATCGGGCTGGGAAATACTGGCATGGATCCGGCAACGGCCACTGGAGATGAAGGTGGTGGTGCTGTCGGTATCCAGCGATTACCATGTGTTTGAACTATGGCAAAAAGAGATCATTCACGGGTATGTGCTTAAAGAAGAGTCTTTCGAATCTTTTATAGAAGCGGTTGGGGTGGTGTGTAAGGGGCACAAGTATATATCACCGTTGTTTAAGGCTCAGTTGCAGCAACAACTGGAGGTATCTGATCTGCCAGCCCGTTTGTCGAGCAGCGAGTTGCGTATTGTATCGTTTATAGCCGAAGACCTGAGCACGCGCCAGATAAGCGAGCAACTGGCGGTATCGCCCAAAACGGTAGAGAATCAGCGCAACCGTATTGCACAGAAGATAGAAGCCCTTAATCCCAACCGGTTAAAATTGAAAACCTGGATTAAAGAACATTTCCATAAAATGAATTTTGGCATTGGTAAACCCGTTACCGATGCGCAGGAAGAAAGGGGAGGCGGGGCGTTGTAATGCTCCTGGTTATAAAGGTTGTCTTGTTAAAACAAACAACGCAATAAAAAGGAAGCAGATAGCAAGTGCTATCAGCAATGGTCTGGTAACGGTACGTGGGGTGTATTCGGTTTGCTCGCCAATATACTTTTTCCAGAAATATTGGGTTAGCACCAGACCGCCGGCAATGTTAATAGCCACATTAAACAATAAATTCTGTGGCAGCAGGCGAATGAGCAGGGCAGATGCTACCAGGTATACAAATCCAAAGATGTAAACGTTGGTTTTGGCTTTCGATTCTTTAATGTTGCTTGCCAGCAGAAACGCACCAAAAATAGGGGAGAAGAACATGGTAAAACACCAGATAGCTGTAACGCTGTACAGGGTTTCGGGCGCTTTGGCTTCGGTCATTGTAATAACGGGCACAGGATCTGCCTCAGGTTGCTGAAAGGCAAAATCTGCTTTTTTTGCGTTAAGCCAGGTATCAATGGTGCTTAATTCCTCACTGTTAAAGGTTTTACCTCTGCGTATCAGTTCTGCAATGGCAGCTTCCACTGCTTCAGGCGTAAACGAATCCATTCGGTTTACATATTCTGTTAAACCGTCAATGGTTTTGGTCTTCATTACCTGTGCAAAACTATTCGTCATAATGCTTCTCCTTAATCAATCGAAAGCGCAAAATTAACACATTATAGTGATATAGAAAGGTTAAGATTGGTGGGTAGAGAGTATTGGGCAGATTCGGTTGCGGGATTTCACGCAAAGACGCAATGAAACAATACAAAGTCACGTGCGAGGTGACGCAAAGGGTGTTGTTAGAATAATTTAACTGTCATCCTGCCGACGAAGGAGAGCAGGATCTCTTATGAAGATGGTTTAATCAATCGCTCACGGCAGCCTGTCCCGCCTATGCGGGGGCACGGCGACGCAGCGGGATTTCACGCAAAGACGCAATGAAACAAGTGCAAATTCATGCGCGAGGTGACGCAAAGGGTTTGTTAGGAAAAACGTAACTGTCATGCTGCCGACGAAGGAGAGCAGGATCTCTTATGAAGATGGTTTAATCAATCGCTCACGGCAGCCTGCCCCGCCTATGCGGGGACACGGCGACGCAGCGGGATTTCACGCAAAGACGCAATGAAACAAATACAAAGTCACGTGCGAGGTGACGCAAAGGGTATTGTTAGAAAAACTTAACTGTCATCCTGCCGACGAAGGAGAGCAGGATCTCTTATGAAGATGGTTTAATCAATCGCTCACGGCAGCCTG
>JAVBJN010000027.1:0-62267 GCA_031546985.1 Chitinophagaceae bacterium
TCCCGCAGATTTCCGCAGATCGAAAACCACCGCAGATTACGCAGATCTCCTTCTCGAGTATTTCTGCTGTGTCCCCATATATGGCGGGACAGGCTGTTGTGAGCAAATCCCTCACGAACTTTCCCGCAGATTTACGCAGATGACAAACCACCGCAGATTACGCAGATCTCCGTCGCGAGTATTTCTGCTGTGGCCCCGCATATGGCGGGGCAGGCTGCTGCGTGAAACCCACTCGCACGAACCGCCGTGCCTCCGCGTCGCCGTGAGCTTCCAGAAGTCAAAGGTGAAAGGTCAAAAGTCAATGGTGAAAGAGTATTTCCTTGCGCCTCCGATTTCCCTGCGTCTTTTCGTGCAACCCATTTGCACGAAATCCAACTACACCTAACCGGAGTTTTCTTAATTTGCGCTTCTTAAGCATTATGGAAAACACCATCATCAAAGTAGAACAACTGGTAAAGCGCTACGGCGATTTTACTGCCGTTAATGGCTTGTCTTTCGACGTAAAAGAAGGCGAGATCTTTGGCCTGCTGGGCCCCAACGGCGCCGGTAAAACCTCTACACTCGAAATTATCGAAACCCTGCGACCCAAAACTTCGGGTAAAGTATATGTAGATGGACTGGATCTGGATACGCACCCTTCTGAAATCAAGAAGAGGATTGGAGTACAATTACAGGCAGCCGGTTTTTACCCTAAGCTGAACCTGAAAGAACTCATTGAACTGTTTGCCGGATTGTATAACCGTAAGGTAGACCCAATGGACTTTCTGCGCATGGTAAACCTGGAAGATAAAGCAAAGAGCGAATACAAGGCCTTATCGGGCGGGCAGAAGCAACGCTTTTCCATCTCTACCACACTGATTAACCAACCCCGCATCATTTTCCTGGATGAGCCGTCTACAGGGCTTGACCCGCAGGCGCGCCGTAACCTGTGGGAACTGATCAAAGATATTCGCGCCAAAGGAACAACCGTTGTAATTACCACCCACTACATGGAAGAGGCCGAAGCCCTGTGTGACCGTTGCGCCATTGTAGATTCGGGTAAAATCATTGCTTTGGACACGCCTGCAGGCTTGATAGATGATTTGCTGGCCAGTGGCTTTGAAGCCCGTAAAGTGGTAAAAGAAGCCAACCTGGAGGATGTGTTCATTCACCTTACAGGTAAGGCTTTGAGAGAAGATTAATAAAAGGGTATACTCGCAGCGGCGTAAAGGTACAGTTGAAGAAATCTGCGGGATCTGCGGTGGTTTTCGATCTGCGAAAATCTGCGGGAAATATTTTACGAAGGGCCTTCGACAAGCTCAGGCACCTAAGTTTTTAATCAAAGGGAATAGCAAAGGACGAATCTGAGGCATTTACCGGAAATGTTTTCTCACGACGGCACAAAGGCACGGCAAGGGGAAAGCGTTGCAGGAAGATTATAGAATGGGTGGATTTAAGGATTAGTTCTCGTAAAGCTACCAGGAAACAATGCATAACCTGATTAGCACATTTTTCCATTGAATCATTTTCACATTAAAGCATATGGATCTCGAACAACTCAAATACCCCATAGGCCGGTTTCAGCAACCACCTGAGTTTACACCGCAACTGATCAAAGGCTGGATCAAAGAGATAGCAGCGCTTCCTTCCTGGCTTGATGCGCTGGTGCAAAACCTGGATGCGGGACACCTGGAAATTCCTTACCGCGAAGGCGGATGGAACACCACACAGGTCATTCACCACCTGGCCGATAGCCACATGAATGCCTTTACCCGAACCAAACTGGCGCTTACCGAAGACAATCCTACCATTAAACCCTACGATGAAGCTGCCTGGGCCGAATTGTACGATGCTAAAATACTGCCGCTCAATTACTCTCTTACATTACTGCACGCCTTGCACTACCGCTGGACGATGCTCCTGGAGCGACTTACAGAAGCACAGCTGGAGCGTACTTTCTTTCATCCGGAGCACCAGCGCAGTATGTCTATAAAAGAGCAGATTGCACTATATGCCTGGCACGGCAAGCACCATACCGAGCATATCCTAAGCCTTCGCAGGCGCATGGGTTGGGTGATGTAGGTAGGTGTAGGTGGCTGAGCCCTGCATGGGCGGGACAGGCTCTGTCGAAGCCCCGCACGTGTGACGAACAGGTCTAAGCAAAACAATATTAAAGAAAAGCTGCATCCCCTCAGGAATGCAGCTTTTTAAGTTATATGATATTGTAGCTGAACTTATTTCAGTTCCGCGCCAGCCACATGTTTCTTGTCTGGTTTTGCGGCGTTTTCTTTAGAAGGTTTTTCCACCGGAGTTACTACAGCGCCGGATTTACCAATGGTTGATGGCGATTTAGGTGTAGTGAGGCTACCAATGCTGCGGTCTTCGCCCACGCCCCATTCTTTGGCATGCAGGTAGTATCCTTTGAACTCTGGTTCTTTTTCTACCTCTGGTACTACACGATGCGCGTTGGCATATTTATCATGACGTACACCGGTTACCTGCCAGCTTACTTTTACATTAGGCTGGTTGGTTTGAATGGTAAACTGGTTGTTGTCTACTTCTTTTGATACAATAGCTTGAGCAAAAGTACCAATCACCGTAAGCTGGTAACGGAAATCCTGGTTCAGCGCTTCAAAATAATCGGGCAGGGTAACGGTTACATACCCGCTGCCATCAGTAGTCGCATTGCCATTGTAGATGTTGAGCATGTCCGGACTTTCCACAAAGCTGTGGTACAGGTATTTGTTTGCAGGATCGAGCGGGTGGTCAATTTTAAAGGTACCACTACCTTTAGCGATAGATCCGGTGATTTGTACATTACCAGAGAAGTAACCCGCGTAGTTGGTGGTAGCGCCGGTTGCGTAACCGTACACACCATAACGGGTAGTTGGGGCAGCAGCGCCGCCAATGGTATTGGCATAGCCGTATACACCATAGCTGTTACCACCACCGGTAGTTGCAGCAAAGGATGCTGCTTTATTGTAACCAACCACACCAATACCGTTTACAGAAGCGCCTTCCACACCGGCAGTGTTGGCAGAGCCATACACCCCAATATCCTGGTTGCCTGTTGTAAAGGTGGCATTTACATCCTGGTTGTTAACACCATTGTAACCGATACCCTGCACGCCAGTACCGTAATTGGAGCCATTGTAGCTACCCATTACACCGGCTTTTAAACAGCCCTGTGCGGTATAAGAATAACCGTAAATGGCCGACATGGTATCAATGGCCGGTACAGGTGTTGCCGGCTGAATAACAGACAAACGGTTGGTAGGCGTGCTGGTACCAAAACCAGAAGCACCGGTGCTTACAATAATACCACGGCCGGTAACGCCGCCATCAAAGAAACCGGCTACGCCAGCTCCGGTGGCTACACCCCAGATACCGTTACCTGTGCCTGTGCTTACACCTACTGTACCACCCAGGGTACCGGTAGACAAACCATACACACCATTCTGCGTGCCGCTCACACCAATTACACCAATACCGGTAGTAGACTCACCATAAATAGAACCTGCGGTAGCGATAGAAGTAGCAGGTGTACCGGTAAGTGTACCTCGAATGGTATTGCCAATGGCACCGGCAGTAACCTGTAATTTAATATTGGGAGAAAGGGTTGGTGTATTTAACCCCATAGAAGTACCATCATCGGTAAGTTGGGAATTGCCTCCGGCATTGGCGCCGGTAAATTTAACGAGCGTGTTGGTTGTGCCCGTCATGTTGGCGCTACCAGCGGGTCCGGCTGGGCCCACAGGGCCTTGTATACCAGGAAGCCCGGTAAGGCCGGTTAAACCCTGTATACCTTGTGGGCCTTGCGGTCCGGCGGGGCCTTGATTACCTTGTGGCCCTGCAGGACCAGCAGCGCTATTGGCGGCATACATGGCATAGGGCACAGTAAGCAGGGCGGTAGTGCCCAGGTCGGTATAAGAAGAGCCGCCTGCGGGGTCCATTTCTACTTTAATAAATTTAGATACACCTGCCCAGCTGATCGCACTGAATGTGCCGCTAATGGGTGAGCCTGCACCGATGGGAGCTGTGTACAAACCGTAGCCGTTGGTGTTTACACTATGCGTTTCTACATAAATAGGGCTTCCCGTGCCCGGGCTGTCGATAATGGAAATGCGCAGCGACATGGCCTGGTTAGCGATGGGGTTGCCTGAACCATTGCGGGCAATACCCTGGTAATTGAATTTGGCAGGCTGGGCCGAAGTGAAAACGCTGAACGCCAATAAGCCGGCCGAGAGTAGACATAAAAACTTTTTCATGTTGTTAGGTTTAATAAATGATCAATGCTTGAACAAGGTTTGTGCATGGGCACACCAGCATAAAGATGTCTGGCTAACCAGGTCGGGTTAAAATTTTGGTCAAGTTAGAGCAATGAAAAATCCTGTAAAGCCTTAATGAGTTAGTGGCCGATTTTGGCGTTTTTGTGGCAGAAAGAAAAGAATAACTGGTGAAGCAGAGGGGGTAGGTAAATTCAACTTTGTAGGGTCAAAAGCTTCAAAATGATGAAGGTACGTACCGTAAATGTTGGAATTGGAGAAGGGAAATATGTCTGAAAAGCAAAAAAAAGCTGCACGGAGGCAGCCTTTAGAATTTTCGGATAACGGAGCAGTTGAGTGCTGCGTTCCATAACCGGATGTGGCCGTTTTGATCATTTTCCGATCCTGTGATATCGTATTGGAAAGAGGGTGCTACTCGAACGGCTATATTTGCAGGAAGCGCTAGCGACACGCCCACACCTGCCTGCACTGCCAGTTTGTATGCAGCAGCATAGGTGTTTTTGCTTTCAAATTCGTTGTCTGGTGTAGAAAGCCCGGATGTGTTGCCTTCATTTTTGGAGTGCAGTAGTACACCATTAATTAATCCGCCTGATGCGTATAAACTGATAAATGGCATCCGCAAAAAAGTATAATTCACCAGCATGGGTACGTTTAGGTACGTGTATTTTTTACTGTACCGGTAAATACCCGGAGTAGTGCTGTATTGCATAGTAATGGAAATGTCTTTGCTTTTGTACCCCGCCAGTTGCAGCAAAAGACCGGTTTCGATCTGTAGCCTTCGGGTAATATTCATACCCCCGCACACCCCGGCAGAGAAACCAAAAGCTGGCACCTCTTTTTCATTCACATTTTCGATATACCATTGTGCGAACCCTGTTACATTACGGTAATGCAGTTCCGGTGCGGCTTTAATGCCCAGGTAAAAATCGTGCGCTTGTGTCTGCATTGCGCAGGTTATGCCACTAATCAGTAAGAATGCTTTTTTCATATTTTAATGGTTAGTTTGTAAGGAGATAGGTTGATTGATTGAGGGGACTTAACGTTTGTAAATAACCGAGCAGTTAAGCCCCGTGTTCCAAAAATATCCTTTTGCTGCGGAGTTTTTATTCCATCCTGCAATAATATCGTATTGGAAACTTGGCGCGGCTCGTATATAAAGCTTGGGCGCCACATTAAACTCTGCACCTACCGATGCCATGGCAGCCAGTTTGTAACCTTCGGCAAAAATTATATCATCAGTAACGCGGGAGGTTTGCCCCTGTTGGTTGGTGCGTGTTCCCTTCCGTTCAGAACCTATAAGAATACTGTTCACCACACCGGCAGATGCATAAAAATTAAAGCGCGAAACACTTACAACCTTATAGTTTACCATAAGCGGTATGTTGATATAGTAGAGCCGGAATTTTTCTTCAAATGAGGTGGTAGCCGGTGCTCCGGGATCTATCGAAATAATATAAGGCTTGGTATTAAAACCTGCCATCTGTAAGGCCAGGTTGGCTTCCAGTGATAGCCTTTTGCTCAATGATATGCCACCTGTAATGCCAATAGAGCAGCCAAATGCTCCGGTAACACTATTGTTGAGTTCGTCGATACCTCTTTTTAAAGAAGGGTCGCTGGTATTGGATTTGAAGGTAACGGAATGCAGTTCAGGCGCCGCTGTAAGACCCGTATAAATTTTTTGGGCATTGGCTTGTATCACACCTGTTAAGCAGCAGGCTAAAAGCATGGTTTTTCTCATGTATCTGTGGTTTAGTAAAATAATCGGGTTAGAATTTGCGGATAACGGAGCAGTTGAGGCCCGCATCGCGCAGGAAGGTTTTAACAGGGCCTTCCGTTTTTTCGGCGTAGAGTACATCGAATTGGAATGATGGCGCTATTCTCAGGTGGAAATGTTGTAGAAAGGGCATTTCTGCACCTACGCTAAAGACGGCGGCCAGCTTGTAACCACGGGCGTCGGTATTGTCTGTCGTGCTTGTTGGACCTGTATACGTGTGCGGGTTTGTCATTTTAAGTTTGTTGGTTGCCGCAAGTTTAAAACTATTGATGATGCCCGCCGATCCATAAAAACGGGTGCCAATCTTGTCTGAAAACCGGCAGTTAACAACAACCGGAATATTCAGGTAAGTGAAATGCTGCTGGTAAGTAAATATCGCGGCACCTTTAAACATACCGTATACCGGAATTCTCTCTGCCCAGGGCGTGCTTATGTTTAAGCCCTGCGAATTATAACCCGCACGCTGGATCTGTAAGCCACTCTCTATCTCTAATCTGTCGGTTACATTGATGCCTCCTGTAATACCGGCGGTATAACCAAAGGTCTCCACTTCTATTTGGTTTCGCCGCGCTTTATAATCCTGCAGCGCATCAGGCGCCCAAACACCTCTGTAATGCAGCTCCGGTGCTACTTTTACGCCCATGTAACCTTCGCGGGCACTGGCTTGCATAATGCCACTCATGGCGCACACCAGCGTGGTTATTTTTATAAAACAGCTTGCGTTTTTCAAAAAGTATACAGCCAAAGGGTATGGGTGATTTAAATTAATCGTGCAATAAAAAAGCCTTCCGTATCAAAACGGAAGGCTTTTGGAAATATTGTTTAAAACAACTAGCGGTTGGCCGATTTCATTTTCATGATTACCAGGCCATCGTTGGATTTCAGATCCATATAATTTTCTCTGAGCTGGGTAATGGTATAATCTGTGGCTTGGATGGTACCGGAAGCATCCGGCATTTTCAAACGCAGTTTTTCATTGTTTTCCCAAAACTCCCAGTTGCCTCTGTTTTGGTAATATTCTGTTTTACCGGAAGCGGAAGTCACCTGCCAGCTATAGGTAACGCTACCATCAGCAGCCAGGTTAAGGCGGTCCTGTTGGTGCAGATCAGTCCTGTTTTCGCTGTTTTCCTGGTAAAAAGTGTATCTCCAGGTGTTTACCACACGGGCTTTTTTGCTGCGGAAACTAATAGCAGGACCATCTTCGTATTTTTTACAGGAGGTGAAACCTGCAGCAAGTATAATTGACAAAGCGCCCAGGGCCAGAACTTTTTTCATGCGTGTATATTTTTACTATAATCGGGTGATTTATGTACGTTCTTGAACGTTACGGAATAAATAACCCAACCAAAATAATAAATTATCTTAAATAAGTACTACTCAGGTTTTATTTTTTGCTGCGGAAGTCGCCACGTTTCCAGGATTGGAAGAACTCCGCCCACGCCATCGGACTAAAGATGCGCATAGGAGGTTGCTGGCCGTAGTAGTATACTTTCTGGGCCTGCAGGTTCTGGTACACCGCCTGGCTTTCGCGTCCGTCCCGGGCCAGGGTGGCACCCACGGCTTTCAGGTAGGCATCTTCTGTATTGCGGCGGGCCACTTCAAATTTATCGTCTGGGATGGGCTCGTTCAGGAAGGCATATTCAAATTCCTGGCGGGAGGGTAGAGGTTTAATAATGGTTTCGGGCAGGTAAAAAGTATCCATCGTCATCAGCTGGATCATCGAAAAGCGGTTGCCTTCCACATTGGGGGAGATCACAAACAGTTTTTTGCGGAAACCCACCGCGCTGAATTCGAGGGTATCGCCCTTGAACACCACGAGCGAAAACACACCCTGGTAGTTACTGGAGGTACCCGCATGGCGGTTATACACCACTACGTTTACACCCGGAATGCCGCGAAGACTGTCCGCGGTCATGGTTACACCCGATATCTGGATCAGATTGGGGTTTTGCTCCTGCGCCTGTGCGCTTTTAGTTAAGAAAAAGGCTCCGATACATAACAAGCCCAGCAAATGTTTAACTCCATGCTTCATATGACAAATATACTGTTTACTGTAAACCATAAAAGGGCTTTTATAGGCAATAGGGGAATATGATAACTCTCATTGGGCAAAGAAAGCCTGAATGACTAACTTTGCAACGCTTTTACAGCTGTTTTAACTATTTTTTATATGATCACAAAAGAGAAAGTACTTGAAGCCCTGGGCCACGTGCAGGAGCCGGATCTGGGAAAAGACCTGGTAACTTTAAACATGGTAAAGGATGTTGAGGTAGATGGCAAGAAGGTAAGTTTTACGGTAATTCTCACCACTCCGGCTTGTCCGCTTAAAGATATGATCCGCAACGCCTGTATCAACGCCATTAAAATTATGGTAGATAAGGAAGCAGAAGTAACCGTAAACATGACTGCCAACGTAAGCAGCAACCGCAAAGACAATAAAGCGGTATTGCCTACCGTGCGCAATATTATTGCGGTAGCCTCCGGTAAAGGTGGGGTGGGTAAAAGCACCGTATCGGCCAACCTGGCTTTGGCGCTGGCCAAAGATGGTGCTAAAGTAGGCTTGCTCGATGCCGATATTTATGGCCCTTCTGTACCCATTATGTTTGGCGTGCGTGGCGAGCGTCCTATGATGACCACCATCGAAGGCAAAGGTATGGTAGTGCCCATTGAGCGTTACGGTATTAAACTGATCTCGATCGGGTTGCTGGTAGATGAAAAACAGGCCGTGGTATGGCGTGGCCCTATGGCCAGCTCTGCACTGCGCCAGTTTGTAACCGATGTGTATTGGGAAGAACTGGATTACCTGGTTATCGATCTGCCTCCCGGCACCGGCGATATTCACCTCACTTTGGTGCAAACCGTGCCGGTAACTGGCGTAGTTATAGTAACAACCCCGCAGGATGTAGCCCTGGCCGATGCCAAAAAAGCCGTAATGATGTTTGACGGTGCGCAGATTAAAGTGCCCATTCTCGGTGTGGTAGAAAACATGTCGTACTTCACTCCGGCCGAACTGCCCGATAATAAATATTACATTTTTGGTAAAGATGGCGGTAAACGCCTGGCCGAGCAATTCGAAATTCCGTTCCTGGGCGAGATTCCGTTGGTGCAAAGCATCCGCGAAGGCGGCGACATGGGCGTACCCGCGATGATGAACGATGATGCGGTGACCAAAGCGGCCTTTACCGAAATGGCGCAAAACGTGGCCCGTAACATTGCCATCCGCAATGCCGAAGTAGCCCCTACGAAAACCGTAGAAACCCATATTTAAATGGAAATCGTAAACCTGGGCATACAAATTATTCCGAAAGCCGAAGCCGCCAGCCAATACGCCATTATCGATAAAGCTATTGAAGTGGTGCAGCAATCGGGCCTTACGTATGTGGTGTGCCCGTTCGAAACCGTGATAGAGGGCGAATACAGCCGGGTGCTCGAAGTGGTAGAAGCCATGCAGCAAGCCTGCTACGCGGCCGGTGCCACCGAGGTGCTGGTCAACATCAGGCTGCAGCGCCGCTTTAACCAGGCCGTAGCCATTGCAGAAAAAACCGGTAAATACCGTTGATAACAATATGAACAGAGCGCAACTCAAAGCACAGATTTTTGCCAAACAATCTTACCTCTGCGTAGGGTTGGATACCGATATTAAAAAAATTCCGCAGCACCTGTTGCAGGAAGAAAACCCCATTCTGGCTTTTAACAAAGCAGTGATTGACGCCACTAAAGATTATACGGTGGCCTACAAAATCAACACGGCGTTTTACGAAGCCATGGGCATCAAGGGTTGGCAGATCATGGAAGAGACCCTGAACTATATTCCCAAAGATATTTTTACCATTGCCGATGCCAAGCGCGGCGATATTGGAAACACCAGTGAGCAATACGCCCGCACTTTTTTTGAAACTTTCCCGTACGATTCTGTAACCGTAGCGCCTTATATGGGTCGCGACAGTGTGGAGCCGTTCCTCAAGTTTGAGGGTAAATGGACCATTGTACTGGGCCTTACCAGCAACGAAGGCAGCAAAGATTTTCAATACCTGCCAGTAGGCGATGGCAAATTGTATGAGCAGGTGCTTACCACCGTAAGCCAGTGGGGCACACCCGAAAACCTGATGTTTGTGATCGGGGCTACCCGTACCGATCAGATAGCGCATGTGCGCAGCTTACTGCCACAGCACTTTTTCCTGGTGCCGGGTGTGGGTGCGCAAGGTGGCGATCTCGCTGCCATTAGCCGTGCTGCTTTAATCGAAGATGGCGGACTATTGGTGAACGTGAGCCGTGGTGTGATCTATGCCGGCGATGGTGTAGATTTCACTGATAAGGTTCACGCTGCAGCGCAGGACTACCAGCAACAGATGCAAACACTGCTGGCCGGTGTAAATGCATAAGACCGGTTAAACGTAGTACGTATAAACGAAAGCGTCTCCACAGTCTGTGAGACGCTTTCGTATTTTAGCTACAGCAGTATAAGGCTCAAACCAGTTTTTATTTTAGTAGCACTTAAGCAGAAGCCACAGTAGTGCGGCAGCAATATCAGGGTACCTACCCGAAAACGTGGTGTAACCGTTTTCGGGCGGTTTTTTGGTTATTTTTTTCCGCAAAAAAAGTAACGGAAAGTTGAAACTGATGTTGAAGTGAGAAATGCGTATTCGGGGAACCTCTAAAATAGGTACACAAAAAATCCTCCGGCAGCGCCGGAGGATTTTTACTTTTTGCCATAGCCGTACTTTATTCGGCTTCTACTGTAGCAGTAGGGGCATTGTGTTGTACAGAAGCAATGCCTGCATCACAACCCGAAGCGGATTCGTACATCTGGCTGGTGCCGATCACCTGGCCGTTGCCGGCTTTCAGGTTAAAATAGGGTTTGCCGTTGGTGGCCACCAGTTTCTCATAACGGGTAAGGTCCGGCGCATGACGCTTTACAGAATCTATACCATTATCGCGCGCGGCGGTGGTGGTATAACCTTCGCTCGTTAAGATCACCTGGCCGTTGTCGGCTTTCAGGTTGAAATAATACTGGCCGTTGGCCCCTTGTTTGGTTAGGAATTTTCCCATAAAATTGAATTTAGCTGCTTTCTGTTCACAATTTCCCTGCCAGATTTATGGTGAAGGATATAAAAAAATCTGCAGCCACAGGAACCCTTGCTCCCGGACTGCAGATGAACATATACCCTTTATGAACAAAGTTTTCTTTACAGTTTAATCCACTGTTGAGTGGCCGTATGGCCATTTTGCTGCAATTGCAGCAGGTAGCGGCCCGCGCTCAGGTGTTGCACCGGAATGCTGATGGCGTTATTGCCCGAAGCCGAAATACTGGTGATCGTTTTACCCGTTACGTCGGTAATTATAATAGAATAGGCGTTGGAAAGATTGGCAGGTTTTACATGCAGCATATCCGTTGCAGGGTTAGGATACAATGTGAAATGTTCCTGGGCGTTTACTTCTGTAATACCTGTGGTGGTGCTTTCGTTGAGTTCCAGCGAGGCTGGCAGGCTTACGGCATCACCCGTGCTTTGGTTGTTGCCATCTACCGCGTTGAAGATGCCATTGAACGTAACTTTGCCCGTTCCGGCAGCAGGTGCCACCCAGTCGAATGTAGTTAGGAACGCACCATTGGTTTTGGCCAGCGATTGCTGCTGCTCGGCAATGGAGATGCCGTTGATGGTTTTGGCATGAGTACCGCTGGCCATATTGGCAAATGTGCCAGCTTGTTGGTTACCGCTTTTCATTGCCGTAAACTGAAAGCCGAATTTGGCCAGCGAACCATTGTTGCCCGCTAAGGATACCGTGTAAGTGGCGCCGGGTGTGTATTTGCCATTGGCATCGGTGCCCGAGCTTTTCTCTTTAAGGCTAATGGTAAGTGTAGTAGTGCCACTGCCGCCACCATGGCAATTGCCACAGGTGCCTATCGCCACTGCCGATCCGGTACGGTTGCCGTTACCCGCATTGGCAGGGCCTGCGCTGTTGCTGCCCAGTGCCAGGTATAAGCCTACGGCAAATACAGAGTAGAGTATCATTGATCTTTTCATAACCCGTCGTTTTTGTAAGATCAAAGCTAAACACTGTATTTCCTAACCGGTATGATAAAAGGGACAAGGAATAGGATTATCTGGTCATCCGGTATTCCATAGGCGTGCAGTTTTTGCCCTGGCGAAACACCCGGATAAAGTGTGCCGGATCGCTGAAGTGCAGCATATAGGCTATTTCTTTTACACTCAGCGCGGTGGTGCTGAGCAAGCGGCAGGCTTCGCGCAGGATGCGGTCGCGGATGAGTTGTGCAGGTGTTTGGTTGGCATGTTTTTTTACAATGCGCGATAAGGTTTTTTCGCTGATGTGCATGCGGGTAGCATAATATTTCAGTAGTAGGCCTTCATGAAAGTGTTGCTCCACCAACGACACAAAACCGTTGTACAGGGCCGCTGTATCCGACATTTCTGCCGCCGGGGCCATGGTGAAATTTGGTTTAAGCGTAAGCAGAAAGGCCGAGAAAAGCGAACGCACGTAAGCCACAAATTCCGGTGTACGGTCGGCTATGGTAGCGCTCGACTGCATGAGGGTTACAATGGACATCAACTCTTTAAATATGCGTTGCGGCACCGTTACCACCGGATCGAGCAATTGGTTGTTGTAAAAAGACAACAGGTTGTGGTTCACAATATTATCATCTCCGCTAATCACATCCATCGAAAAAATGATCACCTTGCCTTTGGCCTCGGGGTTGCGGTGCAGCAGGTGTATAACGCCGGGCTGCACCATGTGTACGCTGCGGCTGCCGAAGGTATGCGGCTCGTGGTCTATCATATGTGTGCCATGCCCGCTTTCGAGCAGAAAAATCTCGTAATACTGGTGTTTGTGCCCCTCCTCAGGTGGTTTTTCGTACGATAGGTTATCGGTGAGTTCGTGGATCTGAAACTGGAAGGAGGGCAGGGCATGTACCTCCGGAAAAGGATAAGTGATGATCGAAGGGCGGGTTATGGTAAGCATGGTGTTGGGTTATGGTTTACAGCTGATAAATAAGACAGCAAAAACAGTGCAAAAGATAGGGTATGCAGGCAGAGAATCACAGGTTTAACCGCCTAAGTTTAAGCCAGACTTTCAGTAACCCCGGATTAACACTACCTTCGCGTGGTATTTAACCGCGCTTACAATATGACATTTGACGAACTGAACCTCAATAAACCCCTGCTGAAAGCCCTGGATGAGCTGGGATATACTACCCCTACCACCATTCAGCAGAAAGCTTTTTCGGTAATTATGGCCGGAAAAGACGTTTGCGGCATTGCGCAGACCGGTACCGGTAAAACGCTGGCGTACCTGCTGCCTTGCCTGAGGCAATTGCAGTACTCGCGCGACCGTTTTGCCCAGATGCTGGTAATTGTGCCTACCCGCGAGCTGGTAACCCAGGTGGTAGAGACCATTAAAAAACTCACCACTTACATGAGCCTTACCGTGGTAGGCGCTTATGGCGGGGTAAACATTAAGCCCCAGATGGCAGCCGCCGAAAACGGGCTGGATATTATGGTGGCTACGCCGGGCCGCCTGCTGGATCTGATCCTTTGTGGCTCCCTGCGCACCAAAAACATCCGTAAAGTAGTGATCGATGAGATGGACGAAATGCTGAACCTGGGTTTCCGGGTGCAGCTTACCCGTATCATAGATCTGCTGCCGGAGCGCCGCCAGACCCTGCTGTTTTCGGCCACCATTACCGAAGATGTAGAAGCAGTGATGGACGCATATTTCGACTATCCCGAAACAATAGAAGCTGCGCCTACAGGTACGCCGCTTGAGAATATAGACCAATCGGTATACCATGTGCCCAATTTCTATACCAAGGTAAACCTGCTGGAATTGTTGCTGGCACAGGACGAAACCATGAGCAAAGTGCTGGTATTTGCCGGTACCAAAACCATGGCCGACCAGTTGTTTGAGCAACTCGAAGCCAAATATCCCGAGCAGGCAGGTGTAATACACTCCAATAAATCGCAGAACCAGCGTTTCAATGCCGTGCAGCAGTTTAAGGATGGTAATTACCGCTTTATTATTGCTACCGACATCGTAGCCCGTGGTATTGATATTGCCGAGGTTACCCACGTTATCAACTTCGATACACCGGAAGTGCCCGAAAACTATATTCACCGTATTGGTCGTACGGGCCGTGCCGATAAAAAAGGTATTGCCATTCCGTTTATGACCGAGCGCGAAAAGGAATCGATGGATGGCATTGAAGAACTGATGCGTTACCAGGTGCCGGTGGTAGAATTACCAGCAGATCTGGAAATTTCTACAGAACTGACAGAGGATGAGCTGCCTAAAAAGCCTTTTGTACCCAATATCCAGCTCAAATTGCCGAAAAAAGAAGATGGCGGCGGTGCATTCCACGAGAAAGCAGCCAAAAACAGGAAGACAAACGTAAAAGTGCGTCATGCCGATAAAATGATGGAGAAATACGGTAAACCGAAAAAACGGGTTCCCAAAAAGAAATAAGAACGTCCCTCTGCTGAATGGCAGGGGGATTTTTGTTTGGGGCTTCGACAACTTCAACAAGCCTGTCCCGCCCATGCGGGGCTCAGTTACCAAAGCTCAGTTACCGAAGTTCCGCCACCTCCGCTTGTCTTGTGGGCTTAGTTGCCTAAGCCAGCCACCAGCAGGTTTTAGACCTGTCAGCGCTTGTCCTGCCAGGTCCCGGTAAAAGGAGAACCTCATTCCTCCCGCCAATTACTAATATTCAGCAACCGGAAAAATTCTTCCTCTTCCAGTTCCCGCACACCACCCGGTGGTAAATTACCCAGCTCAATCTGTTCAATCGAAGTACGGATAAGCCTTTTACAACGGTGGTGCATCGCAAAAACCATTTTACGTACCTGGTGAAACTTGCCTTCGGTTAGCGTAATGCTGAGCCAGCTTTGGGGAATATCCTGCCGCGATAGCTGGGGAATTTCTGATAAAACAAGGTCGGTAGGTGGGTCTACAATTGTTACACTACAAGGGCTTGTAACCCATGTTTCGCCGCCCTGTATGGTAATGGGTACGCCCTGGCTCATGCTGGCGGCGGTTTCTGGCGTTACCATATTTTTGACCAGCACCAGGTAAGTACGGGTATGCGGCACTTCGCCCTGGAAGAGTAGCCGGGTTACTTTTTTGTTGGTGGTAAGCAGCAATAAGCCTTCCGATTCGTTATCGAGCCTGCCAATGGCGTGAGTGCCCTCCGGAAAATCAAAATCCAGATCGCCCAGCAGGTTCACTTTATCGGGACTGATAAACTGCGATACCATCTGGTAAGGTTTGTGAATGGCAAAGTAACGGTGTGGACTCATATGCTTATTGCAGGCTGCAAAAATCGGATTTGTAAGCGGGCTTTGCAAATGAGGCCAGGTTTATTGCCTGCGCAACCTTTTTCCGCATGAGAATTAAAATTTATGTTTATTTTTTTTATCTTTTGCTGATGTTTTTCGGTTCGTGTAACGGTTTGTTAAAGGTTGCACCCTATGATTATGTTATGTAACAGGCTTTTAATTTTATGGCAAATAATAAAAATATGTTTACCCTGCTTAAATATTTCGGTGGTGGTGGCTGGTTGTTAATGCGGTAGATGTCCGCTCGCATTTGGCAGGTAGGGTACGCACTACGCTTGACTATCTTTTTAAATTAAAACCACCATCCAGCATCCATGAATAAACCATTTTCATCTCCCATTTCCGCAGTCGTCATAAGCATGGCGCTGCTCCTCTTGCCCAGGCTGGCAGTGGCTAATCACGGCCTGGATGGCCTGGACGAAGGGCTTGTCTTTATGATTACGGTAGGCATGTTTCTGGCTATTCTTACACTGGTCAATATTGTGCTGGCCTGCCGCAACATAAGCCGCAAAAGTCGCAATATGCGCATCACCAATATTGTGTTAGGTCTGCCGCTGCTGGCGCTATCTTTTGTATTGCTCAAAGAAATTCCCGCTTTTTCGATGGTCGGTTTTGCCATGACTATTGTAATGACATTATTGGTACTCGACAGTTTTGAAGAAAAGATCAGAATAAAGTAAGCTGGTTGGGATTCTGGTATTTGCCTTTGGGGGGTGGTGCTTCGCCAAAATTAGACAAGGAAATGCCCAGCAAGCGCACTGGCTTGCCTTCGGGCTCGGTGCCAGCCAGCAATTGGTACGCCGCGTTTTCTATCTGTTGCAACCCATCTACCGGGTATGGAAAGGACTGGTTGCGGGTTATTTGCCGGAAATCGGCATACTTAATCTTCAGTGTGATGGTTCTGCCTTTGAGTTGGTAGCGTTGCAACCGCTCGTGCACAATAGCTGCAATTTTACTCAGTTCGTTGTTCATATCCTCCGTAGCCGTAAGGTCAAAAGGAAAAGTATCTTCCGCGCCCATCGATTTGGTTTCGCGGTGGGGTTGTACCGGGCGGTTATCTATACCCCGCACAATGCTGTAATAGAATTTACCGGTTTTACCAAAGTGGCGAATCAGTTCTTCTTCGGTTAGTTTTTTAAGATCGGCCCCGGTGTGCAGGCCCATATTCTTCATTTTCTCGGCGGTAACTTTACCTACGCCAAAAAACTTTTCTACCGGCAATTGTTCCATAAACCCGGTAATAGACGAAGGGCCTATAAACGTGAGTCCGTCCGGCTTGTTCAGGTCCGAAGCTATTTTAGCTACAAATTTGTTGATAGAAACACCAGCAGAGGCCGTTAGTTGCAGTTCTTCATGTATGGCCAGTTTAATTTGCCTGGCTATCTCAATTGCCGATCCAATGTTTTGTTTATCCTCGGTTACATCCAGGTAGGCCTCGTCGAGCGATAGTGGTTCTATCAGGTCGGTATACCGCCGGAAAATCTCCCGGATTTTTTGCGATACCTCTTTGTAAACAGGGAACCGTGGCTTTACAAACAGTACATCGGGGCACAGTTGGATGGCCCTTTTAGAAGGCATAGCCGATTTAATGCCAAATTTGCGGGCTTCATAACTGGCAGTGGCCACCACACCGCCACGACCCTCTGGTGAGCCGCCCACCGCAATGGGTTTGCCCCTGTACGCAGGGTTATCCCGCTGCTCTACAGAAGCATAAAAAGCATCCATATCAATGTGGATAATCTTGCGGTGCGCGGTATAGGGCTGGTGGTCGGTCATGGGGTAGTCTGCAAAGTTAAGATCATTTGGGTTCCGGCACTCCGGCACTTCGATAAGCTCAGTGACCTCCGTTTGGCTTGTCTGTATTGCTCGCCTGGCCGAAGGCAGACAAGTGCGGGGCTCGGTGGCTGGCACTTAATTCGACAATCCAACAATCCTCAATCCGCTAATCCGGGCTTCGGCACTTCGACAAGCTCAGTGACCTTCGCTTAACTCAGGTATCCTCAATCCGCCAATCCGCCAATCCACAATCCGCCAATCCACAATTCTTTCCCTATTTTTGATCAAAATAACTCAGAATGAAATCCTTATACCTCGTTGGAGCATTAGCCGCTGGTTTGTCTTTTACTGCTTGTCAGAACTCTGGTCACGAAGGACATGACCATAGCAATACCGCCGCAACCGAAACGCCTGTAACCAAACAAGCAGGCAATGCATACTCCGAAGTTTTTAATACCAGTTACAATGCCGTGCTCGATCAGTATATGGTGGTAAAAGACGCGCTGGTAAAAACCAATGCTGCCGCTGCCGATAGCGGTGCAAACGGCCTGGTTGCCGCGCTGGATGCATTGGCCATTACCGAACTCAAAGCCGATAGCGGTAAAATGACGATGGTAAAACAGGATGCCGATAGCCTGCGCATTTACACCCAGCAATTGCTGGCCGTGCAAAACGATCCTAAATGCGAAAAGAAGCGCGCTGCTTTTGAATTCGTTTCCAATAAACTGTATGCCAATGTGCAGGCGCTGGGCCTGAAAAACCGCACGGTATACCGTCAGTATTGCCCAATGGCATTTAACGATAAGGGCGCTTACTGGCTGAGCAACGATGCCAAAGTAATGAACCCTTACTTCGGTAACCGAATGTTGCATTGCGGTGAAGTAACGGATACGCTGGCTTTCCAATAAACCTCGATCGCTCATCTTAGCAGCCGTTACCAATACCGAATAACCGATTTATGTTGAAAGTACTTTCCGGCTTTACCACTTTACTGGTCCTGGTATGGATTCCGTTTGGTTTGCTGGCACAAAATAAAGTAACCCTGAGCGGGTACATGCGCGATGCCGGCAACGGGGAAAACCTGGTGGCGGCAAGTGTGTTTGTAAAAGAGCTGAACACCGGTGCCAAAACCAATAACTATGGGTTTTACTCCCTCACCATTCCGGCAGGGGAGTATAATTTCAGGTTTACCTATGTTGGCTACGAAACCAAGTGGGTAAAAATGAGTGTAGACAAGGATACCCGGTTAAACCTGGAGTTGCCACAACGGGGGTATGAAACCAAAGAAGTGGTGATCAAAGACCAGCGGAAAGACGAAAATGTGAAGAGTACCGAAATGGGCATGGTTAAGCTGGGTATGGAGCAGGTCAAAGCCCTGCCGGTAGTATTTGGCGAAACCGATATTCTTAAAGCATTACAGCTTACACCCGGCGTAAAATCGGGTGGCGAAGGGCAGGCCGGCATTTATGTGCGTGGTGGTGGCCCAGATCAAAACCTGCTGTTGCTCGATGAAGCGGTGGTGTACAATCCAGGGCACCTGTTTGGCTTCTTCTCGGTGTTTAATCCCGATGCGGTTAAAGATATTTCACTCACCAAAGGCCCTATGGCTGCCAATTACGGCGGCAGGTTGTCGTCGGTGGTAGATGTGTCTATGCGCGAAGGCAACAGCAAAAAATTCCAGGTGGATGGGGGCCTGGGTTTGATCGCCTCACGGCTGGCCATACAAGGCCCTATTGTAAAAGACAAAGGCTCCTTTATCATTACCGGGCGCAGAACCTATATTGATGCGGTGTCTAAATTATTTGTAGGCAAACGCAGCGAACTTGCGGGCGGCATCCCTTACCGTTTTTATGATGTAAATGCCAAGCTGAACTATAAATTCTCCGACAAAGACCGCGTATACCTGAGTGGTTATTTTGGTAAGGATTTGTTCAATTTTACGAGTGCCGAGCGTACTTTCTCTGCCAAAATTCCCTGGGGCAATACCACCGGAACCCTGCGCTGGAACCACCTGTTTAGTGATAAATTGTTTGTAAACACCACACTGGTGTACAACGATTATAATTTCTCGTTTTCGGCCAAGCAAAACGATTTCGACATTAAGCTGTCGTCCGGTATCCGCGATCTCAATGCCAAAGTAGATTTTGACTACTACAGCAGCTTTAAGCACAACTTTAAATTTGGTGGCGCGTATACCTACCATACTTTTATTCCCAATACCGTTTCGGGCAAGAGCGGCCAGGTGGCTTTCAGCCCCGAAGATGCCATTAAAAAATATGCCCACGAGGGCGGGGTGTATGTACTCGACGAATTTGAGCCTTTTTCCTGGCTGGAAGTGAACGCAGGCTTGCGTTACAGCTTTTTTGTGCAAACGGGGCCTTACACGCAGTTTACCTACAACCAAAGCCAGAAGGTAGATAGTGTGTCATATGGCGCAGGAGAAGTGGTAAAGGCTTTTGGCGGGCTGGAACCCCGCTTAACCACCCGTATCTCGCTCGATCGCCAAACCTCCCTTAAACTGGGTGTAGCGCGCACCAACCAATACATACACCTGGTGAGCAATAACGGAACCACGCTGCCCACCGATCTGTGGATACCCAGCACGGCGCTCATACAGCCGCAGCATGCCTGGCAATACTCTGCGGGTGCGTTCCGCAATTTTAAAGACAATATGTTCGAAACCTCGCTGGAGGTGTACTATAAAAAGATGGAAAACCTCATTGAGTACCGCAACGGCTATATTCCCAGCAGCATACGCGATGTGGAGTACGACCTCGTGCGGGGCAATGGGGAGGCATATGGAGCAGAGCTGTTCCTGAACAAGGTAAAAGGCCGCTGGACCGGCTGGATAGGCTACACACTGGCCTGGACCTACCGCACCTTTCCAGACCTGAACTATGGTAAAAGTTACCCGGCCAAGTACGACCGCCGCCACGATTTAAGCATCGTGCAGAGTTACGAACTCAACAAAAAATGGCGTTTGTCTGCCGTGTTTGTCTACAGCTCCGGCAACCTGGTTACACTGCCTACCGGCTTTATGACCATCAGCGGGCAATTGGTACCCATTTACGACCAGATCAACAATTACCGCCTGCCGGCTTACCACAGGCTCGATCTGGCTGCGGTGTACACCCCCAAACGCAAGATGTTTAAAAAGGTAACCAACTCGTTTACCTTCTCGGTATACAACGTGTACAGCCGCATGAATCCTTATTTCTTCTATCCTGAATACCGTGGCGACATCAACAAAGGATATGAGATTAAAGTAAAATCGGTAGCCATCTTCCCCATACTGCCCAGCATAACCTGGGATTTCAAATTTTAGTACTTATTCATCTTATTTTATACGTAATTAGATTGTATATGTAGGGATTGGTATGTATTTTACCATGATAACAACAAGGCATGGTTAAATTTTACCCGAATCGTCTCCCTATTTACTGCACATTGGCGTTTTTAACGCCCTTTACGGCATTCGCACAAGGCAGTCAGCCAAAAGCCCTGACCCACCAGCAGGCGCTTAATGCTAAAAAGCTAAAGGAAATAAAGGCCCTGCTGGCCGAAAGAACCTGCGATAAAAAAGCCAACCTGGTTACGAACTATTTCTTTACCGACACCGTAGCCAAAATTCAAAACACCATCAGCGGTAGCAGCATTAAAGATGGTAAGCTGGCGGCTACCTCGGCCAGTATCGACGAAAAGAGTATAACGGTAAATGTGGGCTTTGCTATGATTCCCGAATTTATAGACGGGCAAATCAACCTGTCGGGCAGGAGCGAAGATGGTTTTCTTAAAGTGTTTGAAGGCGGGCAGTACCAAAAGACCATTGGCGTGGGTGGCACGTTCAATATTTTTACCAAAAATGCTAAGGCAAAATTCTATTGCCGCAGCTGGAACCTGCAGCACAACCAGCTTAATGCTTACAGCAAACGTATGCCGCTCACCGGCGATAAAGCGGCAGCCTTGCAAAAGAATTACAGCGAAAAACTAATTCAATTTGCTGCTGCGCATGCCTTATTGAAACAAATGCAATCGCGCCTGGTAGACCTTGATGCCCGCTCGGAAAAAGAAATGGCAGCACTGGCCGATTATGATGCATTGCGTAAAGAACTGGCTCCGGTTTTACCCGCTAATTTTGATAACCTTACTGCCGAAGCTGCCGATGCGGTGCTTAAACGATTAACCGCAAAGGAGAATGCCGATAAAATGGCTAAGCTGCTCTATGAAACGGCCTGGCTGCAAGGTATAGACAGCATTCAGAGCCTGGCCAAATGGAACAGTTTCTCGCTCAACTGGATTACACTTAAAGGCGGCTGGGAGCAACAGAAATACGAATACCTCAATGCTTCATTTGCTTCGGGCACCGATGTATATACCGACAACTATTTTACAGGTTCTATAGCTTGGAACTGGCTTTGGAGCGATAAAAAGCGCAGGTTCAATTTGTGGGTATCGCCTACCGTAAAAGTAGATACCAAACGCGATTTTTCGGGCAATGCCATGCACCTTGTGCAAGGTGCGCCGTATGTGCTGGGCGCCGATACATTTACCCATATCACCAAAGACTGGCAGCTGTACAACGCCATTCCTGATGGCCGTACCTCTTTTACCATAGAATTGCCGGTATCGGTTTATTTTCCCAAAGCCTATTGTGGCCTGGATGTGGCAGTGCATACCGGTTTAACAGAAGGGACAGATAAGCTAGGTGGCCGCATCGGCATTTATGTGCCGGTACAGGTATCCGAAGGCAACGCGGTGGTTATAGAGCCGCTAATGCGCTTCAAAAACCTGACCCAAACGGGTGGCGATTTCTGGAAAGACCGTGTAGCTTTTGGTTTTAACCTGAGTGTAACCATTCCCGAGTTTATGAAACAATAGGCTGGGAGCGGGTAGTAGCAGGTATTTAAAATATATTTCCGGCCTTTTCTCACAATCTCAACTCCTGTAGTAAATTTGTAGTTTTAGTACCGGCCCTGTGGCTGGGATATTTGTTATAGATCGCGTTATATTTATTGTATGATCAACATTACTTTTCCAGATGGTGCCGTGCGGCAGTATGCCCCGGGCAGCAGCGCAATGGACATTGCCAAATCCATCAGCGAAGGACTGGCCCGTAAGGTGCTGGCCGCTGAGGTAGACGGTGAGGTGTGGGATGCCACCCGCCCGATTGATAAAGATGCAAAACTGAAATTACTGACGTGGGACGATAAAGGCGCTAAATCAACGTTCTGGCACAGCTCGGCTCACTTGATGGCCGAAGCGCTGGAAGCATTATACCCTGGTGTAAAACTGGGTATCGGACCTTCAATTGAAAGTGGATTCTACTACGATATTGACCTGGGCGACCGCCAGATTGGCGAAGAAGACCTGGCCCAGATCGAAGCCAAAATGAAAGAACTGGCCAAAACCGGCAGCACCTACACCCGCAAAGATGTATCTAAGGCCGACGCCATTCAATACTTTACAGAAAAACAGGATGAGTATAAGCTGGAGCTGATCGATGGCCTGGCCGATGGTAGTATTACTTTTTACACACAAGGTAATTTTACCGATCTGTGCCGTGGTCCGCACATTCCCAACACATCGCCCATCAAAGCCATTAAGCTTACCAATATTGCAGGTGCTTACTGGAGAGGCGATGAAAAGCGTAAAATGCTTACCCGTATCTACGGCATTACTTTCCCTAACCAGAAAGAGCTGGACGAATACCTGGTACTGATCGAAGAAGCTAAAAAACGCGACCACCGTAAGCTGGGTAAAGAGCTGGAGCTGTTTGCCTTTAGCGAAAAAGTGGGTATGGGCCTGCCTTTATGGTTGCCCAAAGGCGCTATGCTGCGCGAGCGTTTGCAGAATTTCCTGCAGGGCGCGCAGATCGAGCGTGGTTACTTACCCGTTGTTACCCCGCATATCGGTAGCAAGCAGCTGTACGTAACTTCCGGCCACTGGGATAAATATGGCAAAGACAGTTTCCGCCCCATTACCACACCGCAGGAAGGTGAGGAGTACATGCTTAAGCCCATGAACTGCCCGCACCACTGCGAAATTTATAAAGCACAGCCCCGTTCTTACAAAGACCTGCCGCTGCGCCTTGCCGAGTTTGGTACTGTGTACCGTTATGAGCAACATGGTGAGCTTCACGGGTTAACCCGCGTACGTGGTTTTTGCCAGGATGATGCCCACTTGTTCTGCCGTCCCGATCAGGTGAAGGAAGAATTTATGAAGGTGATCGACCTCGTGCTGCACGTGTTCCGCTCGCTCGACTTTAAGGATTTTACCGCACAGGTTTCTCTCCGCGATCCGGAAAATCCAGCCAAATACATCGGTACTGACGAAAACTGGGTAATTGCCGAACAGGCGATCATCGAATCTGCCGAAGAAAAAGGCTTGCCTTATGTGATCGAAACCGGCGAAGCTGCGTTTTATGGTCCTAAGCTCGACTTTATGGTAAAAGATGCCCTGGGCCGCAAATGGCAGCTGGGTACCATCCAGGTAGATTACAATCTGCCAGAGCGCTTTGAACTTGAGTATGTAGGTAGCGACAATGGCCGCCACCGTCCGGTAATGATTCACCGTGCGCCATTTGGTTCATTGGAGCGTTTCATTGCCGTACTTATTGAGCACTGCGCAGGTAAGTTCCCGCTGTGGCTGGCGCCTACCCAGGTTAAAATTCTGCCCATCAGCGACAAGTTTATGGAGTATGCAGAGGAAGTAAACCTGAAACTTCGCAAAGCCGGTATCCGTACCGAAATGGACGACCGAAATGAAAAAATAGGCCGTAAGATTCGCGATACAGAAATGGCTAAAGTGCCGTACATGCTGGTTTTGGGCGAAAAAGAAGCCCAGGATGGTACCGTTGCGGTACGTAAGCAAGGGCAGGGCGATCTGGGTGTGCAACCCATTGCCGATGTGCTGGCCATGTTACTCGAAGAAGTTGAAAACAAACAATAAACTTCAGTGAATTGATTTTTAAGTGTTTAAAGCCCCGGTTGTCTTCCTGCCTGCAGGTGGTCCGGGGCTTTAGGCTTTTTACATTTAACACATGGCAAAAAAATACGTTACAGATTAGCGATTTGTCGAATTTGCCAATTAAATACTATCTTTGCAACCAATTTTAAAACTTATAAATGCGTCCTAGAGGTAATTTTAACAGAGCACCCAGAAGAGTTGAGCCAGAACATCGTATCAATGACTACATTAGAGTAGCAGAAGTACGTTTGGTAGGCGAAAACATAGAACCCGGTGTATATTCAACTGATGAGGCTAAAAGAATGGCCCGAGAACTTGAAGTAGACCTGGTTGAAATTTCTCCAAATGCCGTACCACCGGTATGTCGCCTGGTAGATTACAAGAAATTCCTTTACGAGAAGAAGAAAAAAGATAAAGAACAGAAAGCCAAATCTGCCAAAAGCGAAGTAAAAGAAATCCGTTTTACGCCGAATACCGACGACCACGATTTCGATTTTAAAGCCAAACACGCAGAAAAATTCCTGCAGGATGGCAACAAGGTTAAAGCTTATGTTCAGTTCCGCGGACGTGCTATCATGTTCCAGGATCGTGGCGAGCTGCTGCTGCTCAAATTTGCTGAGCGCCTGGGCGAGCACGGACAACTCGAAGCAATGCCAAAGCTGGAAGGCCGCCGTATGATGGTGATCTTCAACCCTAAGGCTAAGAAGAAATAATTTCCTGTAATTACTATATAAAGGCTGCTCCTGCAACAACTGCGGGAGTGGCCTTTTTCCGTTTGCGCAATATTTTGGTATTTTGAAGGCCAAACCACCTGTCCTGATGAAAAAATTATGGTTGCTGCTGGGTCTGTTGGCTCCTGTAGTGGGTTATAGTCAGTCGCGTTCCGAAGACGAACGTTTTTACAATGCAGATGAGCATGTGCTGATCGATAAATTTGAACGCGAACATATTCCCCTCGATGGCAAAGCCGTGCAGTATATTCCTTTCCGCAAAGATGAAAAATATGGTTTTGTAGATAAGCAAACACACCAGCAAAAAATAGCACCCACCTATGAGCAGGTATTTGCCGTATATCCCGAAGGGGCCATTGTTTCGCCCGATGGCGATGATTATGGCCTTGTAGATTATAATGGCAAATTCCTCATTCAACCGGCGTTTCGCAACCTGTATAAAGAAGGCAATTTGTACCACGGCCTTATTTCCGCATCCGACACCTCACGCAAAGAACCTTACCGGTCTTACACCGCCAATTTTTACTTCAATGAAAAAGGCCAGTTTGTTTTTGAAGCCGATGCGCACAGCCAGGAAAGTTTTTCGGATATCGATGCTTTAGCCTGGTTTCGCCACGGCCGCACCTATACCATTTATAACCGTGAAGGTAAACAGGTAAAGACTTTTCAATGGGATTCTACACGTAGTTTCCAGGGCATATTTGGCACCAGTCTCATTTTTAAAGAACCGGGTACTGGTGGTAATGTATTTGCCGCCTACACGGCAGACAATCGTTTGTTATACCGCCTGCCGCTCGATGAAAACTATGTGAGGGAGTTGTATAAGCTCAACGATACTTTGTTTGGATTGGTGAATAGTGATGGCTTTCTTTTCGTAAATGATAAGGGAGAGCCTTACGATTACGGTGTGGTGTTTGATGCTGTAGGTTTTGGTTTCGAAAATGAGTTTGATGGCTATTATGGCGCTGGGCCCTTGCTGGTGCGCGATGACGAAGGCCGCAAATACGGCTACATGAATAAGCAGGGCAAATTCCTGGTGCCAATGGAATACCGTTACCTGGGCCGCCCGGGCGATAATGGTTGGGTAGCGTTTTTAAAACCTGCTGCTATGGGAATTGGTTTTGCCGATACCACTGGTGTTGTAAAAATTGCAGGTGGGGTAGATGCTTTTGGTTTGCAATACATGGCCGGCTTTGGTTTGGAGCCGCAATTTCATGAAGGGCTGTGCGTTATAGCCGGGCAAAAAAGCGATACCCTTTATGGCGATGGCGAAGATGAGTACCGCAATTACCGCTGGTACTACATTAATGAATCGGGAAAAGAAGCTCTTGCCTTACCCGATAATGTAACAATGGCCGGACATTTCTCCGGTGGTCTGGCGCCCGTATTGTTTACCGATAAAAGCCTGGGTTTTATAGATAAGCACGGTAAGGTTAAAATACCTGGTAAATATTCGCTTGCGGTAGCTGGTGCTTATCCTTTGCCCGTTATTATATGGCCATACTTCCGCAATGGTTTTGCCTATATCAAAGCCTGGAAAGGATATATCGATGCCAATGGTTATGAGTTTTTCAGTGGTAAGCGGGTGTATGATCACTATAATTTCAGCCATTAATGAGTGGCAAATGTGCGAATGGAGGAATTTGTAAATTTTGAGTTTCACGCAAGGGCGCAAGAGAAGCAGAGACGCGAAGAGAGCAGTTCACGGCGGCGCAGCGGCCTTCCCCGCCAGATGCGGGGGCACGGCGGAAATAATCGCGAAGAAGATCTGCGAGATCTGCGTGGTTTTAGATCTGCGCAAATCTGCGGGAAAGTAATAGAAAAGGTGTTTTCTCGCGGCGACACGGCGATGCAGCGATTTGGTGCGAGTGTGTTTCACGCAAGGACGCGGGAGTAGAACGGCGCAGCGGCCTTCCCCGCCAGCTGCGGAGGCACGGCGGAAATAATCGCGAAGAAGATCTGAGAGATCTGCGTGGTTTTAGATCTGCGTAAATCTGCGGGAAAGTATTAGAAACGGTGTTTTCTCGCAGCGACTCGGCGGCGCAGCGATTTGGTGCGAGTGTGTTTCACGGAAGGACGCGGGAGGAGAACGGCGCAGCGGCCTTCCCCGCCAGATGCGGGGGCACGGCGTAAATACGCACGAAGAAGATCTGCGGGATCTGCGTGGTTTTAGATCTGCGCAAATCTGCGGGAAAGTAATAAAAAGGTGTTTTCTCGCAGCGTCCTGCCCCGTCAATCCGTCAATCCGAAATTCATCAATCCGCCTTCGCCAATCCTAAATCCACCCTTAAATGCTAAAATCACGTTAACACTTAGAATTTTGGATTGCGTTGGTTACTTTTACAGGATATGCTGCCGGAATAAAATCTGGCCTGATTTTTTCAGGTAAAGCAAAACATTGAAAAACAATCCATAAAGACTTTTTGATATGGCTATGAATATGATGCAGATCTTATTATTACAGGCTACAACCACCGTAGCAGATACTACGCACCAGGCTGTGCAAGCCGCTGCCGCAGCACCTGCCAAAGAATTGTCGCTCTGGTACCTGCTCACCGAAGGTGGAATACTTATGATTCCGCTGCTGCTGTGTTCCATCATCGCCGTATTCGTGTTTGTAGAGCGCCTGCTGGCCATTCGCAAAGCCGGTCAGATGGATACCAACTTTATGGGCCGCGTGCGCGATATGATCCTCTCTGGCAACCTGGCTGGCGCACGCAGCATGTGCAAAGGTTCTGATACCGCCATTGCCCGTATGATCGACAAAGGCATCAGCCGTATTGGCAAGCCGCTCGACTATATCGAACGCTCTATCGAAAACACCGGTAAGGTAGAAGTGTATAAAATGGAGAAGAATGTAAGCATTATGTCTACCATTGCAGGTATTGCGCCCATGTTTGGATTTTTGGGTACCATTGCCGGTATGATTATCCTGTTCTTTAATGTAACCACGCAAGGTTTCTCTATTGAGAGTATCGCCGGTGGTATCTACACCAAAATGGTGACCTCTGCAGTAGGACTTATGATTGGTCTGGTAGCATATGTAGCTTACAATTACCTGAATGCGCAGATCGATAAGAATGTAAACAAGATGGAAGAAGCCACCAACGAGTTTATGGACATTCTGCATGAGCCAACCCGTTAAGCCTTTACACCGTTTTTTACGATTACAAGAAACCCGTTACGCATGAATCTAAGGAAGAACCGACGAAACAGCCCCGAAGCGCATACCTCTGCGTTAAATGACATTCTGTTCATCCTGCTGCTGTTTTTCCTCATTATATCTACGCTGGCCAATCCCAACGTAATTAAGTTGTCGTTGCCTAAAGCCAAAAGTGATACAAGAGCCAAACAAACGGTGGTGATCTCGATTAACCCCAGCCAGCAGTTTTTTGTAGGTACCCATCCCGTACAGAAAGACTCGCTTCGTTCGGCTATCGAACCACTGCTCAGAAAGGAAACCGATGCGGAGCCTACTATTGTTATCAATGCCGATAAAACCGCCAATGCGGAAAGTATTGTAGATGTGATGAGGGTTGCATCTGCGCTTAAAGTAAGAGCCGTACTGGCAATAGACCAGGATTAAGAACCGAAGTTGAAAATATTGAAGAGCCTGGCCTTGCGCCGGGCTTTTTTATGTCCCAAACCTGTCAGGTGCCAGCCTGGCGGCAGACAGGCGCAGCTCCTGACAGGTTAAGGTGAGGATGTTTTACAAAGAAGAGCATCTGTCACTATCACCTGACAGGACCTCCGGACCTCGCAGGTGATAGCCTCAAATCTGGCAGGTGTGGGTGCCGGTTTTATAAATTAGTTTTAAACGTTTTACAGCTATCCGTCATTTTCATTATCTTTCTACATTGGCTCTAAACGTATAAAAAACACGGCCGATAGTTGTAAACACCCATAAACAGGGGAAGGATAATTAGTAATAAGCTGCCGGAATTCATTGATACACAATGAATAGAAACCGGATTTGGTAAATTAGTTGTATGTACATATATTTGCTTTATGAAACTGGAAGAAGAACTGCAGACCAAAGGATTTGACAACGAACATCAGAAAGCGTTTCTGAATGTGTTGTTCACCGCGGAGTGGCTGCGGTACCGCATTAACAAATGGCTGGATCAATACGATCTTACCCATGAGCAATACAATGTTATGCGCATTGTACGCGGACAGCATCCCAACCCGGTGCATCTTAAAAGCATTACCGAGCGCATGATTAACCGGTATTGCAACGCCACACGCATTGTAGACCGCCTGCTCGAAAAAGAGCTGATGACCAAGCAAACCTGCCCATCCGACCGCAGGGCGCTTAACATTAAGCTGTCTGATAAAGGCTTGCAGCTGATGGGTGATATAGATGCACACATTCAGAGCCAGGACATGATACCGCGCGTACTCAACGAGGATGAAAGCAAGGTGATGAACGACCTGCTCGACCGGTTGAGGGATGCGGAATAGCCCCCGATCATTTTCATATTGAAATAAATGCTTGTAGTTCGTTTAATTAAACAAAAAGGAGAAAAAAATGACTGCAATCCTGCATAAAGCAAACACCCGTGGCCACGCCAATCACGGCTGGCTCAACTCTTACCACACTTTTAGCTTTGCCAACTACCACAATCCCGAGCGGATACATTTTGGTGTGCTGCGTGTACTCAATGATGACTCCGTAGATGCGGATATGGGCTTTGGAAAGCACCCGCACGACAATATGGAGATCATTTCCATACCGCTCTCGGGCGATCTGGCCCACGAAGACAGTATGGGGCACAAAGAGATCATCAAACAGGGCGATGTACAGGTAATGAGTGCCGGTACCGGTGTGTTTCACAGCGAGTTTAACCCCAATGGCGATAAGGCTTCACAGTTTTTACAGATCTGGCTGTTTCCCAACAAAAAGAATGTAGCACCACGTTATGGCCAGCAGACTTTTGATGTAAAAGACCGCCACAACAAATGGCAGAACATCATTAACCCGAATCCGGAGAGTGGTGTGCTTTGGCTGCACCAGGATGCCTGGTTCAATATGGGCAATTTCGATGCTGGTAAAGAAACCACCTATACGCTCAACAACCCGCAAAACGGCTTGTACGTATTTGTACTCGAAGGAGCGATGGAAGTAAATGGTCAGCCGCTGGAGCGCCGCGATGGCCTGGGCATAACCGACAGCGCCGAAGTGTCTTTCAAATTTACCGAGGATGCGCAAGTACTGCTGATGGAAGTACCCATGCAGGTAAATTAATACCTGTTTTAGCTTTAAGTTTACGTATTTGTACCAATATATTACCCGTTCTGGCAATCAGGGCGGGTAATTTTTTTTATACAAGGCAATTAATATTATTTTCGCCACGCAAATTTTAAAGTATGGAACGCAAACCGGTATACTATAGCGAGTACCTGCAACTCGACAAGATTTTGAATGCGCAGGAAACAGAAAGCAGCAAGGAAGGAATAAGGGCAGATGATGAGATGCTGTTTATCACCATTCACCAGGCTTACGAGCTTTGGTTTAAACAATTGCTGTATGAAGTAGACCTGGTGCGCGAAGTGTTTAAGAAAAACACCATTAACGATAATAAGCCTTACCTGCAAAACGCGGTACACCGCCTGAGAAGATGCGGCACCATCCTGCAATTGCTGGTACAGCAGATCGATATTATGGAAACCATGACGCCGTTGGATTTCCTGGATTTCCGCGATCTGTTGCGCCCCGCGAGTGGTTTTCAGAGCATCCAGTTTAAACAGCTGGAAGCCTTGCTGGGCCTGCAATACACCGAGCGTCATGGCCAGGAGTATTATATCTCCCAGCTTAACCAGGGCGATATAAGCCGGGTGAAGAAGACCGAAGAAGAAGTATCGTTGCTGGTACTCATTAACCAGTGGCTGGAGCGCCTGCCCATCTTTGACGACCAGGAATTCTGGGCAGACAATACGGTTGCCGGCAACAGTTCCGAACATGCTTTCTGGCAGCGGTTCCGCGAAACGTACAAACAATCGCTGAGCCCCGGCGAAAAGCTGAACCTCGAAATGTTTGACCAGATGTTTATGAACGATGAGGCTTACCCCGCCGATCGCAGGTTGTCGCCCAAAGCCAACCGCAGCGCGTTGTTCATTATGCTGTATCGCGATTATCCATTGCTGTACCAGCCGTTTCAATTGCTGAATGCATTGCTGGAAATTGACGATTTGCTGGCCCAATGGCGCTACCGCCACATGAACATGGTGCAGCGCGTAATTGGCCGCAGGGTAGGTACCGGCGGAAGCACCGGCGCGCAATACCTCAAAGGCGCTGCCGATAAACACTATATTTTCCGTGAAGTAGCTGAGCTTACTTCATTCCTTATCCAACGCAGCAAATTGCCTGTGCTGGAAGATAAACTGACCGATGCCCTGGGTTTTAAACCCCGCGGCTAGAACTTGCAATATGAATGTAAACCACTCCTTTGGCAACAGGGGAGTGGTTTGTTTTTTTATCAGACTCATCCCAGACCATGTGACGAAAATCATGAGTGGCGCAAACCCTGAATATCGTAATTTTGTAATAAGGACTAAATTGTCTTTTTATGCAAGCCGAAGAAAAAATAACGATAGCAGGGTGGGACCAGGTAAAAATGATGGTAGACACGTTTTACGATAAAGTGCGCGAAGACGACCTTTTAGGACCTATATTTAACGAACGCATCCACGATTGGGGGCCGCACCTCGATAAGATGTACCGCTTCTGGAATGCGGTATTGTTTCAAAAGCCCGGTTACTTCGGCGCTCCGTTTGCCCCACATGCTACCATGCCCATTGCCGCACCGCATTTTGAACGGTGGGTTAAACTGTTTACCGCCAATCTCGCCGAGCGGTTTACCGGCGATGTAGCCGAAGAAGCAGCATGGCGGGCCGGTAAAATGGCCGATCTGTTCCGCTCCAAAAAAGAATACCTCGACCAAAGCAATATGCAGAACCTGTTTTAATACATCAGGGCCGTATCCTTCATTTTTTCGGGCGATCTTTTTGTTGTATTATGTTGTTGTATTCAAAACAACCACATGCACCGCCACCTCCAGCCCGTTACTGCGATCGTTATCGTTATGTTATTGCTATGGTTCGCTTCCTGTAAAACAATGGGAAGAAAGCGGGCCAATCGCCTTTATAATGAAGTAAAAACAGAGCACACCACTTTTGATGTAGCCATTGTGCCTGGCTACCCGTACAATGGGCACCGTTGGGATACGGTTATGAAATGCAGGGTGCTGTGGGCTTATATCCTGTACAAAAACGGGGTGGTGCGCAATTTTATCTTTTCCGGCGGTGCCGTTTATTCGCCTTATGTAGAAGGGTTGGTGATGGCCGAGTATGCACGTGCGATTGGCATTCCTGCCGAAAATATTTTTGTGGATTCGCTGGCCGAGCATAGTACCGAAAATGTATATTTTGCTTATACTCAGGCCCGCAATAAAGGTTTTAAGAGCATTGCACTGGTAACCGATCCGTTCCAGAGCCGCATGCTTAATGCATTTACACGCCGCCGCTTTCAAACACCCATCCGGCATTTACCTTTTGTGCTCGACTCTATCCGCAGATATAACGCGGTAAACCCGGTGGTGAACATGCAGCCTGCCTACAGGCCCCACGCGGTGCCGATTAATGAGCGCGAAGGCCTTTGGAAACGCTTCCGGGGCACAATGGGCGCCAATATTCCTTTTGAATCTAAAAAAGTGGCGCCGTTGTAGTAAATTAGCACAGGAATTGCTGGTGTCTATAGTGCCCGGCAATGATCTTCCAGGCTCACCGCAGGGTTGCTGCAACCCAGTAAAACAAACCGACTTTGAACAAAATCGCCATCAGGTATATCCGCATTTCGCTGATTGTTAGTTTCGTGCTCACTTTTTCAAAATTTGTGGCATGGTACTATACGCATTCCTTGTCTATATTTTCAGACGCGCTGGAATCGATCATCAATGTGGTAGCCGGTGCTTTTGCTTTATACAGTGTAATACTGGCTGCCCGTCCCAAAGACAGCAACCACCCGTATGGTCATGGCAAGGTAGAATACCTGTCTATTGGTTTCGAAGGCAGCATGATCCTTATTGCCGGTATACTTATCTGGTATAAGGCGATAGAATTTTTCATAACTCCCGGTCATCTACAATCATTGGACAGTGGTGTAATCATTATTGCTTTTACCGCTGTGGTCAACGGTGTGCTGGGCAAAATGCTGGAGAAAAAAGGTAAAGCCCTGCGCTCGCTTACGATGGAGGGCAATGGCAAACACCTGATGACCGATGCCTGGAGCAGTGCGGCATTGGTGGTAGCGCTCATCATTATTTATTTTACCAACTGGTTTTGGCTAGATGCGGTTGTATCTATGATCATGGGTACACTTATCGTTTGGAATGGCTTTAAAATGGTGCGCCGGTCGGTATCTGGCCTTATGGATGAGACCGACCAGGAAATGCTTACCAAAGTAGTAGACATTCTTTCAGATAATCGTAAAGCGCAGTGGATAGATGTGCACAACCTGCGCATCCAGAGCTACGGCAGCGATTACCATATCGATTGTCATATGACCCTGCCTTACTATTACGATCTTAACCAGGTGCACGACGAAATAAAAGAGGTGGATCTGATCATCAACAGCAACCTGAATGCGCCGGTAGAATTCTTTATCCATACCGATCCCTGTATTCCCGAATGTTGCCATTACTGTAGCGTAGCTCATTGCCCGGTGCGGTCTACCGCTTTTCGGCAACTTATACCCTGGACGCCCGAAAATGTGCAAATGAACCAGAAACACGCCTTGCAGCAGCATCATTAGCGGATTGGCGACCTGCCAGGTCTAAGCGCGTTGGTATATTGGGAATTGTTTCCCTAAATGTCATGCTGCCTGAGTATAGCGAAGAGCAGCATCTTTTCAGAAGAACAATGATCTTTCAATAGAGAGATGCTGCTTCCTCCTGCGTCGGTGCAGCATAACAATGTTAGGTGTGGTTCTTGTACATCCGGTTACGCTATTGTCTTTTGCCAACCCCAAATGTCATGCTGCCTGAGTATAGCGAAGAGCAGCATCTCTTCAGAAGGACAATGATCTTTCAATAGAGGGATGCTGCTTCCTCCTGCGTCGGTGCAGCATAACAATGTTATGCGTGGTTCTTGTACATCCGGTTACGCTATTGTCTTTTGCCAACCCCTAAATGTCATGCTGCCTGAGTATAGCGAAGAGCAGCATCTCTTCAGAAGAACAATGATCTTTCATTAGAGAGATCCTGCTTCAGTCTCCTGCGTAGGTGCAGCATAACAATGTTAGGCGTGGTTCTTGTACATCCGGTTACGCTATTGTCTTTTGCCAACCCCAAATGTCATGCTGCCTGAGTATAGCGAAGAGCAGCATCTTTTCAGAAGAACAATGATCTTTCAATAGAGAGATGCTGCTTCCTCCTGCGTCGGTGCAGCATGACAGATAAAAAATTTAGCCAGATTAATCTGCGGGAAAGAATATAGACTTACCTCATACATCATACATCATCTCCATCTCTATCTGGCTGGTAAAGCAGTGCAGGCCGCTGGCTTCGAGAAAAGGCATTGCGGTTACACAACGTTCGTCTACATTAATAGCTTTCATCTGGGGCAGTTGTAATGCCGAAAAAGCATGGTGCAGCAAGCTGCTGCCAATATGCATTCTGCGGTATTCCGGCAAGGTATACATCTGCCGGATATTGCCCGATTTGCTGCATACAATATAGCCCACCGGCATATCTTTACTATGGGCCAGCCACATATGGTGCAGTTCCGGTGTGCGCTCTATGGCCTTGCGTTTGTTTTGCCAGCTGAAAATCCATTCCGGTTCCGAAAAATATTGTTCCAGCGCCGGTAGCGCCACCTGCTGTATCCTTATCTCATGGTTTAGTTGTATATCGTTTGGCACGCCGCTGAAACAGTATAGTTTTCTCAACGCCTTAAAGCCAATCTGCTCATATACATAAATAGCCCTGCTGTTGGGTTCCAGTACTTCCAGGGTATGCCTGGTAAGTCCTTTTTGCTGTAGTTCGGGCAGCATGTACTCATACAACTGCCGGGTTATGTTTTGCCCGCGAAAGCCTGGCACTACGCCGGTTCCGGCATTGTACACCGTATCGCCCTCGCTGCCATGCAGTATAAAACCTTTGAGTTCGCCTTCGTTAAAATAGCCGTAGCTCAGCGATAGGTCTATATTCTCCAGCTGCATTTTTTGCCGCAGTGCTTCGGTAGTTAGTTGCATAGGCAACAGGTAGTCGGAAAAAGCCTGGTTAAAAACTGTGGTCAGGTATTCTGGGGTAAGGGTATGGAGTGTCTGAATCATCCGGATATAGGTTAGGTTCTTAAAATTACGCCAATCCTTTCGCATCAGAATACCATTCCTGTAATAAAAAACCGGTCAACCATTTGTTGGATAGTTTTTTGTAAATTCCAGTAACCTATGAACGAGCAATTATTACAATTTATCTGGAAACACCGGTTGTACCAATCCAACGGTGTGCTGCACACATTGCAAGGCGAACGGATAAAGATCGAAAGACCGGGAAAAGTAAATACCGATGCCGGACCAGATTTTACCGAAGCCCATGTGCGCTTTGATGATGCCCTGCTGGTGGGCAATGTAGAACTCCATGTTAAAACCTCAGACTGGTCGCGCCACGGTCACCAGAACGACCGGCGGTACGACAATATTATTCTGCATGTCGTTTATGAGCACGACAAAGCAGCTGCCGACAACCGGCATCCCATTCTGGAGCTGAAACAACTGCTACCCGATAAGGTTACACAGCGGTACGATCAGATTATGTTGAACAATAACCAGGTGCCTTGCTCTACTTTACTCTCCGGCGTAGACAGCTTTATTGTAGATGCCTGGAAACAACGGCTGGTGATGGAAAGATTACAGCGTAAATCGGCCTGGATCGAAGAGCTGCTGCGCTTTACCCGCAACGACTGGCAAGAGACTTTTTACATTGTGCTTTGTCACTACTGGGGTATGAAAGTAAATGCCGTACCCTTCGAAATGCTGGCCCGCTCTCTGCCGCAAAACATACTGGGCAAGCACAAGCACAGCCTTATCGAAATTGAAGCGCTTCTGATGGGGCAGGCAGGCTTGCTGAACGAAATTTTTACCGAAGCATACCCGTTGCAGTTGCAGGAGCATTTCAGGCATTTTAAGAAGAAATACAACCTGAATCCGCTGGAGCCACATGTGTGGAAATACCTGCGCATGCGGCCCAATAATTTCCCTGCGGTGCGCATTGCTTTACTGGCTGCACTGGTGCAGAAAGCGTCTTCTATGCTCTCTGCTGTGGCCGATGCTACAGACCTCGAAGAAGTAATTGATTGGTTTGATGTAACAGCTTCGGAATACTGGAACGGGCATTACCGGTTTGAAGCACTTGCTGCCAAAGCCTCACCCAAGAGACTGGGCGAAGAGGCGGTAAAAGTGCTGCTCATCAATGCGGTTATTCCCACTTTGTTTGTATATGCCCGCAACACCGGCAGGGATGCTTTGGGTTATAAAGCACTGGAATGGCTGGAAGAGATTGAGGCAGAAGACAATGCGATTGTGCGCTGCTGGGAAGACCTGGGACTGCAAAACCAGAACGCCTGCGATTCGCAGGCGCTCATTCAGCTAAAGCAGGAATATTGTGATGTTAAAAAATGCCTGAGTTGTGCCATCGGGCATCATTTGCTCAAGTATTAATCCATATTACCAGTTAAATACTACAGTTTTGGTGCACTCCGGGTGCAGACTCAAAAATACGGGGCAGGTTAAAGCGGCTTGCTCCAGTATTTTCTTCTGCTTGTCGTCGTAGCTTACGCCTTTGGGAAAGTGAAAAGTGGCTTTAATCTCACCAATGCGGCGTGGGTTGGCTACCATAATCTTCTCAATATCAATTTGGGTGCCGTCCAGCGTTATGTCGTGGGTGCGTGCGGCCATGCCCATGATGGTGAGCATGCAGCTGCCCAGCGCGGTAGCTACCAGGTCGGTAGGGGAAAAACGCTCGCCATTGCCATTATTGTCCTTTGGTGCATCGGTTTCGATGATGCTCGAAGAGGCAATATGTGTAGCTTCGGTGCGGAGGTCTCCTTTATAAACAATTGAAGATGTCATTTTTTATTAATTTATAGCGATGTAATGAATTATCGTGTAAATTTACTTTAGAACTAAATGTCTGCCAATACAGTGAAGAAATATTTGGGGATCACAGGTTTGTTGTTGTTGGGTTTTAGCACAGCTATTGCTCAAAACACCAATATCCGCTATTCCAGCGACAGTACGGTCCGTGCCAAAAACATGATACCCCAAAAAGCGCCGGTTAAAAAGGTAAAACCTATTTCTGACGAGTTTAATGCAAGTTACCGTTTATATACTACAGGGTGGGGCGCTTCGCTTTACCGGGGCTTTAATATTAACCAAAAAAAGAGCAGCTTCGTTTCAATAGAGCTGGGCGAGATTAAGCACCGCAAGCAGGTAAAACTGTCTACCAACTTGCAATCGGTAGGTGGCGAAAAAAGTATGCCTTTTGTATTTGGCAAACGGAACAATTTTTATCCCTTACGGATCAATTACGGGCAAAAAATACAGTTGGGCAATAAAGCAGCCAAGGCTGGCGTATCCATACACTGGGCTTACCAGGGCGGTTTAAGCCTCGGTTTTCAGAAACCTTATTACCTGCAGGTGATTACCAACAACGGGGTAGAAGATATTACCTACAACGAAGCCAATAAGAGCATGTTTACCGACTCAGCGGCCATTATTGGCGGTAGCGGTTTTATGAAGGGACTTAACGAAACCAAAGTAATACCGGGCCTTAGTGCCAATACCAGTTTTATCTTCGATTTCAGCAATACGCGCAAGCTCAACCTGGCGCTTGTAATTGGCGCATATGGCGATGCGTATATCAAGAAAATACCCATTATGGTGAACCAGAAAGACCAGTTTGCCTATTTTGGCCTGTATGCCGGGCTCATCGTAGGGGCAAAGTGGTAGAAAACACCTAAACAATGTATATTTGCATAATTTCTCTGATTATGCGTGAATTACCGGTAGTTTCCAATATATCTCAAGAAGAGTCAAAGATTAAAAAACCAAGTTGGTTGCGGGTAAAACTGCCCACCGGCGAAGGTTATAAGCACGTTCGTGGCCTGGTAGATACCCATAAACTGCATACCATTTGCGAAAGCGGCAACTGCCCCAATATGGGTGAGTGCTGGGGTGCTGGTACCGCCACTTTTATGATCCTGGGCAATATCTGCACCCGTTCCTGCGGCTTTTGCGCCGTAGCCACCGGTCGTCCGCAGCCATTGGATTGGGATGAACCGCAACGTGTGGCCGAAGCCATTTTCCTGATGAAGGTTAAACACGCGGTAATTACCTCGGTAGACCGCGATGAACTGAAAGATGGTGGTTCTATGGTTTGGGCCAATACGATTAAGGCTGTAAGAACATTATCGCCCGATACAACCCTCGAAACCCTGATTCCCGATTTTAAAGGCCAGTGGGAAAACCTGCAACGCATTATCGATGTAGCGCCCGAAGTAGTGTCGCACAACATCGAAACCGTAGAGCGCCTTACCCGCCAGGTACGTATGCAGGCCAAATACCACCGCAGCATGGAAGTGATACGCCGGTTAAAAGAAGGCGGAATGCGTACCAAGAGCGGTATTATGCTGGGCCTGGGCGAAGAAAAGGATGAAGTACTGCAAACCATGCAGGACCTGGCCGATAACGGTTGTGATGTAATTACCATCGGGCAGTATCTGCAACCTACCAAGAAGCACTTGCCGGTGCAGCGTTTTGTACACCCCGATGAGTTTGCCTTCTACCGCGAAAAAGGATATGAAATGGGCCTCGACCACGTAGAAAGCGGGCCGTTGGTTCGTTCTTCTTACCACTCCGAAAAACATTTGTTCAGCGGTAAAGAAACCTTTCTGGCAGAAAAAGAAATGATGTCGGCCTAAAAGCCCGTCGTAAATTATAATGAAAAGCAGGATAGCAATATCCTGCTTTTTTTATGCCATAATAAAATCGTAATCTGAAAAGGTGGTGTACCGGGAGTCCTATGTTGTTTTAGACAATATGGGTGCTGATTTCTTGAATCTACTGGAGGTTGTATTGATGTGTTAATCCTCGATGGTGCTGAAGTCTGTTTCTTCGGGTTTCGTTACGGTTACACCCAACGCCATAGGAATAAGCCGCAACCCCTGGAAAACAGCAATAATCATTACCTGTAGCGGTACACCAGGCACATCGGTCAGCCACAGACCAGCCCTTTGAAAAAGCAATGTGCTGATGGCACTTGCCACCGCAATACCCCATACCAGCGGCCAGAAATAATCCAATGCATAGATCTTCCAAAGCAGCAGGCTTATCACCATGCTGCTCACCAGCACATTTACCATCATATACGCCGGGTAAGATTGCACCAGCTGCATGAGCCAGGAGCCCAAAAAGTAATAAGACAGGGCATAAAGGCCCAGCAAGCCTACCATTAACAATATCCATTTTGCAAACGGTTGGTGTTTAAGACCAAAATGAATGGCCGTACTTACAATTAGCGTGAGGCCAATGCTGGCGGCTACTGTTGAGTCTGGCATTTCAAAGGTGCTACCCAGTGCGCCCAGGGCAATCCATACTGCGGCAAGCAATACATAGATCAGCAGTATACGCACAAATGCAGCGGCATTAAAACGGATTGAATTCATAATAAGCAAATGGTATGCGAAATATACGGCAAATTGGTTTTACCGTATTGCACGCAGGGTTAAGTTGTAGTGGCTGGTGTAAGTGTACCTTCCGTTTTGAGGTTTAACGCCAACGGAACAATAAGCAGGGTATGAAACACCAGGTACATGGTTATACTGGGATGGATATCGAACCGGAAAAACAATGCGTCTTCAATGGCTCGCGAAACGGCATAACTGCCCAGCATTGCAACCGCCACTGCGGGCCACATAAGCCGGTAATGCCACAGGCCATAAAAATACCGCACCAGCCAGGGGAGTGCCCAGCCCACAAATACTGCATTAACTATGGCATACAGCCAAAAACTATCAGATAATGTACCCAACAGCAGGCCAAGTATGAAGCTCGAAACGAGGAACAATACGATAACGCCTAAAGACAGCAACAGCCAGCGGCCAAAAGATTTGTTGCGGGCCGCAAAATGAATGGCTGAGCTGAATATAGCAAGATAACCCAGCCCGGAAACAAGCCCTTTATCGCGGTCGGTAAAGAAATTGGTTTTGATGCACAGGTATGTCCATATGCCATTAAGAACAATCAGTAGCACCATGCCCCTGATCAGCGCTTTTGTATTCAAAGCGGGCAATGGTTGCATAGCGCTAATACCAGTTGTTTTGCTTTACAGAGTAGGTTTTGTGCAGTCCGTCGCCATCGGGACCAATGCCATACAATACATACTGGTAGGGCTTCTTGGTCGATTTTTTTTGTGTAGGAACAAACCTGCCATTGTGGTAAGTATAGGCATGCAGCGTAAGGTCAAAACCCGATGTGGCATACTTCTTTAGTTTACGGGTATGGCTTTTTTCAATCACCAGCAGGTCGGGGTTGTTATCGTTGTTAAAGTCCGAAATGAAATAGCCATCGTAGGGAATGCGGTAGTTCTCAATAAACGTAGGGTGTTTGGTCTGCATGTCATATACCATCGTCATCACACAGCCACAACCCATACCATTACAGTTATAGCTCATATTGGCATACAAAAAGCGTTTGCCGCATACTTCAATCACCCGCGCATTATTTAGTGAGTTTTTCTGGTTAAAACCGTAGTCCTCGCAATGTTCTTTATTGTAGCAGGTTACTTTATAATCGGCAAAGTTAATGGTATGTTGCCCGTCTTGCAGCAGGGCGGTTTGGCCCGATGGATTGCGGGTAGAATCGCAATGTTGCTGCTGTAGGGTAAAGAGGTAGTTGCCATCGGAGTAAGAATAATACTGGCAGGAGTCTACCCAGCATTCCTGCAGTTCGGTAAGCACTTTTACTTTTTCCTGCCGGGTAATGGTGCGCAGCAGGGTATCGAGGGCCACCTTATGCTCCAGCTGGGCGGTGAGTATAGAATCGGTTCTGAAGGTTTCGCGGTCGGTTTCCGACAAAGCAGCAGCTACCGGTTTGTAGCCATTGCTGTCTTTGGCAGGCGTGGTGGCAGTTGTTGCTTTCTCGGTATGCTGCTGGCAGGCAGACAATATGGTAAACAACAGTATGGTGATCCAATTGTATTTTTTCATTTCTGGTGGAACCCCTGGGGGCGGTAAACAACAAATTTAAACGAAAAGCCCCGTATTTATGATACAGTAAGCATGGTATATGCTATGGCAACGGCGTGCTTCTGAAGTAAGCCTTCATGTTCATACGGTGCTTTTCAGAAAGACTGTCTTTTTGCCGGTAAAAGTTGGTTCCCTTAAAGGTAACATAACCATATAATACCGTTTTCGAATAGTTTTTGGGCAATTCCGACAAAACAACCTGTGCATCGGTAGTGGGTATGTTTAAGATGAATTTCTCGGGCTCTGCTGCCTCCAGCTTGTAGGCAGGTGTATTGGCCGAGCATAGTTTGTTAAAAACCTGCACCTCATAATTGTGCACCCGTATTTCAAAACCGCCCAGCAGGCCGGTAAGCCAGCCATAGCCACCGGTAATAACCAGGGTATCTTCTTTCCACTCATAATATGACCGGAAGGTTTGGGAAACAGTAGAATCGTAGGTCGAATATTCGAGGCTGTCGTTGGTAAACCACTCGGTGAAGTAGCGGTTTTCGTAAAAATGGGCGGTAGTTTCCTGCCGTGAGGGGTGCGGAAAAACCAGGTGTTCCAGTACTTTGGTACGGATAGATTGGTCCAGGCGCAAAGGTTGGTCGGCTGTAGTGGTATGGCCACAGGAAAGCAGGCCCGCCGATAAGGCAAGCAGCAAAATAGGTTTCATGGATAGGTATGGTTCAGCATCTTTTGATCCTGAATCTGCAAAATAATACGAGTAGGTATATTTTTTACATGTTTGTATCCACCTGTAGGGAGAAAGGCTTAAATCGTGTATTGCTCGTCGGGCACCACCTGGGCCTGCCATACGCCATTTTGCTTTTTAGCAAGCAGCAGACCGGTTCCCGAATCGTCAAGGCTGGCTTGTAAGCGCCCTGTTTCGTCCCAAAAAGCGCTTTGGCCTGCAGATGCCCACCCGTGTGATGGACCGCCGTAATTGGCCATTAAAACGGGCATAGCGTGCGAGGAGGCGTAGTGCTGCAGGTTGGAGTAGCCTTCGGCCAGTCCGTTGGGGGTATAAAAAATGCCGGGCAGGTAAGCGGCGGCGCCATTGGCAAAAGCCTGGCGGGCATGCTCGGGATGGTTAATGTCGGCACAAATGGCCAATGCCAGTTTTGTTTTTCCTATCACCAGCATAGGATTCTGGCTGCCTGGTGTAAAATATTGTTCCTCGCCCTCATGCAGGAAATGTTTGGTATACACCTGCACGGTATCGTTGGGGTTCAGGATGAGCGCACCAATGTGCAGGCCCAGCGCCAGCTTAACCGGGGCTCCTGCCACTATCACAATATTGTGCTCGCTGGCCAGTTGCCTGAGGGGTTTAAGCCGGGCATCGTTAGGCGTAAACGCATGCAGGTGTGCCGTAGCACGGAGGTAACCGGTAAGCGACATTTCGGGAAACAATACCACTTGTGCACCATGGCGGGCGGCTTTTTTTACCAGCCGGATATGCTGTTTTATGTTCCGGGTAACATCTTCATCATAGGGTATGGTTTGGGCGGCTGCAAGAATCATGGTGGTTGGTGGTTTTTGGGTTACAAATCACAGATGATTTTCAGATCTTCTGCGGTTATTTTCCAGCGGTTAACCTCTTGTTCGAAGTTAATCCATCCGGGGGTGGTAATATAAGTTTTGTCTAACCGGAACCCGATCTTTTCCAGTGCTTTATTGGGGGCGGGGTTCAGGGCATATGGCTCGCAATACAAGGTCTTCAGTTTTAAGGCTTCAAAAAAACGGGGCAGGGTAAGTTTAACGAAAGCACTGCCCAATCCCATTTTGCGTACTTCGGGTTTCCAGATGTGGAGATGCATAGAGGCTTCTTCGTTCAGCACAATTTTATTAACATTGGAATGCCCAACAGCCTGTCCATCCAGCTCCCAGATCATGCAGTACGATTGTTTTTGATCGATAGGTGCAGCTATCTGCTCCCGCAGCATGTTTTCCCATTGCTCGCGGGTTGGCATTTTGGAAAGGTCTACACCCATAGCAATAAGAAAATCCGGCGAGGCCTTAAACCAATAATCGCTGAGCGGTTCAATATCTTTCAGTTCCAGTTCCCGAACCGATAAACGGGGTTGATGCATAGTAGGAAGATAAGGTATTTTGAGGATACAGCAGTATAGGATTGTTACTACAAAGTATGGAGCTGGGAAACACAAAGCGGCGAGGACTTAGTGCGTAGAGGGAGATGAAGTATTGCTCAGGTAATAGAATGCTGGTTGTAAATATCTAACTGTTAGTATTGGCAAATAGCTCTTTCATATCCCGTTCCAGGAATAAATGCGAAAACAGAACGGGCCTGTTCGAGCCTTTTATCTCTTTAATTACACAAAACCAAATACAATAATCACGAATGATGAACACGGTGTATTTTTTATCATCGTGAGCGCTAAACATTATACTGTCTTCCCAGATTACACAGTCCTTTCCAATCTTGTATGTACTATAGTCCTTTTCATGAGCATATGCCAAGAGCATGTCTCCGGCTTTTTCGGTCTTGTAGTTGGTGGCTTGTTTGAGTAGCGATTTCTGTGTGAATTGTCTATAGCCTATATAAATGGAAGAAAGGAATAGGAAGGGAACCAGAAAATAAAGAATGAAAGGCTCGTCTTTAATTACACCTGTGGCAGGATGAAAAAAAACTGTATACAAAAGTAAGATGCCGCATATAAAATAGCCTTGGATAACGCCAAATTTATCTCCCCAACTTTGCCGGTAAACGAGTTTGTTTTTAGCAATGCTTTGTTCGGTGTCAAGGTCTCTGAATTTTTCCATAGTTGGTGGTCAAAATACGCATTACTCATGATTAACTACTACACCAACAACCCATATACCAGTAAGTCATGAAAGCGGTTGTCGAAGTAATAATAATCGCGGAGGTGGGCTTCTTTTTTAAAGCCCAAGGCTTCGAGCATAAAGATGGTGCTGCGGTTAAAAGGGGAGACTTTGGCTTCGATGCGGTGCAGGTTTAATTCATCTGCTCCGAACTGTACAATGCGTTCTACGGCTTCTATAGCCAGGCGTTTGCCCCAGTAATCGGGCAGGAGTTCGCCGCCTATTTCGGCCCGGGAATGCTGGTGGTCTATTTCAAACAGGCCACAACTGCCCAAAAAAGTTTTGGTGGTGCGGAGCTCCGCGCCCCAGCTGATGGATTTCTTTTGCCGGAAATGATCGAGGGTAGTGCTAATGAGCTGACGGGCTTCTTCTGGCGTAGCCATTGATTTACGGCCTATGTATTTGTTTACCTGCGGGTCGGAGCGCATAATAAACACCCTTGGGGCATCTTTCAGGTTGAGCTGCCTTAAAATCATGCGACGGGTACACAATACCGGAAACGATTCGAAATAACTGATGTCTATCAAAATACCGACCGTTTAGACATCTAAAGTTACAACATTATCCGAAGCTGCGGCGCAGCTCCCGCTCGGCATCCCGGTTTTTAATACTTTCTCTTTTATCGTGCAGTTTTTTACCGCGTGCCAGGGCTATTTCGAGCTTGGCCAGGCCTTTTTCGTTAAGGAAAATACGCAGCGGAATGATGGTAAAGCCCTTTTCTTTAATGGCGGTCTGCATCTTTTTAATCTCTTTGCGGTTCAGCAGCAGCTTACGCTCACGCACCGGATCGTGGTTGGCCGATGTGCCAAAGGCATATTCTGCAATGTGCAGGCTTTTGAGAAACAATTCGCCCTGGTGTATAAGGCAGAAGCTGTCGTTAAAACTCACTTTACCGGCGCGGATCGATTTGATTTCGGTTCCGGTCAATACCATGCCTGCCACAAACTTCTGTTCAATGGCAAATTCATACGTGGCCGATCTGTTAACTATGTTGATCATCTTTGGTCAGAATCAAAAGTGCGGGAAGCAGTTGCCGTTTTCCCTTTAAAAAAATATCATCCTGCGTATTGCACACAGGATGATACCAGCAAATTACTAAAAGCTACTTAAATTTTAAAATGATCTAAAACAGTAGCCAACCTATCTTTCAGTTCTTTACGGTCTACAATAAAGTCGAGGAAACCATGCTCCAGCAGAAACTCTGACCGCTGGAAACCTTCTGGCAGGTCTTTTTTAATGGTTTCTTTGATTACACGGGGGCCGGCAAAACCGATCAGCGCGTTAGGCTCAGCAATGTTAAGATCGCCCAGCATTGCGTAAGAAGCGGTAACACCACCGGTGGTAGGATCGGTCATAAAGCTGATATAAGGCAGCTTGGCTTTGGCCAGCTGGGTAAGCTTGGCGCTGGTTTTGGCCATTTGCATCAGCGAGAAAGCCGATTCCATCATACGGGCGCCGCCCGATTTGGAAATGATCATGAACGGCATTTTGTTGGCAATGGCGTAATCGATGCCGCGGGCAATCTTTTCGCCTACCACAGAACCCATAGAACCACCAATAAAATTGAAGTTCATACAGGCAATAACCAGATCACGTCCGTTCAGTTTACCCACACCTACCGTCATGGCATCTTTAAGACCTGTAGTACGTTGGGCATCTTTAATGCGCTCGCCGTATGGTTTCAGATCCACAAATCCCAGGAAATCCTTAGAGGTGATGTTGGAAAACAGTTCTTCGTATTCGTTTTCATCAAACAAAATATGAAAATACTCTACCGCGTTAATGCGGTTATGGTAGTTGCAATTGCTGCACACCCAGAGGTTTTCCTTTAACTGATCCACAGTCATCACTTTCTTGCACGAGGGGCATTTATGCCACAGGCCATCCGGTGTTTCCTTTTTTTCTTTGGTGGAGGTTAATATATTTTGCTTGATACGTTTAAACCAAGTTGAAGACATAATTGTTAAATTTCGTATATGTTTTAGTCGGGTCGGGGCGTAAAGTTAAGCTATTTCACCCCAAATTCGCAAGCGATAAACATAATGATAAGTTTGGCCACAATTATGCACCCAATCCGTTGCAGGCAAAGCGCAAAACCAGCCAGGCTACCAGCGCCAGGAAAGCAGGTAACCCCTGTACAAACAGGATAGACCGCTGGGCGGTAAACGCGCCGTAAACCGCAGCCACCAATACACACAGCAGAAAAAACAGGGCTACATTAAACTGCCATTCGGGTATGCCAATGCAGAGCGACCAAAGCAGACCCGCGGCCAGAAAACCGTTGTACAGCCCTTGATTGGCAGCCAGCGATTTGGTTTTGGGAAACAGGTCTTTGTCTAGACTTTTAAACACTTTGGGCGCGCGGGTGGTCCAGGCAAACATTTCGAGCCACATGATATACAGGTGTTCTATGGCCACTACGGCAGTCAGGATTTGGGCAAGTAACAGCATTGGGCGGTGGTTTTGGTGAGTAAACAAGGATGTGTAATCCTTTGTATATAACCAAGGTAGCAAAAACAGGGCATAAAAAGCAGCACTTTATATAGCTGCATTGTATCATAGCGCAGAAACTGCAGGGCGGCGCTTACATCAAACCGCTTTTCGGCTTCTGTTATTTTTTTGAAAAAAAAAAGTAACCCAAAAACCGCCCGGAAACGGATACGCCTCGTTTCCGGGTAAGTACCCTGATTCACCAACTGCGCTACTGTGATTTGGACTTAAATACCCTGATGCCACAACGATTATGATAGATGCGTATAACATTTACCTGCCGCCAAAGGCGAGGGCATAAAAAAACACCGGCCTGTGTGAGACCGGTGTTTTGGGAGTATGTTGAATAAGATTACGCCAGGGTAATGCTGTTGTCCAGGTAAACGTCCTGAATGTTTTGCAGCAGTTGTACGCCTTCATTGAGAGGCTTCTGGAATGCTTTACGGCCAGAGATCAGACCCATACCGCCAGCACGTTTGTTTACTACAGCGGTCATTACAGCTTCTGCCATATCGCTCGCGCCTTTAGATTCGCCACCAGAGTTGATGAGACCGGCACGGCCCATGTAGCAATTGGCTACCTGGTAACGGGTAAGATCGATCGGGTGATCGGTAGTCAGTTCTTCATACACTTTCTTGTGGGTTTTACCAAAGTTCAGTGCAGTGTAACCGCCGTTGTTGGTAGGCAATTTCTGTTTAATGATATCGGCCTGGATGGTTACACCCAGGTGGTTGGCCTGTGCAGTTAAGTCGGCAGCAGCATGATAGTCTACACCATCTTTCTTGAAGCCGCTGTTGCGCAGGTAGCACCACAGTACAGTAGCCATACCCAGTTCGTGTGCATATTCGAATGCTTTAGACACTTCCTGGATCTGACGGGTACTTTCATCTGAACCAAAATAGATGGTAGCACCTACAGCGGTAGCACCCATGTTCCATGCATCACGGATGGTGCCAAACATGATCTGGTCAAAACGGTTAGGATAGCTGAGGAACTCGTTGTGGTTGATCTTAACGATAAAAGGGATTTTGTGCGCGTACTTACGGGCTACAGCGCCTAAAACGCCATAGGTAGAAGCAACAGCGTTACAACCGCCTTCGATAGCCAGTTTAACGATATTTTCAGGATCGAAATAAGCAGGATTAGGCGCAAAAGATGCACCGGCACTGTGCTCAATACCCTGGTCTACAGGCAGGATAGACACATAACCTGTGTTCGCCAGACGACCATGACCCATCAGGGCCTGGATGCTGCGCAGGGTTTGAATGTTGCGGTTAGACATGGCCCAAACGTCATCAATGATTGACGCTGAAGGTGCATGCAAAACAGATTTGTCGATGGTTTTACAAGTGTGGTCCAAGTAAAACTCGGCTTTATCGCCCAGTAGCTCAACGATTTTTTGGTTAGCCATACAGGTTTAATATTTTTTTGAAAAACGTTGCAAAGGTAATAAAACGAAGCAACTAGTTTAATTTAAATATCCTTAATCCGGGAATATGTCCGCCGGTTACATCGGCGCAAGGCTGGCCCGATTCGTCTGTAAACCTGTACCCGTCTGCATCTTGCGGCGAATGGAACCACCAGTAATAGGGTACATTATACCGTCGCATTTCTTTTAATAAACGGGCATGATCCAGGTCAAAGTACTCGATTTCATACAATTGGCTCTGGGTCATATAAGCCAGAGAACGTATGTTTAGCCCGGTTGGGTTGCTGGTAAATCTGCCCTGAATACCGGCCTGGTTTATCTGCTGCGCCAGTTCATATTCACTTTTTCCTTTGTTTACCATCGTCTCCATATCCATAATGGGGTGAATGAGGTATGAACCCGCAAATACCGCCGTAATGAGCAACCGTTGCAAAGGTTTGAGGCCAAAATGGGTAAACAATTGCTGCAGCAGCATAGCGCCAATAACCAGGCTGCAAAACAGGGTGAGCCATACGTATCGGGCTTCCATATGCACTTTGAGGTAGCCGATCACATTAATAACCATAGCCCAGAACAGTACTTTATAAGCCGCACCCAACTTTAATTTAAACTTTACGCCCAGCAGGTAAGCAATGCCAAAAGCCACAATGAGCAGCAGGAACGGCGAAATAAAACTGTAACATTCCAGCGCCTGAAATACGGTGTAGCCACTGCGCAAAATTTGTTTAATAAAGAGTTTGGCAGAATCGAACATGCCAAAGAAATGCCCCTCTACAAACCAGGGATCTTCCCAGAAGGTTGGCGAATCTGCATAGGGCGGGGGCAAAAGCCGGTCCAGCTCCGGTTTATAGGTGCGGCGGGCCATCAGGTACCAGCTGCTGTTGAGTTTACCGGCGGTGCTCAGCATCCAGCTACCGTATTTGTAGTGCAGCGCCTGAATCCAGGGAAAGGATATTGCGGTCATTACCGCGTACACTACGCCGGTAGGCAGCATCCAGCCTCTGCCGGAAAACCCGCCTTGTTCTTTCTGCACCAGGTACAGGCTGATGGGCAGGTGCAATACCACAAAATAAAACGCGTAGGCTTTGGCAAAATAGGCGAGCGCTGCTACCAAACCCAGGAGCAGCCATAATCCCCAGCGTTTGCTAAACGAAGGTATGAGCACCATATTGAGGTAAATGAGCAGTAGAAAATACTCCCACAAATCGGCAAATACCTGGAAATAAGTACAATAGACCAGCACAATAGACAGCGCGGGCAGTAAAACCCAGTGGTACAGGGGCTCCAGGCCAAAACGTTTAAACAAACCCGCAGTGCCCGCCAGGCAGCCCGCTGCTGCAAAAGCATTGGTGTATAAAGCCCAGGTATAAGGCTCTTTCCCCATTTTAACGAACCAGGCTACAATCCAGCCGTGTAGCGGACTCCAAAGTCCGTTTACCGCATTGGCATAGTCGCCATTGGCCCAGCGCCGTGCAATGGTAAGGTAGGCTACCGAATCACCGTCAAAAGCATAACGGTAAAAAGGGAAAGTGGCGGCAAAAGCCAGCCCGAACAGCAATAGCGAAACAGGCAATGCCATACGGCTTTGTTTGAACAACGACATCAGGAGAGTTGGTTAACCAGGTTTTGTAAATAATCGGCGGCGTGCAACAGCCGGCTGCCATACCAGCTAAACATTTCGCCATCTACGAGTATAATTTTGGCCGCAGGCAATACCGCCTGCAATTCGGCTACATGTTTTTCTTTAAACGGAAACGGTTCGGATGATAGTAGTATTACATCGGGGTTGGCTTCTTTGAGCGTATCGATGGTAATTTCCGGGTACCGGTTAAGGTGGTCAAATACGTTGGTCCAGCCGCAGCGGCCCAGCATATCTGCTATAAAAGTATCGTGGCCTACGCTCATCCAGGGGTTGTACCAAATGAAATAAGCTACCCGCAGTGGTTTGGGTGCAGGTTTTAATGGTTCAAACCCGTTGGAGATCTGTTGTATGAGTTCCTGTGCTTTTTGCGCCCTGTTTACCAGTTCGCCCACTTTGGCAATCATATCCAGTGCTTGGGGCAGGGTATGAATATCGCTGATCCACACCGGGTATTTTGCTGCCAGCGCCTCAATCTGGGGCTGCATGTTCTCTTCTTTGTTGGCAATAATGAGATCGGGTTGCAGGGTATCTACCCGGTCTGTATGCACTTGCTTGGTGCCGCCCACACGGGTTTTGCTCCGGAACCAGCTATCGGGGTGAATGCAGAATTTGGTAATGCCCACCACGGTATCGTCCAGTCCCAGATCAAACAGCAACTCGGTTTGCGAAGGCACCAATGATATAATGCGCAACGGTTTTTCCGGCACGGTTATGGTCCGGTTCATCTGGTCGGTTAAAGTTCTGGTGGGATTCATGTAATAAACTGTTGGTACAATTTGTACTTTCGGAATCTAATTTCTAAAAAATAGTTCAATGCGATACGTGTTTTCGTTGGTTTTGTGTTTAATCAGTCTTTTTAGCATGGCTCAGGCCGAGGAATTTAACACCGATGAGGTATGGAAAACGTTCCGGTTTAATGGTGCGCCGGTATCAGATGCCGTAAAACAACAGTATGCCGAAAAGCCATGTGATAGCTGCCTCATCATGATCAGCAACCGTAAGTTACAGAAAGACAGCCTGCGGTTTATGAGCGAATACAGAGAAGCCGGCCGTTTGTATTTCTTTTTGCTGGTGCCCGAAGCCGGCCAATGGCAGGCGCACCGGTATAAAAAACTGGAAGACGCCATTAATGATCTCTCTGCTATGCGCCACAGCCAGGATTGGGTAGTGTATGCCGAGGGTATGGGTAAGATCTTTACCTCCAATGCAGATCGTGCGCAACGGATGTCGGCCCTGTACGATGTTAATGTGCTTATGTTCGATTATCCCAGCATTACCACCACTTTATCGCAACGTAAGAATTTTAAATTCGCAGAAGAAAATTCAAAGACCTCGGTTACTGAGTTTTACCGTGCCCTTACTGAAATACGCCGGATCAAAACCCGCGAAAAGGAGTCTCCACTGGCCACGCAGCATGTAAGTATTTTTATGCACAGCATGGGCAATAACCTGCTGAAAGAACTGGTAAAAAACGGTACGGTAAACGCGCTCAACAAGCCCATGTGGGCCGATAACCTGATACTGAACGCGGCTTGCATCAATCAAAAAGGACATGCCAAAATGCTGGAGCAGGTAAAATTTGCTTCACATATTATTGTCAACTCCAACCCCAACGATAAAATACTGAAAGGCGCTTCTGTGCTGACGATGAGTAAGCAATTGGGCAACACTGTAAAAGCGCCTTTCTGCAACCAGGCTACCTATATTAACTTCTCAGGTATTAGCGGCAAAGAGCACAATTACTACCTCGATGTGTATGGCAAAATTATTCCGCCTGCTGCAAAGGTGTATTATAAAACCATTTTGCACGGTGGCGTGCCGGAATTGAAGGATACGGCAGCTTTTGCGCCTACCAAAGCACTCTCCCAGTACCTCATTAAATAATTCGCTCTATTTTTGACGGTATGAACGCAGCACAACAGGCACAGGAAGAAGTCTTTTTTTATGAAGAACAGGGCATAACCCAATGGTGGATCTGGACATTTGCCATTGGTATTTTGGTACTCCTGCTGAGTGGTATTATAACGGCTATGTTCCTGATGCGGAATATGGGCGATGCCGCCCCTGTTATTCTGCTGGCTATTATTTTAATGCTGGTGCTTACGCCATTGCTCATATTATTAAAGACTTTCCGCTTGTATACGGTAGCTGATAAAGACGGTTTGTATCTCAAATACCGCTACCTGGAGCAGGATTTCAACGAATTACCCTGGAAGCAGATCGCATCTGCGGTTGTAGAACCCGCCAAAGCGGGCAGGGGCTTTAGCCTGCGCAACAGCAGCAGCCTGGGCAATATTTACAATGTAAGCGCCACAGAAGGTGTTTTAATCACCTTGAACAACGGCACGCAATACTTTGTAGGGAGTAAAAAGGCCGGGGAGCTCAGCAAAACTATATTGGAAAGGATTTAAGATTTTCATTCAGACCTGCCAGGTGCCTGTCACGCCACTGCGGCGGGGCGAGTAGTTCCTGTCAGGTCTAAGCAGGTTGTACTATACGTTACTTCTTTCCCTTCGCTATCTTTTTCTCTTCGTTTTCCTGCACCCGCAGCTTTACGATCTTCTTAATAAGTGTTACCGGCAGTTTTTGATCGTAAGGAAGCTGTATAGCACCTTTAGAGGTTTTGTAAGCCGCCAGCTCTGCGGCAAATATTTTGATGGGCGATGCCGAAGGGTAGAACCCAATATGCGCTTTGGCCGCAGCATACCATACCAGCATGCCATTTTGCTTAATGGCTGGCATACCATAGCTAATCACTTCTTCTGCCTGGGGGGCGGCCTGGCGAATGATTTCCCTCAATTTCAAAATGGGCTCCCTCGTAGCATCATCGAGCGAAGCCAGGTATTGTTCTACGGTGGTGAATTTGACTGTAGAGCGTTCCATCGTTAATTGGTTTTGTGGTAACAAATTAAGCACCTTAAGGGGGAAGACCAAATTGCATTCGGGCTTTAGCGGTAAAGCTGTCCTTCGGGAAACAATTTATTGATTCTGGGTTGCAGGAGCCATATACCGATTGGGAAAAACCAGATCATGATAAACTCTGAGGCATAATCGCGGAATACAACCGGCCGTTGCAACTCAATGGCCCTTATGAATTTTGCAATCTGGGCAAAACAATACAGCATGCCCGCCATGGCTGATAAATGCAATACCAGAAATACGAATATCGACAGCGGACTGGGATCGTTAATCAATGTTAAACCGGGCACAAGGCCTGCAGCCATAAGCAGAAACAGAGCAATATAAGCCAGCGATAAAAACAAAGAAATATAAAAGAGGGTAAGGCTTTCGCGTAATGGCTCCGGTAGCTTGCGGTGCAGTTGCGTGCCTATTGTAAACAGCCAGATGCCAAACGTAAGCACCAGTAATGGCGCAGAAACAGCGGCTACAATCGGTTGTGGTATACCAGCAACGGAGAGCCCCGCTTTAATAATCATAGGTATGAATAGTAAAAGCGCAAAGAGCTGCCAGTGTTTGAGGTACAGTAAAATCTTCATGGGTTGTGTTTATGGTGCGAACTTATAGGTTATTGTTTAATTTTTTAAGGGTTGGTCAATAAAGGCTTTGTTATCCGCATAAAGCCACTACCAGAAGTTTTGGTAATGTGTAACGATTATACCAGTTGGTTGTATAAGACTTTTTAGCGCCACCGCACAGTATTATGAAGTTAAGAGATATTGCTTCCCTCCTGCGTCCCCTAAAGGTGGGGACAGGCGGGCGCAGCATGAGAAACACTCTCTGATCGATGAATGAGCAATCTTCTGCAATACGCTTTTATCCGTGGTATTTAATACAAAAGAGCTGCCTCGAAAGAAGCAGCTCTTTTGTATATTTTTGCTTGCGCAGCTTAAGCGGTCACCGCTTTGCCATACAGTTCAGCTTTTTGTTGTTTTACCCTTTCGTTGGTAATGTATTCGTCAAAGTTCATGTCTTTGTCGATAGCACCATTCGGGGTAATTTCGATTACACGGTCGGCCACGGTTTGCGCCAGTTCGTGATCTCGTGTGGTAAACAGCAGGTTGCCTTTAAAGTCATTCATACCATTGTTGAGGGCAGTAATGCTTTCCAGGTCCAAGTGGTTGGTAGGTTCATCCAGCATCAGGGTGTTGCCTTTCAGCATCATCATGCGGCTAAACATACAACGCATTTTTTCGCCCCCGCTCAGTACTTTACACATTTTGAGGGTTTCTTCGCCACCAAACAGCATACGGCCCAGGAAACCGCGGATAAAGGTTTCGTCCTTTTCCTCAGAGTACTGGCGCAGCCAATCGATCAGGTTCAGATCCACATTTTCGAAGTACTTGGTGTTATCGGTAGGGATATAAGTTGGCGTAATGGTTACACCCCATTTAAAGCTGCCTTCAAAATTGGTGTCTTCACCGGCAAGGATCTGGTAAAATGCAGAAGTAGCCAGTGAGTTGTTGCTCAGGATAGCCACTTTCTGACCACGTTTCAGGTCAAAAGTGATGTCTTTGAACAGTACTTCGCCGGTAGGCAGGGTCTTGCTCAGTCCTTTTACTTCCAGGATCTGATCGCCGGCCTCACGCACCATATTGTTAAACATAATGGCAGGGTAGCGGCGGTTAGACGCACGCATATCTTCCAGTTTAATCTTATCCAGCGCTTTTTTACGGGAAGTAGCCTGCTTACTTTTCGATGCGTTGGCAGAGAAACGCGCGATGAAGTCCTGCAGTTCCCTGATCTTGTCTTCTGCTTTCTTGTTCTGGTCGGCACGTTGTTTCAGCAACAGCTGGCTAGACTCATACCAGAAAGAGTAGTTACCCGAGAAGATGTTGATCTTGCCAAAGTCGATATCCGAAACGTGGGTACATACGGTATCGAGGAAGTGACGGTCATGCGATACAACCAGTACGATCTTGTCGTAATCGGCCAGGAAGTTTTCCAACCAGGCGATGGTTTCCAGATCCAGGTCGTTCGTAGGCTCATCGAGCAGCAGGATGTCGGGGTTGCCGAACAGGGCCTGCGCCAGCAGCACACGTACTTTTTGGTTACTATCCAGTTCTTTCAGCAGGCGGTTGTGAAATTCTTCTTTCACACCCAGGTTGCTCAGCAGGGTAGCGGCGTCGCTTTCTGCGCTCCATCCGTCCATTTCTGCGAAAACACCTTCCAGTTCGCCCGCTTTGATGCCGTCTTCCTCGGTAAAATCTTCCTTGGCGTACAGGGCATCTTTTTCTTTCATTATATCATACAGCTTGCGGTTACCCATAATTACTGTTTCCAGTACGGTAAACTCGTCAAACTCATAGTGGTTCTGTTTCAGAACAGACATGCGCTGGTCCTTGGAAATCTCTACTCTACCGGTAGTAGGGTCAATTTCGCCTGAAATGATTTTCAGGAAAGTAGATTTACCGGCACCGTTTGCGCCAATGATGCCATAACAGTTACCTTCGGTAAACTTCAGGTTCACATCTTCAAACAATACCCTTTTTCCGTAACGCAGCGACAGGTTGTTAACTACAATCATGCTAAGTATTATATTTTTAAAAGCCGGCGCAAAGTTAGCCAATTACCGCCATAGCTACAAAAAACCGCTAAGTATTTATTCAAATAATGATTATATTTAACAAAATGTCTTTACATGCTGCGGAAATTTATACTTTCTTCTTTCCTGCTGGCGGTTACAGGGCCATTTGCATTTGCCCAGAATACCGCGCACCAGGCCCAGAACCAAGCCCTGGCCAATATGAAAGCACAGGCCGCCACCCAGATCACACAGCAGATTAAAGAACACGATGCTGTGGTAACCGATCTGAAAACTGCAATGGCCCAAACGCCGCCCGCCAATACGGTAGCCCAGTTGCAAACCCGCGAGCAGCAGTTACATGATAAGATAGCCACTACCGCTCAGTTGCTGCTGCGCCTGCAGGCACCCGATGAGCTGAGCCGGGTAATGAATGCCCAGCCGCACCCAACCATCAGTTGCATAGCTACCACTATAAAAAATCCTAAATTATACCAGCGTGCCGTGGCCGACGGACTAGTACCCAATGGTGCTAAGGAAATAGCCGTGGCCTCGGTAACCGATGTTGTATTTGTAAACGGAAACCTGGTGCCCAAAGCCAAATGGACCGGTTATTACAATATGGTAGTAGATGCCACCAAATAAGTCTGGTAAAGTTTTTGCAGAAGCGTCCTCGTTACGGGGACGTTTTTTTATGTTTGCCCCGAATATAACCGTATCAGTTCCAAAGCGTTTATTAGTTTTGAAGCATAAATAAGCAATTATGAAACCCATTATAGCCCTGGTGGCCGGTGGTTATTCCGGCGAATATGTTATTTCGGTGCAAAGTGCAAAAACCATCGAGAATAATGTTGATCCTGAACGTTTTACAGTATATAAAATATTTATCGACCGCAATGGCTGGTTTCACGAAACCGCAAGCGGAGAAAAGATAAACGTAGACCGCAACGATTTTTCCCTGACCCTGAATGGGCAAAAGATAACGTTTGACGGCGTTTTTATCGGCATTCACGGCACACCGGGCGAGGACGGAAAGCTACAGGGCTATTTCGATATGCTTAATATTCCGTATACCTCCTGCGATGCCATTTGCTCTGCGCTTACCTTCAATAAATTTTACTGCAATAAAGTAGTGGCCGATTTTGGTGTGGTAAACATTGCCAGATCCCGGCACTATTTCCGCCATTCGGTGCCTGCTCCCGAAGTTATTCTGGCCCAGCTGAGCCTTCCGGTATTTGTAAAACCCAACGAAGGTGGCTCCAGCATAGGCATGAGCCGGGTAAACACGGCCGAAGAGCTGCCCGCAGCGCTGGAAAAAGCGTTTAAAGAAGACCGTCAGATCATTATCGAAGAATTTATAGGCGGGCGTGAGTTTACCGTAGGGGTGTTTAATAACCACGGCACTATTACCGCGCTGCCCATTACCGAAGTGCGCGCCGGCAAAGAGTTTTTCGATTTCGAAGCCAAGTATACACCTGGCGTATCGCAGGAAATTACCCCTGCGCAGATTGATGCCGCTACAACCGAACTGATCCAAAGCACCGCCCGTGGCATTTATGAGCGCCTGAATTGCAAAGGCGTGATCCGCATCGATTTTATCCAGCGCGAAGATGGCAAACTGTTTATGCTGGAAGTAAATACCATGCCCGGACAGAGCGAAAACAGCATTGTGCCGCAGCAGGTGCGTGCAGCAGGTATGACCCTGCAAACCTTTTATGGTACGCTAATTGACGCCTGCCTGAACAAGTAAAGCTTAGATTGTTAAATTTACAGGCTTAAAGCCGGATCGTATATGTTTAAAAAATCTTTTATTGCCAACCTGGTTATCGTTTTGGTGCTGGTATTTGTACTGGGGCTGGCATTTTTCACATCGCTGAGCTGGCTTACCCGTCATGGTAAAGAACTGGCCGTACCCAAAGTCGAGGGCATGACCCTGGACCAGGCTATGAACAAACTGGAGAAAATGGGCTTTGATGTGCAGGTAGATTCTACCTGGCTCGAAGGCCAACCGGCTTTGAAAGTGGTAAAACAACAACCCTACGATGGGTTTAAGGTAAAATATGGCCGTACCATTTTTCTTACGGTAAATAAGAAATCGCCGCCAATGGTGCCAATGCCCAACCTGGTAAACCTCTCTTTCCGCAGCGCGCTGATGATTATCAACAGCAACCGCCTTGCGTTTGGCGATACCATTTACCGCTCCGATATTGCAGCGGGCGCGGTGCTGGAGCAATTGGTAAACGGACAAAAGATAACGCCGGGTACACTGGTGCCTATCGGCAGCCGTATAGACCTTGTAGTAGGTTCTGGCCTGGGCAATGAAGTAATACCCGTGCCGCAACTCATAGGCTTATCGTATGCCGATGCCATGACGATGCTCAACAACTATGGCCTCTCTGCCACAACCCTGTGGGATGGTGAGGTGATGGACTCTGCATCGGCCATTGTTTACGACCAAACGCCTAAGATCATGAACGAAGTAGGGCAGGTAAATTATGTGCGCTCCGGCGAAATGATAGACCTGCGCATTATGCAGGAACCATCTGACTCGCTGATCGAAAGCAATAAAAAAGTGCAGATCATCTCTAATATGCCCGACCACACCGACCAGCAGGGTAGCGACGATGATATGCCTGCACCACCAACAGTGCCTAAAAAAGATACAGTGAAAAAAACAACGCTGCCACAAGGCCAGAAGCCCAAAGCAGTGTATGGGCCGCCGCCGCCATCCGATCCTAAGGGCGGTAAAAAATAATTGAACGTTTTCTGCGTTTTAATAACTTGAATGGATTGATAATCAGTTCCGAAAAACTCGGGACGCATTGTATCGGAAAAGTATGTTGAAATACGTTTATTCGGGTTTATTCGGGGTTTTACTGGTGTGCAGTGCAGGGGCAAAAGCCCAGGAAGTTTTACGACCTGTGGCCCAAAAGGCCAATACATTGCCCCAACCGGCAAGGGCGATGCCTTTGATGAAAACCGCTGCCAACCTGACTTTGCCGTTCTACGACGACTTTTCTTTTGTACGCAATCCCGATAGTACTCCTGGGGTTTCGCCTTATATCTGGAATCCCTGCCTCGATGCCAGCCGCTGGGATGCCAGCGCGCTTTGTAATGGTACAGTAAATAACTCTTTTGGCGAATACAGTTATAGTTCGGGCGTGCTTACGCTTGATGTGTTTGATAAAACGGGTATGCCCTACGATTCGGTAAACCAGAATGCGGTTGTATTTGCCGACTCTATCACCTCATTGCCATTTGACCTGGGTGGAAAAGTAGCGGCCGACAGTATTTTTCTGAGCTTTGGATACCAGCCCGGTGGCAAAGGTTTTTATCCCGAAACGCAGGACAGTCTTATGCTGTATTTCTACACCAAGCAAAACGAGTGGCGCAAGGTGTGGAGCGTAAGCGGCTCTATGGTAAAGCCTTTTAAACAAGTAATACTACCTGTAACCGATACCGCTTATCTCTACGATGGATTCCAGTTCCGTTTGCTGAATAAAGGCTCCAAAAATACCAACGACGATATCTGGAATATCGACTTTGTGTACATGGCCCAAAACCGCAATTCGAAAGATACCTTGCTGAGAGATATTGCCCTGCAACAAACGCCTACACCTTACCTGGGCGATTATGCTGCTATGCCTTACCGCCACTACCAGGCCAATGCAAGTGCAGAGCAGGCTGCGGAGATCAAGAGTTATATCCAGAATCTGAATACCGCCACTACTACTGCAACAGAAACGTTTCAGGCCATAGACCTGCGCAACAATAATATTGTACATACCCAAACCCAGAGCGTGAGCCTTACGCCGTTTCTGAACGGTGTGCTGAGCATTGCCAACCAGGTTACGCACAATGGGTATACACTTAATACACCCCCCGCCGATCCTTATGCAAAAGTGTCGGTACTGCACAAATACTGGGTAAGCAATACCTCGCCCAACACCCGTGCCGGTAATGATACAACCTTTCAATTGCAGGAGTTTGACAACTATTTTGCCTACGATGACGGTAGTGCCGAGCAGGTATATTCGGTAACCGCTTACCCCAATATCGCGGCGCGTTTTGCGGTTAAGTTCCATCTGAACCAGCCCGATACGCTGCGCGGTGTAATGATTCATTTTGAGCGCGAAGTGCCTACCGGCGCCAATAAACTGTTTTCGCTGATGGTGTATAAGAGCATTGGCTTTAATGGTGGTACCGATAATGTGGTTTACCAGCAGGATTATTACCACCCGGGTTATATCCGCAATATAAACGGGTTCTGGACCTACGGTTTTGACCAGCCAATTGTGCTGCCAGCCGGCGATTTTTACATTGGTACACTGGCGCCTATCCTAAGCAACAGCGATAACCTGTATTATGGCTGGGATGCCAACCGCATTGCCGATAACCATTTGTTTTACAATTCAGATGGCGATTGGTACCAGTCAACCAAAACGGGCTGTGTAATGCTGCGGCCTGTAGTGGGCAAACCTGTGACTTTTACTGGTATAAAAGAAACCGATTACGCCCAACTGGATGTAAAAGTGTTTCCTAACCCTGCCAGCGACCGGTTACAGGTGCAGGTGGATGGTTTGTACAAGGCCGATCATTACAGCATTGTCGATGTACAAGGCCGTGTGATGCAGAAAGGGAAGCTGAATGGAGAATCGATTGACGTAAAGGACCTTACTACGGGCTTTTACCTGCTGCAACTAAATTTCGGGAATTGGACCAAAGTTGTGAAATTTGCAAAAATTTAAATATACATGAACATTATTACTGTACAAGAGCTGAAAGGACGCCTGGATTCAGGTGAGCAGCTGCATATTTTAGACGTACGCGAACCGGCAGAATATGCTGAAATAAACATGGGCGGCAAACTCATTCCACTGGGTCAGATCATGACCATGCAGGTAGATGAGATTGAAAACTGGAAAGAAGACGAGATTATTGTGCACTGCCGTAGTGGTAAACGCAGCCTGCAGGCATGCATGTTCCTGCAACAAATGGGCTTTAACAATGTGAAAAACCTCGAAGGTGGCATCCTTGCCTGGGCCGAGATCCAAGGATAATAGTATTCTTTTAAGATAATGACGGAGCTGCTCAGTATTGGGCGGCTCTTGTTATTTTTGGTACAGTTGTAAATACAAATAAAGATGAGCGATAAACTGAAACTGGTGGTATTGAGCGGCGCGGGCATAAGCGCAGAGAGTGGGCTAAAGACTTTTCGCGATAGCGATGGTTTGTGGGAAGGGTATGACATAAATGAAGTGGCTACGCCGCGCGGCTGGAAGAAAAACCCGCAACTGGTGCTGGATTTCTACAACATGCGCCGTAAGAATGTGCTAGATGCCCAGCCCAATGCCGCGCATTATGGATTGGCAAAGCTGGAAGAACATTTTGATGTAACCATCATTACCCAAAATATCGACGACCTGCATGAGCGGGCGGGCAGCAGCCATGTAATGCACCTGCACGGCGAGATTCTTAAAATGCGGAGTTGCGTAAACGAAACACTGGTATATCCCATCACTACCGATATTACCTATGGTGAGTTGGCCGAAGATGGCGGGCAATTGCGGCCGCATATTGTCTGGTTCGAAGAGCCGGTGCCTATGATAGAACTGGCAGTGCCGGTAATGATGATGGCCGATATTTTTGTGCTGGTGGGCACCTCGCTGGCTGTATATCCTGCTGCCGGGTTAATCGATTATGTGGCAGATGAGGTGCCTAAATTTGTACTCGATAAAGTGATTCCACAGGTAAAGCGTTACCAAAACATTATTCCTATTGAAAAACCAGCTACGGAAGGCATAAGGGAACTGTATAAGCTCCTGGAGCTGCCTGAAGATGTCTGATGTCTGATGGCTGATTTGACGATGTCTGATCTGAGATCTCACCTGTCAGGTGCGCAGCTCCTGCCAGGTGGGGGCGGGATAATTTTTAGCTGCGGTATTTTGGCTTGTTAATTTCTGTCATGCTGCCCGGGGAACGAGGAGCAGTATATTTTAGGAGATGTATTGGCGAAAAGTCTAGCCAGGTAGTTGCTACATTAAGATCTGCGGCAATCTGCGTGGTTTTTGATCTGCGTCCATCTGCGGGAAATGTAACAGAAGGATATTGTCTCGCAGCGGCACAGCGCCAATCTGCGGGAAACATACCGCGCAGGATCAGGTACAATAAAAAGCGAGCGATGAAATTACTTCACCGCTCGCTTTACTTTTTGAAAATAGCTGCACTATTTCCCGAACTTCGATTTCAGGGCAGCGAGGCTGCTGTTGAAATCGAGCGGCTGGGCCGGTTCATTTTTCTTTTGCTGAGGTTTGCCACCGCCTCTCTGCTGTTGCTGTGCAGCACCTGCCGGACGGCGGTCTTTCTGGGCGGGTTCGCTACCCACCATGCTCAGCGCAATGCGTTTGCGGGCCGCATCTACTTCTACCACGGTTACCTGTACCTTTTGGTTCAGTTTTACCACTTCGGATGGGTTGCTGATGTAGCGGTTGGCCATTTGTGAAATGTGCACGAGCCCGTCTTGCTTTACTCCAATGTCTACAAAAGCGCCAAATGCGGTAATGTTGGTTACAATGCCTGGCAGTTCCATACCCACTTTTAAGTCTTCAATTTTGCTGATGCCCTCTGCGTATTCAAACGCGCTTATTTCATCGCGTGGGTCACGGCCTGGCTTGGCCAGCTCGCTGATGATATCCTGCAGGGTAGGCAGCCCTCTTTCGTCGGTAATGTATTTCTTTAGTTCTACTTCCTTGCGAATGGCATCCTGGCCTATCAGATCCTGGATAGTAGCGTTTCTATCAGCAGCCATGCGCTCTACCAGTTCGTAACTTTCGGGGTGCACCGCGGTATTATCCAGCGGATTATCTGCACCCGGAATGCGAAGGAAGCCCGCGCATTGCTCAAATGCTTTATCGCCCAGGCGGCTTACTTTTTTCAACGCTTTACGCGAGTTGAACAAGCCATTTTCTGCACGGTATTTTACAATGTTTTCTGCCAGCGAAGGCCCCAGGCCCGATACATAAGCCAGCAGGTGCTTGGATGCGGTATTGAGGTTTACGCCTACGGTGTTTACGCAGCTTACCACAATACGGTCCAGACTTTGCTTAAGGCGGCTCTGGTTTACATCGTGCTGGTACTGGCCTACACCAATCGATTTAGGATCAATTTTTACCAGCTCTGCCAGTGGGTCCACCAACCTGCGGCCAATGGATATTGCACCACGAACGGTTACATCATA
>JAVBJN010000066.1:0-62358 GCA_031546985.1 Chitinophagaceae bacterium
CAGGCGTAACCAACCTCACCAATGCTACGGTAACGGCACAGGATCTTACCGGCGACAGTTATTTCTTCGATTACCCGGTAGATGTTGCATCGCTCAATCCCGATGCGGAATACGATTGCGAAGCCACCAATATTTACCGTACCGCAAAACCCGGCGCAACTGCAATGGCAGAAGTATCGGAAGCCAAAGGTATTTATCCTAACCCTGCTACCGACCAGGTAACCATACAGCTGGGCAGGAATGCTAAACCCGGTGCCGCTGTAAAAGTGGTGCTTTCCGATATTACCGGAAGGGTAGTACTCATGCAGGAAGGCAACGCCAATGGCACGCTGCTGCAACTGGCGCTGCCTAAACTTACTGCTGGTATGTACCAGGCCAGTGTAATGGTTCAGGATGGTAAGCCTGAAGTATACAAACTGGATATCCGGTAGTTTTTTAGTTGATCGTTTGTAAAGGCCGCTCACAAGCGGCCTTTATTTTTTAAACAAAATGACCAAAAAAGATGGAATTGTATCTTTTTGCATAGCAATTGTCAAAATCTGAGTAGTGTTTGTAGCCGTATAAAAGTAGTTTTGAAATATCCCCTCCGACTATACTGGTTTATGATCAGCGCGCCTGCAATGGCCCGTTTATCCGTTTTGTTTGTTATGCTTCGTCATAGCATAGCGCATGTTATTGTCTTTTATTTTTTTAAATCATAAACTACATGAAGAAGAAAAACCAGATGAAACAATCTCAACTATCCAAAACAGCACAATGGTTTAGCGTCATGCGCACCGGTACCCGCAAAGGGTTTGGTGTGGTATTAACCGCGTTATTGCTGGCAGGCGGCGTACAAAACGCCAGCGCCTATGAAGTGGTAAAATCTTACGATTACCAAACTGTAGGCTCCAATCTCGAGGGTTACGTAGTATCTATCGTAGATCCCAATAGCCCCGATAGAGGAACGGCTATCATGGGCAACTATCATTTGGGTAACGGTATCCATTTTGCCGTGGTAGATGGCAAAGGAGCCATGTCGGTAAGCAAGCTCTTTAAATTTCCCGAAACAGAAGATGTACGCGCCATATCTATCGCTACGGTAGATGCCAACGTGTTTATGCTTACCATCCAGGCCCGTGGCGCCAACCGTCCGGGGCACATTCTTGAGCTGATGGTAGATGTAAACGGCAACATCATAAACAGGTTCGATATTGAAGCACCATCGCCCTACGGCAAGCACCTGTTTCCTTCGCACTCGATTGTGATGAATGGGTACCTGTACATTTGCGGCTATACCAACACCCGGGGCGAATGGCCGGTAGATCCTTTGTTCTTCCATGATAAATCGGCTTTCGTGGCCCGTATGGATATGAACAATGGCGCCACCAACATCCGTTTTTACAACACCAACCTGAATACCAATGGTGTTACGAACATCAACTGGGATGGCACCATCAACGATTACGATGCCGCCATGCGCCTTAAAAATATAAACGGAAGGCTGTATGTATTGGGCAGTGCCAATGGTTCTACCACGTTGGGTACCTCTACGTCTACCATTAACGGTAGTAAGGCGTGGGTATCGCAGCTTAACCTTACCACGCTGGCTCCTTTAAGCTCCGGTTTCTATGGCAATTCGTCTGTACCCGCTTCATTCTGGCCCAATACCGCCAACGGTAGTTACGCGCTGGAGCTGATTGCCGATACCCAAACACCGAATACTTTTTACTGCCTCTCCAACGATCTCAACAACAATACCTGGAAGCTGGCGCACCTGGGTTCCACACTGGCACTTAGCGTGCCCACAAGTGGTTCCAACAGTATTTATTACAGCACCACCGCTTCTATTAAAAGTAATGGCATGTTCCCTACTACCAATGGTGGTAATAGAATAAGCCTGTATGGCATGGTAGGCACAGCGGTACCACTTGCATCATCTACCGCTTACGGCTCTGTTATTTCTTCTCCGGTTAATGGCGCTATACCTTTCGTGATAGGTATGGATCTGGGTTATTCCAACGCCGGTATCAGCTATAATAACCAGTGGGGCGCGGTAGAAGGCAACAACCTGAGTTACGCCACCAGCTTAGATTACCAGCAACCTTTCTGGACACAGGGTGGGTTGCGTGAATGGTGCAACCTGCCATTTGCCCACCAGTTCGACCCGCTTAGTGGCAGCAGCGATGACCTGGCTATGATTGGTCATTTTAAAAACAATACCAACTCTGCCATCAACCCCCGTTTCCTGGCTACCAATGGCGATGGTAAAATCGCTACCTGCCCAAGCGACCAGCAAATGACACTGGGATTGGGGTATACCAGCCAAACCGGTGTAACCATATCGTTGAACACCGATCTTGGTAACCCATACGGCAACAACTACCCGGTAGATGAAGCCGATCTGCTGTTGTATGATGAACTGGAATGCTCTGCTACCAGCGTGTATCGCACCGCCAAGCCAGGTTCTGCCATTGCAGAGACGGATGTAAAAGGTATTTATCCTAACCCTGCTTCTGACCATGTAACCATACAGTTGGGTAAAGACGCCCAGGACGGAGCCGCAGTAAAAGTGGTGCTTTCGGATGTAACCGGAAGAATCGTATACAGTAGCCAGGCCAATGCTGCTGGCGGACGACTGGAGCTGAACCTGCCACGCCTTACCGCGGGTATGTACCAGGCCAGTGTGGTTTTTGGCGATGCCAAACCTGTATCGTACAAACTTGTAATCCGCTAGCCGGAAACCAGGCAATTTTTCATTCCTTGTTTTATAAGAGGCCGCCTTCGGGTGGCCTTTTTATTATGCCTGGTCAAATACGGCGAGGCAAGTAAATGAAGCGCTTGATATTTGTTTCTTTTTGCATGTTAAATGTTGCAAAATGAATGGTGCAGATCAAAAGAGAAAGGTAGATTTGGTTATTCCCCGGCTATACTGTTTATGATTGACGGTCTGTTTTTTCGACTGTTGATCTCTCCCGTTTTTACCTGTAGTGCAATGGCATTACAGCGCCTTCGTTTGTCTTTTATTCTTTAAAATCATAAACTACATGAAGAAGAAAAACTACGCCGCATTTAGCCGCAGCTGGCTGAAAACCGGTACCCGTAAAGGATTTGGCATGGTGCTTACGGCGCTGTTGCTCACCAGCTCCTTTCAGCAGGCCGGCGCTATTGAAATTGTAAGGCCAACCGATTTTGGGTCGTTTAACACCTCCTTGAGCGGTTATGCGATTGCGCCCATTAACCCAGACAATACATCCGATAAAGGTACCGTAGCCGCTGGTAATATCGGGTATGGCAAGGCGGTCCATTTTGCAGCCTACGATCAGAAAGGCGGTATGGTTAGAAGCGCTGTGCTGCAGTTTCCGCAGTATAATGATGTGCGGGCTATTGCCATTGCCAGTATCGACGGCAACCGCTTTTGCATTACGGTTCAGGCCCGTGCCAACACCGGCGAAGACCGCATTATACTGGCGATTGTAGACATTAACGGCAACATCATACAAACGCATGAGATAGATGTGCTTCCATCCCAGGGCGAGTATACTTTTGTGACCCATTCGCTCCTCCGCAACGACGATATTTTCATTAGCGGGTATGTGTGCAGCAAGGGCGCGCTGCCCGAAGATCCGGAGTATGCCGCCGCTAAAACAGCATTTGTATTAAAAATGGATATGAACACGCGGGTAAACACCATCCATTATTTTAATACCGCGGTAAACACCAATCCGGTATCCAATCCGGCATGGAACGGCCAGTATAACGATTACGACGCGGCCCTCCGCCTCAAAATCATAAACGACAGGCTGTATGTAATGGGTAGCGCCAATGGGTCTACCGTTGCAGGTTTTACCAGTATTAACAGTAGCAAAGCCTGGATATCGCAGCTCGATATGAATACCCTGGCCCCCAATACAACCAGTTATTATGGCAGCAATGCTACCAGCCCTGCCGTTACCCCATCTACACTTAACGGCAGTTATGCGCTCGATCTTATACCGGATGTGCAGATGAACGGTACTTTTTACGGACTTTCGAACGATCTTTTCAGCAATACTTTCCGCATTTCGCACCTGGGCTCAAGCCTGGCTATAGGCGTGCCTACCAGTGGCTCCAATAGTGTGGCGTACAATGCCGCTGGCGCTACCATCAAAGGCACCGGATTTTACGAATCCTTAACGGGCTCCAACAGGGTAGGTTTGTATGGTATGGTGGGCAGCCAGATCCAGATTACCACACCAACCAATTATGGCACCGTTATCGCATCGCCTACCGCCGGTGGTGTGCCTTTTGCTATGGGCATTGATCTGGGCTATGGCAATACCATTGGTATGAACTACAGCGGCCAGGTGGGCCATGTGCTGGGCAATAAACCGGGCTATGCCACCGGGCTCAATTACCAGGAGCCTTTCTGGACCAATGGTGCAATGGGTGAGTGGTGCAATATGCCATTTGGTATGCGGTTGAAACCCATGTTTGGCACCATTGATGATTTTGCGATGGTAGGCCATTTCAATTCATCGGGTAGTGGCTATGCCAATCCGCGTTATGTAGGCACCAGTATGAATGGTTCTATCATCACTTGCGAGAGCGATCAGGAGATGGTATTTGGTTTGGGATTGGTAAACCTGCAGGGTGCAACCCTGCAGGTGGATGAATTTGATGAGACATGCGATGTAACAGATGCGCAAGCGCAAAGTGTGCAGATAGATCCGGATGATCTGCTGGAATGCAGCTATCATGTCATCTACCGTACGGCTAAGCCTGGCACTGCTATGGAACAGGCCAGCGAGAAAGGTATTTATCCTAACCCTGCTACCGACCGGGTAACGGTTATACTGGGCAGCGATGTTGCCGAAGGTGATGCTGTTAAAATTATCCTTACCGATGTTACCGGAAGGGTAGTGCTGGCGAAGGATTTTAAAGCCAGCGGAAACAGTTTGCAATTGGCCCTGCCTCGCCTTACTGCTGGTATGTACCAGGCTACTGTAAGTGTGGGTCAAAACCAGGCTTCGGTTTACAAGTTGGTTATACAGTAATCATTTGTTTTTTAATATTGGTTATGCGCAAAGGCTGCCTTCGGGCGGCTTTTGTGTTTTTAAGCGTACTGTCCATGCATTACCTGCGGAAATATGTGGTATTGGGACGAAAAATTGGCTGTAAGGAGTGATTTTTGTTAGAAAATGGGCCGTATTTGCGCCTTGAGCGGGCACCGTTCCTTTACGGGCATAACTTTAGCTGCAATGTGGCTAAACAATCTGCTCAAAACAAAAAGTAAACCTTAATTTGAACCTGATAAACCCAAATAACTTTTACTATGGCCAGTCAAGAACTCTTTTACAGCAAAGCTGATGATGCTGAAATGATTCAGGCATTTGAAAAAGCAAAAGCAACTTTTAAATACTTCTGGAGAGAACTCTCGTGGGAGTTCCGCAGGATCGTTCCTGCGCTCGATCTCGCAGTGGTTAAAGTAGCGCTTACCCAGCAAATGGATGAGGGCGAAGAACCCCTTGTAGAGCATATGTGGCTCAACGATATTGAATTTGATGGCGATACCGTAACCGGCGTGCTCATCAATACTCCCAATGAACTCACCAATGTAGAGAATGGCGATTTTTTACAGATACCATTGCAGCAGGTGAGCGACTGGCTTTTTGCCGCCGAGGGAAAAACCTATGGCGGGTTTACCGTACAGCTCCTGCGTTCTCAAATGAGCGATGCAGACCGGGCAGAGCATGATGAAGCCTGGGGATTGGATTTTGGCGATTTTAACGACATTTCTGTGGTGTTTAAACAAAAAGAACACCCCGAAAACCTGGTAGAGCACCCCATGAGTATAAACATGAAAGAGAGCCTGCAGGAATTTCTTACAAACAACCCCGAAGAAATCACCCACCAGGATGAATTCGGTTATGCGCTTTTGCACCGCGAAAGCATTGCCGGCAACCGTACCTCGGTAGAAGTATTGCTGGATGCGGGTGCAGACAGAAGCATGCAAACACAATCTGGAAAAACAGCATTGGATTTTGCAAAGCAAATGCAGTGGGAACACCTGTTGCCTGTGCTCGAAGATAAAATACAGGCCAACTAAACACCGGCATTGTTGCTCTAATTAAATCAACCAAAGTGTAAAAATGGAATTGACAGGAAAAGTAAAATACTTTGCAAAAGTATCTGGCATTGGTATTTCAAGTTTTGTAAAAATAAACCTGCTGGCAGCTGTTTCTACCGTAACGGTGCTCATCACCGCGTTTATATTATTGTCGCGCGGTATAGATGTGGGGCATTCCGGGCACGTTAGCGCCATCCCTTTTCTGATGGCTATGTTTTTATCCAGGCCGGTTGGTTCTGTTTTGTTGCTGTTTATCGTTATCAGCCCTTACCTGTTCTTTATGTTTGGCAATAAATACATTGTAAGCAAGATTTCGAACCGCATTATCAAAGACAATTCCGAAAATTATATCTACCCCATGCTCGATAACGTGCTGGCGCAGTTAGAAAAAAAGCAGCCTGATCTGTTTAAGAAAGGAGCCGACTACACTTTGCTCCAGATGAAATTGCTGCAAGGGGTAAAAGAAGGCACCGAGAACAAATGGTTGAAGCGCGTAATTGCGTTTGGCATAAAAAAGGTAAAACTCGATGATGTCGATTTTCAGAATCCCAATGTAAGTGTAGCCGATATCATCAAAAATAAAGTGGTAAACGGCCTGCAAAATATGACCGAACCCAGCCGCAACAATATCTGGATAATACTGGGCTTGCAGTGGCTTAGCTTATTGCTCATCTGGCTTTTACCTTATTAGCAGGGTAGCAGATTTATATTTTATCAACCTTATTTAAACGACCTCGGACATGAGCTTATTAAAAAACCTGTTCGGTAAAAAAGAAGATGCGGAGCCAACCAGTATGTATGATCCGTTCTGGAAATGGTTTCAGCAGCACGAAAAAACATTCTTTAATGTGGTAAAGGAGCGGCAGGATATTGAAAAGGAGTTTTTCGATAAAATGTCGGTAAAGCTGAATGAGATCCGCGAAGGATTTTATTTCCTTACCGGTATGGCCGGCGAGGATACGGTGGAGCTGGTAGTATCGGCAGAGGGGTTGGTTAAGAACATTCCTTTTGCCGAAGACCTGGTGCTGGCCGCCCCGGCTATTGCTGGCTGGAAATTTACCGCGCTCAAGCCCGCTTTCGACATCACCAATATGAGCATTAAAATGGCAGGATATGAGTTCAGTAAAGAGAACATCAGTTTTTATGCCAACGAACACGAAGATTTTCCCGATCTCATCGATATTGTAGTGGTGAACCACGATCTTACCGAAGAAAACCGCCAGGCCGTAGGCAATGGTACCTTTACTTTTATTGACAATTGCATTGGCGAGCTCAATTTTACCACCAATATCGATTACCTCAACATAGCCGGTAAGCATGAAGCTACAAAGGAGCTGATACCCATCGAAAAACTGGGCGATTACCTGGTGTGGCGGCAGAAGGAGTTTGTAGAGAAATATGAAGATGCGCGGCATGATACGGAGAACGATCGCTATGCCATGATGGAAGCTACCCTGCAAAATGGCAATCCGCTGCTGGCCGTAATCAATACCGATCTGCTGGAGTGGGATGGAAAAGCTTCGCACCCGTGGATACTCGAAGTGTCTATTCCCTTTGATGGCGAAAACAACAATGGTATGCCCGATACGCCAACCTATAAGCAGATGGATGCCTTTGAAGATGAATTGCTGCAGGAACTGACAGATACAGAAGGGCACCTGAACATAGGCCGTCAAACAGCCGATAGCATGCGCGAGATCTATTTTGCCTGTAAGGATTTTCGCAAGGCTTCGCGCGTATTGCATGCCATGCAGCAAAAGTATGCGGGTAAGCTGCAACTGAATTACGATTTGTATAAAGACAAATACTGGCGTTCGTTTAACCGGTTCAGAAATACAGATTATTAATGGCGCCACGTATCGAAACCCGCCCCGAAACCAAACTGGCAGGCGTGCACAGCACTATGTCGCTCATGCACAACACCACCCGCACGCTTTGGCAAAGTTTTATGCAATGCCGTAAAACCATACCCAATGCCGCAGGTAACGATTTGTATTCGGTGCAGTTTTATGCACCCGATTACTTTACTGCGTTTAATGCAGGTAATGTATTTGAAAAATGGGCTACTGCGCCGGTAACGGATTTTAACCAGGTGCCCGAAGGCATGGAAGCATTGCTTTTGCCAGGCGGTACTTACGCCGTTTTCCTGCACAAAGGCGGCCCAGCAGCGGGCGTGCAAACGTTTCAATACATATTTGGTACCTGGCTGCCCGGTTCGGATTTTATACTAGATGTAAACCGGCCGCATTTCGAAATACTGGGCGATAAATACCGCAATGATGATCCTGAATCTGAAGAAGAGATCTGGATACCGGTTTTGCCCAAATCATAACCAGGAGCAAAACCTTCTAACCAACTAAACGAAAAGCACACAATGGATCAGGAAATAAAAGACGAAGCCCAGGAGCAGGTACGCAAAGACGTGCTGATGGGTTTTGATACCAAAGAAGAGATTTTCGAAGGCGTGATGGATATGTTTTACGACAACGACGATTTTGACGAAGCCTGGTTAACGGCTGTGATTGATGATGCATATGCCCAGCACCAGGCAGAAAGCAAACGGTGGACTACACCAACCGATTTTGACAGGCTGGTTAAGGTGTTTGACCAACTGATGACCCAACAGATCGTTTGCCTGCACAAAGCCGGATATACCCGCCAGGATGCCATGCATGATTGCATGGAAGTGGTAAACGCATTGGCACAATATGGTGTAAATGCTTTAGGCTATTGTTATTACCATACCCAGGATGTAGAACGGGTAATTGATCCCGAAACCAAAAACCTCTTGCTCGGTTTTGATTCGTCCGATAGCGATGAAGAGAAAGCATTGGCCGTTGGAGTGCTTATAGCGGAAATATTGGAAGACGAAGGATTTGAATTTGCCTGGAATGGCACCATCAACCAACGCATAGAAATAAAGAACTTAAACTGGCAAAAAGTGCCGACTGATGAAGATTATGGATTACAACGGAATCTAAGGTTGTTTGGGGTAGTGTAGGTGTAGCAATGCGCCAAATGGTTTAAATTGCTGTACATAATCCCAACCGATGAGCACGCTGTTTACCACCATTTACGTGATCTGGCTTTTGTCCGAGATTTTACTGAACCGCCTGGTGCGGTCCGGTGCCACAGACCAGCCCCAATCCGATAAAAATACCCTGCGGCTGATATGGATTGTGGTGGTGATGAGTATACTGGCAGCCTATTATATTGCCAGAATGGTAAGCTGCCCGATAGGCCCTGCCCGCACCATTCCGTATGTTGGAATAGCGATGGTACTATTGGGCGTTATTGCCCGCCTTCTGATTATTCGCTCGCTGGGCCGTTTTTTTACCGTAGATGTTACCATTCGTGAGGGGCACGTACTTAAAACCGATGGCATTTACGCCTACCTGCGGCATCCTTCTTACGCAGCATCTTTGTTGTCTTTTATTGGATTTGGCTTATCGCTCAACAACTGGATTGCACTGGCTATCGTAACCGTAGCTGTGTTTACGGTTTTTATTCGCCGCATCCATGTAGAAGAAACGGTGCTTATCCGTCAGTTTGGAGAAGCATACATTGCTTACCAGCGCAAAACACGCAGATTGGTTCCTTTTGTGTATTGATTTACAGCCCATCCCCTTATCATTCAATATTGCTAAACCATTCAACACTTTACTTATGGATATTCAAACCGCCTACCAGGAAGCCATAAAATATGCCGCCGTAAAACATGCGCAGACGGGACAAACAGTGAGCGACTCCGATGTGCCGTACCTGGCGCATGTATGCAATGTGGCGATGGAAATATTGGTGGCCGCACCAAATAGTGCCGGTTTCGACACGGTTTTTGCCGTGCAAGCCGCTTTGCTGCACGATACCCTGGAAGATACGGCTGCCAAAGATTACGAAATTGCAGAGGCTTTTGGCGTAGATATTCTGCAAGCAGTACAAGCCCTCACTAAAGATGAAAGCCTGCCCAAAGCGGAGCAAATGAGCGATAGCCTCAACCGCATTAAAAAACTACGCAAAGAAGTATGGGCAGTAAAGCTGGCCGATAGAATTACCAACCTGCAACCGCCGCCGGTTTCGTGGACGCATGAGAAACGAAAGACTTACCTGGAAGAGTCTCACCAGATCCTCGATGCTTTGAAAGGCGGTAATGCATACCTCGAAGACCGGTTGGTGCACAAGATCCGCGAGTATGAGCAGTATTTTGAGTGATCTGTGCTTACATTTACGCATCAAAAAATAGTCATGAAAAAATACCTCTTGCTGCTGGCCACCTTGCTTATGTCTTTTGCCGCGATAGATAAAACCGCGAAAGACAATATTGGCGTGCCGGGTCCGCTTACGTTTAATAAAACCAGTTTTAAACTGGCCTGGAGCGACAAACCCAATGATGGCTATTTTATACAGGAATACCTGCCTGCGGGAGAAACGGTAACTGATTTTAAGAATATGCTTACCATTCATTTCTTCAAAAAGGAAGTATGGGTAAAAGATGCCGTAGCGCAAAAAGTAGAAGAGTTGAACGCCCGTAAGAAAACCGATATTGTTTGCAATTACCAGGTTAATGAAAGTCCGGATGGTAAGGAGTTGATGGTCGATTTTTTGCTGAGCGAAGGCTCGGCAGAAGAACTGTCTGTTATCGAATTTAACGTGTACCGGTACAAACAGGTTGTTTTTGGCGATAAGAAGAGCGGGATAGTGGTGTATGCTTTCTCTAAACGGGCTTATGGCAATGACATTACCCCGTTTTTAAAAAACCTGAAAGAGAACCGGAACACCTGGATCAACGCTATGGCAGAAACGACCATGCCTAATGTAAAAGTTCCTTAACGCTGTAGAACAGACTTTATGCCCAGACCGCAGGATAAAACCCAATTGCTACAGTTGAGCAAGGAGCATTTTGCCCAACTGACGGCTTTAATAGCTTCCTTTCCCGAAGATACCTTGCAACAACCGTTTCCGGAGCAATACATGAACCGCAATGTGCGGGACGTGCTGGCGCACCTGCACCAATGGCACCTGTTTTTCCTGGATTGGTATAAAACAGGCATGGCCGGAGCTAAACCGGTGATGCCTGCCCAGGGTTACACCTGGAAAACCGTACCGGAGCTAAACCGTCACATTAATGAACAGTACCGCACGGTTAAGCTCCCCAAAGTGCAGGCCTTGCTAAACGAATCTTACCAGAAAGTGCAGGATATAATTGCAAAGCACAGCAACGAAGAGTTGTTTGAGAAGAAACGCTACGCGTGGACGGGTTCTACTTCGCTCGGTTCCTATCTCGTTTCTGCAACCTCCAGCCATTACGACTGGGCTATAAAACTCATTAAAAAAGCGCTCCGGTAAATTGCGGGTAGCTTAATTTTGCATTGTAGCTAAAAAGCATCACTTATGGTAAAGAATATTTCGATACTCACCATTAACGCGCCTGCAGCGCAGGTTTGGAAAGCGCTTACCGCACCTGAGCTGGTTAAGCTCTGGCAGTATGGCAGTGTATTGCAAACCGACTGGAGGCCCGGCAGCAGCATACGTTTCCGCACCGAGTGGCAGGATAAAGTGTTTGAGCAATGGGGCACCGTGCTTGATTTTAAACCTAATGAGCGGATCCGCTACAGCCTGTTTGCACCACGCCCCGACCTGGAAGACAAGCCAGAGAACTATTTTGTAATGAACTACCTACTTACCGAATCGGAAGGCCAGACCAAACTGCAAATTATACAGGAAGACGGCCGCCCCGGCGCCATGCAGGAAGCGCCACAGGGCGATGAAAACCCGGTATTGCAATTGCTCAAAGAAGTAGCAGAAAGGAAGTAAACAGATGCCAGAACAGATATCACCTCTGCTTTCTTTTATCCGGTCTCTGCTGCCGTTTTCGGACGAAAGCTGGCAGTCGTTGCAGCCTGCATTAACCCAACTGGAATACAAAAAGGGTACTTATTTGTTGCGCGAAGGAGCCATAAGCAATGCTTTCTTTTTTATCGAAAACGGATATTGCCGCAGTTGCTACAACAAAGACGGTGTAGAAAAGAATACAGCCTTTTATTTTGAAGGCGATATAGCGGCCAATATTAAAAGCTTTGGAAGCGGCGAACCCTCCGCCTATCATATTATAGCCTGCGAACCGCTTACTGCCATTGCGTTTGATAAGCCATTGCTGATGGCGATAGCGCAACAAGTGCCGGAGGTAGAAGCATTGGGCAGGCATTGCATCCGCAGGTTTGCCACCCGGCAAGAGGAGTTTGCGCAGCTCTTTGCGCTTTTTTCGGCAGAGGAGCGCTATACCTATCTCGAAACACACTGGCCTGCCATGCTGCAACGGGTATCGCTCACCCAACTGTCTTCCTTTCTGGGCATTGCCCGGGAAACCCTCAGCCGCATCCGTAAGCGCAGGAGCCAGCACGGTTTGTGACGATCGTCACAGGTGTAAACCGCTTGTTGTATTCATCTTTGTAGTACAAAAATGACTACTATGATGATGCGTAAAATCAGCCCCGAAACCAATGTGGTAAACTGGTTCGAAATTCCGGTTCTGGATACTGCAAGAGCCAAAAAATTCTACGAAACCATCCTGGATATCAGTATGCAGACCCGCAGGTTTGAAGAAACAGGGGAGGAACTTACCCTGTTTCCTGCTACACCATTTGTAATCCAGGCTACTTCTGGCCGTGTTACCGGAGGGCTTACCAAAGGCCCCAATGCCAAGCCCTCGGCAGAAGGCGCGCTGGTGTACCTCAATGCCAACCCTTCTATACAGGCGATAATCAATAGAATTGTGCCTGCAGGCGGCAAGGTGCTGGTGCCTAAAACCGAAATGATAGCAGGTTTTATAGCCGTGTTTCTCGATACCGAGGGCAACCGGGTCGCTTTGCATGCTATTGGCTAAAATGAATTGAATAATGCAAAAAGCCGGGTATAATGCCCGGCTTTTTACATTGAATATAGTAGCCGTTTTATCTGAACATACTGAACCCGCTTTTCAGCTTCTTAACAGCTTCCTGCGCTTGCGCAATATTGGTGAGCTTAAAGTCTTCCAGCACATTGCCCTCAAGGTCTATAATGCCCCAGTAGGTACCTTTTCTGGCAAAATACAATGGTGGTTGGTCTGAGGCATATTCCAGTTCGTCAAAGCACTGTTTTACAATGGTTTTGGCCTTAACCTGTAGTAAGCAACTTCCCTTTTCATTTTGGGCGATAGCGGTAGAGTCGTTTATAAAATCAATCTCGTCGTACTCTACCGCCAGTACCATTTTTTTCTGTATGCTCAGCAAGCCCACTTTACCGGCCTTGCTGATGATAAAATAGCCAGCGTGTTTTTCCCAATCTTTAAACGAACCGGGCTTGCCATCTTTGCCCAGCGGAGTGTAGCCGGAGCCTTTAAACTCTTCCATGGTATAACCTGCGGAAATTATTGGCTTTCCCCGGTCGTCGATTACCGTAGTCTGGTCGTTTTGGGTGATGGTCCAGTATGCCGTATGGTTGTTTATTTCTGCCCCACAAGGCACCCTGAATTTTTCGTTACCGGCTTCACTGTAGATGACCTGTGTGCACTTACCGTTTTCTTCCAGTTGCGCGCTAAAGCCATAAGACTCGTATGCAATGTTTTGGTATTGCGGCGGAATAACCGCTTTTTTTAACCTCGTATCGTATATGCCATACTTGCCATTTTCTTTAAACAGAAACAGGTCGCTTTGGTACACATATAATGCCTCGTAAGGTTCTTTCTCCAGTTTGCTGCTGTTAATGGTTTCATCTGCATTCATATACAGGTTTTGCCATTGGGTGCCGTTGCTCACCTTTACTTCTGAGAGCCTGGCCGCATAGCGCGAAGCCTCCTGCCACGGGCCGCTTAAGATATTGTTGCGGTTGTCTACAACATAGAATGCACCTGCTTTTTTTACCAATGCAAAACCACCCCTTTCAAAACTGGTGTACATAAAAATGCTGTCGTACTCAAAGGGCAGCATGGTAGCATAGGTGTAGCGGTGCATAATGCCATTTTTGCCATTTTTGCGCAGCTGCATATAGGTTTCATACCGCACCGGGGGAATGGTATCGTACTCAGCCGGGAGTACCCAGCCCTGTTGCAGATTGGCAATGCCCCATTTACCGGAGCTGCCACGGGCCACAACCACAGTATCGTATTCGCTGTGCCACAGTACCGGTTGGGTAAAGATGCGGCTACTGCCCGATTGTGTGTTTACTACCTTCCAACCGTTTTTTACCGGGTATACGGTAAGCAGGCCGGAGGCATAACTCTTGCCCAGTAAGCGGTAATAGAACCCGTTTTCGCTTTGCCGGTTGGCCGCGTCGGTTTGCCAGGTCGTATCGGGAGGTTTTTGGGGGTGCAGCAGATCAAATACCAGGTATTGGGCGTGCGCTTTACGGGCTATAGCCAATGCAGGCGCCAGCCAAAAGCTATCGGCGGTGGTAAAAGGAATTACATAGCGGCTGCTGGTGTCCAGCACAGAAAAGCGCTTGCCCGATGAGTCGGGATAGAGTAAAAAATGGCCTGCCTGGTACTGGTCGGTGGTATAGATATTGGTCTGCGCTATCTCTTTAAGCTGTTTGTTAATGATAACGCCTTTGGGCTGTGGCTTGTAAGTCGTTACCAGCTTTTTAAAATACTTGTTGGCATCCGGCACTTCGGAACTATACCCTGGTATAATAGCATGATCGGCCACCATTTTGAATGAGGTGCCGGTAACCCGGGTGTACAAGGCTTTGTTGCGGTCAAGTATAGAGTCGCCGCTGGCAGCGCTCCATGCAGGCTGGGCTTTTAGGCCTGTAGCCAATATTTTTCCGGTTGGGCTTATGATCGAATACATGCCTTTTTGGCCCAGCCAATAATTACCTAAATGCGATCCCTGGTCATCGTATTGGGCGGTGTACACGGTGTCGCCGTAATAGTTGATAAAACCATACTGGTTATTGGTTTTAAAGATATAGTCGCCAAAAGGACTGGCTATTGCGCCATAGCCTTTAAAGCGGGTAGGCAGCAGTCGACCATCTTCGGTAGCCAGAAAGAAAGAATCGTTGCGGCCCAGCAGGTACAGGCTATATTGGTAGAGGTAATCTACACTGTTATACCCAGGCGGCACAATGGTATCGCCATTGGCAGCAAGTATGATGGTTTCTTCTTTGCGATGGGTAATAAAGGTTTGTACCTCCTGCCCGCAGGCATTGGCGCGGGTTTGAGGGTAAACGGTTTCGTCGTAGACCGGCGGTATGATTATATTAAACTTGTAATCGGCAATGCCAAAATGCTCGTTCCGGAGCTGGTAAAACCGGTCTTGCAGGCGGGGTACTTCGGTAAGGCCCGTAACTAAAACCTTGCCTTGGGTGTTAATAACCTGGTAGCGCAGGTCGCCGGGTTGGTTAAGGGCTACCGCGTAAATACTGTCCGACAGGATCTGAAGATATTTGTAAGCCGGTTGCAATACCCAGTTCATATTGGTATCCATTACCCCGTACAAACCTGCTTTGTTTTGTACCGCTACATTGGGCGTTGCAACGTAATTGTTAAGCATGGGTGTGCCAGCAAATGGTTTTCCGGTAACAGATACCCATTGGGCGTCTTCGGCAGCGTTGGTTGCATCATACCTTGTATAGCGGCTTTTGGTGTTTGGGTTACCTTCCAGCATGAGTTTGCCATTTAGGGCAGTTGCCAGCACCGCTCCGGCGTAGGTTTTGCGGGTGGGTATATGATACACCTGCATGACCGGCTCATCGGCATTGCGGCGCGTGTGGCTAATGAGTATCCAATCTTTAATGATGGGGGCACCGCCTATATCGGTAACGCCAATGCTGCTGTAACCTGTTTCTGAAGCCGCAAATATTTTGCGGAACCTGGCATCGAAAAGGGTGTGGGTTTCATAACCAAAAGATGCAGAGTAGGCGCTGCCGCCCACTTGTTCAATACTGGTATAAGTGGGTTCTACAATGATTTTTCCATTGCGGTCCATTACGCCACGGGCATTGCCTGCTTCAAAACAAACATACTGGCTGCTGCCCAGCGAATGGAAATCGTCGTATTTAAAATAGGTAATAGGCACGCCATTGCTGTTGAGCATGGCCCAGCTGCCAAACCGCTGCCCCAGCAGTATGCCGTTAAATGATTTACAGTTTTGGTAAGCGGTATGCCGCAGCAGTTTACCTGTTATGGTATAAATATCCAAACTATCGGGCAGGTAGCCGTAAATGTAATCGTTATCGGGCCAGAGGCGTTCGTATCTGAAAGGGATGACAACTTTATTCTGTGTGTCGATAGCGCCCGTTAACCGGCCTGTTTTTTCGGGAAGGAGCAGCAGCGGGTAACACACTGCTTCGTAATTGCTGGGGTGACCGTACTCTTGTGGTATAATCCATCGGCCGGTATGGTCTGCCACACCCGTTTTTCCTTCCTTGTCAAACAGGAGGTACCAGGGCGCAGGGTCTTTGGCGGCCATATCGCGCAGGTCATTATTGGCTATCAGCGGAAAAGGATGCGCCTTGTAATAAGCGGGCGAAGGAATAGCCCAGTAATCGGACGATATATCCCAGGGTTTTATTTTCGATGCAGCGCCGCTGGCCAGGTTAAGGGCATAGTTCAGATCGGCGTGTGAGTTGTACTGCACTGGCAACACTGGTTTGCCCAGGCTATCCAGCAGGCCAAATTTTCCGTTACTGCGCACTTCAAACCTGCCCCCGCAAAAGGTAACCCAATCGTATTGGTCGAGCAGTTTTTTATACGTTTCATAAGTGGCAGGAGATTGCGCCTGTGCCCGGGGATGAAGCAAGCTCAGGACTAGCAGTAATATTGCAGCCAAAAATCTGGTCATGGTGCATTGAAGTTAATGCAATATGAATGTATGTTGTATGCTGCAATATGTTAATCTGCTGCAAATGTTGCAGGCAAAAAAACGAGAGAATGGGGTAGTGGTTTACTCCGGCTTGTTGGCAAAATAAAACATGTAGTCGCCCAGCCGGTTGCGGTATTTGGTTTTAATGGCGGGGAAAGCGCCCGATAAAATGTCTTCCTGCAAAGAGGCCAGTCCCTCCTGCAATTCGGTGGTATCGGCATGCATCCGGAAAGCAGAAGTGCAATCGCGGTATTCGGCTTGCAGGCATTTTTCAGGTTCATGTTTACAGGCGTAGAGAAAATGATCCTGCAGATCGGGCAGCACAAAGTATTTTTCGTACTGCACATTGTTGTAGCCGCTGTTTTCCAGCAGTTGAACCATGCCCGGCAGCGAAGGAATTAAGGGTTTGCAACGCTCAATCATGCGGGGGAAGTAGTGGCGCAGCCAGTAACCGTCCATTTGCTCGGGTGTAAAACTGAATATGGTAATGCGGCCGCCGGGTTTTAAAACACGTAAGGCTTCGTGTAATCCTTTGGTGGCATCTTGCCAGTGGTGCAGGGTAAGTACGCAAAGTATGCCGTCAAAGTGATTGTCGGGAAAAGGAATGGCTTCTGCTGTGGCATTAATAAAGGTAACAGCCGGATTGTTGTTTCTTGCAGCTTCCAGCATGGTTTCGGAAGGGTCTATACCTGTAAAATCCAATTGCTTGCGGGTCAGCGCCTGTATATAGTTGCCGGTGCCGCAGCCAATTTCGAGGTAGTGGCCTTGTGGTACTGGTTTCAGCAGGGTGAGCATCCGGTAGGTAAGATAAGGATCGGCGCGCCTGCCGGTGTTGTAGTTGTTGCCGATGGTGTCGTAAATGGCCATGGTTAATACGTGTTGTTTTTCCAATACCACCATTTCAGCTTTACAGGGTCCCGCAGTTCATTTTCGGTTTCGGCGTAGTAAACCGCGCAGCGGAAGGTGTACAATAAGCAAGGGTCCGGCACTGCGCCTGTGTGCTCATTCGATAGCCGGTATAAGGTTTCGGGTTTCTTGCCCCTGAGCTGCTTTACCGATGTAATGCCAATGTCCCAAAGGTAATTGGCAACCGCCATGCCTACGCCGGGAATTTGTTTCAGATCCTGGATAGCTTGTTTCTTTTGTTCGGTCGCAATCATAGATCGGGTGTTTGCTACAGCCGGAATGCTGGTGTTTTGGATACTGTAAGTTATCGATTTTGGGGCAGAATATGAAATTTAAAACGGATGGGTGATGTGGTGAAAATTGAAACGGTGTGCACCAATTTTGCCAGCTTTCTTGTAATATCGCAGTATGTCTACCACGCCGGATATCAATACATTAACCTACCGCAAGGGTTCACTGGCCAACCTGCCTGCACTTAAGCAGTTGGGCATTGCTGCCTATGGCGCGTTTGCCACAGAGCTTACGCCCGAAAACCTTGAAATATGGAACAATTCCCTGCAAGACGAAACCAAACTGCGCCAGCTCATTAACCAGGCCCAGGTGATGGTTTGTACCGATGGTAGTGCTGTTGTGGGCATGGCTTTTCTGGTACCTAAGGGTAATCCCACTCCGGTGTATGATGCCAGCTGGGCATACATTCGCATGGTGGCAGTAGCGCCCGGTTACCAGGGCAGGGGCATTGCAGGGCAGCTTACCCGGCAGTGCATTAGCGAAGCACGTAAAAATGGCGAAACCGTGCTGGCGCTGCACACGTCAGAAATGATGCATGCCGCCCGCCACATCTACGAAAAAGCCGGTTTTGCCGTGCGCCGCGAGCTCGATCCTATTTTTGGCAAGCGGTACTGGCTTTATACAATGGAATTGTAACCCCCACTGCAATTTATGCACCAGCCATTGATACAACATATACGCAGGTTTGTAAGCATTACCGACAAAGAGGCCGGGCAAATCTTGCCTTTATTCGAATTCCATAATGTCAAAAAGAAAACCATTTTGCAGCAGGGCGGTACCCTTTGCGATGAGCGGTATTTTGTGTGCAAAGGTTGCCTGCGATCCTACCTGGTAGATGAAGAAGATACAGCGCAGGTATTGCAGTTTGCCATCGAAAACTGGTGGATAACCGATTATGGCTGCTTTGGGCTGCAAACACCATCGGCACTATACATTCAAGCGCTGGAAGATGCGGAGGTGCTGGTGCTTACTTCTGCCAGCATGCAGCAACTGCTGGAACGGTTGCCCGTGCTGGAAAAATACTTTCGCCTCGTAGCCGAGAAGGCTTACAACGCCTCTATTTTGCGCAATTATTATATGGTGTCGCTAACGGTAGAGGAGCGGTACAAGCATTTTCGAGATGCTTTTCCTGAGTTTTTGCAACGGGTACCGCAATACATGCTGGCTTCTTACCTGGGTTTTACGCCCGAATTTCTGAGCCGTATGCGGGCAAGAGGGGTGTAAGTCCATTTCTTGAACCAGGTCAATTTTTTGGCTCGGTATAATGTTGCAGCTTTGTGTGACCGAAAAGAAAAACATAATCGTTATGAACAACAGAATCAATATCGCCGAAGCCGCGCCCGAAGCCTATAAAGCCATGCTAAGCCTGGAGCAGCACATTGCAGGGGCTGGGCTGGATAAGGTACACCGCCACCTTATCAAAGTAAGGGCTTCTCAAATCAATGGTTGTGCCTTTTGCATAGATATGCATACGACCGAAGCACGCAAAGATGGCGAAACCGAGCGCCGCCTGTATGCGCTCAGCGCCTGGAGAGATACCCCGTTTTTTACCGAAGAGGAGCAGGCTATTCTGGCCCTTACCGAAGAAGTAACCCTTATCCAGCACCATGTATCTGACGAAACGTATGCGCGTGCCGCTAAACTTTTTGACGAGCATTACCTGGCTATTATTTACATGACGATTGTAACCATCAATGCCTGGAACCGCATTAGCGTGGGTACGGGCCGCCAGCCTGCTTTGTAGGAGAGGCGCTTACGTGCCATAGTTTTTTGGTATCTTTGCTGCTACCAAATAAGCCGGTTCTTGTTAAAGGGCCGGCTTTATGCTAAATAACCTTTGAACTATGATTGCCGATCTTTTGCAGCAGGTGTCGCACAGGCCCTGGCTGTTGCCCAAAGGCCCCTGGTCGTATTACCAGGAGTGGAACCGGGCTTTGTTTTTGCACTGGAAAGTGCCCGTTAGCGCCCTGCGCTCATTGATCCCTGCCGGGTTGGAGCCCGATACTTTTGAGGGCGAAGCCTGGGTGTCGCTGGTGGCTTTTACGATGGAACGCATTCGCCCCGCTTATTTGCCCGCTGTTTCTTTTCTGTCCGATTTTCATGAAATAAACCTGCGTACCTACGTTACCCGCAATGGTAAGCCTGGCGTGTATTTTCTCAATATCGAAGCCGCCAGGTCCTTATCTGTTGTGGTGGCCCGTGCATTGTCGGGGCTGCCATATGGTAAGGCGCACATGAAGCGTATGGAGCAAAGCGGTTTAGACCATTATGTTTCGGACAACCGCGAAAAAGCGTTTCGTTTTGAGGCGGCCTACCTTACTGGCGAGCCCGTTACAGAAAAATCGCCGCTGGACCTATGGCTTACCGAAAGGTATTGCCTGTATGTAAAGCACCGTGGCCGCCTGCGTTGCTACGATATACACCACAAACCCTGGGATCTCAAAGCAGTAGAAGTAAGCCGTTTAAATACCGGTTATGCGGTAGGCTCCATTCAATTGGCAGAGCGGCAACCCGATCTGGTGCATTATTCCGAAGGTGTTCAGGTACTGGCCTGGCGGGCGCAACAAATATTATGAACCAGTTAATATCAATTTAATCTATATTCCTCATCTTTGTACAGAGTTCAACCCAAAACCAACGCATCTACCATCAATCATTGACGAAGCTATGTCACACACCAACCACACCTTGCTGCAATCTCCCCGGCTCACATTAATGCCCCTCACAGGCGATGATGCCGGAGCATTATTTACGCTGTATACCAACGAAGAAATTACGCGTTTTACCGAAGAAGATGTTTTTCTGTCGGGCGAAACGCCGGATGTGTTTGCCGAACGCATAGCTGGCTATTGCACCCATATGTGGACCCTCCGCTTAATTGATTCGCCCCAGGCGGTGATTGGCGATTGTGCCCTGCACCATTACGATGCTGCTTTGCAAAAAATAGAAATAGGCGGCACTTTATTGCCTCCATATTGGGGCAGAGGCCTTATGAAAGAGGCTTTTGAAACCGTAATGCATTGGGCGCATCAATCGCTGACATTGCGCACCATCGAAACCAAAACGCACCCGCTAAACCAGCAGGCCGTAAAACTGATGGATAAAATGGGCTTTATCCGCATTCTCGAAACCTCGCGCGAAGCCGTTTTTCAAAAAGAAATATAAGGGCTTATTGCTAACTTGGGCGCATTATCCAGTTCAAAAGACTATCAATGAAACCATTGTTATACCTCACGTTTGTGGCTGGCATAGGTATGCTGGGCGCATGCGGCTCCACTGTTTCGCAAGATGCCCATTCCGATGCCGCGTTAGATACTGCTGTAACCGCTGCCGATGCTTTGGCCCCAGTTACAGATACACCATTGGTACAGGCTACCGTGCCAACTGCTGCAATGCCCGATAGTGCTGCCAGGGTCAACGATGGCGCACAAAGGGAAAGCCTCGATTTTTTGCGGCCCTACAAAGGCGAATATGCACATGATATTAAGTTGCTCGAGAATAAAAAGCTGAAAACCCGTCTTGAGGAACTGATGGGTAAGGATAAGTATACCTGGATGGAAACCAACTGGCAGGTGACTACGCCTATAGAAGTAGAAAATGACTGGTTTTATGCCTGGGGTATGAAAGCGCATGAAGGCGGCGATCCCGGCATGGTGATCATGGCCGATCTGCAAAACAATGTGCTGTACGTGGCTTTGAAAAACCAGGGCGAGGATAGTTATTTCTCTGAGAACAATGCCTCTGCGCCACCACGTATGCAAAAATGGATGGCCGAAAGAAAATAAGCCCAAACGCAAAAAAGAGCTAACCTAACGATTAGCTCTTTTTTGTGTTTTCTGTAAACCCATTACCATTCGTCGTTAGTATGCTGGCCTTTGGCCGCCAATACGATTTGCTGGTTCAGGTTTGCAAATTTCTTGTCAAAATCTTCGTAAATCCTGCGTGTGATGTTTTTTACAAATGGGCGCAGGTCTTCAAAGTGTTTAGCATAGATGGTGCCTCTTGCATCTGAGCCGTAATACTGAAAGTCATTGGCCTGCACACGCATTTTTCCGTCTTTAAAACTTAAAACCATTTTAAACGAAACCTGTTGCCTGGAAAGGGTTGCATCTATATCCGCAAGTGATAAAGGTACATTTACAGCGATAGTTCCGTTGGTTGCATCCAGTGCAATATTGTCGTTAGATACTTTAAGGTTAAGAGGTATCCATGCTTTTACATTGGCGTACATTTTATCTTTGGTGCCATCGGGTATCAGTTCTACTTTATCGTAAGTATAAGGCCCGTTTTTGGCCGATTGTTCTTCTGTACCGGTTTGGGTTAAAACAGCAGACCCTGTTTTTTGGGCTATTGATGAATGGGGTGAGGTAAATATTGCTGCGAGTGCGATAAATACCGGGGCAATACGTTTCATAATACCTGTGCTTTATTGAGGGATGATAAAGATATATAAAATGAGGTGCGATGTATGCGCTTTTACAGAATAGGTTGGAACGTTTTAAAATGGCGCTGCTCAATACCTTATAAAGAATAAGTTGCCCGCATTATGGTGCCGGGCGGTAATCAATGGTTAATTTGCCGGTGTATTTATGCTGTTGCATAATGCGCAAACCGCAAAATAAATCACCATTATGATGACATTACGAGTGGCCCGCCATACAGACAGGCTCGATAAAATGCCGCCTTTTTACTGTGGTATATTGGGGTTGGAGATATTGGGCACTTTTCAGGACCATGCAGGATATGATGGTATATTTATAGGCACGCCTGGTATGGCCTGGCATCTTGAGTTTACCGTTTCTAACGAGCGGCCCAAACACGTGCCCGATGCCGATGACCTGCTGGTGTTTTACCTGCCCGATGATGCTGCATTTACGGCAATGAACACCCGTTTTGCGCAAGCGGGCATTGCAGCTGTACCACCCGCCAACCCTTACTGGCAGGAGAACGGTATTACTTATCCCGATCCGGATGGGTTTAGGATTGTGCTTGCCGTAAAGCGGTAGCAAAAGCACCCGAAATGATTATCTTGAGCCCATAATTCACCACAGGTAATGATCAAAACCGTTCATAAGTTAATAGGAGCCGCTGCAATATTGATAGCAACCTCCATGCAAGCCGCTGCGCAAATAGAAGATGCATTGGAATTGTCTGAAAACCGCTACCAGCAATGCCAGGAAAGTGGTAAGAATGTGCCTGCCTGTGCTGCCCGATATTACAAAGATGTAGACAGCCTGATGACCCTGGCCTATAAAAAACTCAGGGCATCGGTTAAGACCGATGGCAAAATGGCCTTGCAAAAGGACCAGAACGATTGGATGATGCGCCGCGATGCTTATTTCGTAAAGCTCAAAACCGATTACCGGGTAAACTCCAAAGCTCCGGTGGGCGAGGACGAAACAGATACTAAGGCGGCGTTGTCAGAAGATAAGGCCCGGTATGTGCGCGAGCGTATTGAGGTATTGCTGTCGCGTATACCCGAAAAAGCCGAAGAAGAGGAATAATAAATAATAAGAAACCTGCCAGTTCCTAAGGTGCTGGCAGGTTGTAGTTTTAAAGTCTCGCGTCTGGTATGTCTTCTATACGGTAATACACCGGTAACCCCTTCGCCAGCACCAGCATTCTTTCCATATCTGCACCGGGGCTATCGCTGATCATCAGCAATGCTTCGCATTGGTCTATCACCGCCAGCGAAATGCGCATAATGGCTTCGTGCACATTGGCAGGCTGGGCTTTTTCTATCACAGGCAGCGCGGCGTTTACACCAATCAATGGTGTATGTCCTTGCTGCAGCAATACCGCTGCCGCTTCGTTCATTTTATCGAGGTTTTGTTGCCGCTCCTCAGCGGTAGGCGCAGAATGCGCCCCGGCTACACCTATAATCATATCCGGTAAAGATACAGGGAAAGGTGGCCTTCGACAAGCCTGTCCCGCCCATGCGGGGCTCAGTTACCGAAGCTCAGGCACCAAAGGGTGAGAGGTGAGAGGGTGAAAGGTGAATGGTGAATGGTGAGACCTGTCAGAGCTTGCCTCGCCACTATGGGGGCCGGAGGTCCTGCCAGGTCTGCGTATTGGGAATATAAAAATGTAAGTCTTGCCTGCTTTCTTATATCCTTCATCCTTTAAACCTCATTTGCCCCAATCTTTTATAAAACGTTAATTCCTAATTCCTTGCTGTATTTTATCCGCTATTTTCCTTTATCTTGTATTAGAATTGTCCAACCGATATGCTAAAGCGCTGGCAACAGCTGAACCAATACTTCCGTACCCGTTTTATACTACAGCCTAACTTTATCAGATTGGTAGGGCTGCTGGTATTACTCTGGGCACTGCTCCGCTGGAATAAACAATATGAAGGCAGTGCGGTAAATCATCTTTTCCATCAACTCATTACGCTTAGTTTTTATACTTTGTTAATTGTACCTACGGTAACCTTGCTGCTTACGGTGGTAAGCTGGTTGTGGAACTGGAACCGCTTGCAGCACCAGCAAGTGCATGATGCTTTCCGGCTGTATGCACCCGACCGCAACACTACGGTGCTTAAAATGCCCAAACTGGTAAACCCGCTGCTGGGCAGGTTGCAAGTGATGTTGCAAACCAATAAGCAATTATGGGTAAGCAAGCGCAATGAGCAGCACCGCAAACCATCGCCCGCTACCCGGGCCATATTTGACCAGCAGGATTTATTCTCCGGCAACTATGAAACCCGCGAAATCATTATCCGGCATGTAGATATGCTGGGTTTGTTTGCCTTGCCTGTAGTCATCACCTGGGTTTCGGAGTGGATAGTGCCGCCTATGGGCGGTTTGCCGCAAAGCGACCTGCCTGAACCTAAGGTAACGGAGCAATTGCTTCAAAAAATAAAACACTGGAAAAAGATAGAAGGCGAGTGGCTGCATTATAAAAAATTTGACTGGGGCGATGATGTGCGCAGGGTAGTGTGGCCGGTATTTGCCCGCAGCAGGGAGCTGGTCGTGCGCCAGCCCGAGTTGCAGGAGCCATATGCCTCGCATGTTTACATCTACGCCAGTTTTTACCAGCAATACCTCGATAAGCTGGCGCCCGAATTTGCCAATATGATGATCGATCATTACCGGCGGTCTATATGGAGCATGCTCGAAGCTATGGAGGCCAGCGATTTGCTGTTTCGCCTCGTGCCCGACCAATCGGCAGGCATAGCCCATGTTACCGGGCACCAGGTTCGTGAAAGTATTGCAAGGCTGGAATGGCAGCAGCAACACAACCTGCAGGATTATGTAAAACCCCGCAAGGCCTCTGTACTGGTCATTCATTCCGGCACCGATGCCCATGCATTGCAGCAAATGGTAACCAACGCAAGAGTGTTGCCACAGCTGGTTTTTATACCGTTGAGCGAAATCCTGCGCAGGCCTTTGCGGTTACGCGACTGGCTCACCTGGATATGGTTGCCGCCGCCCGATCACCGCGATGCCATTCGCAAAAAATGGTGGTTAAGCCCGGTACGGCAGCAGCTGCAGCAAAATGAAAAACGGTTACAGCAGATCATCGCCGAGGCACAGCGCTCTGGCAAAATGCAATAACTTTTAAATAAAGAGAAAGATCCATTGAAAGCCTTACAATACATATCGTTCCGTAAACTGCTGGCCTGGCTACTATTGGTAGCCTTACCACTGGTGCTGTTTGTATGGCAGGGTTTTGAGTTTATACAACATGCCGTGGCCGTTATACGCCAGCAAACGACTTCGCTCACATTGTATTTTGGTTCTGGTGCAGTGGCCGCAATGGTGTTGTATACTTTCCGGCTGCGGTTGTTGCCTACGGCCGCCGCGTTGGGCTTTATCCTTTTTAGCATGTACATCGCCATCGACCGGTCGGCCATTGGCGAGTTCGATACTTTTTACCTTTCGGTACAGTTCCTCATTTTCGCTTTCCTGTTTTTCGCGGGCTGGTTAAGCGGCTGGGGCTTGCTGCGCTGGCGCTGGTATCCCTGGGTTTTCTCGGGTTTAATGCTGCTGGTTACCTTATTGTGGCTGCCCGTTAAAGTAAAGCCGTCACTGGTGGCGGTGCTTATACCTATTGGCGCAGTGCTGGCATTTTCGGCCTACCTTATTTACATCTGTTATGTGCTGCGCAACCTGCAGGATAATGATACCGCACAATGGAAACGACTGTTGCCCAAACTGGTATTGTTTGTATTGCTCGCATCGGGTATGGTGGCATTGGTAGCCTGGTGGCAGGCGCCCAAACTTGATAAGGCGCTGGAAGAAGCCATGGGCGGCGGTAAAGAAGGGGAGCAAAACATGCTGGGCCGGAATAAGGACGGTACCTATAACGTTAAGAAAGGCCTGCAACTGGGTGGTAGCAATGGTAAGGGCAAAGAATTGTTGTTTGTAGCGCACATCGACAACTATTTTGAAGGCACAGATATACCCAATCCGCTGTACCTCACTTCCTATCATTTTACCCGGTTCGATACTACTACCGAAACCTTTGAGCCCGACCCTGCGGTACCGCAGCAAGATCTGTTTAATCCTAATCCCGGCGCTGTGCCCTTGTACACCACCGTGCAGGATTCTTCGGTATTGAAAACCGTGCTGAAAGACAAGTTGCAGCATACGGTAGAAATTGAGATCTACAACCGCAAGCTGGGCCGGGATGAATACACCGCGCCTACTACTGCTTTTTTCCTGCAACCGGTTACGGTAGAGAAGGAAATGCGCAAAGAGTTTGTATCTGCTTTCAGGGCCAAGAGCCTGAGCTCTAAACTCAATAGCGCCTACTTTGTGTACAATCCCGGTAAAGACCCTATGATTAAGGCTTTCCAGGAAATGCGTTTTGAAGAGTTGCGCAAGGTAACGGACTTTGATGCGCTGGAACCACAGTTTAGAAATTACTATACGTTTATGCCACGGGGTGGCGCTTATGATTCCATTACGGCTTTAACGCGCCGTATCACAGCTCAGGCCCAAACCCCGGTAGACCAGGTGATTGCCATTCGCGATTACTTTATGAGTAAGGATAAAGACGGCGAGCCGTTGTTTAAATACTCCGACAATCCGGGCATTCCTGGTGTGCCGGCCGCCAATAAATTATTGTATTTCCTGTTCGAAAACCGCAAAGGCTATTGCGCTTATTTTGCCGGAGCTACTTTGTTTATGTTGCGCTCGCTGGGCATTCCCAGCCGCATGACGGTGGGCTTCCTGGTGGTAGACCGTAGCGATAAAAACAAAGGCTGGTACTGGATTTACGCCGATCAGGCGCATGCCTGGGTGCAGGTCTATTTTCCGGGTTATGGCTGGATCGATTTTGATACCACGGTGGGCAACGATGATGCCCGCGAAGCGCCACAGCCCGATGGTACACCGCCTTTGCAGCCTTCTAAAGCCTGGCTGGCAGTAAGGGGCAAGGTATTGGCGGTAGATACGCTGAAGCGTATGCTCAACCTGGATATGCGCTCGCTCATGTTTAAAGACCGCGACTACATTGCAGCATCCCAACGTAAGGTGCAGCTCGATCTTACTTCGGCCAAACTCATGATCGATTCGGCAGAAATGCCCATTAGTAAGATTACCGCCGAGATGAGCATTGTGGGGGTCTCGTTTGCAGAAAAATATAAGAACAAACTGGTGCCTGCACAGGTGACGGATGCGCTCAAAGCTGTAGATGCATTGGGCGAACCGCTGGTGATTGATGAAATATACGTGCAGCCACAGGCTAAGAAAGAACCGCCACCTGCGCAGCAGGAACAGAAAAAAGATAACAGTATTACGGGTAAACAACTGTTGTATAGCGCAATAATTGCGCTGGCAACTATATTGGGATTACTGTTGTTGTTGCCGTCATTGTTGCAGGCCTATTACCTGCTCAGGTCCCGTACTGCAAAGAATGAAGCGTTGCGCCTGTTTTTCCTCAACAAAGCGGTAACGCACCGGTTATTCCTGCTGGGTTTCCGCAGGGATGATGCCTCGGCCATGCAATTTGCCATACAAACCGACCAGCAACTGAAGGTGCAATACCAGCGCTTTCAGCAAATATACCAGCAACTGAAATACAGCGACGAACCGCTTACGGCAGCCCAGCAAACCTTTGCAGCAGGCTACTGGAGCCTGTTTCGCCGTCAGCTGCAACAAACCTTATCATTTAACCGGAGGGGAGCGTCTGCGATCAATGGCATCCGTTCCCTGCAATATTTAATGCATTCATGATGGAAGAAATGAACTACGATGGGCAACCACAGCTTCAACCCGCAGATCTGCTGGTGGCTGAAATCGAGAAAGTAATCCGGGGTAAACGGCAGGAAATAGAACTGGTTATCGCCTGCCTCATCGCGGGTGGTCATATCCTGCTCGAAGACAACCCGGGTACCGGTAAAACGGTAATGGCCAAAACGCTGGCCCGTTGCATCTCCGGCACTTCGGGCACACATAATTCGGTTTTTAAACGGGTGCAGTTTACCCCCGATCTGTTACCGATGGACATTCTGGGTACTTATGTGTTTGACGACCGTACCAAAGATTTTACGTTTAAACAAGGCCCCATTTTCTGCAACGTAATGCTGGCCGATGAAATAAACCGGGCTTCGCCCAAAGTACAATCGGCATTGCTGGAGTCTATGGCCGAGCACCAGGTAACCATGGGCGATACTACGTTTAAGCTCAACGATCTCTTTTTTGTAGTGGCTACGCAAAATCCCATCGAGATGGAAGGTACTTATCCGTTGCCGGCAGCCCAGCTCGACCGCTTTTTTATGAAGATTCATTTTGGTTATGTAGACAGCGCTACAGAACTCGATATTTACCGCAACTACAACCAGATTAACCATAACCTCGAAGAAGCCCGCCAGGTAATGAGTTTGCAGCAAGTGCTGGCATTGCAGCAGCAGACCGAAGGCGTTTTTGTGCATGAGTCTATTATAGAAGCCGTGAGCAATATTGTTAGAGGTACACGCGAAGAAAAAGGAATACAGTTGGGTGCAAGTACCCGTAGCGGTATTATTTTTCTCAAATGCCTTAAAGCATGGGCGCTGATCCGGAAACGTAATTATGTAACCGAAGAAGATGTGGTAACGCTGGCATCACCCGTATTGGCGCACCGCCTGATGTTTGGCAACCCGGCAGAGGGTATGGAGAGCTTTAACAGCATCGTGCAGCGCGAAGCCGACCGCCTGGCCAAACTCAAGCCTGCCGTAAGCGCAGCGCTATAACTTATCTGAATTTTGAAATATTGTCGCAGTTGAAGCATACATCCGCATACCGTCTTTTTCTTTGTCTGGCTTTGTTGCTGGTGGGCTCGTTAATGGGCCATGCACAGCAATTGAGCAAGGAGGCTGCCCGTTATGAGATAGACGCCAAACGGATGGGGGTAGACTATTTTAGTAAAGATGCATTGCCCCGCAGCCGTGAGTTTAAGCGGTTGGACAGCACTTATTACATAGGCTGGATGCTCGAAGGTACGTACACTTACGATCGTGCGGCCGATTACCAGGGCTTTAGCAATGCGGTAGCGCCATTAAAAAAGGCGGTGCAGCTCATGGAAAAGGATTTTGCCAAACAATTGGGCACCCGCTCTGCTGATGTGATGGGCTATTTGCCCACCTTGCGTTACCAGCAGGACTACAATTTTATGGTGTATTGCCTGTACAACTGCTACAGCAATCTCGAAGAAGCCGATAGTGCATATACGCTCATTCGCAGGTACAGCAGGTTTAATATTCAGAAGGAGTTTTTTGTAGAAACCTACAACGCATTGGCCTGGTTGTACCACCGCAACCGTTTTTACACGTCAGATAAGTTTTCGTTTCTCAAAAACAATATTGAAGAAAACGAAAAGATGGTGAAGCTCATGCTGGATTCTGGTATGATAAAAGTAGCTACCGATAATAAGCTCAACAATACCATTTTTCAACCGCAGGTCAATATCCAGGATTACGATAAAGTATACCATTACTACTCACTCTATTTTGCCTATAATTTTAAGGTAGATTCTGCTTTAAAGTATTACAACAAAATGCGCTCGGGCCCTTATTTTCCGTATAATAACTACGCCAATTTTATGGGCGTGCTAGGCAATTTTGATGAGGCTTATGAGTATTACAACAATGCTGCCATGCAGGATGCCGGAGATAAGCGCTTGCAGGAATGGTCGTATTACACTTCTATACTGGATGTGTACACCGGCAGACTTAAAACGGGCATCAACCGCATGACCGATTTTATACAGGCGGTGGGCAGTACGCCTGGTTATGGCTGGTACAATATAGGCCTGGCGCGGATGTACGCTTATGATGGGCAACTTGATAAAAGCGAAGTGGCCGTTACCAAAGCCAAAGGTTTTAAAGAGCTACATATTGGAACCACATTAGGGCAAAACCATTATGATTTCAGCGCATCGCTGGTAGACCTTAACCTGATGGAAAAACGGTACGCTGCGTTAAAGTTCGAGCACAAAAATTGGTGGTATAACCCAATTGTACTGGGACAAATGGCTACGCTCAAAGGCAAGCTCTGGTTTCAGCGGTTTATGCTGGTGAACCAGTTTGCCGGCAACCCAGAGCGCGACAGGGTAGTATACCGTTTGTTTAGTACAGAAAGCACCGTAAGCTGGGATGAGATCTGGCTGCTGATCAAAAATTTTAGTACCCGATATTTTACCGATACTTACCGCAAATACCTGGGCACAGACGAACGCCCTGCTATTAAAAAATACTATCGCTACAGCCTGGCTAAGTTGTATATGAAGCAAGGAAAAACCGATGAAGCAGGTAAACTGTTCCAGGAAATAATGCAGGATAGTACCTACAAACGTGATAAACTGTTGCAGGCAAGAGTTACCGAAGCCTTAGCTCAAATGGCCGACGACCGAGGCGACGACCGTAACCGCGATGAATTGCTGTACCGCATGTACCTCATTTATCCGCAACTCATACCGTTTGGGGAACTGAAAATGAATTTCCGGCTCAATGCTGCTACCGCAGATGGTGATAAAGATTTTGAGCGCATTGTGCGCAAAATGAAAAAGTTTAGGGTAAACTGGACCAATGATTATGATAGTCCCGCTCCCGAAGCCTATCTCCGTTTCGATCACGAGGGCAAGGCCATTAAGGTTAAATATTATGTGGTAGACCGCACTGGAAATATTGTGGTGCCCATGCAGGTTATCAGCATTAAAGACGAAGACAAAGATGTGCCCGAGCTGGTCTACCGCCTCTTCAATTGCGGTAATGAAAATTACTACCGCTTACCCGAAGAGGAAGCTGCAGCGCCCGCTGAGGCAATAGGCCAGTAATGAATAACCTGGTTATTTCGTTTTTACGTAAAAATGCGAGATGTTGTTTTTGCCCGTATGCCGTTCTTCAATGGCAATGGAATTGATGCTTTTTACAAGATCCAGCAGCTTTTTGTGACCATAGTTGCGGGGGTCAAAATCCGGTTGTTTTTTCAGAATTAAATTGCCCAGCAAACCCAGGAATACCCATCCGTCTTCTTCTGCCAGATCGTTAATGCTGTCGGAGATTAGTTTTACCATCTGTTTATCCAGCGTAGAAACCGAGGCTGATTTTTTAGCCGTTTTCTTTGCAGTGTTAGGAACGGGAGTAACTGTCACTTCTTCTTTTGCACGCTGCTGCAAAATCTCGATATAGATAAATTTGTTGCACGAAGCGATAAAAGGCAGTGGTGTTTTCTTTTCACCCATACCAAATACTTTTTTGCCTGCTTCCCGAAGGCGGGTGGCCAGGCGGGTAAAATCGCTGTCGCTCGATACAATGCAGAACCCATCTACGTTTCCGGTGTAGAGTATATCCATCGCGTCGATAATGAGCGCAGAGTCGGTAGAGTTTTTACCGGAGGTATAGCTGTATTGTTGAATGGGCGTAATGGCGTTTTCGAGCAGTACGGTTTTCCAGCCCGAAAGGGTAGGCTTGGTAAAATCGCCGTAGATGCGCTTGAATGTGGGCGTGCCGTATTTGGCAATCTCTTCCAGCATGCCTTTTACATTGGCGTAAGGCACGTTATCGGCATCGATGAGTACGGCCAGCTTGAGTTCTTGTGTTTGCTCCATAGAATTTTAAATAAGGCTCGTTAAATATAGCCAATGTTTTAATGTGCTAATGAGGGAATGTGGAAATGATTCAATGGCTGTAAAGACCTGTCTGGTGCGTAGCTAGTCTTCGTTTTTCGGCCCTCGACAGGCTCAGGACCCGAAGAGCAAGAATTAATGGTATTTAATTTCTCAAAGAAAAGCTCGGTCCCTGAGCCCCGCACGGGCGGGACAGGCTTTGTCGAAGGGCATAAACGCAACCGCTTCTTCGGGCTGGCATTCCCGGATGATAAGGTGCCGTCCGTCTTTGAGGGTAATATCTACAGAGGTAAAAGACATAAAACAGGTGTATATAATTATACGTAAATATTTGCCAAATCCGTATTCTTCCTATCTTTGCCCGTTTTTTAAACAGCCTTGTATTCAAACAAGGTCTTTATGCTGAATCCAAACTAAGTAATTAAAACTTATGAGTGCACCGTATTGGTTGTCGCGCACCGAGTTGTTGCTCGGCGAAGAAAAATTGCAGAACTTAATGAATGCCAATGTGCTGGTAGTAGGGCTTGGCGGAGTAGGCGGCATTTGCGCCGAAATGATTGCCCGTGCCGGCGTAGGTAAAATGACCATTGTAGATGCCGATGTGGTAGACCTGAGCAACTGTAACCGCCAGTTGCCTGCCTTGCACAGCATGGAAGGCCGTTTAAAAGCCGAAGTGCTGGCCGAGCGTATCCGCGACATTAACCCGGCGATTAACCTGACTGTATTGCCAGAGTACATTAAAGACGAGCGTACAGACACATTGCTCGACAACGATAAGTTCGATTTTGTGGTAGATTGTATTGATACGCTTTCGCCCAAAACCTTCTTTATCAAAGCCTGTCTGGACCGTAATATTCCTATGGTGAGCAGCATGGGTGCCGGTGGCAAAACCGATCCTTTGCAAATTACCGTTTGCGATATTTCTAAAACCCATAATTGCAACCTGGCCAAATATGTGCGCAAGCGCCTGCACCGTTTCAACATCCGCAGAGGGTTAACGGTGGTGTTTTCGCCAGAAGAAATAGATCCCGAAAAAGTGATTGCGCTCGAAGAAGCCAACCCTAAAAAATCGGTAATCGGCACCATCTCGTATGTAACCAATATCTTTGGCTGTATGTGCGCCAGTGTGGCTATCCGTCACCTGAGCGGACTGAAAACCGTTAAGTGCAAAAAATAATTTCCATACTATTCCTGTTGGCTGTGGTGCTGGGCATAATGTCTGGCACCCAAAAGCCAGCGATGACCCGCGAAAAGCTGGGCGAAAGACTTTTTTTTGAAACATTATTGTCTTCCGACAGCAGCATCAGTTGCGCCTCCTGCCACCAACCCGAATTTGCTTTTGCCGATACACTGCCCTTCAGCATTGGGGTAGGCGGCCGTTTGGGCAAACGCAATACACCCAGCGCTATGAACATGAGCAGCCGCGAGATTTTCTTCTTCGATGGCAGGGCGGCCACGCTGGAGCTACAAAGCACTTTTCCCATCCAGGACCACAACGAAATGAATCTGCCTGTGGCCGAAGCTGTAACCCGCCTGCAAAGCCACCCGCAATACCTGCAATGGTTTAAAGAAGTGTACGGCATGGCACCCAATGTGAAAAACCTGCAAGCCTCATTAGCTGCTTATGAGCGTACATTGGAAACCTCGGCTACGCCCAATGACCGCTGGCTCAATGATGAAGAAAATGGCCTTACCGAAGCGCAGATCCGTGGGCGCGAAGTATTTTTCAATAAAGGGAAATGTATCGAATGCCATTTTACCCCCGATTTTACCGGCGATGAGTTTCGCAATATCGGCTTGTTTAACGGCCATGCCCTCAACGACTCTGGAAGGTATAGCATTACCAGGAATGTGGATGATTTAGGCAAGTTCAAAGTGCCGGGCTTGCGCAATGTGGCGGTAACGGCGCCTTATATGCACGATGGCAGTTACAAGACCTTGCGTGAAGTGATTGATTATTACGACGATCCCGATAAGTTTGTAGAGCATTCCATTAACCGCGATAGCCTGCTCAGTGGTCCGCTAAAATTAACCGAACAGGAGAAGCTCGATCTCGAAGCCTTTCTGCATGGCCTTACCGATGACAGGTTTACAAAGAAGTAATGTGCTAATGGTTGTAATGAGCAAATGTGCTAATGCCTGATAAGATTGGGTCCTGTCTGGTGTGTAGCTCTCCGTAGTGGGAGGACAGGCTTTGTCGAAGTTACGCCGCCGAATCTGTAATGTATTTAATAAGCGTACGCTTCGCGATCGGGAGCAGCGTTTCATCGACCGGCAGGGTTAGTCCTGATTCTATGGCATACACCGCCGGGTTAGGCCAGTCCTTGCGCCGGTAGATCAATTCCCTTTTAATAGATTCATGTGTGTTGACAAGGTTTCTGGGCCATTTCTCAAAATACTGCACATGAATACCCCTGAATTTTTCCTGTTGCCGTTCAAATACACTTACCCGGTACTCATACACAATGGTTTCGCGCTGGCTGCCATTGTTGAGAAACAGGTAGCCCTCCTGTATATGCAAGGGAATGATGCCCACGGGTATAATCAGCATTTGTTGTTCTATCAGTTCATACAGCTCTGTGCCATTGGTAATGGTACCCTTGAGCTGGTCGGTTGAAAAGTGAATGATCTTTTCGATCTCCTCCATCAGAAAATCGTCTTCGATCATGCGCTGGTAAATCAGTTGCAGCTTTTGCAGATTAACGGCCGTGAGCTCCTGCGGAAACTGTTCTTGCAGGTATTTCTTGTTTTCGCGAAAGGCCACCAGGTTTTGGTAATGGAAAATAAGATCGGCCAGCTGCGGGTATAATTTGTTTTCGTTGAAGTAGCGGTTTACCTGCTTCAGATACGCCAGCAGCCGGTATTGCTGGTATTCAAAATCGACATGCCCTTCTGCAAACCAGGTTTCACTTAGCGTAAGCATACCCATCGTTTTGGTTACTTTAATTTACGAAAAATAAACGCTTGAAGATCAGGCCCAAACGTTAAAACTTTTGCACCGTTGTGCATAACGTTTGATGAGGGGTAAATGTATTTTGTAAAATTTGTTTGTCATTATGTAAAGAATACTTTACTTTTAGTAAAACAAACCAAACATTACACGCATGAAAACTCCTTATTTATTACCCCATCGATTCAAAAAACTGGGCTGGATCGTGTTTATCCTTTCGGCCATAGCCGGTGTTATGGTTTTGCAGGGCTGGGAATCGCCCTGGCTCAACTGGCCGGTATTTGCATTTGTAAATGATCGCAATCTTTCGGAAGCTGTTTTCTTTTCGTGGAGTACCGATAATGTGACCAATGAGCTGGTGGGCATTGCCTATATCGTGGGTGCTTTACTGGTGGGTTTTTCGAGAGAGAAAGAAGAAGATGAATACATTAGTTCGCTGCGGTTAAAAGCGCTGCTCTGGGCTACACTCATCAATTACCTGCTGGTGATTCTGGCGTTGATGTTCGTATATGGTCTGGGTTTCCTCACGGTGATGGTGGTAAATATGTTTACAACGATTACATTATTTGTGATCGCATTTAACCTTATGTTGTACCGCTACTATAAATCTGCCGGATATGAAAAATAACCTGAAAGTAGAACGGGCCATTAAAAGTGTAACACAGGAAGAGCTGGCTAAAGTAATAGCCGTAAGCCGGCAAACGATTAACGCGATCGAAAGCAACAAATACGTACCCTCCACCATTCTGGCCCTCAAGATTGCTAGGTATTTTGGCAAACCGGTAGAAGAAATTTTTACACTGGAAGAAGGAGATTGATGATGTCTGATGTGCGGATGCCTGACGTCTGATTTCTGATCTCCGATCTGCGATCGCTGATCTTGAATCCTGCTATTCACCATTCGCAATTCACCATTCGCAATTCATCATTCACAATTCATCATTCACGATTACCAACTACTCACTGTTTACTTCTGGCCGTTGGTTTGCATCACCGCTTCCATTTGCCTGTCGTAATCTATGATCTCCGATTGGTAACGGTTGGTGTTTTCTTTAAGCGCTTTGATGTAAAGGGTATAACTCTTGATGCGTAGGGTATAGTAGTTGCGCATTTGCTCGTTTCGATCTATAACCGAATTGGGTAATCGCAAAGGTGTAAGGCTGTCCAGTGTGCGGATATTGGCCTCCCAGTTGGCAATGCCATCCCGGCCAAACCGGATCAGCATGGTGTCGCGTGGGGTGCCGGGTGGCAGCGCCAGTGCTTCTAGCGCTTTTTGTTCTCTAGCAGCAATGGTGCGCATGCTCGTTTCATATTGGCCGGCTGTATCGGGTAGCGTGCGGTACATGGCCACGGAGGTGGTAATGGTAAACAGGGTAAGCAAGGCAATGGTGGCCCATTTGAGTCCTCCGCTTGCCGGCCTGCGCAGGCTTGGAACAAATGCGTAGCCTACGAGCAATCCGCTCAGCAACCCGCCAATGTGTGCCGCATTGTCTATGCCATCTTTCATGCCATTGGCCAGGTTATAGCCTACAAACGTAAAGATGCTGAGCAGTAAAAAACGGCGCAGGTTGCGCTCCAGCAGATTGGTAGTGAGCAATGCGATAAAAACGCCGTACAAACCAAATATGGCGCCCGATGCGCCCACACTTACCGATATGCTATGCCACCACAAACTGGTAAGACTGGCTGCCAGCCCGGTGAGCAGATAAGCGCTAAGCAGGCGGGCCTTGCCCATAATAGGCTCCAGCACCATACCAATAAACAGCAGGGCGCCCATATTCATAGCCAGGTGCAGAAAACCTGCATGCACAAAGCAACTGGTAAGCAACCGCCAGGGTTCGGCACCGAGGGTGAGCGGTTTAAAATTGGCGCCCCAGCGTATAAGACTTTGCGAATCGGGATCGGTAACACTTACCCCCGCAAATGCCATGAGTATAAAAACAAGTATGTTCAGGTAAATAAGAATGGGCGTAATAAAATATCCCGGCCGGGGAGTGAAGAAGGAAAGTGCCCCCGGTGTTTGGTCATGCACACTTTCTGGCAGGTAATACATAAGGTCTGCTCCCTGCATCTCCAGCGGATAACGGATGTCTTCGTACTGCAACGATAACATTTCGGGATCGTGCAAGGGGCGTATGGCTTCCAGCTTATCGGTAAATCGCTTTACATATTTTTTGTTTCTGCCCAGGTCCACCAATGCGGTGCCGGTAGATAGGCTGCTGATGTTGGCCGTGCCGCCTTCAATCTTGATGCGCAATTCGCTGTTGGGAAACAATGCCGTGCGGTCGGTGTAAATCACCATTCCCGTTGGGCTTACGTATACGATAGGCCATTTCAGCTCGCGGGCGGTATGCATGGCCAGCACATGAAACTGCTCATGGGTAAGGCCGCCAAGCGGGTAGTTGATGGTGAATTTTGGAGAAGCGCCAGCGGCCATATCTATCGGTGTTAAATTGTTTTATACCTGTTAAAGATACGGAACGCTTTGTAATAAAATGTTAAACTGTAAGAGGGTGATAATACCATGTTAAAGCTCTGCCTGCCGGGCCAATATTTGCAAAAATGCTTCCCGGTCTATCATTTCCGCGCCCATGCTTTCGAGGTGTTCGGTATACACCTGGCAGTCGATAAGTACCACGCCCAGGCTTTTCAGGTGCTGCACCCAATGCGTAAAGGCAAATTTGGAGGCATTGCTTACTTTGCTAAACATGCTTTCACCAAAAAACACATTGCCCAGCTTAATGCCGTATAGGCCACCCACCAGCTCTCCATCCTGCCAGGTTTCGGCGCAGTGGGCATAGCCCAGTCGGTGCAGCCGGGTATATTCGGTTTCTATGGCATCGGTTATCCAGGTGCCATCCTGCCCGGGACGGTGCATGCTGCGGCAGGCGGCTATTACCTGGGCAAAGCTGGTATTGGTCCGGAATTCCATTTTGCCCGCCCGTATCAGCGTTTTCATAGACCTGGACACCTTAAGTTTTTCAGGAAAAAGCACAAACCTGGGGTCGGGGCACCACCACACGGGAGGCTCCTCCTCGCTGTACCACGGAAAAATGCCTTTACGATAGGCATCCAGCAGCAAAGCTGTGCTCAGGTTGCCGCCAATGGCTACAATGCCCTCTTCATCGGCATTGCGGGGGTCGGGGAGTGTGGTAGCGTCGTCGTTTAGCCAAAAAATCATCGCGATACAGTTGTTGAAAATGTCTATGTGAATAAATCCTGCTTGCTGCCTGCCATTTTCGTTTATTTTTACGCCGCAAAAGCGGAAAACGATGGCTGAAAATAAAGAAATGTCGGATTATACGGAAGATTCCATCCGGTCGCTCGATTGGCGGGAGCACATCCGGTTACGTCCGGGTATGTATATCGGTAAGTTGGGCGATGGTAGCAGTATGGATGACGGGATCTACATCCTGGTAAAGGAAGTGGTAGACAACTGTATCGATGAATACACGATGGGGCACGGCAAGCAAGTGCAGATCGGCATCGACAAAGGGGTGGTTACGGTGCGCGACTACGGCCGGGGCATTCCTTTGGGTAAAGTGGTAGATGTAGTGAGTAAGATCAATACCGGCGCCAAATACGACAGCAAGGCCTTTCAGAAATCGGTAGGTTTGAATGGGGTGGGTACCAAAGCGGTAAACGCCCTCAGCTCCTATTTTAAAGTAGCCTCCATACGGGATGGTAAAATGAAAGTGGCCGAGTTCGAAAAGGGGATACTGATAAAGGAACATAAAGAAACCACTACTACAGAGGCCAACGGAACATTGGTAACCTTTACGCCAGATGATTCGGTGTTTAAACATTACCGTTTCCTGAGCGACTACCTCGAAAACCAGATCTGGAACTATTGCTACCTCAACGCGGGGCTTACCATCAATTTTAATGGTAAGAAGTTTATTTCCAAAAACGGCCTGCTCGACCTGTTGCAACGTAAGGTTAATGTAGATGAAGTACGCTATCCCATCATTCACCTCAAGGGCGAAGACATTGAGCTGGCGCTTACACATACCAACGATTACGGCGAAGAATACTACAGCTTTGTAAACGGACAGCATACTACGCAGGGTGGTACGCACCAGGCAGCTTTCCGCGAAGGGTTTGTAAAAGTGATTCGGGAGTTCTATAAAAAAGATTACGATGCGAGCGATATCCGTGGTTCTATCTGCGCCGCTATTTCGGTAAGGGTACAGGAACCGGTGTTCGAAAGCCAGACCAAAACCAAACTGGGCTCGCTTACGGTATTCGAAGGCGGACCTTCGATGAAAGCGTTTATCTACGATTTCCTGTCCAAAGCGTTAGACGATTTTCTGCATAAAAACCCGCAGGCTGCCGATGCGTTGAAAAAACGTATTGAGCAAAGTGAACGTGAGCGCAAGGAACTGGCAGGTATTAAAAAGCTGGCCAACGAAAGGGCTAAAAAAGCCAACCTGCACAACCGTAAACTGCGCGATTGCCGCATTCACTTTAACACCGAGTTTGAAGGCAAAAACAAAGAAGAGCAACTGGCCAAAAGCCTGAACAGCACCATTTTTATTACCGAGGGCGATTCGGCTTCGGGCTCTATCACCAAAAGCCGTAATGTAGAATCACAGGCGGTGTTTAGCCTTAGGGGTAAACCTTTGAACTGTTATGGACTCACTAAAAAAGTGGTGTACGAAAACGAAGAGTTTAACCTGCTGCAACACGCGCTCAATATCGAAGAAGGGTTGGAAGGCTTGCGCTACAACAATATTGTAATTGCTACCGATGCCGATGTGGATGGTATGCACATCCGTTTGCTGTTGATGACTTTCTTCCTGCAGTTTTTTCCCGATCTGGTGCGCAATGGGCACGTGTTCATTTTGGATACGCCTTTGTTCCGGGTGCGCAACAAGCAGGAAACCATTTACTGCTACAGCGAAGATGAAAAGCAGAAGGCGGTGAAAAAACTGGGCAACAAACCCGAGATTACCCGCTTTAAAGGTTTGGGTGAGATATCGCCCGGCGAATTTGCCCGCTTTATTGGCGAAGACATGCGTCTGGACCCGGTTTTGCTGAGCGAAGGCCGCCATATCCAGGAATTACTTGAGTACTATATGGGTAAAAATACCCCTGCCCGCCAGGATTTTATTATCGAAAACCTGCGTGTAGAAAAAGACCTGGCCGAAGACCTTAAAGTGGGATAAGGAGCGGGATAATCTGCATGGCCATCCTGCGTTGCGTGACGAAGGAACGAAATGCAGAATCTCTTGATCAGAGATACTGCTCCCTACTGGGCAGCATGACCATCATCTAAAGAGGATAAAACTAAATACACTATGTTGTATCATATTATAGTAGGCGATTTTGCCGGAGAGGTGCTTAGAAACGCGATGGAACTGGAAGCCTCCATCAAAGGAGAAGTGATTGTACTGCGCGATATTCTGCATGTGGGACCGCTTAAAAATGAAGAAGGACAAAGTTTCTCTGACCTGCGTACCGAATTCTGGAAGAGTGTGGTGCCCGATTGGAAAGAAGAAGAGAAGGTAGACGATTTTGACCGTGTGTCGGCCGCATTGATCGGGCTTAAAAACGATCCCGAAGCCAATGTTTGGTTCTGGATGGCGCCTACGCCTGCCGATGTAACTGCTTATCACTGGTTGCTCAAATATATGCAGCCCTATCAGGGCCGTTTCCTGGTGGTAAACATTAATGGCTTGCCTTTCCTGGATGAAAACGGTAAGGTGTTTTACCCCAAAGGTTTTGGTGAAGTCATTCCCAAAGAAATGGTAAAAGCCCGCAAGCTGAACCGGGTAGTAAGCCTGGCCGAGTTTGAGGTAGACCAGGATGAGTGGATACGCCTGGTAGACGAAAACGGCGGCATTCGGGTGCACGAAGGCGGTAAAAAACTAAAATCGCAACCCATCGAGTTTTACGATGGCAAGTTGTTTAGCTACCTGAGCCAGCAATTCCAGAAAGCCTCTAAAGTGGTAAATACAGCTTTGACCAAAGCCAATATTCCAACAGGCGATACCTTCCTGGGTTGGAGGCTCAAGCAAATGGGCCTTGCGGGAACGATCTTATTACAAGGCGATCCCGAAAAGACCCTTAAAGATTTTGATGTAAAACTGCCCGGCGAAGTAGTTGCGGAAGTAACAACGGATTAGGCAACCTGTCAGGCCAGCAGGTTCTGCCAGGTTTATAGCTTATTAAATCAGATAAAGATTGTTACGAAGCAGCATCTGTTAATGGATAATCTGCAATGAGATCCTGCATTCCTCTCCGTTTTACGCAGGATGACAAAATATGGATGGGCTTAAGAAATCAAATTGTATTGTCATGCTGCCCCGTAGGGAGCAGTATCTTTAGGCATATTTATAAGACTACCAGAGAATGAAGACCTGCCAGGTACCTGTCCCGCGTATGCGGGGCGCAGCTCCTGGCAGGTCTCGATCTACATGAAAAATCGTCCCCGCAATGCTGTGGGGACGATTTTTTGTTGGCTGTATGCTTACGTGGCCGTTCTTCTTATTACTTGGTTTTGCGCAGGTAATACGTAATGCCATCACGCGCTATGATGGTTTCTTTCTCATCTGCCTTCAGCATTTTATAGCTGTCGTTAAAGTCTGTAGATTTTAGGGTCAGGTTTTTATCGTCCAGCGTATAGGAGCAATCCCACTGCTTGGTTTCGCCCATGCTGTTCATATACACCAGCGCCGAAGGATTTCCGCCACCATCTTTGGTAAACTCAATAGAGCGCAGCATCATCGCATCGGGGCTTTTGAGTACACCATCGCGTTTATAAACTTCCCATTTGCCCGACGTGTTTTTGTCCGATATGCTGATTTTGCCAATATCGAAAATAGCACCGGCCACAGGAATGGCATTGGCCTGGTAAGGACGCAGGTAGTAGGTAAAATCATCGTCCTTAACCACCAGCTCTTTTGCTGACGATTGCACAGTGGTGTAACCGGCATCAGAAAGATCGGGCTTGCCGCTTACAAACTTTAACCCGTATCTCATGGGAATCATGGTACTGCTGCGCGATTCCTTGTAGCTGTCGTCGGTAAACTCCAGGAACAGGGTATCGGTGTTGCTTACGCCGGCTTTAGAAGCAGGTGTGCGTTTGTACTCTTTCCATTTACCATTCATCGTACCTTTCTGTGCAAAAGATACGATGGCCATACCTACCAACAATGAAAGAAGGATCATTTTCTTCATATACTTTAAGATTTGGTTTTGATAAAGTTACGATAAAAGTATGCGTATCGGACGAATATGTTTGATAGTGCGGTCTATCCTGTTAATTTTGCACGTCAAGCCTGGAAATTATGAGCAACGAAAATAGCAATGTGATCCATATAGACGGGATGTATGAAAACTGGTTTTTGGATTACGCCAGTTATGTTATCCTGGAACGTGCGGTACCTGCGGTGAATGACGGTCTTAAACCCGTTCAGCGCCGTATTCTGCACGCGATGAAGGAAATGGACGACGGACGCTATGGTAAAGTGGCCAACATTATTGGTCAAACGATGCAGTACCACCCGCATGGTGATGCGAGTATTGGCGACGCAATTGTAGCCATTGGCCAGAAAGACCTGATGATCGATACCCAGGGCAACTGGGGCGATGTGCGTACCGGCGATGGTGCAGCCGCTCCCCGTTATATCGAAGCCCGTCTCAGCAAGTTTGCGCTTGATGTGGCTTACAATGGTAAAACCACCGAGTGGCAGTTGAGTTACGATGGCCGTAAAAACGAGCCCGTTACCCTGCCCATGAAGTTTCCGCTGTTGCTGGCCCAGGGTGTAGAAGGTATTGCCGTAGGTTTGAGTACCAAAATTCTGCCCCACAACTTTATAGAACTGCTGGATGCGGCGATCAAATACCTGAAAGGCAAAAAGTTTGAACTGTACCCCGATTTTCTTACCGAAGGTATGGCCGATGTAAGCAATTACAACGATGGCCAGAAGGGTAGCAAGGTGCGGGTGCGGGTGCGCATTGAGGAGAAAGACAAGAAAACGCTGCTCATTAAAGATGTGCCTTATGGTGTAACCACCACACAGCTGATCGACAGCATCATCAAAGCCAACGACTCGGGCAAGATCAAGATCAAAAAAGTAATTGACAACACGGCGGCAGAGGTAGAAGTAGAAGTGCAGCTGGCGCCTGGTGTATCTACCGATATTACGATTGATGCGCTGTATGCGTTTACCAGTTGCGAAGTATCCATTTCGCCCAACGCCTGTGTTATCATCGAAGAAAAACCACATTTTGTTGGCGTAAGTACTTTGCTCAGGCAGTCGGTAGACCATACCAAAGCCTTGCTGGAGCAGGAACTGCGCATTAAACTGGCCGAGCTGGAAGAAGCCTGGCATTTCTCCTCGCTCGAAAAGATCTTTATCGAAAAACGCATTTACCGCGATATCGAAGAAGAAGATACCTGGGAAGGTGTGCTGGAAGCCATCGACAAAGGTTTAAAACCTTACAAGAAACTTTTCAAACGCGACATTACCCGTGAAGACATTACGAAACTGACCGAAATCCGCATTAAACGGATCTCGAAGTTCGATGCCTTTAAAGCGGATGAACATATTAAAGGACTCGAAACCGATATGACCCAGGTGCATTACGACCTGGAGCATATGGTAGACTTTACCGTAGCGTATTACGAAACCCTGCTGAAGAAACATGGCAAGGGCCGTGAGCGCAAAACAGAGATTCGCGTGTTCGATACCATTCAGGCTTCGAATGTAGCTATAGCCAACGCCAAGCTGTACGTAAACCGTAAAGAAGGCTTTATAGGCACCGGCCTTAAGAAAGATGAATTTGTAGGCGATTGTTCCGATCTGGACCAGGTTATTGTTTTCCGCAGGGATGGCAAGATGATGGTCACCAAAGTAGCCGATAAAGTGTTTGTAGGCAAAGACATTATTCATGTGGATGTGTTCCGCAAGAATGATGAACGCATGACCTACAATATGATTTATGTAGATGGTAAATCGGGCGTTAGTTACGCCAAGCGTTTTAATGTAACCGGTATTACCCGCGATAAGGAATATGACCTTACCAAAGGGGAGAAAAACAGCAAGGTGATCTACTTTACGGCCAATGCCAATGGCGAGGCTGAGGTGATTACCATTTCGCTGAGTCCCAATACCACGGCCAGGATCAAGAACTTCGACTATTACTTCGAGGAACTGGCTATTAAAGGCCGTAGCTCGCAGGGCAACCAGGTGATCAAGCACCCAATCAAATCGATCAGGTTTAAAGATAAAGGCCGCTCAACACTGGCCGGTAAGAAAATCTGGTATGATGATAACTTTGGTCGCCTCAATACCGACGAAAAAGGCCGTTACCTGGGCAGCTTCGATGAGCAGGACAAAGTAATCGTGTTCTACAAAGACGGAACATACGAACTCACCGATATTGAGCTTACGCAGCGCTTCGAAACCGAGCAGGTAATGCTTATTGAGCAGTTTAACCCCGATCGTATTGTCTCCGCAGTATACTACGATGCCGATAAACAGCATTATAACCTCAAACGCTTCCGTATTGAAACGCAAACGCTCAAAAACCGTTTCCTGTTTATTAAAGAGGGTAGCGCGCATAAACTGATGCTGGTAACCACACAAAAAGAACCGGTAGCATTATTGAAAAACGGTAAAAAGAAATCGGACGCGACGGAGCATGAAATAGACCTGGCTAAAACCGCAGAAGTAACCGGCTGGAAAACAGTAGGGACTAAGATAAGTGAGAAAGACCTGCTGGAGATATCGTTGATCAGTGAAGAAGAGCCGGAAGCCGAGGTTGAAGAAGATGCACCCGACGAAGACATTCAGGGGTCGCTCAAGTTTGAATAGGCCTAATCTTAACAGATTAATGTAATTTTTTACATAGGCATAAAAAAACGTATAAGAGCTGTTGGAGCTTACTTTATTTGATTTATTTTCATTAATTTACAAAATATTATTTTGTGTTTTGGTTTTGTGAAAGTTGGCATAATCATTGCAAAGTCGATATATTTGTAACAAATTTGTTAAAACTCTAAACCTACGATTATGAAAGCATTTAAAAACGCTGCTTTTACTGCCCTGTTAACTATGGGTGTTTTTTCTACTGCTCTGTACACGTCATGCTCTAAAGATGATTGTAAGGATGTAGTTTGTAACAATGGTGGTACCTGCGTATCTGGTACCTGCTCTTGCCCTTCTGGCTACGAAGGTTCTACCTGCCAGACTGCAAGCGCTTCTAAAATCACTGGTACTTACACCAGCTCTGAAACTTGCCAGCCTCCTGTAGCTGGTGGTAACTGGTCTAGCACCCTGACCCAGTCTTCTGGCGATGCTACCAAAATCATCATCTCTAACTTTGGTGATTCTGGCTCTAACGTAACTGGTAAAGTAAGCGGTACTGGCATTACCCTGGACAACACCCAGATCGGTGGCCAAACCGTAAGCGGTTCAGGTACTGTTAATGGCAATATCGTTACTATCACTTACCGTTTGACCGGTGGTACTCAGTACGATTGCACTATGACTATGACTAAACAATAATTGTTGATTCATATCTGATTAAAAGGGCCATCTCCAACGAGATGGCCCTTTTGTATTGTTTTATATGTTGCTTAATTGCGTGTAACAAAAAAGGGATGCCATTCGCATCCCTTTTTTGTTATCTGTTCCGGAAGGATTATTTATCCCATTTAGACTTAGAAGTAGTTTCGCCTTTTTTCTCCTGGTTTTGCTCAAACTTGGATTTAGAAGTAGGCTTATCTGTTTCCTTGTTCTGATCCCACTTGGTTTTAGAAGTAGTAGGCTCGTCCTTTTTAGCCGGTGTAGCAGGCTTAGGCTTCGTTGCAGTTGGTTTGGTTGCAGGTTTAACCGCACCTGGTGTTTTGCTGGTAGCAGCCAGGATAGAATCTGCACGCATTTGCGCAGCTTGCATGATTTTGGCATCGCAATCCGCTTTCAGCTGGTCTGTAGTAGCCTGAACTTTAGCGTTAACCAGTGAATCGATCTGCGCTTCGGAAGGACCCGCAGGGCCTTGTTGCTGGCAGGAAACCGCGAATACGCTGGCGGCAGCAGCTATAACGAGTAAGGATTTTGTATATTTCATATCCGTTTGTTTTTTTCAGTAAATAAGTTGAGGTTATTGAGCCATGCCGGTAGCTGCATTTTTTGCGGCTCCAACAATTGAATCTGCTTTAGCAGACACTTCGGTAGCCATGCGGGCTTCGCAATTAGCTGTAGCCTCGGTGTTGGCTTGTTCGATTTTAGCAGCGGCAATAGAATCAACTTTTGCATTTACTGCGCTAGGATCAACAGCGGGTTGTTGGCCACAGCTGCTCATCAGTACTGTGCCAAGCATTGCGGCACCTACTACGAATAAGGATTTTTTCATACTCTGTTAATTTTTCGAAGACAAAAATAAGGCTTGATTGAAACTTCTTTATAAATATTCAAAAATTTATCTTTTGGTAAGATGATTTTTTATGCAATATTGAAAATTTCGTGCCAAATCTACAACTCTTGGACAATCAGCGTTGTTTTCTTCAAAAAAATGAGCAGAAACAGCTTTTACCCAAACTTTACCGAAGTCATAGCGATAGAGCCAGCTACGGTTTGGTCGTTGAAAAACTGCGGGTTTTCCTTTTCGTCGCGCATACCCAGCACATACAATAACGGAAGATAGTGTTCGGGGGTTGGAATGCCCATTTGCGCCTCACGGCTCAGGCTGGTATAATTCATGAGTGACTTGTCATCGGCCTTGCTGATCAGGTTTTTGATCTCATCATTGGCGGCCAAAGCCCAGTCAAAACCTTTGGTATTGTGAAAATCTAACACACGAAGGTTGTGTACAATATTGCCACTACCAATAATAAGCACACCTTTTTTGCGGAGCTGTTTGAGCTCACGCGCCAGGGCATAGTGGTAGGCCGGAGCCTGACTGTAATCGAGGCTCAGCTGCAATACAGGAATCTGCGCTTCGGGAAACAGGTGCATAATGATGCTCCAGCAACCGTGATCGAAACCCCATTCATGATCAAACCCGATCTGCACCGCTTCGGTTTCTTTCTGAATGAGCTCGGCCATCAGCGGATCGCCGGGCGCGGTATACTGCACGTCGAACAAAGGCTTGGGAAAGCCATAGAAATCGTGGATGGTTTCGGGATGGGCCGAAGCCGTAACAAAAGTGCCCTTGGTTTCCCAGTGGGCAGAGATGCAGAGAATGGCTTTGGGGCGGGGCAGTTGCTTGCCCATGGCCTTCCAGCTGCGGCTAAAGGTATTGTCTTCAATGGCGTTCATGGGGCTGCCATGCCCTACAAATAAAACGGGCAGGGTATAATCCTGTTCGTTCAGTTGTGCATTCAGTTTGCTGAGGGCAGATAATCCGCCTGCGATACCGGTGAGTCCTGTCATACCTAAAGCGCTTAAGCCTAAAAATTTTTTCCGGTCCATAATGGAACCTCCTTTGTCAATTACAATTTACAAAAAAACCGGCTGCCCTAAACCTGTAATAAAGGGCAACCGGTACTATGAGAAAACAACCTACTGTTTCTTATAAAGCTTTACTATTTGCTGGCTTTGATGTCGAATGACACACCAACTTCGGGTTTGATAAATTTATCACCCAGAGATTGGTCGTTGCCGTAAGCCATGCCCCACCAGGTACGGTTGATGGTGAAGGTCGCCTTAGCGTCAACTGCTGCATCCGATACATTGATTTTAGCAGGGAAACTGATGTTTTTGGTAGAATCTTTCAGCGTAAGGTTGCCGCTTACGGTGTAGTTGTTTACCGAATCGCCACTCAAAGGTTGTACGCCGGTGATTTCGAATTTAGCCGAAGGATATTTTTCAGCGTTAAAGAAATCGGCGCTTTTGAGGTGTGTTTCCAGTTTGGTTTTGTATTCACCTTCCAGATCGCTGTTTACAAGCGAGTTAATGTCTACGGTGAATGAACCGCCGGTGAGTTGGCCATTGGCTACAGCCAGTTTACCATCTGTAATTTTGAAAGTGCCTTTGTGCTCTTTGGTAGCCGGGCCATAACCACTCCACTGGAGGGTACTTGCCGCCGCATCTACTTTGTATTCGGCTCCAGCAGCGTTAGCAGCTTGCTGCGTTTCGGCAACCTGTGCGCTTTCGCCTTTGGGGCCATTGTTACAAGCAGTGGTAGCTATAAAAGCTCCTGCAACTAAAACGAAAACCAGTTTTTTCATACATCATTGAATTTAGTGGTGCTATAAAATGGATTAAATGGTCTCAACAAATTCAGATACCGGCTTGCGTACTTTAGGCAGGTGTTGCGCGTTGTCTTCTGCAGAACGGTGACCGAGGGTCACGATTACGGTAGATTTCAGGTTTTTCTCTTTCAATCCCAGCATTTCATCATACTTATCTGTACTGAAACCCGTCATTGGACATGCGTCAATGCCATTGTAAGCCGCTACGGTAAGCAGGGTGCCCAGGGCAATATGTGCTTGCTGCTGAGCCCAGGCAATGCGGCCTTGCTCTCCCAGTGCATTATAAGTGCCTTTTACTGCTCCGCTAAAACCTTCGAGCGATTCCAGCGTGGTATTCCAGGTTTTAGAAGCGTTAGCCATATAATGGTCTACCGAATCATCTCCCAAAGCAGTATCAACCGCAAATACCAGCAAATGCGATGCCGAAGCCACTTTTTCCTGACCGTAAGAATGGGCAATCAGATCCTGGCGGATAGCCGGAGTGTTCACCACAATTATTTTAAAAGGCTGCTGGCCAAAAGCGGTAGGCGCCAGACGGGCACTTTCCAGCAACTGGTCCAGTTGCTCGTCAGAAATTTTACGGTCGGCATCAAAAGCTTTTACAGCGTAACGCCAATTTAAGGGTTCCAGATCAATTGAGATGGATTTTGTTTCTATTGCAGACATTTTTTTCGTTTTTAAATTTGATACAGCAAAGGTAGAATTAGTTGTACATACAATAGTTGTACTAAAATGTAAAAGTGTGGTACTTTTTTGCAAATGGGTCTTCGACAACTTCGACAGGCTCAGTTACCGAAGCTCAGGTGAGAGGTGAAAAGTGAAAAGTCAAAAGTGGCCTTCGACAAAGCCTGTCCCGCCCATGCGGGGCGCAGCTCCTGCCAGGTTCAAGCATAGAAAAGGTAAAAGGTAGGTGAATTGTAAATCAAATGGCCCTTCGACAGGCTCAGGGACCTTTGATTTTCGAAGTTAGCGCATCGATATAATTACATTCCCAACTTTTTGCCCTGTTCCTACATAGCGGTAGGCTTCAACGATCTGATCTAAAGTATATTGCTTGTCCAGCACAGGCTTGAATTGTCCGGTGGCAACCAGTTCTTCAAGGAAAAGAATATCATCCTGGCTAATAGTGGGAATGGGGAATAACAGTTTTTTACCGCCCAATAAAGGTGTAACGAGCGCTAATGGTATGTTTACACCGTTCTTACCCAGTTCGGTAGAAATATAAATGCCTTTGGGCTTAAGTATCTTTTTACACCGGGTAAAGGCGCTTTTGCCCACCGCGTCAAAAACGAAATCAAATTTTTCGTTGGTATGGGTAAAATCCTGTTGGGTATAATCTACGACCACATCGGCACCTAATGATTGTACCAGCGCTATGTTTGGGGTATTGCACACGACAGTAACCCTTGCGCCAAAATGCTTCAATAATTGAACAGCAGCTGAACCAATAGCACCAGTAGCACCATTGACGAGCACGTTTTGACCCGGCTGCACTTTTGCTGCACGAATATCGCACAGGGCATAATGGGCGCCTTCGCTGATGGCCGCGGCGGTTTCGAAAGATATATTTTCCGGTATGGTGGCTATGGCTTCCTGCGCAGGTGTGGTCATATATTCGGCATGCGCGCCAAATTGCTTGTCGTTGTAGCCAAATACTTTGTCGCCAATTTTAAAGGTCTCTACACTTTTGCCAACGGCTGCTACCACGCCTGCAAACTCATTGCCCAGCGTAGGATTGTTGGGTTTAAAAAGACCACTGAAAAACCTGCTTACAAAATACTCTGCGCTGCGAAACCCGCAATCGGTGCGGTTTACCGTGCTGGCATGCACTTTAACAAGCACTTCATTATCCTTAGGCACGGGTTGGCTTACTTCCTGGACCGATACCACTTCTGGCGGACCGTATTGGGTATGAATGGCTGCTTTCATAGGTTTTAATTTAGTTTTTACGTGATCGGACCTGACAGGACTTGCAGGTCTGCTCGCTACTCATTATCAGTTAATAGCTATTTGTGTTTCTCCTGGTATTCTTTGGGCGTCATACCGGTTTGGCGTTTAAATACCCGGCTGAAATAGGATTTGTCTTCATAGCCCAGTTCGTAACCGATTTGCTGCACCGAAAGGCCACTGTAGAGCAGCATTCTTTTGGCTTCGATAATGATTCTGCGGTCTATAATATCAGAAGTGGTTTGGTTGAATATCTTTTTACAGATCTCGCCCAGTGTGCGGGTGGTTACATTCAGTTTTTCGGCGTAGAAAGCTGGCGATTGTTCTGTTTTAAACTGCTCCTCCAGCAGCGCCATAAACTGGTTAAAAATATCGTAATGAAACCCGTTGCCAGCCGATTGGTGGTGGGTTACAAACTGCTGTTTGGCATCTTTAAGCTTGGCGATAATGGCATTGAGCAGAAACCTTACTGCTTGTGTATTGGCATTAGGGCCATTAAACTCATCGGAAGTGTATTGTACGAGATGCAGCAAATGGGCAAACTCATCAGGCATATCCTGGTAAGGGATAATGGACAGCTCCATAAACGAAGAGAACAGGGTGGAGCAGGTAAACTCCATAAACTCGTTCTGAAACCGGATAACCCAGCCCGTAGTATCTGCATCGGGGCGGAACACATGTTTTTTGCCCTGCACTACCAGTAGTACCGACTGCGGTGGCACGGTGTATTGTTCATCATCGATCTGGTGGTAGGCATTGCCGCTTTCGATAAAAAGGATCTCCTGAAAATCGTGCGTATGCGGCGGTATATCCGCATCAACCGTACGTGGGGGCTGCTCGAGCCGGAATATGGTAAATGGCTGGGTCAATCTAAATAGGGCTTAATGCCACTAAAATAAGGATTGACGGCGACACTGCCTTTTATACTGTATGAACGGGCAATATTATCGTAAACGTAGTACCCTTGCTCGGCTCGCTCTCCAGCGCTATGCGACCTTGCTGTGCTTCAATAAACTCTTTAGCAATAGCGAGGCCAAGCCCGGTGCCTCCTTTTTGCTGGCTGCCGCTAAAGTAGCGGTCAAATATTTTGCTTTGCATCTCTGGGGCAATGCCAGGGCCGCTGTCTTGCACCGCAATGTAGATCTGCGATCCGGATAAGCTGGCTTTTACCTTTACCGCGCTGCCTTCGGGCGCATACCGGATGGCGTTGTTGATGAGATTGGTAAGCACCCAGGTGGTTTTATCGGCATCGGCCTGGAGCATGGGCAAACCGGGTGCAATAACCGTGGTGAGGTCTACCCGTTTTTGCTGGGCGGTAAAGCGTAACGTATCTACAGCGAATAAGATGATTTTTTCTGCTTCTACCTTGCCCACATGCAGGTCTATCTTGCCCGATTCTACCTGTGCCAGATCGAGCAGCTCTTTGGTAATGTTGAGCAAGCGGCCTGTTTCCTGGTCTAAGGTATGCACCAGCGCGGTTTGCTCTTCGTTCAAAGGGCCCACTTTAGGGTTTTTAAGCAGCTGCCCGCACATTTGTAAAGCGGCAATAGGCGTTTTAAGCTCGTGCGAAATGGTGGCTATAAAATGGGTTTTGGCAAGGTCGAGTTCCTTAAACAATGTAATATTGCGCAGCCAGATAAACCAGCCCATTTGCAACGGTTGCAGGTCACCGGTCGATTGAATGGTGATGGGAATATTCTCCTGCTGGAAATAGGTTTCCTTATTGTCGAAGAAAATCTTGAGTTGCTTTTGTTCAGAAGGGTGTTGTTGCAATTGTTGCAGCAGCAGTTTAAGCAGGTCGTTGCTGGTATGTGACTGGTTGGGACGGTGCAGATGCTCTGCATTGATGTTCAGCGCCTGCGATGCAGCCTGGTTCAGAAACAGTAGTTGTCCTTTTTCGTCCAGCCCGATAACCGGATCGCCAATGGCTTCGATAAGCGCGGTAATCCGTTTCTTTTCTACCAACAGTTTTTGTACAGATGACCCTTCAAATTCGTTGAGTTTCTCTGCCATGATGTTGAAGGCCCGGGCCAGCTCGCCAAATTCGTCGCTGCTGTTAAAGGGCAGACGGGTATCGTAATGCCGGTTGGCAATGTGTTTGATGCTTTGGGTAAGGGTTTGAATGGGATTGGCAATATAACCCGGAAAATTGAGCAGAAAGGTAAGGCTGAGCAAGGTAATGAGGCAGGTTACCGCCAGTATCACCTGGAAATATTGCTGACCGGTTTTACCCGCGGTAATATGTTTTTGCTGAATAGCGTTTTTGTTCAGCGTCCAGATGGCATAGAGATCGCTGCGCAGTTGCTGGTCGCGGCCCGGGCCGGAGAGTGAGGTATCGGCAGCATGTTTTACGAGTTGCTGGGTCACCAGGTATTCGCCGGGTTCGGTCACGTTTTTAGCTTGTCTGGCCAGGTTTTGACTAAATGAAGTGTAGTCATGTTCGTCTATTGCCAGCAACATATGCTGCACATACTCCAACGATTCATAGTTGTCTTTGAGAATGTTTTCAGAAGCACGAAGCGATTGTTTGGTAGCATAAGCGCCCAGCCCACCCAGGAAAACGATGGTGAGGAACAAAATGCCAATGCCCAGGTATAATTTCCATTTGATCGTCATCAGGATAAAATTATGAGATCTATATCATTCGCAGCCAAGGTACGCAGCAGTTTCTGAAATATACCGGTGCGCAGCACAATCTGGAACAGGTTAATGTGCGGCTTGCCCAGGCATACGGTGGTGGCTTTGCGCTCCAGGGCGGTTTCGGTAATGGCTTCGGCCACATTGGGGTGCTGCACCTGTATCACTTCGGCACCCAGCTCAGTAGCCAGTTTAAAGTTATTGATAAGGTGCCTTTGTTTGTCGAGCTTAATGTTTTCGGTACTTTCTTTAGGGGTTTGTACATACAGCACCATCCACACACTATTGTAGTAAGAAGCCAGCCTGGCCGTTTTGCGGATGATCTTGCGGGCTACTGTATCATTGCTGGATATGCACACCAGGAAACGCTCCTGGCGCACGGTTTTCTCTTTTACAATCTCCGAATCTACTTTACGCTCTACCTGCCCGGCTACTTCTTTTAACGCCAGCTCCCGCAATTGCAGGATATGCTCGGGCTTAAAAAAATTGCTCAGCGCCTGCTCTATCTTACCGGCAGCGTAAATCTTGCCTTCTTTGAGGCGGGTAATGAGTTCTCCGGCCGTAAGGTCAATGTTTACCACCTCATCGGCGAGTTGCAGCATTTTATCGGGTACACGCTCGGTTACTTCAATGCCTGTAATATGCTTTACCTCTTCGTTAATGCTTTCGATGTGCTGGATGTTGACGGCAGTAATCACATTAATACCCGCGTTTACGATGTCGAGTACATCCTGCCAGCGTTTTTCGTTTTTACTGCCGGGTATGTTGGAGTGGGCCAGTTCATCTACCACCACGGTATGCGGTTGCAGAATCATAATGGCCTGTACATCGAGTTCCTGCAATAGTTTGCCTTTGTAAAAGACCTCTCTTCTTTCAATCATTGGTAGGCCTTGCAGCATAGCTTCTGTTTCGGTACGGCCGTGGGTTTCGATATAGGCGACCTTAACGTTAATGCCGTTGCGGAGCAGGGTATGGGCCTCCTGCAGCATGCGGTAAGTCTTGCCTACACCGGCACTCATGCCTATGTAGATCTTGAGTGTGCCGCGTTTGGGATCGGGGCCGGAGGGTTGGTATGTGGGTGACAGTTGTGCCAAGCGCAAAAGTATAAGTGCTCCGTACCGGAAAGATACGGAGCTGGGTTTTATAATCGGAATGTGGCGGCTACGGTAATCCTGTTTTCGGTTTTACGCAGATCGGGGCGCCAGTTGCCCACCTGAGTGTCGGTCCAGCCATCGGGCGAAGTAGTGCCGCCGGGGCCTGCGAAATAAGGCATATTGGCGCTTCGGTAGCCATACTCCAATCTAAAGGTTACAAAGTCGTTGGGCATGATATCGAATGTGGCGGTACCCTGGAACATTTGCAGTTTTTTACCAGGGTTGGCGATCAGTTCGTCGTTAAAAGCATTGTTGGAAACAGGTGATGGACTAAAAGCCAGGTACAAACCCGGATTGGTTACATAATCGCCACGCAGCGTGAGCGCCAGTTTGTTTTTGCAGAACCATACCCGGTTGGCGAGGGAAGTACCCACAAAGTATTGGTCTTTGGGTTTTACACCATCGCCGGATTGAAACCCGTAGTGGTTGTTAAGGCTGAGTGCCGCTTGCGAAATACCTTTACTTTCTTTGTTGTGGTAATAGCGGGCCACAATGCTGTTGTCGTGGTGAAAACGCATACGGTTGCTGTTGCGCGAGTCTTTGCCAAACAAGTAGAAATTGGCCACCAGTTGCAGGTTTTCGTTGGGGCGGTAGTAGTTGGAGTTACCAAAACCAAGCGATTGGTTCCAGCTGTTGTAACTCTGCCAGCCATTGAGCAACCAGATCTCTGTCTTAAACTTTTTGGTAGGGAAAGCCTGTATCCGGGCACCTGTAAAATAAAATGGCGTCCAATCGCAGGGCATGCTGCGCTGGTAGCACCAGTTTTCGTTGAGCACATAACTTTCCAAACCAATGTAACTCATGAATATGCCCATTTCTACATTAATGCCATACCATTTGTTAAAGTGGTAACCCGCCGCGGCTTCGCGAATGTATTTGAGGTTGCTGATGCTGGTGTTGCGGCCATGTGTTACGGTACCATCCAGGTCTTGCACAATAGAACCCATTTGCCCAAACTGCAGCCACAAGCGGCCAATCATGTTTTTGTAATTGCTCTCTAAGCCAATGCTGGCCATATTTACCGTAAACTCATTGGTGCGGCCTATGGAGCTGGATATGGTTTGGGTATTGTCTTTGGGCTTGCTGAAATTGTAGTTGTAATACGCGTCGAGAAAAGCCACGCCGGTAATGATGGTTTCGCCTTTTTTATCTTTAAGCGTAAGCGGAAAATCGGTTTGGCGGTTTTGTCCGTTTATCCAGCTCAGATCCATGCCTTCGAAAGGGATTTTAGGGACGGGTAAGGTATCCTGCGCCAGTGCTGCGGTGCAACTTAGGGTAAATGCCAGGGATGTAATAAACTGTTTCATGATGAGGGTGGGTATTGTTGGACTAAGTTAAAATTTAGCAGTGAGTCCTCCGGTGAGCATCAGGTTTTGGTTGGCCGTTTGCCCGTCTGCAGTGTAAAAAATATTATCCTTTGATTGAAAATAGCGGGCTTCTGCGCGGAACATCACTTGTGGAGTAATGTGTACGTTGTAGCCCAACGAAGCGCTGTAGCAGTGAAACTCCGGTACGCCGGTTACCGTTTTAATCATCACCTGCTTAGGATCGCTGAAGTATTCTAAACGGGCAGATACGAACTGGTTTTCGCGGGTTACGATCTTACTGCTGATATTGGCCTGCCACCAGGTGTTGTTGCTTTTGCCATCGGGAATCATTTTTTGCTGCAAACCACCATAGACACAAGCCGCTAATGTTACTTTCTTACCAGCCTGGTACACGGCATACACATCCGAAAAGAACCGGTTGGAATAATCGGGCGCCGAGGCGGAGTTTTCATTGCCGTAATACGTGTTCCAGTTTAACAGCCAGCGCTTACCGGGGCGGTATTCTACCTGTGTGCCCATTGCCAGCGGCGAGTTTACATCTTCGATCACCTGCCAGCCATTGAGCAGGTAGAGGTACACATTAAGGTTCTGTTTTACCGGAATGCTCAGTTTAGCCCCGGTAAGGTAGTAGGGTACATATTCCGGTGCAAAGGAACGGGTGTACATAATCTGGTCAAACGAAATGGCGCTTTCGTTGGTGTAAGGTGAGCCAATTACACCTGCATCGAGCCATATGTTTTTGTTTTTGAACAAACGCACGCCTACATTGGCTTCCAGTATGTTTTTGAGGGTCACTTTTTCTGCGGCGTAGTTGGCATTCATATAGGTGCCAAAACCCGGTGTAAAAGTAGCGCGCACCCTAGACGACTGAAATTTGAGGCTCAGGTAAGCGAGGTTTATATTAAACTCATTGTGGCGCGAGGCCGATACAAAATAAGGCCGGTTGGCATCTTTGGGCGCATTGATGTCGTAAGCAAAGTACACATCGGCGTAGCCTTCAATCGTAAGGTTGGTGGCTTTGTTGGTACTGTCGCCACCCGATATAGGAATAGTGAATTGCGCCAGAGCCGGTACTGTTGATGCTAAAAGGAATGCGGATATGATAGACAGTTTTGTCATGGTGGGTTAGTGTTGGTCTAAAGCAATGTTGAGTTCGAGCACATTCACTGTAGCAGGGCCTAAAAGACCCAGCAGCGGTTGTTGCGTATGCGCATCTATCAGCGCAAGCAGTTGTTGCGGCGCCATGTTTCTGGCCTTGGCAATGCGGTTTACCTGTATGCGGGCTGCGGCCGGGCTGATGTGTGGGTCCAATCCGGAGCCGGAAGCGGTGAGTAATTCTACCGGTATTTCACTTTTGGCTACACCCGGGTTGTGTACCAGGAAAGTATCAATGCGGTCTTGAACCGTTTGCTGGTAATCGGGGTTGGATACTGCTTTGTTGGAGCCGCCAGACCCAGCTGCATTATAGTTTACAGCAGAGGGGCGGCCGTTAAAATAATTGTCAGAGGTAAACGACTGGCCTATGAGTTTGTAGCCTACGGTTTTGCCATTCAGTTGCACGGTTTCACCGTTTCCTTGTCCGGGCGCAAACCTTGCGATGGCGGTGATGGCCAGCGGGTAAACCACACAAGTGAGCACCAGCATAACCAGTGTGAGGCGAGCGGCAGGCAAAAGATATTGTTTCATGATTTTGAGTTTTGTAGTGAGTTTGATAGTGGCTGAGATTCGATAACTTCGACAATGCCTGTCCCGCCCATGCGGGGCTCAGTTACCGAAGCTCAGCCACCTAAAAAAGCCGAAGGTGCCTGAGCCTGTCGAAGGCCCGAAGTTTAAGAGGTTTATAAAAATGGTGTTATCAAAAGGTCTATCAGTTTAATACCAATGAACGGTACAATGAGCCCGCCAAAGCCATAGATAAACAGGTTTCTGCGCAGCAGGGCACTGGCACCAATGGGTTTGTACGCTACGCCCTTCAACGCTAATGGAATCAGTAATGGAATAATGATGGCATTAAAGATCACTGCCGAAAGAATGGCGGTCTCCGGACTGTGCAGGCGCATAATATTCATGTGTTGCAACGCCGGAATAGCGGTTACAAAAAGCGCGGGCACAATGGCGAAATATTTGGCCACATCATTGGCAATCGAAAAGGTGGTGAGTGTGCCACGGGTCATGAGTAATTGCTTACCTATCTCTACAATCTCGATCAGTTTGGTAGGGTCGTTGTCGAGGTCTACCATGTTGCCTGCTTCTTTTGCGGCCTGTGTGCCACTGTTCATAGCCACACCCACATCGGCCTGGGCCAGTGCAGGCGCATCGTTGGTACCATCACCCATCATGGCTACCAGTTTGCCCAGGGCTTGCTCTTCGCGGATGTAGCGCATTTTATCTTCTGGCTTGGCCTCGGCAATAAAATCATCTACACCTGCTTTCTCGGCTATAAACTTGGCGGTAAGCGGGTTGTCGCCGGTAACCATTACGGTTTTAACCCCCATTTTGCGCAGTCTTTCGAACCGCTCGCTGATGCCGGGTTTAATAATGTCCTGCAGTTCGATAACACCTATCACTTTTTCGTTTTCGGCCACCACCAGCGGTGTACCACCATTGGACGCAATGGTTTTTACACGGTCTGCCACTTCACTGGGGAAAGGGTTTCCGGCTTTTTCGCTTTTGTCGCGGATGGCATCAAAAGCACCTTTGCGGATGGTTTTATTGCCAGGCCATTTAACTCCGCTACTGCGGGTTTCTGCACTGAATTTGATCAGCTCTGCACCTTCGATCGAGAGTTTTTTAACGCTGTCGGGTCCGGCCAGTTCAATAATGGATTTACCCTCCGGTGTTTCGTCGGCCATAGAAGCCAGGGCGCAGGTGTCTACGAAATGTTGCATCTCAACGCCTTTGGCGGGCCAGAAGTGCGTAGCTTTTCTGTTGCCAATGGTAATGGTGCCGGTTTTATCCAGGAGCAGTGTGTCTATATCGCCCGCTGTTTCTACGGCTTTACCGCTTTTGGTAATTACATTGGCCCTTAATGCGCGGTCCATACCAGCAATGCCTATGGCACTGAGCAAACCACCAATGGTAGTAGGTATAAGGCATACAAACAAAGAGATGAACGCGGCAATAGTTACCGGAGCATGGGCATAATCGGCAAAGGGTTTGAGCGTAACACACACAATGATAAACACCAGGGTAAAACTGGCGAGCAGAATGGTGAGCGCGATCTCGTTGGGCGTTTTCTGACGGCTGGCGCCTTCTACAAGGGCAATCATCTTATCGAGAAAAGACTCGCCGGGAGCGGCAGTTACCCTTACTTTGATGTGATCGGAGAGTACTTTGGTACCACCAACAACAGATGATTTGTCGCCACCTGCTTCGCGGATCACGGGAGCGCTCTCACCGGTAATGGCCGATTCGTCGATACTGGCCAGACCTGCTATGATTTCGCCATCGGCAGGAATGAGGTCGCCCGCATCGCATACAAATACATCGCCTTTTTGCAATTGTGCGGATGGAACAATGGTTTCCTCATCCATAAAGATCTCGCCTATAAGCGAGATTTTGCGGGCAGGTGTATCCTGGCGGGTTTTGCGCAGGCTCTCGGCTTGTGCTTTACCCCTTGCTTCGGCTATGGCTTCGGCAAAGTTGGCAAACAGCACCGTAAGCAGCAGGATGATAAACACCAGCAGGTTGTAGGTAAAAGACCCCAATGCATCGCTCTGGCGAAAGTAACTGTAGAGGGTAACCAGCAGCATAATAAAAGTGCCGATCTCTACGGTAAACATCACCGGATTCTTAATGAGCAGGGCCGGGTTCAGTTTTATGAAAGAAGCCTTAACTGCGGGCAGCAGTTGTTGTTTCTGAAATAAGCTATGGGCTTGTGCGGTTTTCATGATAATGGATTAGTGCAGGAGCGTAAAGTATTCTGACAAAGGGCCGAGGGTAAGCGCCGGGAAAAAGGCCAGCGCGGCAATGATGACAATTACGGCCAGTGTCATAAAGCCAAAAGTGGGTGTATCAGTTTGCAGTGTGCCCGACGATTCGGGAATATGTTTTTTCTGCGCCATGATACCCGCAATAGCCAGCGGACCAATGATGGGCAGGAAACGGCCCAGCAGCAATACGATGCCGGTGCTTACATTCCAGAACACATTGTTATCGGCCAGTCCTTCAAAGCCAGAGCCATTGTTGGCAGCGGCGGAAGTGTACTCATACAGCATCTCACTAAAGCCATGGTAGCCCGGATTGTTGAGCCATGCAGATGGCGCTACAGCCCAACCCGTATTGGGATGGTGGGTAATAAGGTATGCCGAAAGCGCGGTGCCTGCCAGTATCAGGAACGGATGCAGCAACGCGATAATGGCGGCAATTTTCATTTCCCGGGCTTCTACTTTATGGCCCATAAACTCTGGCGTGCGGCCTACCATTAAGCCCGATATAAATACGGCTATGATGAGGAAGATAAAGTAGTTGAGCAAGCCTACACCGCAACCACCGTAAAAGCTGTTGGTCATCATCCCCAGCATGGTGGTAAGACCGGTGAGCGGCATGGCGCTGTCGTGCATGGCATTGACAGAACCTGTAGATATGATGGTCGTAATTACACTCCAGTAAGCACTGCCAGCGGTACCAAAGCGTACTTCCTTGCCTTCCATAGCACCGGATGCGGCGAGTCCCATTTTCTGGAACAGCGGGTTGCCTGCCAGTTCGGTTTGCATGGTAGGAATGAGCAGGAGCAACATGCCTATGGTCATAACCCCGAATATGGTGAGGGCCATTTTTCTTCTGCGCAGCATAATCCCGAAAGCGAAGATCAGGGCAACGGGTATAAGCGTTTGCGCGATCATTTCGGTGATATAAGTGGCATAGTTGGGGTTCTCGAGCGGGTGTGCCGAGTTGGCGCCAAACCAGCCGCCACCATTGGTACCCAGGTGCTTGATGGCTATCATTTGCGCCGCGGGGCCACGGCTTACCTGCACGGTATCGCCCTGTATGGTTACAACGGTGTCTTTGCCTGCGTAACTGGCTGGTGTGCCGTTAAAAGCAAGGATTAATGCTACAATGACGGAAAGTGGCAACAACACCCGGGTAATGCTGAGTACGAAATAACGCCAGAAATTGCCCAGGTGTTGGGTGGTTTTTTCGCGGAAAGCCTGTATGAGTATTATCAACGCGGCAATGCCGGTGGCGGCGCTTACAAACTGGAGAAACATAACCACAAAATGCTGGGTGAAATAGGTTACCCCCGATTCGCCGGAGTAGTGTTGCAGGTTGCAATTGACTACAAAGCTGATGATGGTGTTAAATGCCAGATCGGGCGATTGCGCGCCGTTGCCATCCGGGTTGAGCGGCAGTTTATCCTGGAAGATTAAAACCAGGAAACCATACACAAACCAAACCATGTTGATAGACAACAGGGCTTTGAGGTTTTGTTTCCAGGTCATGGGCTGGGTAGCATCAATGCCGGATAGTTTAAAGAACAGTCTTTCTACAGGCCGCAGAAAGTCGGTAAAGGTGCGCTCACCATTAAATACCCTGGCTATGTAGTTGCCCAGGGGCCAGGCCAGGAGCAGGGTAAGGAGAAAAGTGACGATAACGCCTGTTATTTCGGTATTCATTGAAAACTTGGGTTAAAGAGTCTAAAATTTTTCGGGTTTTACCAGCACGTACAGCATGTATACAAATACAGCGATGGATAGTGCGAACAATGCGATCATCATAACGGATAGGTTTACAGTTTGTCAAATGCGTCTACCGCCTTGGCGCAAAGCCAGAAACCGGTAAGTCCGCTGAGGAGTAATAGAATGGTCATCATAATCAGGGTTCCGGCAATCAGATGCCGGGTTTCATGTGTTGGTTTACATAAATGGTGTACAAGGTGATGGGCACCAATGCGTGCAGCAGGCGGGTTTGATTGCGGCTGCCACAGTTGATAATGCGGTCCAGCCCAAACACGAAAACGTTTTCTACGGCCAGGCGCACCTGGTGGTTGCCCTGCTGGTACAGGCGATCGGCCAGTTGCATGCACTGGGTTACTTTTTTAACGTAGCAGGCCGTAGCCATTTTGCCGGTGTAAGTAAGCAGGCATTGCAGGGTTTGGTACACCTGTTTCTCCGGTGCCTGGCAATTTTCCAGATCGGGGTTCAGCTCAGGCAGGTTTTCTAAAAGCAGTGTTTTAACTTCTGAAGGATAAATCATCTTAAGGTTCTTAAATCTTGTCATCAAATGGGTTTAGCTTATTTAGATGACAGCAAGTGGTGGCGAGTGATCTTTGGTGCGCATGATGGTAAGTTGTTTACACCTGCCTGATGCCAAACGGAGTGCCGCGGACGCGAAATGTTGCTAATTTTTTTTTAATGTATTGTTAACCAGCATGTTGTGTTTTGTTGCTGACTTTTCGGAAGGGATAAAAACAGAAACGGCTTCTCAAAATGAGAAGCCGTTTTATCAAAACGAGAAGATGAATAAGGTTAATGCATGCCGTACTGTTCCAGTTTGCGGTACAGGGTAGCCAGGCCAATATCGAGCAACCGGGCTGCTTCGGTTTTGTTGCCTTTGGCAAGGTGCAGGATGCGTAGGATGTGTTGCTGTTCTATCTCTGCCAGGGTAGCTGTATGGTTATCGACCGGTGCTGCAGATTCCTGAAAATCGTAGGGCAGGTTATTTTTATCGAGCAGGTCGGTATCGCAAAGGATCATGGCCCGCTCTACCACATTGCGCAGCTCGCGGATATTGCCCCGCCAGTGGTGCTGGGTAAGGGCATCCATACAAGCCGGACTTATACCGGTAATGTTTTTATTGAGTTTGCTGTTAAAGCTATTGAGGTAATGCTGGGCCAGGGCGGGGATGTCTTCGCGCCTTTCGTTGAGCGAAGGCAGGTGTATTTCCATCACCGACAGCCGGAAGTAGAGGTCTTCGCGGAAAACCCCGGTTTTACTTTCTTTTTGCAGATCGCGGTGCGTAGCG
>JAVBJN010000084.1:0-3920 GCA_031546985.1 Chitinophagaceae bacterium
CCGCCTCATCATACACGAATCGCAATACGACGCGTTTAAAAAACGCCTCACCAAAGCATATGGCCAGCTGAAAATCGGCGATCCGCTGGACAGCAAAAACCACGTAGGTCCGTTGATCGATGTGGATGCGGTAAATGCTTACCTCCACTCTATCTCCGAAGCTAAGGCCCAGGGCGGTAAAATGGTGGTAGACGGTGGTGTGCTCAAAGGTAAAGGTTACGAAAGCGGTTGTTACGTTAAACCTTGTATCATCGAAGCTACCAACGATATGCCTATCGTGCAGCACGAAACCTTTGCGCCTATCTTGTACATCATGAAGTACAAAACCCTGGACGAAGCTATTGCCCTGCAAAACGGTGTACCACAAGGTCTGAGCAGCTCTATCATGACGCTTAATATGCGTGAGGCAGAGCAGTTCCTGAGCCAGGTGGGCAGCGACTGCGGTATTGCCAACGTAAACATTGGTACCAGCGGCGCTGAGATCGGTGGTGCGTTTGGTGGCGAAAAAGAAACCGGTGGCGGCCGCGAAAGTGGTTCCGATGCCTGGAGAAACTATATGCGTCGCCAGACCAATACCATCAACTGGAGCACTTCCCTGCCACTGGCACAAGGCATCAAGTTCGATCTGTAAGTTTAGGTTACAATAATTAATGAAGTCCCTCTGGTAATGCCAGGGGGATTTTTTTGTGGCAGAGGTAAAAAGTGAAAGGTGAAAAGACGCGAGTAAAGACCTGCCAGAGCTTGCCCCGCCACTACAGGCTTTGTCGAAGCCTCGAAGGGCCAACGAGAACAATTACTCAGGCAGGCGCAGATCAATTTTATGGACTTTTTCTCGTGTCTTTGGTTAAATAATAAGTCTGTTATCCTTAACACCCAGACCTGACAGGAGCTACGCACCTGGCAGGTCTCATAATCAGCGATCGGAGATCACACATCAGGCATTTCATTTTAAACATCTACAAAACGAATATATGTTGTAACTTAAAGATAGAAATACGCACGACTATGAAGCAGAGATACGAAGACGCGTTTACCACCCTCAACGGGCTTACATTCCACTATCTCACTTTTAGCGGAGAAGGCCCGGTTTTATTACTGCTGCACGGCCTCTCGGCCAACGCGCACGCTTTTGACGGACTTATTGCAGCAGGATTGGACAAAATAGCCACCATTATTACGGTAGACCTGCGTGGCAGGGGCCAGAGCGATAAACCAGAAACGGGCTACAGCATAGCAGAACAGGCCCGCGACATTATTGCCCTGCTCGACCAGATGCATATAGACCAGGTAATGCTGGGCGGCCACTCTTACGGTGCCTTTCTTACCTTTTACATTGCAGCGCACTATCCCGAGCGGGTTTCTCACATGGTGCTGATGGATGGTGCAGCGCAACTCCACGAAAATGCACAGGCCATGATGTTGCCCACTTTTAGCCGCCTGGGCAAGACCTTTCCTTCTTTTGAAGATTACCTCAGCCATATCCGCGAAGCCGCCTATACGACCTTCTGGGACGATCAGATGCTGAGTTACTACCAGGCCGATGTGCAAACCAACCCCGATGGCAGTGTGACTCCGGTAAGCAGCCCCGTGCATATACTCGAGGCAGGTAAAAAGCTGCTGGAAGTGCCCTGGCTGGAGCTGATACCCAAAACCACCCAACCTGCTGTATTGCTCAATGCTTTGCAGCCCTACACCCTTGATGCGCCTTTGCTGCCGCCTGGTAACGCACAGATGGCGGCTCACCTCATTCACAATTGCAGCTACATCCCCATAGATGCCAATCACCAGAACATGCTGTATGGCAATGGCGCTAAGCAAATCGTAAAGGCGCTGGAGAAGTTTATACAGGCAGCTTAGATTATACTTAAACTAAAGCAGAAGCCACAGTAGACCAAGGCACCTACCGAATAACGGTTCGGAAGAGGATGTTGCAGGTATGACTATGTTACGGTTAATAAAAAAGCCTCCCCACAATATTGCGGGGAGGCTTTTTGTATAGACTTTCGATACTTTAGAACGCCAATGGGTTAACCCGGCGTTTGGTAGCACATTTCGTATTCATGTAAGGTTTGGTATTGCCCATAGCATCCAGGTAAATGGTTACAGAGATACCACCGAACCAGTACCAGTCATTTCCTTTAACAGAACCTCTCTGGTGTTTGTAATCGGGGTTGTTGCCATCCCATCCTTTAACTTCATCGCCACGGAAAGAGTAATCAACAGATTGTTTGCCACGGTAACGGAACAGAGTATCCATGTTTACATAGGTCTTGCTCACATCATCCAGGTAATCGGTGCTGGTATAACGCAGCCCCAGTTCCAGGCCAAACATAACCTTGTTGCCCACAAAAGCCTTCATACCACCACCAAACGGCACAGCAAAGTTTACCAGGCTATAAGGTTTACGGTCGGGATAGTTAGGCAATGCCTGTCCTTCGGTATTCAAAGGGCGCAGGAAAACTTTTCCTTGTCCGTAAGCTGTATCGGTATACGCATTGGCATAAAACACAGAGATACCACCAAATACATATGGCGATACTTTCATATTTTCCAGCGATACCGGCAGCAGGTTCAGCTCAAGTCCTACATGCGTTTCCAGTACCGAGGTACTGAATCTCAGGTTTCGTTGCTCCTGTGCTTTAACGCCACTCAGGCTGTCTGCCGCGGTGAGGTTGGTGTAAGACAAACCGGCACGCACGCCCAGAAAGGGATTCATGAAGTATTTATACAACAAACCATACACGGGTTTATAGCCATAATTCGGGAAAAACTGTTTCTGCAGATCTCCTCTATAATTGGCCGTACCGATAAAAACGCCAAACTCGTGGTGGTTGTTATTATTTACCTCTTTAAAGACCTGTCCGAACGACTCTGAAGCAAACACGGGCACCGATAATAACAGGGATAGTAGAACTTTTTTCAAGGCAATCAATTTTTGTTAAGAAATTGCGAAAGAATTTCATCCGTAAGTTTATAAATAATTTTTCTAAAATCAAATAGGCATGAATAAAAAAAGTATGTTTATACACATCAGGATGACCGATTGCGCATAACTTTACGCTTTACTGCAATTTTACCCCCTTGGCCTACCATATTTTACTCATCGACGACGAAACCAATCTCCGGCAGCTTACTGCCCGCTACCTTACCGTAGAAGGATACCTTGTAAAAGAGGCCGAACGCCTTAAAACAGCCTCGGAACTGCTTAAAAACCATGCTTTTCACGCGGTGATCTGCGATGTTAAACTCCCAGACGGTAACGGGGTAGACTTTTCGGCCCAGCTTAAACAGCAATATCCTGATACCGAAGTAATTGTGCTCACCGCCTACGGCAATATCCAGGATGGGGTGCGGGCCATTAAGTCGGGGGCCTTCGATTATTTGTCCAAAGGCGATCACCAGCACCAATTATTGCCCTTGCTCCAGAAAGCCTGCGAAAAAGCCGCTTTACAATTTAAAGTAACGCAACTCGAGGGCAAACTGGACAAACAATACGGTATGGAAAGCATTATGGGGCAGTCGCAGGCACTGCTCGCTGCCAAAACCCTGGCCCGGAAAGTAGCTACCACCGATGCACCGGTACTGCTCACCGGCGAAACGGGTACCGGAAAAGAAGTATTTGCGCAAGCCATTCACTACAGCAGCCCCCGCCGGCACCAGCCCTTTATTGCCATCAACTGTAGCGCATTAAGTAAAGATATTCTTGAAAGCGAGCTGTTTGGTCACCTGGCAGGCTCCTTTACCGGCGCCTCGAAAGACAAAAAGGGATTGATTGAAGCGGCAGACAAAGGCACCCTATTCCTGGATGAAATTGGCGAAATGCCCATTGAACTGCAAGCCAAGCTCCTGCGGGTGCTCGAAAGCCAGACTTTTACCAAAGTGGGCGATACCCAAACCCGCAAGGTAGACATACGCATTAT
>JAVBJN010000058.1:0-27207 GCA_031546985.1 Chitinophagaceae bacterium
GCGGCGCGTCGTCGCCGGATGCAGCCTCCGCCTATTTCTTTCTTCTGACGATATTGACCTGGCGCGCGCGGCCAAGCCCCAGAAGCCCTTCAGGCACTTCCTTGGTGATGACCGAGCCCGCGCCCACGAAAGCGCCCTTGCCTATTTCCAGCTCAAGAAGATCAAAAAAATGATCGACGAAAACTACCAGGCCATTCAAAACCTTACCGACGAGCAGGAACTTATTCTACACATGAAAGCCCACCTGGAGCTCAAAAAAATGGAAAAGGAACTGGTGGGTAAAGTAGGTACCGTGATCGTGAAATAAATCCCACCACCGCTAACCGTTTTCATTCCACAGCCATCGCATATTTAGCTGCCATTTGTGTAAAAACATACACAGAACATGGCAAGTGTTCTTTTATTGTTTAATTTTTGCCCCAAATACCGGCCCTATCTATGAATAAAAAGTCATGGTCGCTCTTTTTGTGCCCCATAAGGCTCTTACTTTTTTCGATGCTGTTGCTGATTACAGCCTGCACATCGGATACTACGCGCAAAGACCGTGCGCTGGCCGCCGTGCCCGACCCCAAACAAAACGGAGGCGGCTATGTTAGCAATCCCGATGGCATTATTGGGCAATCAACAGTGCAGGAATTGAACAGCAAACTCCAGCAGCTGGACAATGAGGATAAAGTACAGACCGCAGTAGTATTGCTCAAAAGCATTGATGATTTGTCGCCCAAAGATTTTGCACACGACCTGTTTAAGTTATGGGGCGTGGGTAAGAAAGCTACGGACAATGGCCTGCTGATATTACTGGTCAAAGACCAGCGCCGTATTGAGTTTGAAACCGGTTATGGCATAGAAGGCGACCTGCCCGATATTACCTGCAAGCGCATCCAGGAAGAAAAAATGCTGCCCTATTTTAAGCAAGGCGATTACGACAACGGCCTTATTGCCGGAGTTACCGCCCTTGAAAACCTATTTGCAGGCAGGAGTTGGGAGACCGCTGCCGATTACAATGCCACTGCTGCTGATGAACTAAGCGATACCAGCATTGCCGCTTTAGCAACAGATGCACCTGCCATAGCAGAGGAGCCAACCATTGCAGATCCCGGCGAGGAAGCAGCAGTTGTTGGTGAGCCTGTGGCCGAATACCCTGCAGATATTGCACCGGCTTACAGTCACCAGCCAGAGACCAATACGGTACCAGCCAAGCGCATATCAGTTTCGCGCATTGCAGGGCTGCTTTTCGATCATCTGTTGATTATGCTGGGCTATGCTGCCTTTTGCGTTATTAGCCTGCTGTGGCTTTTCAAAGGTGGCAATCCATTGTATAAGCGACCACATTACTACAATACGCAGATATTCTCAACAGGAGGTATGCTCAAATGGAGCTATGCTGCAGTGATACTGCTCGTCCCCATTGCTGCGGCTATGTTGCGGCTGGAGTATAAGCTGCCGCTCTGGCTGCTGCTCGTTGGCCTGCTGTACCTCTGGTTTGCCATCTGGCTTAACCTGCGCTTTGGCTCCATCCGGCGCAAAACATTGCAAGCAATCCCTGCCGATAACCGTAGCCTGCAATACAACCTGTTCAGCATTCTGCAAGACCAATACAAGATAAGCTCGTGGATGTTTCCCTTGCTGCGCGGCCGGTCTAAAAAACTGAAAACCCGCATGGAGCACCTGCGGCACGATGCTTATGCCTGCCCGCATTGCCACAAAGACATGAAACGGCTGGATAGTAAATCTGAAAAAGCATTTCTCAAAAGCTACCAGGAGCAGGAAGAAAAACTGGCCGCTATAGATTACGATGTATGGCATTGCTTTGCCTGCGAGGCCACGCTCATCTTCGATTACGACAACGTAAGCTCGGCAGTAAGTTACTGTCCGGGGTGCCAACACAAAACCTATAAGCTGTACAACCACGAGATTATACAACGGGCTACGGAGTACAGCCAGGGCCGTGGCATAGACCATTACAAATGCTATTCCTGCGCCTACAAGCAGGATATTCCTTTTACCATTCCTAAAATCAGCAGTTCATCTTCATCGTCCTCTTCTTCGTCATCATCATCTTCCTCAAGCAGTAGTAGCTGGGGCGGTGGCTCATCCGGCGGCGGTGGCGCGGGTAGCAGCTGGTAAAATGGAATTTTCGGAACTTTAAGAACTAACAATCATCAAAATTCAATGAAATTTTTACCTCGTCCTTTAAGAACTCAGTACATGGAATATTTTTCCACTAAATCTGTTGAGCAACTTAAAGCCGATATGCAGCTTTTATTTGAGCAAAACCGAGGCTTTAATTTTTCTGTAAATATGGCAGGCTCTTTTACAGGTTCGAATCAGTTCACCATTAAACCGAAAATGCAATTAGGTGTAAAAAACGGCAGTACTTTTATCAAAGGGCAGTTTAGTGCAGATGGCTCAAACGGAACAATTATAAAATGCAGCTTAATACCCAATACTACTTTTTCCATTTTATTCGTTGTATGTATTCTAGTGGGATTCTTGCTCATAGGCCAGGTAATAAAAGAACATAATCACACACTATTATGGATAGGACTTCCCAGCACATGGCTGCTTGCGCCTGCGGTAGTGCTGGGAATCAACCACTTCACCAATGAGGGGCTTCGACAGACCTTTGAAACCACTTTCGATCTTTCACCAGTTGCCCAATAAGCATACAAATTTGCACTACTCTTTGTAGCTTAGTTATCCTTAAACCATCGTCGCTTATGCCAAAAGCCAAAAAACTTACCGGGTCCGAAGCCGTTACCGATCATATCCAAAAGCTGGAACCTGCCATAGCAGAAACGATTGAAGCGCTGCGGCAAATCATTCTCGCCACCGATCCCATCATTGGCGAAGAGATTAAATGGAACTCGCCCAGCTTCTATTACACCGGCGAAATGAAACCCTTTGACCCTAAAGAATACAAACGCGATATTGTGGTAATGAACCTGCACCGGGGCAATATATTGCTGGTTTTCCCTACTGGTGCGGTGATTAAAGATACAGCCGGCCTGCTCGAAGGCGACTATGCCGATGGCCGCAGAATGGCCCGGTTCAGCGATATGGAGGATGTAAATGTCAAAGCGCCTGCATTGCAAAAAGTGATTAAGCAGTGGCTGGATAAGGTAGAGAAGATGTAAGATTACCAATAAAGAGTACATCTTCATTACCTGTCAGCTTTGAAGATTTTAGTAAACAAAAAAGCTCCTGCGTACCATTGGCATGCAGGAGCTTTTTATATAATCCCAGGGCTTTATTTCATAATCTTAACCATCTGCCGGGTACCCTCGTGGCTGGTAAAGTCCAGCACATAAGCACCACCCGGTAAATTCGATGGCAGGTTAAGTTGCATTACGCCTTGTCCTTTTTCCAGGAACATGCGGGTACGAAACACTTCCATACCCTGAATATTAAACAGTCTCACCGTCATTTCGGTTGCAACACCCAGGCAATAACCCACATTCAAGGTTTCTCTGAACGGTACCGGGTATACCTCGTTTATCGTAAAACCATTGCCATCGCAGCCACCAGCCCCATCCAGCTTAATTACTTTGCTGTAAGCATAAGTACCATCCTTATCTACCATCTTAAGTCTGTACCAGGCCGCGCCTGTTACACCAGTATGGGTAAACTCATAATGCTGTGCAGATGCATCTGTACCAGTATTGTTAACGGTGCTTATTGCGGCAAAACGCTTGGCATCGCTGGCATACTCTACCACAAAATAATCGCTCTGCACTTCGTTGGCTGCAACCCAGCGCAGTACATCGTTCGCATCACTCCTCTCGCCACCAAAAGAAACCAGGGTCAAAGGCAATGCTATATTACCATAACCAATCTTTACCGAAGTGGTTAACAAACAACCCAGGTCCGATACCGCACTAACTTTGTACAAACCAGTATCTGTACGCTGAAAAACAGCCAGGGAAAGATCTGCACCATTTACAATAGTGCCATCGGGTTTGGTCCACACCACATTGCTATACCCGCCAATAGCTGTAAAGCTGAGGGTCACTTTGCCATTTACAGGAGCCATATTGCCAGGTGCTCCCGTTACGGTTATAAAAGCTGCAGACCCGGCGCTTTGTACCGATACCGTTTGTGTGGTTACCGCATTACAACCATCCTGAACCTGCACATCATAACTACCCGCATCCAGACCCGTAAACAGGTTGGCCGACTGGTATGCGCCATAAGTGCCGGAAACCGAAGGTTTAATACGGTATAAAAACGGAGGGTAACCTTTTACCGTAACCAGTAATTTACCATTACCGGTTTCTCCGATACACACCATACCATAGGTTTTATTGGCATCAATTACGGGTGCTTTAAAATCGGGCACCACCACCGTAAGCGTATCCCAATACGGGCAGTCAACAGGACCTGAATACGTGTTAAAAGATTCAATATTAGGCGCAATACCTATTTTATAAGTACCTGGCGTAAGATTGGTAAACACCATTTGGTTAGGCGTTCCATTCAGGTAAGCAGTTTGCTGATTGGGTAAAATCCGCATCAGCATTGTATAACTACCTGCATTGTTCGAGCGCAATACCGTCACATTACCCGATGTATCTACCAGGTGGGCATTAACCATTATATCGGCTTTTCCGCCGGAGCAACCAGCAGCACCAATCCGCAGCGATGTGCTATCGAGCTTAGCCGAAGTATACCTGAATTTACTTATCGCTACGCTAGAAGTATCTTTTCTGCAGCTCCATACCACTTCAAATTTTGCTGTGCCATTGGCTGCCGGTAAATTATTCCATAAATAAATAACCTGGTTGGTAGCAGTAGTTGAATTAACCACCACCGGCGGGTAGGCCGAAAGGTCTGTTACCCCCGGTGCGCTTATCAGGTTAATAGTAACCGGAAAAACATTGCCCGGTGCAATGCCATATGCATAAAGACTGGCATTGGATGCATCACAACCCGTAATGTTTGCTGCGCCAACGCTTATTTTCCGGGGGGCACTCGCCACCACTTTTACGGTTTTGCGATACACACTCCCTTGCGCATCTGTTAAAATAACCCAATACACTCCAGATGCAGGAACGGCATAACTATCATAATAGGTTCCGCCGCCTATCGCCGATATCAACGTGTCTAATACCTTAACCGCAGCATTCACAGAATCGGTAATGGTAAGCCTTACCGGGTAACAATAAAACTTAACAGCCTCGGCGCTACTACCAAAAAAATTGGGTTGTATCCTGGGAATAATCGAGTCGCAGTTATTGTTTACATAAAGATTACTATTGCCATCTATGCCGGGTGTAAACAAATTGCTGAAATTGGGCAACGCAACTGCTTTGCTCTCCCACACACCGGTGCAGGGATGCTGTACATAAAGCGTATATGATTTGCCCTGCAATGAGGAGGGGTTATAGTAAGGCAGTTGTTGAAAGGTACCATTGGTTGCCGTATCGGTATAATTGCCAGACCCGGTAGGGTATTCCATCAGCCATTTAATGATACCAGCGCCGTTGGGTGTGCTGAGCATGGCCCTGGGCCCGCAAGTGCCTACCGATGCCTGGGTATAGAATGAAACACTGTTCACCATATTTAAAATAGCTGCCGGGTAAACAGAAGCCACGCCATACAAACTCACCGTATTGGTACTTACCTGGTTGCCGCAGGCATCGGTAACCGATACCCGGTAAGTACCACTGGCCAGCCCGGTGATATTAGCAGCACGGTTGTTCGTTACAATTGGTGCCGGAATGGTGGTGCCGGCTTGCACATCTATCGTATAAGGCGCAGTACCGCCGGTATAAGAAATGTAAAACGAACCGGCATTGGTACCGGGTGTGCAGGAATAAGCCAGCGGAGATGTACTGCCCTGCGCAGATGAAACCGACATAGGCACATAAGCAGAGGTTACTGCTTTGGTAGCAGAAACGACCGGTGTTACCGTGTTTACCGCATCCAGCACAGCCACTTTATAGGTGCCAGGAGCCAGGTTGGTAAACAAGCTATCGGTTTGTGCTGGTTTTACCACCACATTGGAAGCATCGAGCAAGGTGAAGGTATAAGGTGCGGTACCACCTGTTGTGCTGGCTTTTATACTGGCATCGGCAGCACAAATGGCATTGACACCGGAAACGGTTACATTAAGTTGCGCCTGGGCATAACCCGCCAGCAACATAAGGAGGGCAAATACAATTAAGGTTCTTTTTCTTCCGGGATTATTTACTGTTATCGATTGCATAGCTGGTAGTTATAAATGCTGAAAACCATCCAGCATTTGTATATGCAAAATTACCCGGCCCCTCCCCCCTGCTTTACCCCTTTCAGACATTTTTTCACCCCAAAAGACATTTTTATATTATTTAAAACTATACATCACCTATATGCCACCATCGGGCATGAGCAAATAAAAATTGGCATAAATCATACAATATCAATACAATATATCTACCAACCCTGCACGCAACCCTTATATTGCATATGAAAACATATAACACAATTAACAAAAAGAACCCCTTTCAGACATTTTTCTATCCTAATGCAACATTTCCAGGTATTTAGATTGGTAAGTAATGCATTGCCCGCTCCGTATAAAAGATCGGGCCTGGCAGCCCGGGCTAAACGTACAAAAGCCCCATCTTTCGATGAGGCTTTCTCTTTATCTTAAAGTTGCAGCTGCAACTATGCATACAATTTACTCTTCATCAATCCCCATTTGCATAAGCGGTGTACGATAGACACTCTTAATACACCCAGGCCATACTTGGCACTGCGGCGGAAATTGATGCTCGAGGCTTCTTCAAAATACTTGGTGGGGCAGGTTACTTCTGCAATCTCATAGCCTTTCATAAAAATCTGCGACAGCATTTCATTATCAAAAACAAAATCGTCGTCGCAAGCCATGAAGTTGATATTGCGCAGCACTTCGCCGGAGAATGCACGGTAGCCCGTGTGGTATTCGCTCAACTTTTGACCCAGCAGAATGTTCTGGAATAAGGTAAGGCAACGGTTAAAGAAGTATTTATACAAAGGCATACCACCACGCAGTGCGCCGCCGCCCAATATGCGGGAACCCATTACTACCGGGTATACCTCGCTGGCCAGAATCTCGCTCATGGCGGGAATCAGCTTTGGCGTATACTGGTAATCGGGGTGCAGCATCACTACAATATCGGCACCCAGTTCGAGCGCTTTCGTATAGCAGGATTTCTGATTACCACCGTAACCCTTGTTCTTTTCATGCCTGATGACATGACGGATGCCCAGCTTTCGTCCTACTTCTGCCGTATCATCCTTACTATGGTCATCTACCAGCACTACCTCATCCACAATATGGAAAGGAATTTCCTTGTAGGTACGTTCCAGTGTAAGCGACGCGTTGTAGGCGGGCAATACCACCACTACTTTTTTGTTGTTCAGCATGTATTCAACTAGTATTTAACTTCTATACCTGTAGAAACCAGGTTACTGGAGCCACGGGCCAGCAAACTTACATTTTCGCCGAAAACTTCACAAGATACATTGGCAATCTTTTTGCCCTGGCGTACCACTTTGGCTTTGGCAGTAACGGTTTCGCCCTCTTTGGCGCCATACAAAAAATCTACCTGGAGGTTTACCGTAGTGTACAAAACCGGCAATCCGAGGCTGTGCACGGCCCAACCCATCGTTTCATCAATCATGGTAGACATAATACCGCCATGCAGCGTACCCAAGGGATTAATCATTTCGTGACGCACGGTAAATTCCAGTGTCACTTCACCTACCGCTATTTCTTTAAGCACAAAACCCAGCCAGTTGCCTGCCGGAGAGCGGCTTTCGGTAATCGTTTGCCCCACCCAATCTTGGATGCGCTCCATAAATACATTACTCATTTCTTTTGTTTTTTCTCCATTTCGTCCAGCAGCAAAACCATCAGTTTATCGATCCTGTTTTTACGGGTTTCCGGCTTTTTCGCCTCCAGCACATATTCGAGATACTCCCGCTGGCATGAGAAGGAATAGGTAAGGTAAAACGCCGGCAATCCGGGAAAGTTTTCCATCGCCACCTGTACGTCTGCAGGCACGGTTACCTTACGGTTTACGGTATCTATTTCGGGGTATGATGGTTTGCCCATAACGTAAATGAAGCCGCAAAGTTAGCCCTTCTATTTTATATGATGTTAAATAACCAGCCAATAGGCTATATCTTCCTGATTCTGATAAATTTTCTCTATTTTGCATTACCACTAACATCCTCCCAAACAAATGACGCTAACTCAACTTGAATATGTTGTAGCGGTAGATACGCACGGCAGTTTTGTTGCCGCTGCAGAAAAGTGTTTCGTGACCCAGCCTACCCTGAGCATGCAGATCCATAAGCTGGAAGAAGAACTGGGTGTAAAGCTCTTCGATCGCAGCAAACAACCCGTATTGGCTACCGAAATTGGTAAAGTAATCATAGAACAAGCACGTGCAGTACTCTTCGAAAACGATAAGATCAAAGAGATTGTAAGCGCGCAGAACAGCAATGTAAACGGATTGCTCAAAGTAGGCGTAATACCTACCCTGGCGCCGTATATCCTGCCCCGGTTCATGAACGAATTTTCCAAGCAATACCCCGATGTGCAAATCCAGATCTGGGAATACCAGACCGATACCATTCTCGATAAACTGAAAAAAGAACAGCTCGATTGCGGCCTTTTAGCGACCCCGCTGAACGATCATCAGATTAAGGAAACCCCTTTGTTTTATGAACCTTTTGTGGCCTACATTGCCAACGACAGCCAGCTGCTGAGTAAAAAAGTACTGCGCCCCGAAGAACTGCACATGGAAGAGCTCTGGCTGCTGAACGAAGGCCATTGCATGTACAACCAGGTGCTGAACCTCTGCGGCGAAAAAATGAGAACGGTACTCAAAAACCGGAAATTCAACTACCGCACCGGCAGTGTAGAAACCCTTAAACGCATGGTAGATACCAATGGCGGCGCTACCATCCTGCCTGAGCTGGCTATTGGCGATTTTAACGGCGAGCAAATGGATATGGTGCGTTATTTCCGCACGCCAGAACCGGTTCGTGAGATCAGCGTAGTTACGCACCGTCTGTATGCCAAGAAAAAACTGATCGATGCCTTTAGCAAGGTGATCCTCTCTATTATTCCCGAAAAAATGCAGGCCGGCGAAAAGAAACGCCAGGTAGTGTCTTTGCTGGAAACATAAGGAGCAATCGCTGCTGTCTGATTTTTTGATGTTGGATTGATAATACGCGAGTAACGAATATTATATCATAAGACCCCCCGCCGGAGTTATCTGGCGGGGATTCTTTATTACCGGGGCTTCGACAAGCTCAGCCACCTTTGTATGTCTTTTTATAAAAATCAGGTGACTACCAAGAGCCTGGTGGCTGAGCCCCACATAGACGGAACAGGCTTTGTCTATGTTCGGTGACTGAGCTTGTCGAAGCCCCGTGCTTGAGCTAACCTCCAACAATCAAGCCTACCAAGAGTCCGGTGGCTGAGCTTGTCGAAGCCCAATCAGCTATCTATTATTTCTTATAAAATGTCATAGCCTTAGGCACCATCTTTTGCAGGTTCTGGATGCGGGTAGCATCGCTGGGGTGCGTGCTTAACAGCTCCGGCGGTTTGGTACCACCTACTTTAGCCATCCGCTGCCAAAAGCTAATGGCCTCATGGGGATCATAACCCGCCATAGCCATAAAGATCAGTCCCATTTCGTCGGCCTCACTTTCATGTTTGCGGGAGTATGGCAGCATTACAGCCAGGTTGGAGCCCACCCCGTAAGAAGTCATAAACAAGTTCTGCGTTTCCTGGGGTTTATTGGCCAGGGCTACGCTTAATGCTACGCCTCCGGCCTGCTGTGCCAGTTGCTGGCTCATGCGTTCGTTACCGTGTTTGGCAATGGCATGCGCTATTTCGTGGCCCATTACCACCGCCAGTCCGGCTTCGGTTTGTGCCACTGGCAGCAAGCCTGTATACACCACTACTTTACCACCGGGCATACACCAGGCATTAACATCCTTGCCCTGCACCAGGTTAAACTCCCATTTGTAACCAGCCAGGTTCTTTTGCAGTCCTTTGCTGTTAAAATAATCGGTTACAGCATTGGCGATCCTGGTACCTACCCGTTTTACCATCTCCGCGTCTTTGCCCGTAGCCACTACCTGGTTTTTCTGTAAAAAACCCTGGTACTCGGTATAAGACATGCTCATCATCTCACTTTCGGGTAAGAGGTTGAGCGAAGACCTTCCGGTAATTGGGTTTTTGGAACAGGAGACCAGCATGGCCAGGGCCGACAAGCTTACTACTAATTTCTTCATACGATTCGATTCTTCAATTTCAGACTATAAAAAAAGGCTGCCAGATGGCAGCCTTTTAATTTCGTTAGTTATTTCGTTTCCGGTTCTTAAAGAGCGGGACCTTATTTTCATTCCCCTTTATTAATCGGTTAATATTCTTGTGGTGGGTGAGTACTACCATAAACGCCGTGGCAATGGCAAACAGCCGGTAAGAAATCTCCGGTTCCCTGAAGATAAACAGGATAAGCACCGGGAATGCAATACTTGCGGCTATTGAACTCAGCGACACGTAACGGGTTACAGTAAGCATTAGCACAAATACACCCACCAGACTAACAGCTACCAAAGGCTGAATGGCAAGGATCATACCAAACAAAGTGGCAATACCTTTACCCCCCTTGAACTGCGCCCAGATAGGAAAAATGTGGCCTACTACCGCAACCAGACCCAACGCAACCTGCAGGTTGGTGAGGGCTTCGGGGTGACTCGCATAAAATGGTATCATAAAAGCCAGCTTAACGGCCAGCCATCCTTTCATCATATCTACCAGCATTACAAACGTACCGGCTTTTTTGCCCAATACCCTGAAGGTGTTGGTGGCGCCGGCATTACCGCTTCCATGCTCACGAATATCAATACCAAAATGATACTTACTCACCCATACGGCCGTAGGAACGGAACCAATCAGGTAAGCCAATAAAATCAAAATAGCTTCAAACATTTAGTATTCGGATAAGTTAGAACTACAAATTTACGATTCTATTTCCAAATGAGGTAGTAAATAGCACAGAAAATTCATTCTCAATGCATTACAAGCCTTAAAAACGCGTCATTTCCGGTCATTGCTACTCATACCCACGGGTAAAGGAAATGGCCATCCAGTTGCCGCGTTTCACGATTTCTTTCTTTTTAAACCCGCACGATACGGCCAGGCTTACAATATCTTCTTCGTCTTCGTGCAGGATACCGCTCAGCAGCAGCACCCCATCGTTGTGCAATGCCTTGTACATACGCTCCATCGAAAACTGCAGCACATGCTTATTAATATTGGCCAGTATTACATCAAACGTGCGGGTATCGATACGATCCAGCTCGCCCTGCACTACTTCTATTTTCTTACAATTGTTGTTGAGTACATTTTCCAGGGTGTTCTGGTAAGCCCATTCATCAATATCGATAGCCATGGTATATACCGCTCCCCTTTTCTCGGCCAGTATGGCCAGCACGCCGGTGCCACAACCATAATCGAGTACGCTCTTGCCTACCATATTGGTATCGTGCATGAGCTGTATCATCATATACGTAGTGGCGTGGTGCCCGGTGCCAAACGACATTTTGGGCGTAATCACAATCTCGTACTTCGCCTGGTCTTTCATAGACGGGTGAAAATCGGCCCGTATAGCGCAGAAATCATCTACCACCACCGGTTCAAAATTCCCTTCCCACAGCGCGTTCCAGTTTTGCGGTTCAATATCCGACAAGCCGTAAGTAAGCTCCAGGTTGCCGGCTACGGCGTTTAAGGCTTCCATATCCAGCGCCGATTTGGCGATAAACGCTTTAAACTCGTTTTCGGTTTCTTCGTACCCTTCAAAATCGATCTCAGACAATAAAGCGGTTAGTACCTCTTTCTGCTCCTCTGTAATTCCTGTAAATGTTACACATGCAAATACCATAACCTCAATATATCCTCTAAAAATAAGGACTTCACACAATTTTTTATGAAAAGATTATCTGTAAGCCTTGTAACGGCTCAGAAAATGACCTTATTTTTGCTGCAAACGCATAAGATATGTTCGGAAACATGTTAGACAAGCTGAAAGGCAATATGATGCAGCAAATGCAGCAGATCAAGGAAAAACTGAACGATAGGTTTGTGACCGGTGAGGCAGATGGTATTAAAGTAACCCTTAACGGAAACCGTGTAGTTACCGCTATCGACATTGATGAAAGCCTGCTGGGTGCAGACAAAAAAGAAGAACTGGAAGACAAACTGATTATAGCCCTGAACCGTGGTCTGAAAACCGCAGAACAGGAATGGGAAGGTGAAATTAAAGGTGTAGCCGGCGGACTGCTGGGTGGTGCACTGCCTTTCTAAACTGTGCAAAGCATTAACCAGGTAAAAAGCCCTCCCGGTAAAAGGGGAAGGGCTTTTTCTTTTATCTGTCTGTTTGGATAAAGCAGGGCTTTATTGGCGCTTTTACAATTGAGGAGCCTTTAGCCCCGCATGGGCGGGACAGGTTTTGTCGAAGTTGTTGAAGGCCGGTTTTCACTTCTCACGGCGGCGCAGCGAGGATCTTATTCACTATTCACCTTTGACCTTTGATTTTTCACCTCTCAGGTGCCTGAGCCTGTCGAAGGCCACCTTTGACTTTTTACTTTTCACCTGGCATGTCTATTGCGCGCTTATGCTGCTTTGCACCAATTTTAGCATTTTATTGGCTACAGGCGCTTCGGCGCTTATATTGCTGTGCGCTACGGGCGTAAGCTCTGGTTTAATGGTATCGGTGGGGCTATAGAAAAACTGGTCTACCCGCACCTTGAGCAGCAATTCGTTTATATCTCCCATCGCGTTCTGGTACACCTGGAAGTTTTTGGCGATAAACAGGGTTTTGTACTGTGCATCAGTTCCCATTTCGTAATTGTAATCTACATTGAGGCTGGCGGGATTGTTGAGGTCTCCCGAAATATTGCCATCTACTTTGGCAAAAATGTAGCCATCGTTGGTGCCCCACCACATTTTCTGAAACTGGCTTAATGGTTCGTTGGGTAAGTATGGTGTAGGATCTTTATGGTTAACATCGGTGGGCAAACCCAAGCCAAACTCAATACCGCTGTACATACCCGGCGGCACATCGCCTTTTACCACTACAGAAGTAGCGCTGTGTGTAGTTTTGTACACGGCCTGCCCGTCCATACCCATCAATATCACCGGTTTGAAAGGCACTTTGGTACCATCTGCCATTACCAGGTTTACATTGCTGAAATACATTTTGGCTGTCTTAACCCTGAATTTATGCCCCGTTACCGAAGTAAGGGTATCCAATGGCGAATACACTTTATTGCCATTGTAGGCATCGATCACCAGGTCGAAATGCTCCAGCTTTACAGGCACAGGATCGTTGGGGCGTTTACGACAGGCGGTAAAAGCTACAGCAGCAATAACAGACAGGTATAGGAATTTCTTCATTACTTAAAATTAATACTTAAGGGCACAAAGTGTTAGCCCTGGGGCCATACTTCCACACCCGGCGGAAAAACGTACAGGTGCCCGGTGCTCAATTCTTTACACTTATAACGCTTGCGCAGCTTTTCTATTTTCATAAAGGTGCGCCCGTCGCGGGTTTTAAAAGGCACCGAATCGGGCACTTCCTCTACCCATACTAATCCATCGGGTTTGTAACCGGTATCGTATACCCGCAAGGCTTTAAGCAGGTGCGCATCGTAGCAGGTACTACTCATCGTTTGCCGGGTATGCTGCAACAGCGCTTCTTTCAGCGGATCGGGAAACAGGTTCAGATTCATGCAATCCTGCAGCAGTAAGGCAAATTGCTGTTTCCATTCCTGCCCGTGCGGCGCTACCCGGGTAGCATATTTTTCAAAAATGACCAGGTGGGCGATTTCGTGCACCAGTGTAATGAAAAAATGGTATTTGTTCAGGTTACCGTTTACACTGATGCGGTGGTTGGCATGTTTTACCGGAGGGCGATAATCGCCATATACCCGCTTTCTTTCGCGGGTAATGGTCAGGTGAATATGGTACTTGCGCAGGTAATGCTCCACCAAAGGCAAGGCACCTTCGGGAAGGTATTGCTGCAAACCGTTTAGTGGAATTTCCTGTTTAGGCATTGGGTTTATTTTGCGGCCCCTGGGTGTGGCGGAAAACGAAAACGGTTTCCATCATCATAAACAGGAAATAGTAGGTAAGCATTAAGTAGATGCTGGGCTTAAACAGGGTTTTCTTGTGCGTCCAGATGTAAAAAAAGATAGCGCCGCCAAATACCATCAGTTTTACAAACATCGAAGCGTATACCCCGTTTACAAAGAAATGCGGGTCTTTAGTGCCCAAAACTTTTACCAGCAGGAAATAGCTGACAAATGTAATGGCGAGCATGAGCACGCTGCAAATATTAAGCGCAGCCAGATCGAACAGCTCGTTCTCTGCATGGAAATAATAATTTACGCCCAGGCTGGCGCCGAACAATACGAATAATAGAACCAGGAAAGTTTTGTTCATGAGTCTTTTGTAACCTCTTTGTATAATTTAATAAAATATGCCACCAGACCCAGCAAAGGTAATACTACAACAAACAAGTGCTGCAATTTGAGCCATTGATCGAGCTTGTACCCCAGAAAAAGAAAAAAGCCTACCAATCCTACGAATTGGTAAGCAAGTGATAAATATCGGGCATAAGGCCCTGCGTTATACCTCGGCTTTTTCTGTTGTGTTGTTGTTTGTTGCCGGGGCTGTTGTTGTTGGGGTTGCGGATCCTGGTGCGGTTCCTGTGGTTGTTGCTCCTGTGGTTGTTGCATGATCGCGTTTGATTGGTGCGGCACCGGGGTTGCCCATTGCGCACTTACCATTGAATTTAACGCCGGCTTCAATCACCAGCTTACCGGTATGAATATCGCCGTCTACTATCGCGTTTCCTTTCAGGTACAGCAAGTCCTGAATTTCCAGTTTACCGTTTACACGGCCCGAAATATCAGCGTTGCGGCACAAAATATCGCCTTCTACCCAGCCGGTTGGGCCCAGGGTTACTTTAGACTTGGAGGTTACAAAACCCTTCACTTTACCATCTATCTTAATATCTCCTTCTACCTTAATGGTACCTTCTATAACGGTGCCTTCTGCGATAGTGGTAGATACGCCCGATGTATAAGCCGGCTGCGATGCAGGGTTGTTGTGAGATGGCGCTACATATCCATTGCCCGGTTGGGCAGCTGCAGTAGCGGTTCCGGTACCCATGGTACCTGTATTGCCACCCAGGCCGTTTCCGGCGGGAGCATTAGAATTGTCGCGGTTATTAGAAAAGATTGACATGGGCCCCGATTTAAAATTTGCAAATAGCTTTCAAAACAAAATTAGTGCTTCAAACATTGTGCCGCATCCACTCCTGCAGCTATGTGGACATCTTGCAAATTCCTGTGGATATCTGCATTTGCGCTACCCTGCTACCCCATATAAACAAGTTTTAAAACCGGTTAAATTTATTACACACATGAAGCAGAAAAATGACCAGCCCAATACACATTACACAATCTGATATTCATACATTTACCCGCAATTGGCGTATTCCTATTTATTCTGCTGAATTACCTGAGCTTTTTAAAATAATTTTAAATCTTTACAGTTATTATTACAGTTTAGAGACTGCATGAAAAAAACCGCGTACTTGTTTCATAAAAATACTGCAATTAAAATACTGCTGATGGCCATACTGCTGTCGGCGGCCTATCCTTTTTTTGCCCAGAATAAAAAGACCACCGGTGCCCTGCCTACCAAAGCCGACAGTATTGCTACCGCCCGCAAACACTTTACCGACAGCCTGACTGCCATACGGAATTACCGTGCCAGCAAGCGGTATACCGATAGTGTAGCCCGTGTTCGTAAAACGCGCACCGACAGCATTGCCAAAGCCCGGCAGCAATATACCGACAGCGTGGTGGCATCGCGTAAAGCGCTTACAGACCAATTAAGCAATGAGCGTAAGCGCGTGCAGGACAGCACCATGGCCTCGCGCAAGCAATACACCGATAGTGTGCAGGCCGTACGCAAGCAGGTTACAGACAGCCTTACGGCTATACGCAAATACAAGGAGAGCAAAAAATACAAGGACAGTGTAGCCAAAGCTCAGAAGAAAAGAGTAGACAACCTTACGGCCATACGCCGCCAGCGTACCGATAGCCTTATAAACGCGCGCCGCCTGTTTACAGACTCGCTTACTGCCATACGCCAGGCTTTTACCGACAGCACAACCGCTTCGCGCAAAAAAATTACCGACAGCACCAAAGCAATACGTCAGAAATTTACCGATAGTATTACCGCTGTACGCTCTGCCAGGAAAGACAGCCTGGATAAGAAAAAAGCAACCAAAGAGGCTATCGACAAGGCTAAACCTACCGAAGAACAGAAGTTAAGACTCAAGATTGCCCTGAAACGTAAAAAAGAAGAGGCCGCCTGGACCAATGAAAAATACCTGAAACATAAGTGGACGCTTATGCGCCGCTTGTATCAGAACATGGTAACCCGTTATAACTACTATTACAATGCCCGTCGCAAAATGACGGAAATGGGTAAAAAAGCCTGGGCCGCCAATAAATACAACCTCGACAACCTGTTGCCGGTTTATGGCCTGTCGCCGGAAAAAACCAATGAATCTAATGGTCCGGAGCTGGACAGCATTATCAAAAAAGCATCTACGGGTATATTCATCCACGATCCGCGCGGTAAGTGGATGGACGATCTGTACTTCCTAATTGCTAAGGCATACTACTATAAAAACGACCAGGACAATGCCCTGAACGCTTTGCAGTATATTTCCAAGAACTACAACATTCAGCCTAAAAAGAAAAAGAACAGCACCGCCAAAGTAAAAGAGCTGAAGATTGCTACACCGGAGAAAACCAAGTTCCGTTTCCTGAAACACCAGCCGGTGCGTAATGATGCATTGGTTTGGATGATACGTACCCTTACAGAAATGAACCTGGATGGTGAGGCACAGGCTTTGCTTACCCTCATTAAAGAAGATAAGAACTTCCCTAAACGGTTGGTTTCGCAGCGCGCAGCGGCAGAGGCGTTCCTCGCTATACAGCAAAACAATATTGCGGGCGCAGCCAAACCCTTGCAGGATGCCATTGCAGGCAGCAAAAGCAAGAAAGATAAAATGCGCTGGGAGTACCTGCTGGGGCAGATATACCAGCACGAAGGCCAGTATGCCGAGTCGAGCAAGCACTTCCGTAAGGCACTGGGCTTCCACCCCAGCCTGGATATGGACTTTTACAGCAAGCTGAATATTGCCCAAAACAGTATTCAGAGCAAAGATGCCAAAGAGAAACAAAAGGCAGAGCAGTTGCTGAACAGCCTGGTGAAGAACGAGCGTTATGCACCTTACTACGGCAAGGCTTACTACTCGCTGGCTATGCTGGCCCTAGCCGATAAAAAAACAGAAGAAGGACTGGAACTGCTGGAAAAAAGTATTCGCAAAAACCAGAACGACAATCCAACCAAGGCTTTGGCCTGGGCAGAAACAGGAAACATCAGATACCAGTCTAACGAGTATCCTGCTGCTAAAAAAGCATATGATAGCGCTGTATTCTATAACGATGCGGCCAGGCCTGTACCCGATTTTGATAAGGTAAGCACCCGCCAGGAAGTGCTGAGTGATGTAATTGAGCAAGCCGGCATTATCACCAACAACGACTCCCTGCTGCACCTGGCTTCGCTGCCGCTAAAAGAGCAGGAGCAGATTGCACGCAAAGCCATTGCACGTATAGAAAAAGCCCGCCGCGATAGTCTTACCAAAGCCAGCGATGCAGCCCGTGGCCTGCCTACTGTGGGTAACGACAACAATCCCAATAGCGGTCAGAGCTGGTATTTTGCAAGTCTGCCCAATATGCAATCGGGTTTCAATGAGTTTAAACGCCGCTGGGGAGGCCGTCCACTGGGCGATAACTGGCGCCGGATGAGCAGCATGAATAATTTCAGCAACAATCCGCAAGACAGCTATACTGCCGATGGTGGCAGCAGCAATAACAACAATAAAGAATACACTGTTGATGAATTGCTGGCCAACCTGCCGGTGAGCGATACCGCCAAGCAAACAAAGTATAACCAGATACAGGATGCTTATTACGAGTTGGGCAGTCTTTATTTCCTGAGCCTGAACAACTATCCTAAAGCGATAGACACCTACGATACGCTGCAGCAACGTTTCCCGCACAACCGGCACGTAGCACAGGTGTATTACAACCTGTTCCTGCTGTATTCCAAGATCAACGATACAGAGCATGCTAATTTCTATAAGAATAAACTGGGCAATGAGTTTACCGCCAGCACCTATGCGCGCCTGGCCGAAAACCCCAAACTGCTGGAAGAGCAAACGATAAAGAAAGAAGCGTATCTCGCATTCTACGACACCACGTACCGCATGTTCCAGAACAAACAGTACAATGATGTGCTGGCCCGTAAGCAACAGGCCGACCAATTCTACAAAGGCTCTGAACTGCAAAACCGTTTTGAACTGCTGGAAGCCATGAGCCAGGCTGGTCTTAGAAACTACGACTCTGCCCGCGCCCAACTGCAAAAACTGATAGCGGTATATGCCGGAACCGATGTTGCAGAAATGGCAGGTAATGTATTAAAACTGATTCCGGCCAGTGGAGGTATTGTAAGCGATTCATCCATCGTTAGCCAAACCAACCAGAGTGCGGCCAAGGCGGGCAACTTTACTTACGAGCCCAATGCCGAGCATATGTATGCCTTTGCGTTTGAAAAATACGATATGCGCATTACCGCTTTGCAAGCTGCTTTCTCCGACTATAATGCGTTGCGGTACAGCCTCGATAACCTCAACACATCGGTGAGTATGCTTACGGCCGACCGGGGTATTATTGTGATAAAACCATTTAAAAATGCAGCGGCAGCAGCCAACTATATGAATGCTGTGCTCAAAACCAAAGAGCTGACGCGTGAGTTTAAACCGCAGGATTACAGCATGTTTGTAATTACACAGAAAAACTTCAACGAACTGTATAAGAGCATGGACTATACCGATTACCTCAAGTTCTACGGTAAAAATTATAAATAGTTGCACCAGGCTTCAACACAAAAACGGCTCCCGAAAAGGAGCCGTTTTTGTGTTTTGAGTCGTTCGTATGGTTTTACTCATGACTAACTACGCAATACTCATTACTATATATCGCTGGCAAATGTATCGCCCTGCTTCATATCGCCGGTATCGAATCCTTTTTTGAACCAGTACATTCGTTGTTGGGATGTGCCATGAGTAAAAGCATCGGGCACTACATAACCCTGTGCCTGCTTTTGCAGGTTATCATCGCCAATGGCGTGTGCCGCGTTTAATGCTTCATCTAAATCATCGGGGTCCAGAATATCGGCCATCTGTTGTGCATGGTGCGCCCATACGCCCGCCAGAAAATCGGCCTGCAACTCGAGCCGCACCGATAATTTATTGGCTTCGGCTTCGCTTACCTGCCGCCTGCGCTTTTGTACCTGCTCGGAAATGCCCAGCAGGTTTTGCACATGGTGCCCTACTTCGTGGGCAATTACATAAGCCATAGCAAAATCTCCTGGTGCATTAAACCGCTCGCTTAGCTCCTGGTAAAAAGCAAGATCGATGTATACATTATAATCGCCCGGACAATAAAACGGCCCTGAGGCCGCAGAGGCATAACCGCATGCAGATTCTACGTCATTTTTGAAAAGCACGAGTACTGGCGCTTGGTATTGCTGCCCCATATCGGCAAACAACTTAGCCCACACATCTTCTGTACTGCCCAGTACTTTGCGTACAAAACGGCTATCGGCATCATTGGCTGGGGCATTGGTGGTTTGTGTGGTAGCGGGGCCACCCTGTATGCCATCCAGGAACTGTTGCGGGTTCTTGCCCAGCAAAAGGGCAATAATGGCGATGATGAGTGTAATGCCACCACCTAAAGCAATTTTTCTTCCACCACCGCCACCACGGCGGTCATCTACATTTGAGCTTTCTCGTTGTCCATCCAGGCGCATAATTTGGTTTTTTAAGGTTCAAAAATACGTTTCTCACCCAAATGACTACCATTGAATCATTTTCATATTCTAAAATACCACAAACCGACAATACATAAAAATAAAGAACAAACTGTTGAAGGGAAAGCTATGAGCTGCAAGCGATTAGCCGAAAGCCATGCGTAGAAAGACGCAAGCAGTATGGGCAAGTGCGGGCGGTTATTGCGTTTGTGGAGGGGATTGTTGAAAGAAGCGTTTTTTTGAGAGAGCCTTTGCCCGCATTGTTCTTTTATGCGCTTCGGATGGTCCTCATGCGGGGGAGATGCGGCTTCCCCTCCTATGTTGGGGTGCAGCATGACAACAAGAGATGACTCGCGCCGGAAAATCTTAAATCTTCAAATCTTACCTCTCAAATCAGCCATCAGATCGGAGATCGCACTTCGAAGACCGGAGATCAAAAAACCGCCTCCTGCATTACAGAAGACGGTCTCAACAAAATACAGAGGAGGAATTATAGTTAAACCAATGCGGCTTTCATTTCAAGGATCAGTTCATCGATCTGCGCTTTGGTTACATTGGGCATACAAATAATATGGCTCCAGCCGTTTTCGGTAGCCAGTTGCCATTTTTGCCTTATTTCCGCAGGTGGTGCTTTAAAAACCACGGTAATGGTATCGGGATTGCGCCATGCTTCGAGGCCCAGTTCTTTGAGTTGCGCTTCGGCATAAGCAGCTATTTCGAGGCTGTGCATAGCCCTGCGTTTAAAACCTTCGAGCCCGAGTTTTTTAATGGCATACCATAAAAACAACGGACTATGCCCGTTGCGGCTGCCGGTAATGGTGGTATCGACACTACCAATATAGGCCACAGACCGTGCAATGCGGTCGCGGTGCGCTTTACGGGCTACCACTACCCCGCAAGGCATAGGCGAGCCAATAAATTTATGTCCGCTGATGGCGATACTGTCGGCACCGTCTTCAAAATCAAAAGGCGGGCGGTTTTCCAGCAAGCCGCTGTAGCTGCCACTCAGCGCACCATCTACGTGAATATAATGGTGCTGAATGGCCAGTTCTTTCAATATCTCTTTAATGCGCTTTACATCATCGCGGGCTTCGGTCATAGTGGTACCCACATTGGCCAGTATCACCACGGGCATATGCCGGTTCATACGAATGGTGTTGCGCAGGTCTTCGTAATCGATCTCGCCATTAGCCTGGCTGCGGATTACGATATTGGTCATATTAAGCAGGTGCAGGTTTTTCTGAACGCTGTAGTGCGTAGCTTCGCTATAATACACCATACCACGGGGATATAATTCGCGGGCCAGGTACAAGCCATACAGGTTGCCTTCTGATCCGCCATTGGTTACATAACCCCACCAATCATTTTCTGCACATCGAAACATTTCGGCAAAGAACTGCACCACTTCTTTTTCCATTTCCCGGCTGTCTACGGCGTAGGTACTGTCTACAAACGGATCGCCCAGGTTGTTCATGGGGTAGTTGAGAAAAGGAGCCAGCTCCGAATAATTAAAATCTTTAGATACCGGGTATCCCAAAAAGTTTTCGGTACGGTCTTGTACTTTCTCCAGCAATTGCTGCAACATTTGCGCGTCCGCAGCGCCCAACACATCACCCATAATCAGAAAATTAATACTACAAAACTACAAACCATAACACCATTAAACCATACTTATGGCAAAATCAAAATCTTAACACTACAAAAAGCACATTATTAGTTAATTTTAACCACCATAAACCGTTTCAACTTATTATTCAAGACAATCTTACTGCTATGGAACAACTGGATACGATAGACAAGCATATACTAATGGCCCTGCAAGCCAATGCCAGGCTCAATGCCAAAGAGCTGGCGCAGATTGTAGGCCTGAGTGTAACGCCTACTTACGAAAGACTTAAAAAACTGGATAAACTGGAGCTGATTGCCGGTTATGTAACCTTGCTTAAACCCGAAGCCATTGGCCGCGGCCTTACCGCCTGGTGCAATGTATCGCTGCGGCTGCACTCCCTGCCGCTGCTCAAAGCCTTTGAACAGGCTGTAAATAATATAGATGAGGTAATGGAATGCTACCATATTGCCGGCAACTACGATTATCTGCTCAAGGTTTCGGTAAAGGACATGAACGCCTACCAGCATTTTATTACCATTAAGCTGGCTGCGCTCGATAATATAGGCAATGTGCAAAGCTCTTTTGTGATGACCCCGGTAAAACATAAAACCGTTTATACCTTATAGACCGGAGGGGCTTGTATCATAACATGCCGTGTATTATCTTGTTCACAAACTCAACCAAATGTTTCTGGACCAATTTCCCGGCTGGGATGATAAGCACTTTCAGCATGAAGGTGGTGAGAGCTGGAAACACAACCAGCAAAGGCAAAAAGCCATGCTACTGTACAACCAGGGCACGGAATTGCTGCAGTTATCCCACGCGTTATGCGATACGCTGCAGCCTACCGAAGATATTAAGGACGTAGAAGAATTCAGGCATATGATCATGCAAAATGCCATGACCCTTTGCCCCAAAATCCGTGGGGCCGAAGTAACCAGCCTCTACACTTTGAAAATGGAGAACGCCTCTGTGATCCGTTACAACTGCCGCCAGCTTTCCGACGCGGTAAATGCCGCCATACTTATGGGCATTGCCGACGAAAACTTTAAAGAAGCTTTTGATGCGGAAATCGATGAATTTCGTGTACTGTTCAAAGACTGGGTTAGCGGGTTTACCAAAGATGATTACGAAGATGAATGGGGATTGTATTAGGATTGCGGATTAGTGAATTGTGAATTGGCGGGGTTGCACGCTATGACGCTGAGAAGCAATGGCGCAAAGGAATGAAGCTCGCGGCGGTACAGCGGGATGGTTTTCAACTCATTTATTAGGTGCCTGAGCCCCGCATGGGCGGGACAGGCTTTGTCGAAGGCCATCATTGACCTTCACCATTCACCTCTGCCCCAGCCTTTTGTTTCATTATTTCATTGTCGCATTAGGTCATTATCACATTGCTTCATTAGCTTTGCTCCACTTTAGCTCCTACTTTATGCAAAAGAAGATTATGCTGCTTGGTTCGGGAGAACTGGGTAAAGAGTTTGTAATTGCCGCCCAAAGATTGGGTCAGTATATTATTGCAGTAGATTCCTATAACGATGCGCCGGCACAACAAGTGGCCGATGAGCGTGAGGTGATCAACATGCTGGACGGTGCCGAGCTGGACCGTATTGTGGCCAAACACCAACCCGATATTATTGTTCCGGAAATTGAAGCCATCCGCACCGAACGTTTTTACGATTACGAAAAACAAGGCATCCAGGTGGTGCCCAGTGCCAAAGCGGCCAACTTTACCATGAACCGTAAGGCCATTCGCGATCTGGCTGCTAAAGACCTGGGGCTGAGAACCGCCAACTACCGTTATGCCAATAGTCTGCAGGAATTGCAGGAAGCCGTAGCTGCTGTGGGTATGCCCTGCGTAGTAAAACCGCTCATGTCCTCTTCAGGCAAAGGCCAGTCGGTGATCAAAACCGAAAACGATATTGAAACGGCCTGGAACTACGCGCAAAGCGGCAAACGTGGCGACCAGACCGAGGTTATCGTAGAAGCATTTGTACAATTCAATTCAGAAATAACCCTGCTTACCGTAACCCAGCAAAACGGCCCTACCCTGTTTTGCCTGCCTATCGGGCACCGGCAGGAGCGCGGCGACTACCAGGAGAGCTGGCAGCCCGCAGCTATTACTACCGACCACCTGAAAGAAGCACAGGAAATGGCCGCCAAAGTAACCGAAGCCCTCATCGGCGCCGGTATCTGGGGTGTAGAATTTTTCCTGGCCGATGAAGGGGTGTATTTTTCTGAATTGTCGCCACGCCCGCACGATACCGGTATGGTAACGCTGGCCGGCACCCAAAACCTTTCGGAGTTTGAACTGCATGCACGCGCCGTACTTGGCCTGCCTATTGCAGAAATCACTTATGAGCGTACCGGAGCCAGCGCAGTAATTTTGGCGCAGGAAGAAGGCAGCAAGCCTGTTTTTACCGGTGTAGAAAAAGTATTGAGCCAGCCTAAAACCGACATTCGCCTGTTTGGCAAACCCATTACCCGCCCTTACCGCAGAATGGGTGTAGTACTTACCTACAATGCACCCGGTGCAGATGTAGACGCGGTAAAGCAAAGAGCCATTGACCTGGCCAAAGAAGTATCAGTAAAGCCTACCGAAAGCATTTAGACCCTTTCCTGCACATTATATAAACGAAAGACCGGAAGTATTGTGCTTCCGGTCTTTTTATGTTTAAAGTTCAGGTGTTTATTAATGCTGCACCGATACCATTTTGGTTACCGTATAGCCACCCACCGTAAGGTTTACCTGGTATAGTCCATTGCTCCAGTTACCCGTTTGCAAATCAAAGCTGTGTACACCAGATTCCAATGTAGTGGTTGCAGTGGCACTCACCAACTGACCGGCCATATTATAAACATGGTAGCTTACATCATTGCGGTTATCCAATGAAAATTTGAGGTGTAACGCGCCCGCAGTGGGGTTAGGAAAGATATTGTACACAAAATCCTGCTCTACCATATCGTGCACACCCAGCGGGGCCAACCCGCAAACGGTGCTTATGCGGCTGCGTAGTTTGGCCACAGTGTTGATCTGGGTACTTATTGTAAAAATCTGGCTATTGGGGCATATCACCAGCATAGCAGGCATAGCCAGAAGATGGGCTCCGTTTAATGTATCGAAATAAGAATCGGCCATTGCAAAAACTTCGTTCATCGTCATATCGGCAATCGGGAAGGTATTGCCTGCTGTCCAATCGCCATTGCTGGCTGCGGTTGTGCCGCGAATATCGGCCACCGATGAGTTGGGATGCCCATCCAGCATGTACACCATAGCCTCGTAACCAACGGTACCCGATGGCCCGTATGTTTTGTAATAATCGTCCAGCATTCCGGAGCTGTTGATAGCCCAGCTCTGCGGACTGTTGATGGCAGAAAAGAAGAAGAATACCAGGTGCTTGCCCTGGCCCATTACATTTTCAGGCTCCTGTACATTACCGTCTATATCTTCAAAAGAAGGTATATCAGTCAATTGGGTTCCATCCGGTTTTACCTGGGCCAAACACCAAAAAGTTTGAAAAAGGAGCAAAAGGGTAAGTAAATTTCGCTTCATTATATTGTGTTTTTATTAATAAAACAGATACACAATATAATCAATCAAGCAGTCAATTACAATAAATATTATTAGTATTTACACTATTCGGCCAGGTCATTAAAATCGTCTATAAAAGCATTGCAATAGCCTTCCCGCTTATATTTAGATTCGTCTTTGCGCAGCATAAAACGGCTAATGTTCAGAAACGAAGCGCCAAAATCTTTTTGCAACTGGGCATAAATCTCCTCCCAGGTTTTTTCTTCTCCAATATCGGTAAGGTATTTAGATGCGCCCTGGTCGTCGCCATAAAAAGCATATTTGCCTCCCAGGTTATGCACTTCCTGCTTTACCCGGTTGCGAAACCAGGTTATGCCCATTTCGCTTTCGGCAATATTACCTTCGCCATTAAAATACCGGCTAAAGCTCCACCAACGTGCGGCAAACGGTGCACTGCATTTAAAGCTCTCTTTATAGATCAGGAGTTCAAAATCTTCGGGGGTTTTATAATCGAACAGCTCGAAACAAACCGAACCTTCGTATTGGCCGGGGCTGTAAAGCCGGTCGCAGTGGTAATAGTCGCGCAGGAAATACATCCAGGCAGTGCCTTTATCTACACGTCCGGTTTCAATAAATTCGTATGTACCCTCAAATCCCCGCTCAGGATCCAGCCAATCGTCCTGGTAGCCATATAAAACCGTAACGCCCAACCGGTCGGAGAGGTCGCGCGCCAGCACCTCCAGCGATGAAGTATCTAAACCATGTTGTCCTAATGCAATCAATTCATGTACCATACCGGCCGCCAAAATACATCAAGAATTACTAATTGTTTAAAGCTATTATATATTAAAAGAATATCCAACTTCAATTTAGTTGTTAAATCGCCAAAAGCCAGAGGTAACGGGCATGGCATTTGATACCATTGCGAAAATGGTTAGCTTTGTTCGCTAAGCAAAAGCAACCCTAAAACAGCATACATGAAGCGATCTGTAAAATGGTTATGGATTATAGTAGTCGGCGGTATTTTGAGTATAAACCTGATTGCCGTGCTTATCAATGCCGGTGCATTCGGGTATATGCCCAGCATGGAAGAACTGGAGAATCCCAGCAGTGCCCTGGCCAGTGAGGTATATGGTGCAGATGGTTCGGTAATGGGCCGTTATTTCCTGGAAGACAGAAGCTATACAGATTACAAAGATATTTCACCCAATGTGGTGCATGCCCTTATAGCCACCGAAGATGAGCGTTTTTACGAGCACTCCGGCATCGACCCTATTGGTACCATGGCTATTCCTTACTACCTGGTTACGGGTAAAAGGCGGGGGTCCAGCACCCTTACACAGCAGCTGGCCAAAAACCTTTTTCCGCGCGAAAACGCCAATATGTTTACCATTCCCTTCATTAAACTGAAAGAGTGGATACTGGCCATTAAACTGGAAAGAAACCTTACCAAAGACGAAATTGTAACCCTCTATCTTAACACTGTTCCCTTCAGCGATAATACTTATGGCATTAAAAATGCGTCTAAAACATTCTTTAACAAACTACCCATCGATTTAAAGGTAGAGGAAGCTGCGGTACTCATTGGTATGCTCAAAGGCAACACGCTGTACAATCCGCGCCGTAACCCCAAAACGGCAACCGACCGCCGTAATGTGGTGATGGACCAGATGGTGAAAAACAATTTTCTGGGTGCGGGCGAAGCGCAAATGCTCAAAAGCCAGCCTCTTAAACTCGACTACAATAAAATAGCCAGCCACCACGAAGGGGTAGCGCCTTACTTCCGCCAGGTACTCGAGCAAGACCTGAAGAAATGGTGCAAGGAGCATAAAAAGCCCGATGGCCACGAATACAATATTTACAAAGACGGGCTTAAGGTTTATACCTCTATCGATCCTACGATGCAGCGGTATGCCGAGCAGGCAGTGGCGCAACACCTGGCCAGCCTGCAAAAGCAGTTCGTATCCCAATCGCAGATCGCTAATGGCAGCGTTTGGAAAAAACATGGCAATATCCTGAACGAGGCCATCAAAAACAGCGACCGTTATAAAATGATGA
>JAVBJN010000006.1:0-23713 GCA_031546985.1 Chitinophagaceae bacterium
CCCTGCACAAATGCATGAGCAGTGCCGCATCAAAATGAGAACTTATAAAAAAAGCAGTAACAAGGCTAGCCTTGTTACTGCTTAAATGCTATTTTTATTTATCTCTAATCCTGTATCGATTTTTTAGGACTAGTCATATCAATTAATTAGTCTTTGGTGAACGTAAATTCTTTACCACCCTGCTTAAGTGTAAGACCATTGGCCACGCCACCGCCATCAACGGCAAATGCAATGCGCAACCCGGCTGCATCGAACTTAAACTCTTCGCGGCTTACAGCTTCGAGCGGAAAAGCACTCTGCCCGGTAGCTTGTGCTGTAAGGCTGCCATTCTCTTCTTTAACCGTGATTTTCAACGGCATTTCTTTAGAGCTATAGACACCTTCGTAGCGTTTCAACTCTGTCGCAGTCATTTCAAAAGTGATAAAAGACGGAAAACGGTAAGGCATATCGTAATAAATGCTCAGCAACCCGATCATAATCTCGTTAATGGAATAATTAACCCCATTGCTGCTCAAAGCTATACATACAGAATCGTCGGTAAAATAGCTCAGCATAGACGAAAAGCCATCGATACCGCCGGTATGGCCCCATGCCCAGCGGCTATCGCCCCAGGGAAAACGGAACACACCCATACCATAATCGTCTTTAAGATCCATCATCTGCTCCAGCGAAGCCTTGCCTACCAGCTTACCCTGGAACAAAGCGGTTTCAAACGTTACCAGGTCTGCCGGTGTACTTACAATGGCACCGGCCCCCTGGGGAATGCTCATATCCGTTACCTCGCGTGCTACCCACTTTTTGCCATCGAACGAGTACGACAAGGCATCGTGTTTTTTAGGATCGGGCTTGCCGCCAAAACTGGTATTTTTTAATCCGATTTTGCCGGTAATTCTTTCCTTCAGCAGATCTGCGTAAGGCTTGCCACCCACTTTCTCCAATATAAAGCCCAGCAGAATGTAGTTACTGTTGCTGTACTGGCCTTTGGCACCCGGTTCAAAATCGATGCTGAGCGCCGCCAGCTTTTTAAGCATGTCTTCGCGGCTTACGGCACTGGTATTCCAGGTTATGTAAGCCGGGTCGTCGGTTAGGTTGTGCAACCCGCTGTGGTGGTTGAGCAATTGGCCAATGGTGATTTTATCTGCATTGGGCACTTCGGGGAAGTAAGTAGCCAGCTTGCTATCCAGAGAGAGTTTTCCTTCTTCTTCCATCTGGAACACCATTACCGATGTAAACATTTTGGTAATGGAGCCTACCCGGTAGCGGGTATTTTTGGTAGCAGCCACGTTTTTACCATCCACAATACGCTCCTGGCCTATCGCTTTGTTAAAAATCACTTTGCCGCCTTTACTAATGGCTACAGCGCCCATCATTTTGTTGTGGGCCGCTACATGGTTCATAAAACTATCGAGGCGCTGGGTATTGACCTGTGCAAAAACTGCAGCCTGCCCGGCATAAAGCGACACGGCAAATAAAGCTGCCGTACCCAATCGTTTCATAGAGATGTTCATATAGGATTCTGGTAAAATAGTTTAGGATTTAAGCCGGTTCAATTCATCATCGGTAAAATTGCGAATGCTTTTTTCGCGCGAAAATTTATCCGCATTATAACTGCCCGATTGATTTTTGGGGATAGAGAGACTTTGCCAGCCGCCGTTTTTGAGCATTTTGGCCGCAAACACGATTTGCCCGATATGGTAAGGATAATGAGCCAGCTGGCGGTTAATGGCTTCTACCACCGTATGCCCTTCGTTGCGGATGTAAATAATATCGGTAAGCTGGTGTGGTTGCAGGTTGTCGAGCGCCTGCATCAGGCAAGCCCAGCCTTCATTCCACTGTTGCATCAGCACCTCTTTCGACGCTGCGTGGTTTTCAAATTCCGAATCGCGGTTGCGCCACTCCTTTTCACCATCGGTGGTAAGAAAATCGGTCCAGCGGCTCAGCATATTGCCCCACAGGTGTTTTACAATCACAGCAATGCTGTTGGAATCTTCGTTGTAAGCGGCAAATAATTGCGCCGGCTCCAGTTGTGCCATCGCTTTTTCGCCCAGGGTTTTGTAATACAGAAACTGTTTGCGCACACTTTCGAGATACTGCTGCTGAAGTTCCATAAACAAGATTTTTTTGAAGTACATAAAGGTACATTCCTGCACCATAACCTGTATATGATTTACATGAGCGGTTGCCAGTGTTGGTTAATCCCGGAAAAATGCTTAACATTTGTTACAGGAACAACATTTTTGCTTTTGTCATGACCAATCCAACCTATCATACTACCGAAAGAACCTTCAAGGCCCGGATACACCGGATTATTTTCGAAGCCGATACCCCGGCCGGTAAACTATTCGACATTGTACTGCTGGCGCTTATTGTAAGCAGCCTGGTTACCGTACTGCTGGAGAGCGTACAACCCATAGCTATAAAATACCAACGCATATTTACCATTCTGGAATGGACCTACACCGCTTTGTTTACACTGGAATACCTGCTGCGACTCTACTGCGTGCAAAAACCGGCCAAATATGCCAAGAGCTTTTACGGCGTTATAGACCTGCTATCGATACTGCCCACCTACCTGGAGCTGTTTTTGCCCAATACCCATTTCCTGCTGGTTATCCGCTCGTTCCGGCTGCTGCGTATATTCCGGGTGTTTAAACTCATTAATTTCCTGCACGAAAGCAAGCATCTGCTTATTGCCTTATGGGCCGGCAGAAGGAAAATAATGGTATTCCTGTTTTTTGTATTGCTGCTCACCATTATCCTGGGTTCGTTTATGTATGTGATAGAGGTAAACCACAACTCCGGGTTCAGCAGCATTCCCCAAAGCATTTACTGGGCCATTGTTACCCTTACCACAGTTGGCTATGGTGATATTGCGCCGGTGACCCCACTGGGCAAAACCCTGGCCTCGTTCATTATGATTCTGGGTTATGCTATTATAGCGGTACCTACCGGTATTTTTACCGTTTCGTTTATAGATGAGACCCGCAACCGGCGTGCTGCCGCAGCCGAAAAACGCTGCCAAAACTGCAATAAGCAGGGCCACGATTCAGATGCCAAATACTGCGACAATTGCGGGCAGCCTTTGGCATAGCCGAAAAGCAAAAAAATACATATAAATGATTAACTTTAAGCATATCATTTATGGCCTATGAAACGGTTTGTCTACACCTCTGGCTTGCTATTCATATTCTGTAGTATAGCAGCGCTTGCAAAGGCACAGCGTATTGAAGTACAAAATACCTACAGCTACCTGGTAGACAAGGATCTGCCCAATGCGCGCAAATGCATTGACAAGGCAGCTTATCATCCGCAAAGCTGCAACCTGCTTAAAACCTGGAAGCTGCGGGCAGAGGTGTACGAAAAAGTATTACAGGAACGTGTCATACCCACCGATGCCGCCCTGGATTCTGTTGTGAAAAGTCTGCAACACTGGCTTAGTTTGGAAAAAGACCCGGCAGAACGCCAGTATGCAGCCGGCAAACTTTTCAACTACGCCAACAGCTGGTTTATGACCGGCATTTACAAATACTTCAATCACCAGCCCCGTATTTTCGACACCGCTTTTCATTATATAGCCAAAGCAGAGGCGCTTACCCTGTACCTCAAGCCTTATATGAAACAAAGTGTTTACTACGATTCGCTGCTGGCACTTTCCCGCATCGATATGGCTTTTTGCAGCTACCAGATGAAAAGACCGGTTAGGGAAACCGATTCCTTACTGCAACTGGTTAACGACAACCCGATTGCTGCCATTGAAAATAAATTCATACTACAGGCACTTCTGGCTCGCGACCGGAAAGATACCATCGCCAGGCTCAGGCACATACAGGAGGGACTTGCGCTACACCCTTACAGCCTTGTTTTGATAAACGAAGAAGCCATTTACCATATAAAGCATGGCGTACCTGCCAGCTTTCTTACCCAGCTGGAGCAACTGATAAAAGCCAAGCCAGAAGAAGCAGACCTTTACTTTTTCCTGGGCATGAGCGCCAACCAATACCTGCGGCAACCAGCGGTAAACAATGATGAAGCACTGTATAAAACATGGATCGAAAAAGCCGGTATCGCCTACCAGGCCGCGTTGCAACGCCAGCCCGATAACCCCGTATTTACCTACAACTACGGCGTACTCATCTTTAACCACTCGGTACATTACAACGAACAGATGAACCAGCTGGGCCGTGAAATGGTAAAGCAACCACAAAAATGGGATGAGCTGGAAGCCCGGCGGCACGCTATCGAAAAATTAAGAGACGCCAGTATGCTGTTGGCATCTGTGCAACTGGAAAAAAGCATTAAACTGATGGAACAGACCGCGCAAAGCGACGACCTCATCTATTGCAATGCCCTGCGTGCCCTGGACCGGATTTATATGCTGGTAAACGATTACAGCAAAGAACAGCAAACCCGGCAAATGCTGGCCGCCTTTGATCGCTGCACCGAAAACCAGGACTAACGACCTTTAAGCTCAAAAGACACCGGTTCATATTCCCGTCCGTTGATGATAACCGACACTTTTTGCTCACCAGCATAATATGCCCTGGTAGTAATAGGCTTAAAAGTTTGCTTTCTGCGGATGGTAATTTTTTCGCCGGGTGCATAAAGCCGCTCGCTGATCTTAAATACTTTGCGCGAATGGGTGCCATTTGCCCGCAGGTAATGCATACCATATTCGAGCCTAATCACCCTGGCCTCGCCATCGCTGTTGTGCAGTTCAAATGAAAACTCAAGCGCGCCAGCTTCAGGCACTTTGGGTGTGTGAACGGTAAACGCATCCAACGTTACCGCATCGTGGTGCTGCAATGCAAAAAGTTCGAGTGCGCCGGCATGGCCCTGCTTGAGCAAAGTACGGCAGGCATGTTTTAATAATTTATCCCTTTCAGCATTTGCGCCTATCCATTTGCGGGCAATGCCCAATGTTATTTCGGGATTATCTTTCGCAATATCGTTAAGACTGTTGGCCACACTGCGGCGTACAAACTCTTCGGGGTCATCTTTCAATGCGTCGAGAATAGGCAATATTGCGGCCGGATCTTTTTTCAAAGTAGGCAAAGCAATACCCCAGGGCAACCGGGGCCGGCTACCCTCGCTTGCCAACCTGCGCACCAGTGCTACTTTGTGGCTGGTCCATTTCAGCATCTGCGCCAGCATAGCTGCTTCGTAGCGGATAATAAACGGCCGCACGGCAAATTCGAAACTGGCCAGGCAGGTAATGCGCTCCATCGCTTTTACCGAACGTTTAAAATCATCAAGACCATACAAGGCCACAAATTCGGGTATAAACATGCAGGCCAGTCCATTGGCATAGATAGTTGCAGTCTGCAACTGATCTGTCAATTGCAACACCAGCTCCAGCTGCTGTGTATAAGTACCGGGCAATATATCGTTTAACGTTACGGCCAAGTGATGCATGCGCTGTTTCAGTTCCATATGTTCCCACTCCGGTGTAAATACCAGCTTCTCCAACACCGGTTTGCGAAAACCCGGCACCACCTTTTTTAATGCAGTAGTGTAGTGCTTAAAAAAGGCATCGTTGTAGATATACTTGAGCGGTTCCATCGCTTGAATTTAGCTTTAAAAATAAGCGCCCGGCATCCAACCTCCAAGAAATAACGTAAATTCAGAAAAACACCGGTATGCGGATACGCTTTTACCTTATACTATTGCTGGTCTTGATTTTCGCCGAACAAAGCAAAGCCCGATCCGGGGTCGAAACCCGTATCAATGGGTATGCAGCGCCAGGGTTTGAAGCCGTGAAAGAAGCATTTGTGCAGAACTTCAAAAAACGGGGCGAGCTGGGCGCTGCGGTATGTGTGTATTACAAAGGCCAGAAAGTGGTAGACCTCTATGGCGGCTACCGCAATAAGACTGGCGATATATGGGATGTAAATACGATGGTAATGTGTTTTAGCACCACCAAAGGCATTGCGGCACTCACGGTGGCCCATGCGGTATCGCAGGGATTGTTCGGTTATGATGATCGTATTGCACAATACTGGCCAGAGTTTGCTCAAAATGGTAAAGGCGAAATAACCCTACGCCAATTGCTGAACCACGAGGCAGGATTACCGGTATTAAACGAACCCCTCACGACTGCCCAAATCGCAGATACCGCATATCTCGGCAAGGTACTGGCCCGGCAAACGCCGGTATGGCAGCCCGGGACCAAACATGGCTACCATATTGTAACCTGGGGCTTTTTCCTCAACGAATTTTTTCGCCGGGCCGATCCGCAACACCGCACCATTGGTCGGTATTTTCATGAAGAGATAGCCGCACCTTTGAAGCTAGATTTTTACATTGGCTTGCCCGACTCTATTCCATCGGGTCGCGTTGCTACCATTCAACCCATATCGCCCAAACAAGCCATTCTCGATTTCAACAATGTACCCAAAGGCATGCGGCAGCAATTCATGAACAAAAACTCACTATTGCGCCAGGGCATTACCTTGCCCTCCGACTTTAACCCCAATAACCGCAATATGCAGCATGCCGAAATCCCCTCGGCCAACGGCATTGGCACCGCACGCGCTATTGCACAGCTCTACCAGGTATTTGCATTGGGTGCTAAAGCGCTTTCCATTTCGCCAGCCGTAATGCAGGAACTAAAAAACGATGCCATAATGCCGCCCAGTGGTTGGAGAGATACCGTAATGGGCGTAGACATGTACTATCACCTGGGCTTTATAAAACCCGGCCCCGCCTACTTTTATGCATCAGACCAGCAGGCTTTTGGCATGGCAGGCATGGGCGGCTCCTTCGCCTTTTGCGATCCTGCGCACCAGCTGAGTTTTTGTTATGTGATGAACCGGCACAAGGTAAACCTCAACAACGATGACCGCGAAGAGGCTTTGCGCAAGGCCGTATACAGCTGCATTCAAAAGCAACAGGCAAAATAATTATACCAGCCTGTCGTTTAATCGTTACATGTTTACAGCAATGCGGCAGTTACTCAGTTTGGTATTTTGTTGGGTTTTGGCAGCAAGCGCGCAGGCACAGGAGATCATAACCTGGAGCTTTGGCGCCAAACCTTCGCTGGGTATAGATTTTATGCACATACCACAATATTCCGGCCCCATCAAAACGCCCACAGGCTCCAGTCTTGCGGGAGGATTAGTAGTTAGATACAACCACCGCAACCGCTGGAATATATTGGCCGAAGGCGGATACAAAAGCGCGACAGAAACCTTCAAATACACGTTACGTACATCCAGCACCAGAGAAAGTTCTTTTATCAACTACAATTGGCCAGGGAGCTTTGTAAGCCTGCTGGGTGGCATTACCGTATATGAGCACCACAAATCGGCCGATTACAACCTCGACATTCGTGGCGGGGTAACCTATCAGTATCTCCGAAATGAGTTTGGCTCTTCCGGCACAAGTGCCGCTGGTACAAGCAATGGCAGCACTCCTGCTTTTACCTTGTTGACCGAAATACAACCCATAATAAAGGCTGCCGGTTTTATAGACCTCAAACTGGGCTTTAACGTCAATGCCATACTGCAGGGTGTAGGCCTTATCGATTACGGCGTGCTGCTGTACTACGGCCTCAATAAGTACAACAAATACGAGTATGTATCGCCCGTTTCGGCAGATATGGATGAGATACTGCCCATACGAAAATTCGGTATGGAATGGTATTGCACTTACTATTTCATTTCGTGGAACCAGTATGGACATAAAACACGCCCCAGCACGTTCTAACAACTGTTCAATATTTGTCCAACCCAGCTTTTTAATGCAATTTTGTTGCAGTAAATCATGAAAAGACGTTCTACTCCCACCCAGCAACTGGTGCACGATCTGTTGCACCAATCCATAGCCCCGCTGAGCCACGACCAAATCGAAAAGGCTTTACAGGGACAAATGGACCGGGTTACGATTTACCGGATACTGCACCGTTTTGAAGAAGATGGTATGCTGCACAAAGTGGTGGGCGATGATGGCAAAACCTACTTTGCCCTGTGCCGAAACTGTAGCGAGCGGAAACACCACCACATACACCTGCATTTTAAATGCGAGCAATGCGGCCGCATCGAATGCCTGCCCGATGAAATGACATTAAAACTACCCAAAGGATATAAGCTGGCGCATGCCAACCTGTTTGTAAGCGGTTTTTGCAACCGTTGTAATGTGACTGCCTAACCCGCTACCACCATTTACCCCGAACAGGATAATTGCGGTGCCCCGGAATATTGTTTACCACCCAGGCTACCAGCAACATAATGGCTACACCGCTCGCCACCGGCGATAATGCATACCAGTAGCCCAGACTACGGATTTTTTCACTTCCTATAATGGCGAGTAAGGCCGTAGCGCCACCCGGCGGATGTACCGTTTTGGTCACCTGCATTACAATCAATGCCAGTGCCACAGCCAAAGCACAAGCGGCCCACTGCCATTCGGGAAAAGGAATAAGGTAACGGATGGTTACACCCACCAGCGCACTCAGAATATGCCCGCCAACCAGGTTGCGGGGTTGCGCCAGCGGACTTTGCGTGTGCCCGTAAATGAGCACCGCCGAAGCGCCAAACGAGCCTACCAGAAAAAGGTTATCCTGTGCCGACAACCAGTAATGCTGCAACAAACCCACTAATCCCACACCGGAAAATGCGCCAACGAATGACCAGAAAATGTCTTTGCGGTCTACCAGCGTTTCGCGGTATACCACATACCTGGCCACCCGCATCGTCCGTTTTATTTTGTGTCTCATATGCTTTGGAGTACGCAAAGGTAGCGCAAATCACAAAAAATGCCCGGTGCGTGCAGCATAATACGTTGTGCAAAAATTACAAGCGTCCGTTCCATCTAGCCGCTATAATAGACTTACTCAGAAATACCGCTGCCAGATTACCGCTTGCAACCGATGCGACCACACTGCGCATAGGAGTGGTACAGTCTCCCGCGGCATACATACCAGGTATAGATGTTTGGTGGTCTTCGGTCAACTTTATCATACCCTGTTCATTAAGTTCAAGCGATAGTTGCTGTATCCAATCGTGCTGCACCAGTGGCATACGGGCAAACAGAGCGGTTACAGTAGCCGTAGTACCATCGTTAAACCGAATGGCTTGCAGTTGTCCGTTGGTATGCTCAATAGCCGCCAATGGTTGCTCCGATACCGTTATACCTTGCAGCTTCAGGATGTCCCACTGTTCGGGTGTGAAAGTGGCCGGACCATTGGTAAAAATGCGAAGATTGGCGCTCCAGTTACGAATGAGTTTAGCGTATTCCATCGCATCTGCCCCATTCGATAAAATGCCCAGCGATTCATGCCGCACTTCATAGCCATGGCAATACGGGCAGTGCAATACCGAAATGCCCCAGCAGGCTGCCAGCCCGGGTATATCCATCATTACATCTTTAATACCAGCAGTGAGCAATACCTTAGCTGCATTAAATTCCTTTCCCGATGCGGTAAGCACCGTAAACGCGCCATCAGCTCCTGCAATAGTTGTAACCTGATCCTCCAGGAACCCAACCGTATCGTAGGCCAATACCTGCGCTTTAGCTTTGGCCGCAATGGCAGCAGGTGTTTCGCCATCCTGCGTAATAAAGTTGTGTGAATGCGGCGTTTGCCGGTTGCAGGGTTTGCCACCATCAATTATCAATACCCGGCAAAGCGAGCGGGCCAGCGCCATAGCTCCCGACAGACCAGCGTAGCTGCCACCAATAATTATCGCATCATAGTCCAATTGATCCTTCATTGTTCTTGCTGAAATTTAAGTGAGAAAAAACCGGCTTGCCCGGCAGGTGGTAAAGGTAAAGCAAAATCTTTTATTGCAACAATGTTGCAATAAAAGATTAACAGGCATAAATAAGCCCGGCTTATACCGGGCTAAAAAATATCTATTACAAGACGGTAGTTACGATTTCTCTGCCGCTTTCTTTTTAGAAGGCTTGCAGGTTTTGCAAAAATCGGCCAGCTCCGTTATCTCTTTTAACACTTCATCGTGCAGCAATCTTGTAGCAGCCTCTGCTCTGCCCATATCGGCCTGTTCGTTAGCTTTACCTAATCTTTCTGCATGTTCGCGGGTTATTTCTTCATAAACAGGTATATAAAAACGGGTATCAGAAGCAGCATTTTTGGTTTCGAATAAGCGTTTGCGGAATTTGCGGGTATACAATTCTCCCAGGTCAAATTCATAACGTGCAAAATTGAGCATTTGCTGCGCGGTAACCGAATCCGGTGCGGTAAGTTCAGAAGCCCACGGCGAAAATGTAGTCGTGGCTTTTGAATTAAAGTTCTTAGTAAACGTAAACTCGTAACCACTCATATTGAACAGGAAATCTATTTTGATACCTGCATTTAACCGGTATACAGTAGCCGCCGGACGAATGCCTCCCAATTTAAAGTCAGACCATTCCAGTTTATACTCAGGCGACCACTCAATAATATCCTGCGCCTTGAGCTGGCTGCTGCCTAACAAACCCAGCGATAAGAAACATACCCATCCCAATTTCATAAACATAACATTAAAACAAAGCCGTAATATTAATAATATTTCAGAGACATATGCACAAAAAAAACTCCGGATCGCAAGACAATCCGGAGTTTAAATATAATATGGTAAATCAGCTTATCAGAGACTTACCTGCTTAGCAAGGTATTCTTCCAGTTGCTCCGGTTTAAAATGTGCAATCAGCTCTTCCATCGAATAAGCATCTTCTACCCTGTACGCACCAATCTCGGTTCTGCGCAGGGCTTTCAGATAGCCGCCACAACCCAGGAGCGCGCCGTAGTCATTGGCCAGCGAGCGGATGTAAGTTCCGGAACTCACTTTTACCCTAAAATCTACTTCGGGCAGACGAATGGCCGTGAGTTCAAATTCATAAATGGTTACGTTTCGTGGCTCCATTTTTACCTCTACCCCTTTACGGGCCAGCAGGTACATAGGCTTACCATCTTTTTTAATGGCGCTGTGTGCAGGCGGCACTTGTTGTATGGGGCCGGTAAAAGGTTTTAACGCTTCCAGCAATTGTGCTTCGGTAATCCCCACAGTACTTTTGAAATTTTCGGGTTCCGATTCGAGGTCAAAAGTAGGTGTGGTGGCACCCAGCACAAACGTACCGGTATATTCTTTATCGAGCTTGGTATAGCCCATGAGTTGTTTGGTAAACTTTCCGGTGCACAGCAACAGCAAGCCCGTAGCCAGCGGATCCAGCGTACCCGCATGCCCGGTTTTGCTTTTGGTCAGCCATTTTACTTTGTTCACTACGTTAAACGAAGTCCATTTCAACGGCTTATCTACCAGCAGCATAGCGCCTTCCTGGCAATTGAGTTCCGACAGCGGCACTTTTGTATACTTCTCCATGTTCTTACAGCACGAGGACTGTCACTTAGGGTTAATGAGATAATAAGCAGCTTAGGCAGCTACCTTAGGTTCGGCTTTGCGGGAGTTGAAATACCAGATCCACAACAAGGCCACAATCATCATAATGGTAGAGATAATCTCTGCCTGTGTAGGATGAATAAAGCCGAGATCGTATTTGGTGTTTACCCTTATTTTTTCGATCAGGAAACGCTCAATACCGTTAAACAACAGGTAAATGCCAAACAATACGCCAGGCTTACCTACACGCTTGCGCAGCATCCACAATACAGCAAACAGGATCAGGCAAATGATAGTTTCATAAAATGGCGTAGGCCATACAGGTTGTGGCAATTCGGCACAATAACGGCCTACACAACCAGGTATAGCTATACCTTCGCTATTTACATTGTGGGGGTATTTAAAGCTCCACATCCAGTCGGGCAGCCAGCTAAACGGGTTGGGTTTAAGATTTACAATACCCCAGTCGCCATCGCCCGCCATCTGGCAACCGATACGGCCCAGGCCATAGGCCAGCATCATAGTGGTAGCCATGGTATCGAGCAAGTGCAATAATGGAATACGGTGTTTGCGGCAATACCAGATTACGGTAACAGCACCGCCAATGAGGCCGCCGTAAAAAGTAAGCCCGCTCATAGAGAACAGGTTACCTATAGGATCGGCTATAAAATCGCTCCAGGTTTCCAGGGCGTTAAAAACTTTGGCACCAATGATACCGCCAATAGCAGCCAGACCGGTAATATCGCCTACCCGCTGGTAAGCTGGCATGCGGAATTTTTTCATCTCTGGCTTGGGCAGTTCCTGCTGTTTCAGTTCAGAATAGCGGAGCCAGCCCATTACACCGGCCAGCGCTATACCGCCAACAATACTGCCTTTGAAGCTAAACAGGTATCCCTGCGGATCGCTGGCTACTTCGGCACCAGCGGTGATGAGCCCTAACAGTTTATAACCAAAAACAAAGCCCAGCAAAGCATTAAAGATCCAATCCTGAACCGTTGGTTTCTTGCCCACTTCACGTTCAATGATTTCGGCAGGTATTACCCCCTCCTTATCCTTGCGTTTCAGTTCTAATGACAATACCCAGGCACAGGTAAGAAAAGCCACAGCTACAAAAAAGCCGAAGGTCTGCAATACGGCAAGGAACGGCCATTCCACGCCAAACAGATCCTTAAAAAGGTAATATAGGTTAGGATACATAGCGGCGAAAATAAAAAAAGCCGGGCAGTTATTACCACCCGGCAGCTAATTTAACGGATAATTAGTCGCAGTAAGCGTCAAATGCAGCCTGAAGATTGGCCGCGATCATCTGGGCGCTACGGCCTTCGATCATGTGGCGTTCAATCATGTGCACCAGTTTACCGTCTTTCAGCAGCGCAATGGCCGGAGAAGATGGCGGGTAAGGCATCAGGTACGTACGTGCCTGGTTGGTGGCAGCAGTATCAACACCGGCAAAAGTGGTTACGCAACGTGTAGGACGTTTGTCACTTTGTTGCAGCGCCATTACTATACCCGGACGGGCAGTACCGGCAGAGCAACCGCATACGGAGTTGATCATCAATAAAGTGGTACCGTCCTGAGGCAAAACAGTGTCTACCGCTTCAGGAGTCAGCAATTCTTCAAAACCCTTATTGGTCAGCTCCGCTTTCATAGGAGCTACTAATTCAGCAGGATACATAAATCGTTGTTAATTTCTACAAATTTAGGACGAAAGATCGGAGTAATGCATGTCCATTTCTGTTTCGGGGCACTTTTAACATACCATTTCATAAAATCCGTTTTTTTATACGGGGTTTACGAATTAATTTTATTTATACTACCAACAACCTTTAACCGATGAAAACGGTATTTCTCTCCACATTGCTTATGCTGGCGCTATCTTTTGCCAGCCGGGCACAACAGTTCCCTATTGCTTCCGAACCGGGTTACGACATGAAACAATACTGGTTTGTAATGCTCTCGAAAGGTCCCAACCGCACCCACAACCAGGCTACAGCACAAAAAATACAGCAGGCGCATTTGCAAAACATTGAGCGGCTGGCCAAAGCAGGCAAGATTCTTGTTGCTGGTCCGTTCGCAGATGATGGCAACTGGCGGGGCATTTTCATTTTTGACTGCCCCGATAGCCTTGAGGTAAAACGGTTGCTCGATACCGATTCCGCCATTGCGAGTGGCAGACTGCGTTACGAAATACATCCCTGGTGGACGGCCAAAGGCGGAAGTTTTAAATAATGGAACTATGACGAACGAAGATTACATTGGCAGGATCATTATCCTGGTTAATAATTACGACGAAGCATTGCAGTTTTATACCCGTGCGCTGGGCTGCGAAGTATCTTTTGACCAAACCATGCCTGATGGGCAGCGCTACCTGCACCTGAGCTGGGGCAATGGCAACTGTGGTATCTGGCTCATGCAGGCCACCTCGCCCGAAGCCCGCCTGCAAGTGGGCCGGCAAACGGCAGGCCACCCGGTAATGGTTTGGTACACCCATCAGTTTGAAAAAACAATAGCAGACCTGCGCAGCAGCAATATTCTTTTTAAAAAGAATCCCGATTATACCCCGACCCACAAATCCGTTCATTTCTACGACCTGTACGGCAATGAGATTTTGTTGATTGAGATGCTGGAAGGGTGAAAGTGGCCGTCGAAACTTCGACAAAGCCTGTCCCGCCTATGCGGGGCTCAGTTACCGAAGCGCAGGTACCTTATGAGGTGAAAGGCCAATAGTGAAAAGTAGCCTTCGGCAGTAAAGACCTGACAGGTTTGAGCAAAAGATGCCCCTTTTCGCGAAACCTTTCTCACTGTGCCTTTGCGCTCCCGCATCGGGCGGGACAGGCGGCTGTGAGTTTTTTCTTTGCATCTCTGCGCGAAACGCGCCCGCCGCGCCGCCGTGTCACCGTGAGCTATTTCTCTTTGCGCCTCCCTCATTCACTGCGCCTTTGCGCGAAACAACCCTCGCTGTGACGAAGTTAGAGGCCTTTCAACAGCCCCAAAACAAAAAAGAGAAGGGCCGCCTTGCCTGCACCCCTTCTCTGAAAATCAAAACCTGAATGCTTCGATATATCTATTCTCCGAATAAATATCCAATGGAAAAAGACGTGCCCCAGTTGTGAATGTAATTATTGGCATCGCCTCCTGGTAACATATTAGCAAATCCAATGCCGACATTTCCCCGCAGGTAAAGGCCGCCTTCGAACTGCACACCCATATTAAAATTCATACCCACATCAAAAGGACGCAGATCATCGGAACGGGAATCGTTACCAACGTACAATTTCGCTTCCTGCTTATCGGTTGTTTCTATAGTACGCACTTCATTCGTCATAAGCGTGGTTGTAGAATATTTGTACTTACCACCCAATGCAGCCGCAAAGTATGGGCCACCACCAATCATAAACCGGGCTGCAGAACGGGCATTGCCGGATTTGTACAGCAGGTTTACCGGCATTTCGAGGTAATGCGCGGTTTCATTTCCCCTTTCGGTAACGGTTACATGGTTTAATGCGGTACTGCGGTCATACACATCTTTGTAAAGGTAGCCACGGCTATTGTACAGTAAACCTGGCTGCAGGTATAAATTACGAAGCAGCCGGATGTCGACCACCCCACCTACCCTAATACCGGGTTTCATGCTGGTTTCTACTTTATCTCCTCCTAAGCGGTATCCGTAATTGTTAAGCGCAAAGCCTACTTCGGGACCAATGCTTACCTGGGCAAATGCGGCTGAGCCTGCCAATACAGCCGCTGTGCTTAATAATAATCGTTTCATATTACAACAGTTTAGATAGCCGGTGTCGCCTTTGCTGCAACCGGTATTAAACCCGTTTCCAAAATCATGCCAGAGCGTAGCACCCAGAAAGCTATTCTACCCCGATTACATATTGGTTTTCATAACATTCTACGTATTCGCAATAGATACAGCATTGATAGCTGATTTTGTAAATGAAACGCACCTTAAAATCTGAACTAAAAAAAAGAGTACCTCCAAAGACACGCTGTATCACAATACAGGCTCAACCAGGGGTTGGTTAAAACAAATACCCTACGGTAAAAGACACATTGCGGTTTCTGATAACATTCTCGGTATTGCCACCGGGCATCATATTGGTAAGGCCAATGCCCGCGTTAAGCCTTGCAAACAAATTATTTTGCAGCTGCACACCTGCATTAATGTTCACACCAAGCTCCAGAGGTTTAAGATCGTCGGCATAAGCCTTTCTGCCAATATTCAGCTTGGTTGATGTACCGTTACCTTCATATTTGCCACCCATAACAATACCCAGGTAAGGCCCCGCACCGGTTATAAAACGAATGGCCGCATCTTCGGCTCCCGATTTATACACCACATTTAACGGAATTTCGAGGTAATGCACTGTTTCTGTACCCTTGAAGAACATGCCCTGGTACAAACCGTAGTTGCCGGTAAATATCAGTCCTTTGGAAACATAGCCCAATCCCGTCTGCACATACAAGCCTTCTACCACTTTAATGTCTGCAACAACACCCGCTTTCACACCAGGTTTGAGCTTATTGCTCACATTTGCACCCTTTATTTTATAGCTGTAGTTATTCAGCAACATACCCACTTCGGGACCAATCCGCACCTGTGCAGAAGCCAACGTTCCGAAACCTGTAAAACACGCCAGGAGCAACCATTGTTTCATTCTTATCATCATTTATACTTAACCTAAACATACAGTACCAGGTCTTAATGTTTTCCTAAAATTTACGGCCGCACACGCCATTGGCTGGCTTTGGAACCGTAGTTTTGAAGCCTAAATCACCATGCCATGGCTCAATGGATAGATGCACCTGTCACCCTTTCTTCCCACAACATACGGCTGGCGCCCCTGGCCTCTGCGCACTTCCCCGGTTTGCACCAGGCGGCCAATGATGCGCGCATATGGACTTTTCTGCCTACCAACGGGCAGATTGCCACCCGGCTCGATGCCGCCTTGCAGGAAGCTTTGTTGCAAAAAACCAAGGGAGAGCAATATCCGTTTGTGGTAATACATGAACCTACCGGCAAAATACTGGGCAGCACCCGCTACCTGGATATGCAGCCCCAAAACCGCAAACTGGAAATAGGCTGGACCTGGTATGTACCCGAAGTTTGGGGCACTGGCGTAAACGCGGTATGCAAATACCTGCTGCTGCAACATGCTTTTGAAACCCTGCATACCGTAAGAGTTCAAATCAAAACTGGCGACAACAACCTGCGCTCCCGGGCGGCTATCTCTAAATTGGGTGCCCAGTTGGAAGGTATTTTGCGCAAAGAAAGGATTCGCGAGAATGGTGAAATCCGCAACACGGCTTATTACAGCATCATTGATGAGGAGTGGCCGGAGGTAAAAGTAAGGCTGGCGCAAAGACTAGAAACTATTATCATATAAAAATCGGCAAGACATAACTTCATAGTATTCATTTACGGCATTTCCTGAATCAACCAATCGTTGATTCGTCATCACTATAACACTAATCTTGCAGCAATGCAATTTCCAACTTTCTGCTACTTTTTTTGCGGAAAAAAAGTAGCGCAAAAAAGCCGCCAGAAAACGGTTACACCTCGTTTTCTGGTCCTTACCTTGATCCCGCTGCTGTGCTACTGTAGCTTCAACTTAAGTGCACTAGTACATAGCCGTCATTTCTCAATGCCTCTTAGACGCTGGCATATTGGGGCAATAAAAAAACCTCCGCCAAAGGCAGAGGTTTCAGATCTTATGAGATCAGTTTCTTATACGGCAAATGAAGTACCGCAACCGCATGAGCTGCTGGCATTGGGATTTTCGAAAGAGAAACCACGGTTATCCAGGCCTTCTTTAAAATCCACATTCATACCTATCAGGTACAGGCTGTGCGCTTTTTTCATCACCACAGGAATATCTTCAATCATATATTCCACATCGTCTTCTTCTTTTTTATCAAAACCCAGCACGTAAGAAAGACCGGAGCAGCCTCCGCCTTTTACGCCAATACGCAGAAAAGAATCTGCATCATGGTCGGGTTCGCCCATTATCCTTCTCAATTCTTTTATTGCACCGGAGGTGAGTATTACCGGAGCCGCCATCGTAGCTTCCATATATGTTCTGCTGTTTATAGCACAAAAATAAGCATAAAATAAACGATGCCCTAACATGGCCTTATCTATACCCTATACAAAACCCCTGCATATAAGTGCCAAAAAACTATTTTTGCACAAATTAAAATGGCATGGTAACCATACTGGAGATCCTGAAATACACTATCCCGGCTTTGATCGTAATGCTTACGGCGTACTTCCTGGTAAAAGATTTTTTGAATAACGACTACAAGCGCAAGCAACTGGCCGTATTCGACAACAATCAGAAAATAAGCCTTCCGCTGCGGGTTCAGGCTTATGAGCGCCTGGCTATTTTTATGGAGCGTATAACCCCGCAAAGCATGATTGGCCGCCTGTACAGCTCTTCTATGACTGCCCAGGACCTGCAAATTGTGCTGGTACAAAACATTCGTGCCGAGTTTGAGCACAACCTCTCACAGCAGGTGTATGTAAGCCGCGAGGTTTGGGAAACCGTAAAAAGCGTAAAAGAGCAGGAAATTGCCATGGTAAACCAAATGGGCTCTATGCTGCCTGTAGGTGCACCCGCGGCCGAGCTTACCCAGCGCATGCTCGATTATGTGCTTACTTCCGAGCAGGAACTGCCTACACAAATCGCCCTTTCATTGATTAATCACGAAGCCAAACTGGTGCTTACCGCCCAGGCTTAATTAAGATATTAACAGATACAGCAGATGAGCGAACAAAAACACCATACCGATTCGGGAATCGATATTGCCCAGATATATACCGAGCATATTCCTATGACGGAGATGCCGGGCGAGTTTCCTTTTACCCGTGGTGTACATGCCGATATGTACCGCGAACGGTTCTGGACCATGCGCCAATACGCAGGTTTCAGCACCGCCGAAGAAAGTAACAAACGTTACCACTACCTGCTCCAGCAAGGGGTAATGGGCCTTTCGGTGGCCTTTGACCTGCCTACCCAGATCGGGTACGACAGCGACCATGCCATGTCCGAAGGTGAAGTGGGTAAAGTGGGTGTAGCCATTGACTCTATCGAGGATATGGAAATCCTGTTCCAGGGCATTAACCTGGAAGAAATTTCTACATCCATGACCATTAACGCTTCGGGTTTTATCCTGCTGGCCCTATATATTGCCCTGGCTAAAAAACAAGGGGCCGATATTAAAAAGATCTCCGGTACCATTCAAAACGATATTTTGAAGGAATACGCGGCACGTGGCACCTACATCTACCCGCCCAAGCCTTCGATGCGGATCATTACCGACATCTTTGACTATTGCAGCAAGGAAGTCCCCAAGTGGAACACCATTTCCATAAGCGGGTACCATATCCGCGAAGCAGGTGCCAATGCGGTGCAGGAGCTGGCGTTTACCCTTGCCAATGGTAAGGCTTATCTCAAAGCTGCACTGGAAAAAGGCCTGGATATTAACGTATTTGCCAAAAGGCTTTCGTTCTTCTTCAACGCGCACAACAACCTGTTCGAAGAGGTAGCCAAATTCCGCGCATCGCGCCGTATGTGGGCCAAAATCACATCTGACCTGGGTGCTACCGATCCTAAAGCACAGATGCTGCGTTTCCACACCCAAACCGGAGGCAGCACGCTTACCGCGCAGCAACCGCTGAACAACATTATCCGGGTAACCATCCAGACCCTGGCCGCTGTAATGGGCGGAACCCAGAGTTTGCACACCAATGGTTACGACGAAGCCCTTTCGCTGCCTACTGCCGAGGCCGCTACCATTGCGTTGCGTACCCAGCAGATTGTGGCCAACGAAAGCGGTGTAACCCAAACCGTAGACCCATTGGGCGGCTCTTACTTTATTGAAGAGCTGACCAATGAAGTGGAGCAGAAAGCCTGGGCACTGATCGATAAGATCGATGTAATGGGTGGCGCTGTAAGTGCCATTGAGCAAGGTTTTATCCAGGATGAAATTGCCAAATCATCTTACCAGTACACCAAGGATATTGAAGACAACAGCAAGGTGATTGTAGGGGTAAACAAATTTACCAGCAAGGAAGAGCAAGCGCCGCCGGTATTTAAAATCGACGACAGCATTCGCCAGGTGCAGATGGAAAAACTGAAGTCGCTGCGCTCCAGAAGAGACAACGCTAAAGTTGAAGCCCTGCTGGCACAACTGGTTGCTACCGCCAACAGCACAGAGAACCTGATGCCTGTGGTAGTGGAGTGTGTAGAAAATTTCTGCACACTGGGTGAGATTGCCGATACGCTGCGTGGCGTATGGGGCGAGTACACTGCTTAATACATTAACCTTAAATCCCGGATATACCAGCCAGCCTGTGTATGCCCGGGATTTTTTAATACCGCACACCTTGATTTACGCCAAACAGGAAAGGTTTACCGGCCAGGGGCTTTTTACAATCGTTATTCCTTCGTGGAACAACCTGCCCTACCTGGAGCTGTGCATCCGCAGCATCCGGCAGAACAGTACGCACCGGCACCAGATCATCGTGCATGTAAACGACGGCAGCGATGGCACCCTGGCGTGGCTGCAGCAGCAACCCGATATCGATTACACGCACACGCCGCACAATGCGGGCATCTGTTATGCCTTTAACCTGGCCCGCAGCCTGGTTAAAACCAATTATGTAGCGTATTTCAACGATGATATGTACGCCCTGCCCGGTTGGGATGAGGCGCTTTGGCAAACCATACAAAAGCTGCCAGACAACCTGTTTTTCCTGTCGGCCAGTATGATAGAGCCCAAAGATTCGGGCAATCCCTGTGTAATGACGGGCGATTTTGGCGCCTCTCCCGAAAGTTTCCGGGAGCAGGCCCTGCTGGATGAATTTGCCGGGTTTACCCACCAGGACTGGAACGGCGCTATGTGGCCTCCCAATGTGCTGCACCGCGACACCTACGACCTTGTGGGGGGCTATAGCATAGAATTTACACCGGGTATGTACAGCGATCCCGATCTTTGTATGAAACTGTGGCAAATAGGCGTACGTGAGTTCAGAGGCGTAGCGGCGAGCCGGGTATATCATTTTATGTCTAAAAGCACCCGCAAGGTGAAGCGTAACGATGGCCGTACCACTTTTTTAAACAAATGGGGCCAGAGCGCCAGCTTTTTTACCCAGCAAGTGCTCCAACTGGGTACGCCCTACACTGGTCCCCTGCCCGATACACCGGTTTCCGGAAGCCAGAAATGGAAAGACATCTTTAAAAAACTGGGCAACGCGTTTAAAGAGCCCCGCTAACCAATACAAACCGAACCTGTTATGGATCAAACGACACATACCCAATACCTGCGCCGTGCGGTAACCCTTGCCCGAAACGGCATGCTGGCCGGTAATGGCGGACCTTTTGGCTGCGTAATTGTAAAAGATGGCCAGATTGTGGGCGAAGGCAGCAACCAGGTTACCTCTACCAACGATCCTACCGCTCATGCCGAGGTAGTGGCCATCCGCGAAGCCTGTAAAAACCTGGGCACCTACCAGCTGGGTGGCTGCCTGGTCTATTGCAGTTGCGAGCCCTGCCCTATGTGTATGGGTGCTATTTACTGGGCCCGGCCCGAAAAGGTATTTTACGCCAGCACCCGCCATGATGCCGCTTTGATCGGGTTCGATGATGAGTTCATTTATGAGGAAATACCTGTAAATCCGGCCGATCGCAAGATTCCGTTTGAAAACCAGCGCATTACAGAGGCAGATGAGGTTTTTGCCGCCTGGGCGCGCACCGGGGATAAGGATTTATATTAATACCATTATATTTGCACTTCTTCCTTCCCAACAGCCTGATACAGTGGCATTAAAAACAAATGCCAGAGAATTTCATGGCAGCCTTTTATTGTAATAATATTTTTACTACCTTTGCACCCCTGTTAATTTTGTCCAAACCATGAAACACCGCCGGGATTACGAAATAGCTTTTGTTGGATTGAAACCCGGAGTGCATGAGTTTGCTTATGAGATTGACGATCGGTTCTTTGAACTCCTCGAAGTAGAAACGCCAGACTTTAAAAACGTTAAAGCGAACATCAAGCTGACGCTGGATAAAAAATCCAGTTTCTTCTTGCTCAAGTTTGACGTGGATGGCAGAGCTACTGTTACCTGTGACCGTTGCGGTGATGAATACGAACTGCAACTGTGGGATGAGTTTAGCCTTGCGGTTAAACTGGTTGACGACCCCGAAGCGGAAGAACTGACCGAAGAAGATCCTGATGTGACTTATATTGCCCGAAATGAGTCGCACCTGGATGTTTCTAAATGGTTGCTGGAGTTTCTTACCCTTGCGGTACCCATGCAGCACATCCACCCTGATAAGCCAGACGGCAGCAGCGGATGTAACCCCGAGGCCCTCAAATTGCTGAACAAATTAAGTTTAGACGCTGAAAACAAAAACAACCCGATCTGGAAAGATCTGGATAAATTCAAGAACAACAATTAAAACTAGTGTACGATGCCAAATCCTAAGCGCAGACACTCACAACAAAGAAGTGCTAAAAGAAGAACTCACTACAAAGCTGTAGCTGATACATTGAGCGTTGACCCTACAACAGGCGAAACCCACCTGCGTCACCGCGCCCATTGGGTAGAAGGCAAAATGTATTACAGAGGTAACGTGGTGATGGAAAAAAATACCGGTACCACCGAATAATTTTCTATTTTTATCGGGCATTATTCAACCATAGATTAAATGAAACTAGGGCTCGATATGATGGGTGGCGATTATGCACCCGTAGAAGCAATTAAAGGCGTACAATTATACCTCGAAACAGCTGCATCCCCGCATGTACATCTCGTACTGCTGGGCGATGAAAATATACTGCGTCCGGCCCTGAATGAATTAGGGCTGGATGCATCTTTGTATACCATTGTGCACGCTCCAGAGGTAATCGGTATGCATGAGCATCCGACCAAAGCATTGAAAGAAAAACGTGAATCCAGTATTAATATTGGCTTTCACCTGCTGCAAAGCAAAAAAATCGATGCATTTATCAGTGCCGGTAACACCGGTGCGATGCTGGTAGGAACAATGTATTCCATCAAGCCGATCGAAGGCGTTCTGCGCCCCACCATCGCGACCGTTATTCCTAAAGAAAACGGCCAGAACAACCTGATCCTCGATGTAGGTCTCAATGCAGATTGCAAACCGGAAAACCTGGTTCAGTTTGCCCAACTGGGAAGCATTTACGCCAAGCACATGCATGGTGTAGACAATCCCCGTATCGGACTGATCAACATTGGTGAAGAAGAAGGTAAAGGCAACGTGCTTACCCAGGCTACCTATCCCCTGCTCAAAAAACAGTCGGATATTAACTTTGTGGGTAACATCGAAGGCCGCGATATCTTCCTCGATAAAGCCGATGTATTGGTTTGCGAAGGCTTTGTAGGCAACACCATCCTGAAACTGTCGGAATCTGTTTACCACATCTTTAAAGAGAAACGTGGTGTACATGACGATTTCATGGAAACCTTCAACTTCGAGATCTATGGCGGCACGCCGGTGCTGGGTGTAAACGAACCCGTTATAATCGGTCACGGTATTTCCCGCAAGCTGGCTTTCAAAAATATGATTGTGGTAGCACAACGTATGATTGAAACCAATCTCATGGAAAAAATGAAAGAAGGCTTTATAGCCCAGCAGAATCCTGTAGGCTAACCCTCTTCTCTTTATACCTTATTTAGATCCCTGTTCTTCAAGAACAGGGATTTTTTTATTGCTGCCTGTCATTGTTTCGCGCAAAGACGCAGAGTGAAGAGAAGACATAAAGAGAATAGCTCACAGCGCCGCAGCGGGTTTGTGTTTTGACATTGCACGCAATGACGCGAAGTAGCAGTGATATTAAGAAGGAACCGCTCGCAGCGACACGGCGGCACAGCGTTGCGAGAAACCTCTTAAGAGATGCTCTCTCCTTTCGTTGAGGCAGAGTTTAATGAAGGAGCTATACACCATGTCATCCTGCGCGAGCGACGCAGGAGCGAGGTGCAGGAGCTTTTCCCGGATCATCAAAATGAGAGATACTGCTCCCTCCGGGGCAGCATGACAGATTCGTTTAATGAAGTATCTATATAGCTTGTCATCCTGCGCGAGCGACGCAGAAGCGAGGTGCAGGATCTTTTCCCGGATCATCAAAATGAAAGATATTGCTCCCTCCGGGGCAGCATGACAGATTCGTTTAATGAAGTATCTCATATAGCTCGTCATCCTGCGTGAGCGACGCAGGAGCGAAACCTGTCCCGCCCATGCGGGATGCAGGATCTTTTCCCGGATCATCAAAATGAAAGATACTGCTCCCTCCGGGGCAGCATGACAGATTCGTTTAATGAAGTATCTATATGGCTTGTCATCCTG
>JAVBJN010000037.1:0-66088 GCA_031546985.1 Chitinophagaceae bacterium
CGTCAGATTGCAGAACTACGCATCCCCCCACCCCGTATTATAAAAACGGCTGGCAACAATTCGGTTACGGCAGAAGAAATACCTGGAGCTGGGAAATATCAGCATTCATTCTGAACATAACTATATCCGCATCCTTCCTGCCAGAACGCTCATACTACAACATCGAGAAACAAAAAGACAGTTGCATAATGCTATTGCCAAACTGCTGCGTAAAGAAGGGTTCCATTACCAGAAGACATTAGGTGCCTATGTGGCAGCGAAAGCTTTTTTTGAGGATTTAAAATAGTGGAGGGGGTATATGCTTACCTATTTTGTAGGAATCCCTCACTTAGAATGTGCTTTCCTAAATAGAAAACCTTGGCAATAGGAGATTACGTTGTGTTGTATTATGGATGTTGTATGTTGTTACTCAGCTTTCAAAAAAATAGTTTTCATTAATGGAGTTATCCAAACTTCCTTCAAAATTTTATGGTCAATTTTTTTCCAAAAATATTACATTTACCCCGACAGGTTAGAATAGTGAAGAAGGGTGAAAAAAGTAAATAAACCAATTTCATCCATTTTTCTGACACTTTTTTGACACACATCAAATAGAAACTCCTGATTTTCAAGATATGGTGAATCCTGACGCGGTCACTACAAAAAGGACACTGTAAAGTGTCCTTTTCTATTTACACCACCAGCACCAGAGTATACATTTTCATTTATTTATGAACTACTCTGTTTACATTCTTTATTCTGCTCTTTTAGACCGGTATTATATTGGGTGTACTTCCCTACTTCCTTCAATAAGGCTAGAAAAGCACCTGGCTAACCATAGTGGTTTTACAGGAAAAGCGAAAGACTGGATAATTGTTTACGTAGAGGCATTCACTGAAAAATCTTTGGCTTTAAAAAGGGAAAGGCAAATTAAAAGCTGGAAGAGCAAATCAAAAGTTCAATAACTCATCTCAACTTAATAGAGCACCCCCGATTCAGATCGGGGAGGTTTCAGGTTTGAATCCTGGCGCCGTCACCACAAAAAGGACACTGAAAAGTGTCCTTTTTTATTTTATCTGGTACAGTCATCAACCCCTGTAAATAACACCTGAGGTTGGTGTTTCATCCAGTTTAATTTTTGTAAGCAGAGGTAGCTCCGCTTTAATCTTTTCCCAAAGCCAAACGGCCAATCGCTCACAGGTAGGATTTTCAAGCCCAGGCACTTCATTCAATGTTTTATGGTCTACAAGATCAATAATGTTTCCTATTTTCTGTTTAATCTCTGCAAAGTCCATTACCCAACCCTGTTCATTGTCTATACTTCCTTCAAAATAAACTTTCAGCTTGTAGGTATGGCCATGCATATTGCGGCATTTATGCCCTTCCGGTACATTGGGCAGGAAGTGGGCCGAATCGAACGTAAATTCCCTGTAAATGATCATATCTTATTAATTATATCCTATAGAATCCGGTTCCAGCATTGCTTATCCCTGCATCCGGCGATTGTTTTGGTCAGCTGAATGCTGCGCAATTCAACCACAAATAAAAAACCTTTCATGAGTACTGCTGCTGGATACTGCAAGTGATAGGTCTTGTGAGCGCCATCGCATATCTCCGGCGAGGTGGTAATGCCCCCTTCCAGCCGCAGCCCTTCATTGTGGTGCAAAGCCAAGTGGTCTCCCAATATCGTTCCCACGACTGGTGTACCTTCTCCGAAAATCCGGGCCTGCCTGCTGCCTGCCGCAGATTTAAACACCAGCAACATCTTACTTTCTACAAATTTATAAAAACAGTTAAAGCAAAAAGGCATACCGTCATCCACTCCGCAAAGCGTTGCAACCTTGTGCTGTTTTAGAAAGAGCTGTATCGCCTGCAGGTCATTTTGCATGGTTCAACTTCCTCCTTTTCAGTTCGGTGCGGATATTGGTCAGTTCCCTGCCCGACTGGCCGGCTACAGATGTATTCTCTTCTGCCCGCCTTACCAGGTATGGCATTACCTCTTTTACCGGGCCGTATGGCAGGTATTTAGACACATTAAAGCCCTCGGCAGCCAGGTTAAAGGAAATATGATCGCTCATACCAAAAAGCTGGGAAAAAGATACCCTGTTATCGTTTCGCGCTATGCCCAATGCCTCCATTGCTAGTATAGCGTTGTAACTGCTTGTCTCGTTATGCGTACCAATAAACACAGCCAGGTGCTCCAAATGCTGCAGGCAGAAAAGAACAGCCTCATCAAAATCACGATCAGTAGCTTCCTTATCAGACTGAATCGGATTGGGGTATCCGATCTTCCAGGCACGGGCGCGCTCCTTTTCCATATACGCGCCACGTACCAGCTTTGCACCCAGCAGGTAGCCTTGCTCCTGTGCATGCCGCAATGCATCTTCTAAAAACGGTAAAGTAGCCCAACAATACAATTGAAAGGTGTTGTATACCATCACTTGTCTTCGGTTAAACAAAGCCATCATGGCTACTGTAAGTTCGTTTACGGGATCCTGTATCCAGGTTTCTTCTGCATCTACCAATACGCTGATATTACACTCCGATGCAATGGTGCAAATATGATGCACACGCCTGTAAACCCGCTGCCACTCCTGCTCTTCTGCAGTACTTAACGGCAACGCCAGGTGTTTTTTCTCCAGCAATGCGTACCGGGCCAGGCTTGTAATTTTAATACTGGTGAAGGAAATGCTTTTTTGACCAGCGGCGCTGTTTATGGCGGCAATGATCGTTTCTTTCGCTTTGTCGAAATCGGTTTCTGTTTCCTTTTGCTCTGCGCCATAATCGAGGATGGCCGATACACCGTGTTTGTAAATTCTATCAGCAGTACGCAGGGCTTCGTCCAACGTTTCGCCACCACAAAACTGGCGAAAAATAGTAGCTTTTATCATGCCCTTTACCGGTAGGTGCCACGCGAGACATCTCTTCGTTAAAGTCATGGCATGGCGTGCAATAAATGGCGAGCCGATTGCGCGAAAAAGGAGCATGGCGTTTTGCAATTCACGATCGCTCCGGTACCGGAATGCACTTGCAGTATCTTCAAAAATTTGTACTGAAATCATATTTCTCTATTTATACAGGCATTTATTCATCTCTGTTTGGGTTCACCAGCCCAGCATGGCTTTGCCCTCTTCACTAATAAGACCGGCATGCCATTTGGGCTCCCATACCAGTGTAACAATGGTTTCGTAACCCGGCATTACCGCATTGCCCGCTACCGCTACATGCCCGGTAAGCATTGCACCCATTGGGCAGGAAGGTGTAGACAACGTCATATCGACAAATATTTTGTGCAGATCCATATCTACCCTTACCTCGTATACAAGGCCCAGGTCAACGATATTAACCCCCAGTTCGGGATCGGTTACTTTGCCCAATGCCTGAACGATTTTCGATTTTTCGCCAAACGCGGGGTCTTTAATGTCTATGTACATACGTTACCAGTTTTCGAACAATCATTATCACATGTATGCAGTAAAATGAAGCGGCTACAAACATTGCAGCAGCCCCGGTATAGATAACCGGCACCTGTTGCAGCAGTATACCGGACAGGAACAGCAGATAACCCGGAAAGTAGAGATACATCTGCCATTTTACCCAGTCCTCCCGGTACAGATCGGCAGGCAAAAAACCGGGCAATTCGCTGGGCCGGTTGATATGCATCCAAACCACAAAAGGAAGGGTTTTAAATGTTTGCCCCATTATAATTACGCTTATAAAACCTGCAAAAAAGGAGAAGCCCAATGCCATTGTCCAGCTGGCAGACACCTTTGCCACTTTTACAAAATGCAGCACCAGCAATACAAATGGTACAGCCAGCAGCAACAAAGCCAGGAAAGTCTGTTTCAACCCCTGGTCTGTTTTTTTGCGCATGGCGCTCTTCCTGCATACGGCCACATAGCGGAAATAAAATACCAGACCGGCCAGTACCATCAAAAGGCTTACCGGCGCGAGCGCAATGGAACGGAACACCATGCCCGATACGAAGAACAGCAGCAGGGCGCCATTGACCAGGTAATAAGTATAGTTCAGCCAGGCTGTTTTCTCTGTCCGGCTCAGTAGAAACATTGGAATAAGTCTTGAACTTACGCCAATCACCAACTGGAGAAACCAGCCCGCAATGCCTACCGTTGCATGTATTTTAAGATAATGCAGGTGGCTTACCGGCAGGAAAGGATATCTCAGGTTGACGAGCAGCAGTAAACCCAACACGGCAGTAATGATGAGCCAGGCATGTGCGGCCCGCATAAAATGGGCCACCAGGCTTGCCTTACCTGCCCCGAAAGTTTTAAAAAGATTAAAGGCATGGAGTATAAAACCCAATAAAATAAGTCCGCCACCTGCAAATCCCAACATTGTAATGGAGAAATGCCAGAAGGTATATACCAATAAACTTACACCTGCAACCATCACACCCAATACCCATAGCGGCAGTTTCTCGCTGTACAGTTTTTGCTCGGCTATTACGGGTACCAATTGGTTGCTGGCACCAAAAATGAGCAGTATTGCCCATCCCAGCGCGGTAAGATGTGTAATAGCCAATAGCTTAGGTTGAAAAAAATGCCCGGTAAATGCTGGTGCTGCCACAATGCATAAACCCGTAGCCAGTACAAAAGCCAGCGCTGCTGTAACATAATAGGGAACGACCGTAAATTTCTTCGGTATCTGCTCTTCCGATGGCATCATGGCATCAGAGTTTGTAAATAATCAAGCGCACCCCCTGCTCTTCCTGGTTAAATACGAGCTCATAGCCTCTTTCTTTCAATTCAGGAAGCAGGAACATGGGCATTTTTTTATGCTGCACAAGCAGCGCCATACCTTCCGGTAATGTTTCCAGCTGGTGCAAAATAGCAACCATAGGTTGCGGCATGGGCAAAGCCCGCACATCAATGGTGCGCAACTGGTTATGGTAGAGCCTGGCTATCTGGTCAAAATCGGCTCCGTTTTCAGCAGCAGTGCTTTCTGTTAAAAGCGCCACAGTTCTATGGATATAAGTATAAACCGTGTTTTCATCTTGCTGAACCACCTGCGTTTCATACCCCTGCTTGTGGAGTATTCTGAGCAGCGGTGTGGGTTCAAAAGAATTGATGAGCAGCAATGTTTCACCTTGCGCAACAGTTGTAAGCTCCTGCATGATCTTCGTAAACGGATCGGCCCCGTTTGCTATATCCTGCCGCACATCCAGTTTAAAATCATAGCTGGTATGCAATACCCGTGCATCGCTATGCGGGATGGCATCCGGCTTTGCGGCAGTGGTTATCGTAAATCCTAACGGGCGCAGCTTTTCAAAAATTGTTTCTACACTACATTTCCCTATCCGCGCCGCATCGCTGACTGTAACCCGCGAAGCCAGTATTTTTCTCAGCACCGGGTTCCGCAATTTGGTAAAATGTTGGTTAATCTCCGCGATCTTATCAATCACTCTGGCATCGGCAGCAATGAGCGCAGATATTTTGGTATTTTCTGTTACCGGTATCATATAGTGCAGTTTATCAGTATCACATCAGGCCTGGGCATGTAATACTTTCGGGAAAAGAATATTATTCTCGAGGTGAATGTGTTGCAGCAAATCGTCTTCAAACGCTTTGAGTTTAAAGTAAAGCATGCCCACACTATTGCACGCACCCTCATACAGGGTAAAATTGCCAGTCAGTTCATGTATATCTTTCAGCAACTGTCCTACTGCCTGGTGTTCGTCTTCTGCACCGGAGATCGATTCTCTAAGCACCTGCAGCGCAGCTTCCCGGTTTTCTCCCCGCTCCAGTTGCTTAATGGCAGGAAACAGCACTTCTTCTTCCATTTTCATGTGGCTGCACAAGTCCTTTCCTATTACATTAACAGCATAAAATATACGCTCCAGGTAAGGCCTGTTGCTGCCGTGGTGCAAGGCCACTTTCTCTGCCAGTTCTGTAATCATTGGCAGGTTATTGTTCACATAACTGTGGTGTACGTTTACAATATAATCGGCCAGGAACGAAGGCGTAAAAGCATTAAAATCATGCTGCTGGCCGGTCAGCGACAGTTTATCCACATCTTCCAGTTCCTTTTTTACCCGCAGCACATCCAGATTTTTTTCCTGGCAGGCTTCTTCCAGGGTATGTTTACCACCACAGCAGAAATCAATACCCAGCCGTTTCAGCAACTCTGCTTTTCTCATATCGGCTGCAGCTATAGCGCCCACCGTTTCCGGCGCTTGTGTATGTTTGCGTATCTCTACTTTCCATACTTGCGGGCCATTTTCGAGATAAATCCACGAAAAACAATTTCCCCTTTCGCCCAACAACTGGTAATACAATGGTTTGGGATCATGATCGTTGTGAATCACCACCGCTTCGCCACTTATAATGCGGTCAAATGCATCGAAAATAGTGGGATGCTTCATTCTCGGTTCGAGTATGGTAACATCAATAAATACTTCATTCATGTTTTTGTATTTTAAGATTAATATATTGCCGCGCATGCAATGCACCTTTTACCTGGCGAAAAGTAAATACACGTATCGGTAACGCCCGGAATGCAATAAATACAGCGCCGGAAAACAACAGCATTGCAGCAAAAAGCAATAGCCGGTTTATATAAGATGCCGGTAGAAATGAAGCAGTAAAAGGCTGTCCCAGTAAGAGCAATTCATTGATTACAATACCGGTAATAAACAGCGAGAGCGCCATTCGCATACGGAGGCCTCCGTGCAATACGCCCCAATGCAGGTAAAACGCCAATATGGCAAGTGACACAAACCCCAGTAATACCAGGTGCAGAAAACCGATGATCAATGACCGGCTTGCAAAAACCATTGCACCTACAGCAGGCACCACGATTGCTACCCGCATAAGAGAGAGCAGTATAAAAGCCCCAATCGATAGTCCTGTCACGTGCCTGGTTAATGGAGCAGCTGCATTGCGCAGCAGGCTTTTAATACAGGGCAATAGCACTGCAATGGCACACAAAAGCAACACAGCACCTAGTGCTGAAATAAACCATGCCACACGACCCGGCTGGTGCCACAGGTAACACATAAAAAGGGAAGGCCAGACAGAAGCAGTCAATAAAACCGAAACCCCTTTTGTCCAACGGCCTTCCACTTTATATACATGCAACAACAGCGCAAATACGGCGAGGGTAAAAAAACCATTGTATTGAAAGTGCAGGTAAGTATAAATGGCATCGTTATACCATACCTGGTTTTGAATTTTCATAGCAGACAGGCCCGCTATCATAAATGGCCCCGCAGCAGAGGCCGACAGGCACACTACCGCGGCCACCGAAAGTGTTTTTACAGCACCCGAAAGCCTGGCACACCGCACATCACGGATAAACACCACGGTAAAAACAAAAGAGACCAACACCAAAAGTGTAGAAAAAAAGATACTGCCCGGCGCATATCCCTGCCAGGCAAAACAGCCCAGCATGCCATAAGCGCTCACCAGCACACCTGCCAGTAACCATTGGTACAACCGGCGGGCCGCCCATTGCCCGGGTAACAAGCTATAAACCATAAGGCTCATTAAAGCCAGGGTAACCCAACCGCCAAAAGCAAAATGAGAATGCGCATGCAACCAATGGGCATAATTGAAGGCACCGGAAGGAAATACGGCCACTCCCCGTAATACAAGCCCCAGCAGCGCTACCACTGCCAGGTTAACCAGCGAAACCCTTACCCAAATGGCCAGCTGTTTCATGCAATTTATGTTGATTAAAACAGGACAAATTTGTCCTATATTTATTGAAATTTTTTTTCTATTCTCCTCTTTTGCTGATCCAGAATTCGTCTTCCCAGAAAGGAATATGTTTGTGCCAATCCAACCGGATCTGCTCGCCCGAAGCGGCAAGTTTCTCACCCGGCACCGATGCTTCTATGCATGGAAACAACTGCCGCTCCTCAAAACGGATATGCACATCCAGCATATCGGCAAACTCCTGCAATAAAACTTCGTTCACCTGGTTTATTTTAAACTGTCCTACCAGGTTGCGCAGCAATACATGCTGCAGCATGGCTTCATTCCGTAACGGATGGTCTTCTGGAAGCAAGGGGAACACAAAAGATTCTTCCAGCCTGAAATGCGTTTCAAGCTCCTGGTCGTAACAATACAGTATGTACCCGGCAATCCTGTTTACTGAAACCTTGTTTTTTATTCCGCTGCGGATCTTCCAACACAGTAACAAGCCATTATGGTGGTCTTTTGACAGTTGTACTAACTCGGGTGAACGTTTCATAAAACCAACTTTACACTACAAATATACGTAATCGTTTTAAAAAAGGACAATTTTGTCCGATATTAAACAGGGGCCAGTGTGGTATCCGACAAAAAGGTTGTATCCGTAAAGGTTTCAAGAAATTTACGCAACTGGTATTTCTCCTCATCGGTGAGCCTGAGCCCGTTTTCTTTGCCGGGTTTGGTCATTACCGGATCAAGATTGTCTACCCTTCTTACACCGGAATTATAAAACTCGATTACTTCTTCGAGTGTGCTGAACCGGCCATTGTGCATATACCGCTTGCGCAGCGAAACATTACGCAGGTTAGCGGTGCGGAACTTGCCTATATCAGAAGGCAATCCGGTAACGTTGTACAGTCCCCGGCTTTCAGTAGTAGTGTATGGGCTGTCTAAACCTGTATTGTGAAACAACCCGTCAGATAAAACCGGGTTTACATGGCAATGGAAGCAATCGCCTTTTTCCGAAAAGAAAATATTGCGCCCTTTGGCTTCATCATAACTAAGGTCTCCCGCGCCACGTACCCAACGGTCGTAGCGGGTATCGCGCGAAATGATGGTGCGCACAAACTGGGCCAGCGCATAGGCCAGGTCTTTATACCCGATCTCCTTTACGCCAAAATATTTCCGGAACAGCTCACGGTAACGCGCATCAGCATTGACTTTGGCCAGGTCTGTATGAAAAAAATCCTTTACTTCAAAAAGCATGGCATCTTCCAGTGTACCCTGCACCGCACCGTTCCACATAAAATTGGTAGTCCATGCCAGGTTTACGTGTGGCAGCACCGGCACACCGTTCAGCATTGCATCACGGGTAAAACCCTTATCCTGGTTATGGCATCCTGCGCAGGCTCTGCCATCATTGGAAAGAATAGCATCGTAATACAACATACGGCCCACCTTTATTTTTTCGACATAAGGCCGGTTATCTTCCGGGATAATCATTCTCGGAAAATGCATAGGCGGCTCTATCGCATAAGGCGTAAGCACCACCGGTTCTTCTATTGACGGACCACTGGCATGATCTTTTCTGCAGGCAGGCACCAGCACCACCAACAGAGCGGCTAAAAAGAAATATTTTCTCATAACTCAGGGTCTTATATGTATCACATCCGCGCCGTTCTCTTTCAGGTGTTGCATGAGTGCAGCATTACCCATCGAGTACACACCATCTGATGCAAAACTGTAGGTATACGGATTTCTAAACCACTCTGCCACATTAAACACCAGTTGCAGTTTGGCTTGTCCGTTTCCGGGCCAGGCACCCGAAGCACGGCACCCTGCAGCAGTGAGGTAAGGATCTGTGCCTATATGCATAGCATACCCCGAAATACCGGTTGCAGATACCCAATGCCCTTCTAGTTTAAGAAAATGATACCCGCCGCCCATCATATCGGGCCATTCCATAGCTGTGTTCTCCATTGTGGGGGCCAGCTTGCCATGCACATTCCGCACGGGGTCTATCCCTATAAAACAAGCCACCGAATCAAAACGTGTACCGGCAACATTCAGCAATACCATTGGTGCAGCAGTAAGGGCGGCATCTGCATACCATACCGTATCTATTGCATAAACAACCGTACCACGGTTATAAAAACGGATATTGCTGATATAATACCGCAGCGTAGATACACTGTATTGCTCTCCTGCCGCATTACGATACAGCAGCGAGTCGAAATACAATGGCTGCCCATCTACCTCATAGGCGATCTCCAGGTTAAGCTTTACCGGATCTTTCTTGTCTTTTTTACATCCGGCAAGCGCCAGCCATGCAGTTAGCCCTGCCAGTAGCACAAAAGTTACTTTCATAGCAAAAGGTTTAACGTTAGTATCTATTAAGCCACGGCATACGATGCCGGTAGTATCTGAGTAGCAGAATAAGCGTAGTGCCTTACACTAATTTAAGACAAAAAAGTATTTTATTGACAACCGTAGTACATTACTGATAAGAATCATGTTTGATTACGGTCCTCTTATTGGTTAAGAGCGGAAAAACCATCATCAGTATGCCGGCGGCCAATACTGCACCGGAACATGCAAAAGCGATCAGGAAAGGACGGGACTGCAATATCATTTGGCTGAAGGGAACCGGGTTATCAGCCATTTGCCAGTGTGCCCGTATTACGCCTGCCGCAATGAGGGCGAGCCAGAAAAACAGCAGTGAAATATTGGTAAGCCAGTACCCGCGGGTTGTCCATCGGGTTAATGCTGCATTTTTATCCAATACATCGTAAGCCACTGCCAGCAATAAAAAGCTGTTGATACCAATGGTAGCGCCCATGGTGTGCGCTACCGTAACATGCGTACCATGCGTGTACACATTGATACCGGGCACCGACATGCATATAGCCAGCAGCAGCGTAAGAAACACCCACAGATCGGCAGCCAGCAACAGGCGGTAAGAAGACCGGTGATAATACCTGCGGGCATCGGTAACAGTCGATTTCCACAGGTAAATAATACGACCCAGAATCAATAGCTCGGTCATGCTTACCGCGTAACTGATATGTTTTACCAGATCGTGCGTGGGCAATGTGTACACATGGTGCCCCCAGTTGAACATGAGATTAAACAGGCTAAGAAAATACAACCCAAAAGCGATGGGAGAACGGCTGTAGGTTTGGCTACCGCTGATCTTTTCCATCAGAAACAGGCTGCAACCATAAATAAGCATATTCCATGCGCCCACCATTGAGCCATACGATTTCCACTGGATGGTCATGTCATTCACAATATTGTTACGGAAATACGGAAGCAGCCAAAGGTAAGACTCCAGGTAAGTGAACAGGAAAGCGATTACGCCTGTAACCCACATCCAGACATATACCGGTTGCCGCTTTAGCGAACCTGCAGAACAAAAGAAGTTGATAAGAAACAGCAACCAACCCAGTACAAAGGGCAAAGCCAATACCGGAGGAAACTCCCAATACTCCCTGCCTCCAAACCAGCCGCACAGGTAAGCAATGATGATTGATACCGCCGAGCAGGCAAATAATCCTAACTGAATGCCGGCCAATGCCGGAGCATAAAGCCTACGGCCGGTATGCTGCTGCAGGTAAGTGAGCACCCCACCCGACGCCGAAAAAATGATCCAGAACACGACAGAAGACACATGCAACGGACGTACCCTTTCGAAAGACAGGCCCGACCGGAACAAGCCAGGTACCACATATTGCAGCGCGCCCAACAGACCGAATAATAAGCCAGCAGCAAGCAACAAGAGCCCCAGTTTAAAAAACCAGCGGGGAAAAAGCGTACGGTTATTGTTCAATGGTGCCATTACCGTTAATTTTAAAGGTTTTGGGATCGGCGCTGCCGGTGGCATCTACCGATTTAAGGTAGGCGGTAATGGCTTCCATTTCGGGGCCCGTGAGTTTAAAATCGGGCATCACACTGGTGCCATGCGCAAGAAAGGCGTTGATGTATACCGGTCCCTTTTTTGAATACACATTGGTAAGATCTGGCCCCAGGTATCCGCCCAGGCCATATACCTGGTGGCAAGCTGTACAATTGTGCCGCTGCCACAGCATTTTGCCACGGTCGGCCAGCGGGTCGCCGGGTACTGCCGCAAAAGGCAGATTAAGGTACAGGTATGCCGAATAGAGCAAAAACGATAGTATAAGCATCGTTATAACAACTTTCTTCGTTAGGCTTATAGTCATGCTGTTTTTTTCTATGGTGTCACAAATGGGCCGAAAAATGCCCTTAAAGCATAAATACTACTGCTGCGGATAGCGTAACAGTAAAAAGGATCAGCAGCGATTTCCAGGCACTGTTCGCTTTTTTCATGTCCATGAAGTAAAAAGCTACCAGCAGAAATTTAATGGCCGACAAGCCCATGATAATGGCGGCAAACCCCGGTTGGTTTTTCAGGTACAGTACCGTTAGCGACATGAGCGCTACGGTGAGCATTAACAATAACCAGGTCATATGCAGGGATCGGTACATGGCAGTGGTTTAAAAAATGAGGTACAATACAGGAAACAATAAAAGCCAGATGAGATCGCACAGGTGCCAGAAAGCTGCGCCGGCTTCGAGATTATCTGCCGCAGCAGCATGGGCACTCCGGCGGTGGGTGGCTTGCCACCAGAGCAGAATAACCATGCCCGTAACCACATGCACCAGGTGAAAACCTGTGAGCAACCAGTAAAAATCAAAGAAAGTACTGGCACCCAGCGTTAAGCCCTCGGCTATTTTATGGCCGTACTCTATCGACTTAAACACTAAAAACAACAGGCCCAGCAATAGTGTAGCAGCCAGCAGCACTTTACTCTTACGGGTGGCGCCTTGTTTAAAATATTGTACGCACAATGCCATACAATATCCGCTGGTGAGCAGCACTACTGTATTTACCGTACCCAATACCCGGTTGAGTTGTAGAGCCGAATCGTGAAAAACAGTAGGTTCGGCAGTTGCGCTGTGCATCATTACAATAATGGCTATACCAAATGTGAGCAACTCCAGTAAAATAACGATCCACAGCAGGATGCCGCCCGGCGGATTAAAAAAATCGCTATGGTCTGTAGCGACGGTTGTATCAGCCGCTGTATCTGATCCGGTCATACAATTTGATTAAGGTGGTGAATAATGCGGTGGGTGAGGATATTACCTGGTAATGATCCTGCCCGAACATTTGAGGCAGGTAATGACGTGCGGCTGCTTCAATAGCCAGGGCATAGGTGTTAACCTGGTTAGCACCCAGTTCGCGCAGCGCCTGTTTGACATCGCCCATGCCATACCGGCCTTCGTAACGGTCAAAGTCGTTGGGCTTGCCATCCGAAAGCAGGATAAGCCATTTATTTTTTGCAGGCCGCTCGCGGAGCAAAGCGCCGGAATGCCGTAATGCCGGGCCTATGCGGGTATACCCTTCCGGCTGGGGGCCACCCACATTAGTACTTGCGAGCGACCATTTATCGTCAAAATCCTTTAGGGTAACATAGGCCGTGTAGTTTCGGGTTTTGGAATAGAAGCCATAGATCGAAAAATCGATTCCAAACTCGTTTAATATCTCTCCAAATAGAATGGCTGTTTGCCTGGCTACATCTATCACCCGGTTGCCAGCTGCATAACTGTCGCTGGATAGGCTTAGATCGATCAGCAGCAACAGGGATAATTCTGTTTCCTTCTTACGGTCGGATATATAGATACGGTCAGATGGCGTATGCCCGGCAACGAGATCGGCATAGCGGTCGGTAGCCATATCGGCATCTATTTCACGTCCTTGCGCCTGCAACCGTTGTTGTTGCCACTTATTACTAAGGCTGGTGAGCATTTTGCGCAGTTGGTTCAGCAACAGTTTATTGTCCAGGATGGTTTGTTCATAATACGCTGCATCCGCAAACGGTTGTCTTACCGGGTATACTTTACTGTGGTCTTTCCGGTATCTTTTCTTGTAGCAGTCCCATTCATCATACAGTACATAATGGCCTTCGGAAACGGCTTCTTTACTCTCCGCAACGTTGGCATTGCCGGTGTAGCCGGTTTCGTATACACTGTGCACGGTATCGTTTACCCGCACGGTGTATTTCATAGTAAGCTCATCCAGCGCGTCCTGGTGGCTTTCCAGCTCATCTTCTCCGTCAAAATCGCGCCAGCTGCCGCTAAACTCATCGGCGGTTTCTACTTTTTCAAAATTATGGGTGAGCACGTAATCTTCCTGCTGCCGGATATCGACTGCCAGGTTAATAATTTCTTCGACCGGCCGGGCATGCATAATGGTCTCTGGCAGGTCTTTGGGATGGGCCAGAAGTCCACCTGCGGGCAACTCCTGTATATCTTGTAGTGGTGCATGCGCTGGCGTATCGGCCATCCATTTTCCATAAAGCCAGTTTTCATGGCTGCCCTGGTTGTTTTCTTCTCCGGCTTCGGCTAGTAACTGGTGATGCAGATCGTGGGCCAGGGGGTATTCGTCAAAAAGGGCATGCAGCACTTGCGGCGCATGTTGGCGGGCATTAAGCAATGCCGCATGATCGGGCAATGGTTCTACCCGGTACCAATTGTACCTCAGTTTTTGCTGCACCGATAAGAACAAGATGCGAAACAGGTAAAACGAAAGGTTGGTTTCGTAACTGCTGTAATGGTCGCAGTGTTCGGGCAGGAAAAAGCTATTGCCTTTATACCCGCCTTCTTTTATTGCAGGAAACAATTCTACCGGCTGGCCCGTGAACGCCCTGGCAAGAATGGTAAGCCGGGGCTTAACACCTTCGAGCAGCACTTTTACCCCGTCTGCATCCTGCCCGGTTTTGCGGGTTCTGAAATACCGCATTACCCTTCCAAAAAGATATTCGTCCAGTGCCATATCAGATCATTAAATTGACCAGGTCGCACATGGCGGCAATCGTTTCTTCATCATCCGTCAAAGGCTCTATAACCGCAGTGCGTACACTAAGCCGCTTAGGCAACCCGCTATGGATAAGCTTTGCAGCATCTACCAATAAGCGGGTAGAAACCGTTTCGGCGAGGCCCAGCTCTTTCAGGTTACGGATCTTTGCCCCGATCTTGACCAGCTTTTTTGCAATCTCCAATGCTACATCCGTTTCGCTCACCAATATGCCAGTCTCTGTATCCATATCGGGATACCGGAACGATATAGCTGCAAAACGCTGCCGGGTAGAAGGTTTAAGCTCTTTATACCCGCGTTGGTAACCGGGGTTAAAGGAGGCCACCAGCATAAAATCGCTGGAAGCGCTGAGTGTGGTACCCAGTTTATCGATGTACAGCTCCCGGCGGTGATCCGTTAAGGGGTGTATGGCCACAATCACATCTGGCCGGGCTTCGGCCATTTCATCGAGGTAGAGAATGGCGCCGGTTTTTACGGCGGTTACCAATGGCCCGTCTATCCAGATGGTTTCTGCGCCTTTGATGATAAATCTACCAATGAGGTCGGTAGAGGAAGTTTCTTCATGGCAGCTTACTGTAATAAGCGGCCGGTCCAGCACAGATGCCATATAAGACACAAACCGCGACTTACCGGTGCCTGTTGGGCCTTTGAGCAATACAGGTATTTTATTTTTAAACGCATGGGCAAATACATCTTCTTCCCGCCCGGTGGCCTGGTAAAAAGGATGTACCCTATCCATGATCTCATTGGAGGTGCTTGGCATTGTGTATTTTTTAAGGTTTTTCTTTGCTGGCAGTGGTATTAAAGGAGAATAGCTTTGGGCTTACCTGTAAGCCGACGTACATCCAGTTGTTGCTTACATCCTTGCTGCCGCCTTTAAGCGCTTCCATAGATGAGGTAGCCAGCATTTGAGAATAACCGCCATTGAGCCATACAAAATCTGAAACCTGGTAGCCCAATGTGAGATCCAATTCTGTACCGAGGTAACTGCTCATTTTATGCCCATTCTTGTACAATGCAGCGGCTGTGGCAAAAACATGGGGCGTAAGTCTTGCTTTAAAACGGGGCGTTTCATAAGCCAGGTGGGCATATATATCGGTAAGCCCAACAGTGTTGGCATGATTGCCTACGTAGAAATAATCCATAAAACCATTGAACTTATGATTGGTACCAAACCAGGGTGTAAAACTCTTAATGTCTTTACTGCCATCATTACCTGCCTTGCCCGACAGGTATTCGAACCCGATACCTGGCATCCAACCCTTCGCGGTTTTATAATTCACATTTAAAGCCCCATACCAAGCCAGCAGGTTATCGAGGCCCACCTTGCCTGTTTGGGCATACAACGATGCATCGGCATTCCAGCCTTGTTTTTTATAGACTACCCTGGGGCCAAAAGTCTGGTTCCAGGCTATTTTTTCTTTACCCTGGTCTATAAAAGGCATGCCCTGGTTTAATGCCAGCACGCTCCAGCTCCACTCCTTCTGCTGGCCGTGGTACCAGAGGTATTGCATAGCCCTGTATTGCTGGGGCACAGCATAGTTTTCCTGCGTATTGCTTTCGCGGTTGGCATTGTACGCTACCCCCAGGTGAAAAGTATGTGCCGCTACCGGTGTAAATTTTGCCACCAGCACATCGTGGCTCCTGGCCTGCATCGTCCAGTCTACATTGCCCAGGATACGGGCATCATCGTAATTCAGTTCCTGCCGGCCGGCTTTTAGCGACCATGTTTGGCTGATCATTACCTCGGCCCAGGTTTCGTGCAACTGGGTGTTAATATCGTTTTTGGCATTGGTGGCTACATCGCCCCAGGTTCTTACATTTTGCGGCGATACGCGCAGTTTAAGCCGGGGTGAAGTATAATCGATATTGATGCGGCTGCGCTGCGTAATAAAATTAGCAGCCTTTAAAGTATCGGAAAAAAGTGTGCCGTAACCATGCCGGTTTTCGTACCGGAAACGCAGATCGGCGCTTACATCTACCTGTTGCGCACCCGCGTTGAAAGCGGAGAGCACCAATATGGCGCCCATCAGTTTAGTTGGCTTATTCATTTTCTGCTGTTTTAATAATTGCTGCTACAGTTTCCTTATTGTTCACGCCCAAGCCTTCCTGCTGGTGAATAAGATCGCCACCCGGGTTGAACACGCTGATAATGTTGGAATGCGAAAAATCCATCGGCGATATTTCTTTGTATTTCACAGCGAGTACATTGGCAAACTCGCGCACCGTTTCGGGATTGCCTTGCAGGAAAGTCCATTCCTCACCATCCATTTGTTTACTCATCGCAAATGCTTTGAGTTTTTCGGGTGTATCATTTTCCGGATCTATGCTTACCAGCACGTACTGCACTTTATCGCCCAATTTCTGCGGCACCTGGTTATGTATAGCCAGCATATCGGCCACCAGCCTGGGGCAAGCGGCTTTACAGGTAGTGTAGATCATAACCATAACCAGCACTTTGCCTTTCAGGTCTCTAAGCTGTATCTCGTTTCCTTCTTCGGTATGCCAGGCAGAAGTAAGATTGAAGATCGATTGGCTGGAGATGCCTCCGGCAACCACTGTTGTATCGTTTGTCTTTGGAGCATCCTGCCGCACACCGGGCCGGTTGCAGGAGAGCAATAAGCCCAGCAGGGCCACCAGGAATGATACTTTTTTCATACTACATCATTTTTGTGCAGCAAGCATCCGGAGCCGGCGACGCACCGGTCTCCGAACTGCTGCACGATTGAATAAGCGGAGCTAAGAACAGACTTCAGGAACTTTAAGGTTTCCGTAATTATTTGCGGATAGCGGCTACCATTTCGGGCGTTATATCCTGTTTCTTATTGCCCCAGCTGGCATATACATAACTCAGCACGCTGGCTACCTCATCGTCGTTGAGGGTTTGCGCTGGCATGGCGCTGTTAAACTTGTTGCCGTTTACGGTAATCTCACCGGTTTTGCCGTGCAATACAACACCAATAGCCCTGTTGACATCTGCATTCAGAAAATCTGATCCGGCCAGCGGCGGAAACGCATTGGGCAACCCGGCACCGCTTTCCTGGTGGCAGGCCATACAGGTTTTGGTGTATACTTCTTTACCCTTTGCAATCCTGGCATCGGCGCCGGCACCAGAAGTTTCTGTTGTGGCAGCAGGCTCAGACGCGGCCGGTTGTTCAGGTGCCGGAACCGTTTCGGTTTGTGCAGCAGGCGCGTCGCTTGTAGGCTGCTCTGCCGGCTTATCGGAACCACCGCATGAAGCCAGGAACATGCCCAGCGCGGCAATCATCAAATACCCTTTTTTCATTTTTTTTATTTTTTATACTTAATACATCGAAAACCCTGGTTTTGTACGCAATAGTTTGCCTTTAGGCTGCCCCTGAAGGCAAAACGCATAAAAGCAGCGTAATTCATCAGATCGCTGGCCCCTATAGAACCGCTTCCGCAAAACATTGCATTATCGTTGGTTACATCCCTGCGCGACTCGCCAGAGATCATCACTTCATTAAAATCGGCCGTCCATTCCCAAACCAGACCATGCATATCCCACACTCCCCAATAGTTTCTCGGGGTTTGCATTACCGGGTTCACCGCAGTATTCGGTTTTTCGTACCAGCTCAGGATGTATTGGTTATAGGTTTCTTTTTTTCGGGCATCTTTCACATACCCATCGGCCATAGCGGCATATTCCCATTGGTCTACAGTAGGCAATGTTTTGCCCGCAGCCTTACTGTATGCCTCTGCCGCAAACCAGGATACATTTGTAACCGGCGCATCGGGCAGCATAGTGGCGTTGAGGGTGATATCATTCTGCCAGGCCAGGAGGTAATTGGCATCTGCATATATCCGTTTTACGGCAGAGCGCCGCCATTGCGGATTGAGCTTTACAAAAACAAGGAACTGACGGTTAGTTACCGGGTGCACGTCCATGAGAAATCCCGGTACGCTAACCGCAGCATCCTTGCTACTATAAAACGGAACATAACTTCCGGCCTTTACTTCGGCCATACTAACCGTATCGGTGATAGCAACAAATGAAGATAAAGGCTCCCCGCCGGTGTGCTCAGGAACTGACAACACTTTAGAAGCCGGGTCCCACGATGTCAGGTTGGTGCAGGATACCGACAAAACAGTCCAAAGGCATACAGCAGAGAGCCATATATACTTCATAGTTGGGTTATTTTTTTCTTCTCGCAGCTACGGCTTCCGGTTTAATCTCCTGTTTTTTATTGCCCCAGCTGGCGTACACATAAGAAAGCACGTTGGCTATCTCTTCATCAGAAAGGGTCTGCGCAGGCATTACCCCATTGAACTTGGTGCCATTCACCATAATCTCACCGGTTTTGCCATGCAGCACAATATCAATAGCCCTGTTGGCATCTGCATTCAGGAAATCTGATGCAGCCAGCGGAGGAAACGCGTTGGGAATACCTTTACCATTATCCTGGTGGCAGGCGAGACAGGTTTTGGTATATATGGATTTACCTGCAGAGATCCTTTCTTCCAGGTTGGCGGCTTTAGTGGCTACAGGCGCAGTCTCGCCGGGCATGGTTTGAATGGTGCCACCTTCGGGCTGGTAAATGCCTTCGGTTTGCTTACCGGAGTAGATCTGTTTATTCTCATCACCGGTTACCGTAAGCATACCCAGCGAGCCTTTGTTAAAGGTGCGGGTAAGCGAGTGGTCTACGATTACGAATGTACCTGGTACTTCTACTTTAAAATCTACAATGGTAGCGCCGCCTGCAGGCACCAATGTGGTCTGCACATTTTTGTTGATCAGGTCGCCACCTTCTACATGCACATTATCGAAGATCTCTCCGATTACGTGGAAGGAAGACAGCAAATTGGGACCACCGTTACCTACATAAAGTCTTACGGTTTCGCCCACATTGGCTTTGATAGAATTGTCGCCGGTGAGTGAGCCTACTTTGCCGTTAAACACTACATAATCGGGGTGTTCGTCAATCGCCTTTTGCATATCAAAGGTTTGCAGGCCGGGTTCGCCATTCTTGCCTTTGGTGTAGAAATCGCCCTGCATAATGTAGTATTCCTTATCTACAGGAGGCAGGCCGCCTTCGGGTTCTACCAGGATAAGGCCGTACATACCATTGGCAATGTGCATGGCTACAGGAGCGGTAGCACAGTGGTATACAAACAGACCGGGGTTAATCACTTTGAAAGAGAATACCACTTCGTGGCCGGGTGCTACAAAAGAGGAAGCAGCGCCCCCGCCAGGCCCGGTAACGGCATGCAGATCAATATTGTGGGGCAGTTTATTACCAGGATGGTTTTTCAGGTGAAACTCCACTTCGTCGCCCACCCGGGTACGGATAAAACTACCGGGCACAGAACCACCAAATGTCCAGTACAGGTATTTAACGCCATCCGCCATTTCGCCTTCCTTCTCAATAATCTCCATATTAACCACCAGTTTGGTTGGTTCTCTGGCGCCTACAGGTTTGGGCACTAAGGGCGGTGCTGTAAGTTCGGCTACACTTTCGCCTACTACTTTCATTTCGGCAGGAGGAGTGCCCGACTTAGTATCTGCATTTTTTTCAGAAGGTTTGCAGCCATTTAACAGCCATACACTTAACAATGCACCAAGCAATACTTTACATTTATACATAACCATTGGGTTTTTATGTAACTGTTTAATAGGTAACACCTGTTTAATCAACCGGTGCTTCAAGGGCTTCATCATTTGGTTTTCCGTAGCGGATAAAATCAATTATATACAGCGTAATACCGGTAGCAAAAAGGGTTGCGCAAAGAATAAGCACTACAAAATGCACTTTGATCTCGTTCTGCACATCGCCAAACTCCATACCCATTTTACGCTCCAGGTATACCTGCGCCACACCGGCTACGCCAAAAGCTGCGGTCATACCCAGCATACCTATATTGGACAGCCAGAAAGCGTAGGTGCCGGTTTTGGTTTCAAACAGTTTGCGACCGGTGAGATTGGGCATGGCATAACTGATAAAGGCAAGCACGATCATGGCATATGCCCCCCAGAAAGCCAGGTGACCATGCATGGCGGTGACCAATGTGCCATGCGTATACATATTCACTTGTGGCAGGGTATGTGCAAAGCCCAGTACACCCGCGCCCACAAAGGAAACAATGGCGGTGCCCAGGGTCCAGTAAAGCGCCAGTTTATTCGGGTGTTTCTTCTCGCCCTTCCGGTACATAGCAAAGGCAAACATGACCATGCCCAGGAAAGCCAGCGGCTCCAGTGCAGAGAAAATACCACCTATGATTAACCAGGTTTTGCCGGTACCTATAAAATAGTAGTGGTGCCCGGTGCCCAGAATGCCGGAGATAAAAGTGAGCCCTACAATTACATACAACCACTTCTCTATCACTTCGCGGTCTACCCCGGTAAGTTTAATAAGCAGGAAAGACAGGATACCGCCCAGGATTAATTCCCAAACGCCTTCTACCCACAGGTGCACTACCCACCAGCGAAAAAATGAATCCATTGTTTGGTTATCGAACCAAATCATACCGGGCAGGTACAGCAATGCGGCAAATACAAGCCCCATGGTTAAAACCAGCGAGGTAGTGGTACGCTTGCGGCTTTTGAACAATGTGGTTAAAATCAAACCCAGGAACAGCAGCACATTTACCACAACCAGGTAATCGAGCGGACGGGGAATTTCGAGAAACTTGCGGCCTTCCCAGTAGTTGAAATGGTAACCAACGATAGCAGTAACCCCCACCAGGGCCAGCGAAATCAACTGTACATAAGCCAGTTTAACGCTTACCAGTTCTTCTTCTGCCTCTTCGGGTATAATGTAATAGGCAGCACCCATAAAACCGGTGAGCAACCATACTACCAGCAAATTGGTATGCACGGCACGGGCAGTATTAAACGGTACCACACTGTGCAGCACATCATGCCCTACCCTTGCGAATCCCATAATGAATCCGTAAACAATTTGTAAGGCCAGCAATAGCATAGCTAATGCAAAAAACCAATAGGCCACTTTTTGACTTTTGTATTTCATGGGTAGTATTATTTCGTATTGAGCGTAGTTTTATATTCAGGTTTTGGAGGAAACCCATTGAGATCGGTTTCTCCTACCCATTTCAGAAAAGCGATTAATTCTTTGGTTTCCTGCTCGCTGAAGGCGTAAGCAACCATTTTTCTACCCCTGGGTGCCCAGGGTGTTTTAGAAGTGAGTACGGCATGGATATACCCCTCTCCCCTGCGCTCTACTACTTTGGTAAGCTCCGGCGCGTAATAACCGCCTTCGCCCATAATGGTATGGCACCCCATGCAGTTGTTGGCTTCCCAAAGCCGCTTGCCGGCTATTACAGTGGGGGTAAGGTTTTCTTCGTGTGTTTTTTGCGGCACGTCCTTACTCAGTGTATACCAGGATAAGCCGATAAAAATGGCGAACGTTACAATAGTACCGCCGAGAAAAAAGATCCGGGCGCTGCTCTTTGCTAACATGTAAGTGGATTTAATAAGTGATTCATTCTTTAAAACGGTTTTAATTCGGACAATTTTATCCTATTTAAAAACAAACAAAACAACATCCAGGCCGGGTTGGTTGACTAACACAAACTCGGATAAAATTGTCCTATTTAAAGGCAAAAAAAATCAGTTCTTCAAAAACGACAGTCGTTGCGCCACACCCGGTGCAAGCGATTCTACGGTCGAGTTTTTCAGCATCTTAATAATGTCGGCCTTAATACTTTTATATTGGTGGTGTACAGGACAGGGATCAATTTCTGAACACTGGCTAAGCCCCAGCATGCAGTTGGTTATTAATCCATCGCCATCAATGGCGGTAACAATCTGGAGGAGGTTTAATTTTTTAAGTGTTTTCTTCTCGATAAAGAACCCTCCCTTCACCCCTTTTACGGAGCTGATGAGCGCACTCTTTACCAACTGTTGCAACACTTTGGCTGTAAATGCTTCTGGCGAGTCAATGGCCTGCGCAATTTCCTTCACATTCGAAAGCTTATTGTCTTTCGATTGTTGCGCCAGGAAAACCGTTGCTTTAATGCCATATTCACATGCCTTGGATAGCATATTACAGATTTATGACACAAAGGTAAATTCTTTTTTATTTCGGACAAGTACATCCGCATTTTTCTTTCATGATTTTGATCAGCAAAAAAACTTACGCTCAACAGTTTATGCGTTGCACACTCAACTTTTTACTGCTTCGCAATATGAAAAACAGAACAATTGTTCCCACTCTTAATTCTCCAACAGTGCAGTAACCGTGCGCATTTCAAAGCTATTCTGATAATTTCTGCCATACCATCCAACCATTGAAATTCAATACGTATGCCCACCGAATTAAATGTTGCAACACAAGTAAATCTGCCTGAACAAAAGAATAACAAGCACTAAATTCTGCGTCTTATGATTACGATCATAAAGCCCCCCTGCGGATACGGGTAATTTTGTTTTGCTAAAACATTCAGATTATGCGAAAAACAACATTCATTCCCATTATGGCTATGGCAGTTGCCCTGTATTCCTGCGGCGGCGGCCAACAAACAGGCACTGAGCAAACAGCAACCGAAACTCCGTCATCGGCAGAAGCACCTGCATCGTCCGATCCTGCCAGTTATGACCCCAAACGTGGCGAAGGCAAGTTTAATGCAGAGAATGTTAAGGTAGATGCCGCACTGAACGCTACACTTGCCACAGCCGGAGAAAAGGTAGCCAATGTAAAATGCTTCTCCTGTCATAAAATGACCGATGAAAAACTCGTTGGTCCGGGATGGGCAGGCGTTACGACCAGGCACCAACCGGAGTGGATCATGAACTTTATAACCAACCCCGATCCGATGATCGATAAAGACCCTAAAGTGCAAGCCCAGCTGGAGATATGCCTGGTGCGGATGCCCAACCAATCCTTGTCTGACGACGATGCCAGAAGCATCCTGGAGTTTATGCGTAAGAACGATGGTGCAAAATAATTAACCAACAATCACTTCTCTATATGAGTAGTCCATTTTTTAAAATAATGGGTGCAGCGCTTATTGGCGCGGCACTTTGGTCGGGCTGCAAGCCTAAAAATGCCGGCAATGCTGTGAGTGGCGATGCCGCTTCAAAAGTATATGTGGCGCCCGGCAAGTACGATGAATTCTACAATTTTGTAAGTGGCGGGTTTAGCGGCCAGCTTAGCGTATACGGTATTCCCAGCGGCAGATTGCTAAGGGTAATACCCGTATTCTCTGTAGACCCGGAAAAAGGTTGGGGCTTTAGCGAAGAAACCAAACCTATGCTCAATACCTCTCATGGTTTTGTACCCTGGGACGACCTGCACCATGTAGAAATGTCGCAAACCAACGGTGAGATAGATGGTCGCTGGGTATTTGTAAATGGTAACAATACGCCCAGGGTGGCCCGTATAGACCTTAAAACTTTCCGCACGGCCGAGATCATTGAATTGCCCAACAGCGCCGGTAACCACTCCTCGCCGTTTATTACCGAAAACACCGAATACATTGTAGCCGGTACCCGGTTTAGTGTGCCACCCGACGATGTAAATGGCGATGTGCCCATCAGTTCCTACAAAGAGAACTTTAAAGGTTACCTCAGCTTTATTAAGGTAGATCCGCAGCATGGCGGTATGAATATTGAATTCCAGATCGAGTGCCCTGGTGTAAACTTCGACCTGAGTCACGCTGGTAAAGGCAAGTCACATGGCTGGTTCTTCTTCTCCTGCTATAATACAGAACAGGCCAATACCTTGCTTGAGGTGAATGCTTCGCAGCGGGATAAAGACTTTATCATGGCTGTAAACTGGAAAAAAGCAGAAGAATACCTGAAGGCCGGGAAGGCCAGAAAAGTTGCGGTAAACTATGTCCACAATACCTGGGATGAAACATCGCATACTGCCAAGTCTGACATGATTAAAGAAGTAAGCGTACTGAGCGCTAAAGAACTGGCAGACATCTGTTACATGATTCCCTGCCCTAAATCGCCGCACGGCTGCGATGTAGATCCAACCGGCGAATATATTGTGGGCAGTGGTAAGCTCGCCGCCCTTATTCCGGTATTCAGTTTCGACAAAATACAGAAAGCCATTGCTGATAAAGCATTTGACGGCGATTACGCGGGCATTCCTGTAATAAAATACGAAGCTGCGCTGCATGGCGAAGTACAAAAACCCGGACTGGGCCCTTTGCACACCGAGTTTGACGGACAGGGCAACGCGATTACATCTTTCTTTGTTTCATCCGAACTTGTGAAATGGAACATTAAAGACCTTAAAGTGCTGGACCGTGTACCTACCTATTACTCCGTGGGTCACTTATGTATTCCCGGTGGCGATTCTAAAAAACCTTACGGAAAATATGTAATTGCCTACAACAAGATTACCAAAGACAGGTACCTGCCTACAGGTCCGGAACTGGCCCAAAGTGCGCAGTTGTATGATATTTCGGGAGACAAGATGAAATTGATACTTGATTTCCCCACTATTGGTGAGCCACACTATGCACAAGCTGCACCGGCCAACCTGATTACCAAAAACCAAGTGAAGGTTTTCCCAATTGGAGATAATAAGCACCCGTATGTTGCTAAAGGCGAATCAGAAACCAAAGTGGTGCGCGAAGGCAATAACGTACATGTTTACATTACCTCTATACGCTCCCACTTCAGCCCGGATAATATTGAAGGCATACGTGTAGGCGATCAGGTATACTTCCATGTAACCAACCTGGAGCAGGATTGGGATGTGCCGCATGGCTTTGCAGTAAAAGGCGCGGCCAATGCAGAGCTGCTCATTATGCCTGGCGAAACCAGTACACTTAAATGGGTACCCGACCGTGTAGGTATATTCCCTATCTATTGTACCGATTTCTGTAGTGCATTGCACCAGGAAATGCAGGGCTATGTAAGGGTATCGCCGCAAGGCAGCAACGTGCCGCTTACATACAGTCTCGGTAAAAACGGGCCGGATGCCGGAGGCACAAAAACCGATACATCGGCGAAGAAGCAATAATTCTCCCGGGCATATATCATGAGGGAGTAAACCGGGTAACTCCTGTTTACTCCCTTTTTTTATGGATCAATATTCAAACTTATGAAAACCCCACAATGCCAACCCATAACCCGCATACTACTCATTATTGCTGCCCTGCTGCTTATAGGATCATTATTCGTTCCCATCTGGCAAATAGATCTTGACGCGCCTCAATACCCCGAAGGGCTTACATTGCTGATACATGCCCATAAACTGGCCGGCGATGTAGAGATCATTAACGGGCTTAACCATTACAGTGGCATGAAAACGCTGCACACCAAAGATTTTGTTGAATTTGCGGTGCTACCCTACATGATCGGTGCTTTCGCCCTCTTCTTCCTGCTGGTGGCACTCTCTGGCAAAAGAAGACTGCTGAACATTGCCCTTATTGCTTTTGTACTGTTTGGTATTATTGCCATGGTTGATTTCTGGAAATGGGAATACGATTATGGCCACAACCTTAATCCCAATGCCGCTATCATCGTACCCGGCATGGCCTACCAGCCGCCACTCATTGGCTTTAAGCAACTCCTCAACTTCGGAGCCTTCTCGGTACCCGCCCTCGGAGGCTGGCTCTTTGTTGCTGCCGGCCTGCTGGTGCTGAGCGGTGTAATTATAGAATGGCGCAAGGCCAGAAAAAAGATCGCTCCTGCCGCAGCTATGCTGGGTTTAGCCCTGGTTTTCTCGCTTTCTTCGTGCAGTGGCCAGGGACCGGAACCTATCGTAACCGGGCGGGATCATTGCGCGGGTTGCAAAATGGCCATTGCCGACAACAGGTTTGCCTGCGAGCTTATTACCTCCAAAGGCAGGGTTTATAAATTTGACGACCTGCATTGCCTGGTGGGGTATGTAAAACAGCAGCCTGCCGAAACAGGTAGCCGGTACTATGTTTCCGATTTTCACGCGCCGGAGCAACTGATAGACCTTGAACATGCTGTAATTGTATTGAACGAGGCATTCCGCAGTCCTATGGGTGGAAACATGGCCGCGTTTAAAGACCAATCGGAAGCAGGCAAAACAGGCGATATCTCTACCCTTAAAATATTGAACTGGAACGCGATTAAGTAAAACAGTATGAGATTGATTTTAGTACTCTTTCTTGCATTCCTAAGCACTGCCGGCTATGCCAGGCAGTATAAAGTGGGTAAAAAGCAACCCGTGTACACCTTGCGCAAAGCCATTGAAATGGCCTTACCCGGCGATACCTTGCTGGTAATGCCAGGCAGGTATGCCGAGGGCAACCTTACGGTAAACAAACCCCTGTATATCAAAGGTATAGGCTGGCCTGTGCTCGATGGCAACAAAAATGTGGAAGTGCTTTCCATAAAAAGCAACGATGTAACGATAGCGGGACTGGCCGTAATACGCTCCGGAAAACAAACCTTGAACGACCCCGGTGGTATAAAAGTGTACAATGCCCGCAATGTTACCATCCTGGGCAATTACCTCAACGATAATTATTTTGGGATATACCTGCAAAACGCTGCCAAATGCACTATTAAAAACAATATTGTGCAGGGTTATGGTGTAGATGAGTTGGGCATTGGCAATGCTATTCACTGCTGGAAATGCGACAGTATTGAGATAACCGGCAACCAGGTAAAAGGCCACCGCGATGGCATTTACTTCGAATTTGTGACCCACTCGGTGATCTGGCGCAACCTATCGGAGGCCAATGTGCGCTACGGTCTTCATTTTATGTTTTCAGACCAGGACTCCTATATCAGCAATACCTTTAAAAACAATGGCGCTGGCGTGGCCGTAATGTTTACCAAAAAAGTAAACATGATTAACAATACCTTCATCTCCAACTGGGGCGATGCCGCATACGGACTGCTGCTCAAGGAGATTTCGGACAGTCATATAACCGGCAACCGTTTTATAGAAAATACCACCGGCATTTTCCTCGAAGGCGCATCGCGGTTTACGATAGAGAACAACATTTTTAAAGGTAATGGCTGGGGTATGAAAATACAGGCCAGTAGTATAGACAACTATATACACCACAACAATTTTTTAGGCAATACTTTCGATGTAAGCACTAACGGCACACTGGTGATGAACAGGTTTGAAAACAACTACTGGGACAAATATGAAGGCTACGACCTTAACCAGGATAATACCGGAGATGTTCCCTTTCATCCACTCAGCCTCTTTGCGGTGATTACCGAAAACAACCCGCCTGCCATACTGCTTTACCAGAGTTTTATGGTTACGCTGCTCGACCGTTCAGAAAAACTGATGCCCAGCCTGACCCCCGAAAACTTCATTGACGAAAAACCATTAATGAAAATGCTGCCTTTATGATAGACGTGCAAAATGTGAACAAGCAATTTGGTAAACTAAAAGTGTTAAACAACGTGAGCCTTAACCTGGAGGCAGGAGCATGTATTACACTCATAGGCCCTAACGGCTGCGGCAAAACCACCCTTATTAAATCGATACTGGGCATGGTGCTGCCGGATAGTGGCCTCATTAAGGTAAATGGTGAGCCCATCAGAAACAATGTAACCTACCGCAACCAGATTGGCTATATGCCCCAGATCGGGCGCTATCCCGATAATATGACCATTGGGCAGATCGTAGCGATGATGAAAGACATTCGCAAAGCCGATGGGGCACCTAACCTCGATGAAACCTTGCTGCAGCAGCTCAACCTTACTGCCCTGTATGGCAAGCGCATGCGCACCCTCTCTGGCGGTACCACCCAAAAGGTAAGCGCCGTACTGGCATTTTTGTTTAACCCGCGCATACTTATTCTCGACGAGCCTACTGCCGGGCTGGACCCGCTTGCGTCTGAAATACTGAAAGAAAAAATTATTTACGAACGGGAGCAGGGCAAACTCATACTTATTACCTCCCATCTGCTGAGTGAGCTGGACGATATGGTAACACAGGTCATTTTTATGCAGGAAGGTAATATCGTGTTTCACCAGCCCGTTCCTTCCCTGCTTGCCCAAACCAGCCAGACCAGCATTTCCAAAGCCATTACCCATATTCTGAAACAGCAATCTGCCGCATGAACCGTATCCTGAAATACATATTGCTAGATATTCTCCGCAACAAGATCATTATTGCCTATACCTTGCTATTGCTGGTGGTATCGTGGAGCATTTTCAGCCTGGAAAACAACAGTGCCAAAGGATTGCTGAGCCTGCTGAATCTTGTGCTGCTTACTGTACCGCTGGTTACCATCATGTTTACCACTGTGTATGTGTACAACAGTTCCGAATTTATAGAGTTGCTGCTAAGCCAGCCACTAAAGCGCAATAAGATCTGGCGTAGCCTGTTTGGCGGCCTGTCGCTGGCATTTGCCACCGCGTATCTTATTGGCATAGGTATACCCGCGCTTATCTGCGCACCGGGCAGCATATCCCTTATGCTTATTGTATGCGGCGTGCTTATATCGCTGGTATTTGTAGCGCTGGCCATGCTTAGCGCCATTCTTTCGCGCGATAAGGCCAAAGGCATTGGCATCGCCATTGTAATCTGGATCTTTTTTGCCATCATTTTCGATGGCATTGTATTGTTCCTGCTCTTCCAGTTTTCGGACTACCCAATTGAGAAAGCCATGATTGGCATTACCACCCTTAACCCGATTACGCTGGCGCGCATTCTCATTCTGCTGCATATGGATGTATCGGCCATTATGGGTTACACCGGAGCCATATTTAAAGACTTCTTTGGCACCTATGTGGGCATCTCTGTATCTGTCCTGCTGTTGTTGTTGTGGGTATATATTCCATACCGGATATCGCTGCGCTTATTCATGAAACGCGATAATTAGCGATACGCAGCCAGGGAAAAAGTAAGGTATCTCAGGATTCAGTTTTTTCAGCAGCCTGCTTTTTACTGCTTTTAAAAGTAGAAACAAATAGCAGAACCGCACCCGCAAGCAGCACACAAGCCACGCCAAACAACATTTCGTTGATAAACGGAATAAACACATTGCCCAATGCCGCAAAGCCTTGTATGGCCAGCAAAAGCTCGTTTAATGCTACGCCTGCCAAAAATACCCAGGCTGCCCGCACAGATAACCGGACATCCTTTAACAAGCCGGTAATAAAGTAATAGCCCATAAAAAAGGTAGTGTACACACCCAGAAATATAAGGTGCAGGTAAGCGATCACAACCGGCCTTAAACCAAAAACCAGGTGACTCAGACTGGGAATAGCAGAAATGGCCTGTAGTACAAATTTGATGGTCAGGCACAACAACGCCACATAAAAGAATATCCTGCCCATTGTGTTGCCAGCACCCACCTTCCAGGGCTTGGCTACCTTGCATATACTGGTCAGAAACCATATCCAGCCTGCCAGCTGCATTACAGCGGCCAGCACTACCAACGCATATAGTCCATCCGGTAGTTTAGCCCACAGCAGCGACAGTAAAAATGCCGGAACTACGGTAATAACCATAATCCGGTAAATGGCTTTCTGGTGAGGAACGGGCTTTTGCAATGCAGCCAGGCCCAATGCCATAGCACCAAAGAAAAACCAGCCATTGTATTGAAAATGAAGGTAATAATACACCGAACCCAGGTAGAGTTCCTGGCTAATATCTCTTTTTAAAATACACCAGGAAAGCACAAGCGGGCCAGCGGCAGATATGATATTGAGCAATAAGGCGGTGCCGGCCCACCACTTAGGCAGTGCAATATCTGGCCACCGCCTGGCATCTGTGAAAAAACAAACGGTGTACCCTATCGCAACACCTACCGATAACAGGATAAAAACAATGGCCCATACACCATACCCTTGTATGATAAACGCGCACATCATTCCAAATGCGGTAAACAGGTTGAGCGTAATGAATAACCGGTAAATTTTCTGTTTCTGCAAGGTTAGAAAAGGAACCATGCGATAATAAAACCCTGTATAAAACGCATGAGACAACCAGCCCAGAAAAGCAAAGTGATAATGAGCGAACAAGAGGTGTTTCTGCTCCAATAGCGGGAAATAGAACGCGATTTTATAACGGAGCAGTGTGCCCAGCAACGCCACAATCAACAGACTCAGAAGGGCCAGTTTAATGCCTGGCCCTGGAACTTCTGCCGCCATCAGTAAAGCACTTTTTTATTTACTATTTCGAGAATATCCTGGTCTTTCATTTTGGATAGCGCACGTATAACGGTTTCTACCCGGAGTCCTGTAAAATTGGCGATCTGCTGGCGTGTATAAGGAATCTCCACACGTTTGTCGCATTCTTTCCGCTCCCTTTTATACTCGTTCAGAAAACACCTGATGCGCATCATGGGTGGCGCACCTATAATCTCATGTGCCAGTATGGTATTGTGGTAAACCTTCTTAGCCATAGCTTCGAGCAAATGGGCAAAACTATCCGGATGTTGTTGTAGCAACTGCTCCAACTGCGGTTTGACAATCCGTAATACAATTGATTTATCCATACTCACGGCAGTGCAGGGATAAGGCGCGTCTAATATCAACGGCGGCTCGCCGAAAATATCATCCTTTTCATATTGGCCCTGGGTATACTCTTTGCCTGCATCGTTGATGTTAAATAGCTTTACCTTCCCCGATATAATCTGGTAAAAGTAAAATGGCTTGCTTCCTTCGGTAAAAATGATTTCTCGCTTATCAAAAGCTTTATAGCTCGCGCCGAAAGCAAGTAAAAGATGTTGATCTATTGGCATAACGATAATATTATTTTATGCTTTCTGGTAAGAATGATATTCAAACATCTACCCTTCAAATATATTATATTTATTCATATAAATAATCCTTATTTAAAATAGGACCAGTTTGTAAAAGAAGACAAATTTATCCTCTTTTAAAGACTAATCAAAATATTCCACGGTAATCTTATTTCAAACAGTGCTTTTACCCCATACCATATTTAAGGTTAGCCTTTGCAGAAATGCTATCTTTCCGTATGCAGCACCAAGAATTTGAACCTCCTGAAGCGCTTCGCGATACCATAAAATGCTTCTGGTACGATAGCAGAGACGTGGGCGCATTGCAAACAGGGTTTGAGGTAGTGCCCGATGGTTATGCAGAAATCATTTTTTATTCCGGAAGTCTTTGCAGCATTGCTTACAATGGGGAGCTACAGCCATTACCATCACCGTTTATGATGGGCCTGCTCGATAAACCGGTGCATTTCTATACCCAAAACCGTTTGGAAATTATTGGTATCAGGTGTTTTGCCTGGACGGTGTTCGATTTACTCAAACTACAGCCCGGTAAAGACGGTGTGCGCATACTGGACCACCCCATTGCCCGGCTTCAGCCTGTTTTAATGGAGTGGCTCAAGGCAGGCAAGGTACACGAAGCGATGGCTCATGTGCAGGAGTATTGCCTTAATGCCCGGTCGCAGGTTGCTATAGACAGCATGTTATTCAAAGCGGGCGTTGCTATGCAAAAAGCAAATGGCACTATGCCTGTAAGCCAGGTGGCAGCAGCCGCTCATGCCACAGTGCGCACCCTGGAAAGAAACTTCAAGCAGTCCTCTGCCTATACGGTTAAAGATGTATCTGCCCTCATGCGTTTTGAGCAGGTAAGGAACCAGTTATGGCTTAATCCGGATGCCAACCTGGCTGGCCTGGCTCATGAGCTGGGCTATACAGACCAATCGCACCTAAGCAGGGAGTTCAAACGATACAGCGGCACCACACCCGCAGCATTCGCAAGAAAAGCGAAAAAGGGAAAACAACTCATAAGCAACAATTTTGTCGCATTTATACAAGCCTGAGGCGGGCATATTCCGCAATTTTGCATCGTAACTAAACCATGCAAAACCATGTTACTCAACAATAAAAAGGTGGCCATCATCGGTGCAGGACCAGTAGGTCTCACTATGGCAAGATTGCTCCAGCAAAAAGGAATAGATGTAACCGTTTACGAAAGGGATAAAAACGCGCAAACAAGAATTTCGGGCGGTACGCTGGACTTGCATAAAGGCTCTGGCCAGGACGCTCTAAAAGCAGCCGGATTGCTGGAAAAATACTACGCTATGGCTATACCTATGGGCAGAACCGTAGCCGACGAGCAGGGTAAAGTATTGCTCTTTAATAAACCCACACCAGAGGAGCGGTACGATAATCCGGAGATAAACAGGAACGATTTAAGGCAACTCCTGCTCAACAGTTTAACAAGCGGAACCGTTGTTTGGGACAGAAAATTTACAGGACTTGAACCGCAGAACGGGAAATGGCTGCTGCATTTTGAAAATGAAACAAGTGCCGGTGCAGACCTTGTGATAGGCGCTAACGGAGGCATGTCTAACACAAGAAAATACGTTACCGATGCAGCAATCGAATATACAGGTACGCTTATTTTACAAGGCGAAGTTTTTGAACCGGAAACGACATGTGCGGCATTCTACCAATTGTGCAACGATAGCATACTGATGACCACAAGCGATGGCAATGCTTTGGTTGCAAACCCCAATAATGGCGGCTTACTGACCTACAATGTGATTTTTAAACAGCCCGGAGAATGGGCAAAAAACGGATTAAACTTTCAGGACACCAGCAGTATCCTTGCTTTCCTTTCAGATCATTACGCTGCCTGGGGCGACTGCTACCATGAACTATTTCGTGCAACGTCTTCTTTCGTGGTGTGGCCCACCAGAAAATTACCGCTGGATAAACCCTGGAAAAACGATCGTCCTTTGCCTGTAACCCTTATTGGAGATGCTGCGCACATTATGCCGCCCTTTGCAGGCCAGGGTGTAAATACCGGGCTGATGGACGCATTAATTTTATCCGGCAACCTGACCAATGGAAAGTATGAAACCATAGCAGTCGCCATTAACGCCTACGAGCAAAGCATGCTGGTATATGCATCAGCTGCACAACTTGAAACCAGCGAGAACGAAGCAGCGATGCTTGATAGCAGCTTTTCTTTCCAAAAATTTTACCAATAAGTACAGTGAGTTCCTGTACCGCCAATATATCCGTTCTGCAGGAACGGATATATTGGTTTATGGCATACCCTGCCCGTTTCTATCCCCTGCTCAGCTGTACGCACAGCAATATTGCAGTGGAAAACTGATGATTAACAACCAATTATTTAACAAAAATATTTAACTTAATGTTTTAAAAAAATATACATGGCTTAATAAAAACCAACCATACATCACCACCTTCTAACAACCCAACCTAATGAAAACGACAACGCCCATTAACGAGATTAAGGCGCCCGTCATAGCATTGCCCACCAGTGGCGGCACGGTAAGGGCTGCCGATGAAAACTATCACGCCAATGCCTTTACTGGCGCCGCGGAGCTTTCTATTCCGGTACCCTTACCCGCATCCCGCGCGCTGACACCTACTTTGCAGATCAGTTACAGCTCCTCTTCGGGCAATGGTGTGCTGGGCATGGGATTTCATCTGAACATATCTGCCATCAGCATTAAAACCAACCGGGCATTTCCCAAATACAATAACGAAGACATTTACACCCTCGACGATGCCGAACTGGTATTTTCTGCCACAGAAACCATACAGCAAAACGGAGAGCAGGTTACAGTAGATACTTACCTCGAAAGGTTCCAGGTGAGCTTCAGCCTCATCCAACGTTTCAGTACCGCCAGCAATGTGTACTGGAAAGTAACCACCAACGATAATACCTGCACCGTTTATGGCGATACAGCGGCTTCGCGCATTGCAGACCCGCAGGACAGCAGCAGAATTTTTGCATGGCAAGCCGCCTGGCAAAACGATGCCACCGGCAATACGGTGCAGTATGGTTATGAAAAACTTGACCCCCAGGATGCCAATAGCTACCTTACCCATATCAGCTATGGTAACTATTTGCTGGCCGGTAATAAAACGGTCTTTGCTTTTAAGGTGTGGATCGATTACGGACAACTAGCCATTTCATTATCGGGCAACAACCTGCATTTTAGCCCCATTCCGCAAACCCCTGCCCGGCGCAAAGACATTATCAGCGCTTACCGTTCGGGATTTGCCATACGCACGCAGTACCTGGTTAAGCATATCCTGGTGGTCAACAACTTTCCTAACGAAAGCACAGCCGGCGAAGATTGCATTACCTCCGTAATGGCCATGACCTATAGCGATGTACAGGATGCGGCAGCGTGCAGTACACTGGTTAGCATTGCAGAATATGGCGCAGCACGCGTTGCAGCCAATGATTACAGCCTCAAAGCTATGCCACCGCTGGTGCTGGATTATGCTGTATTAAACCCGCAGCAGCTCTTATTTAAACCCATCACCAACGAGAAAGGACAAATATTTAACCAGCCGCTAAACCTGGTAGACCTGCACCGCGAAGGGTTGCCAGGCATTTTATACAGAAATGCCGAAACCTTGCGTTTTTACCCGGCCAAAGGCAATGGCATTTTCCAGACACCGGCGCAAAACCTCACGGCACCCAACCGGTTTGCAGATCCGGCGCTGCCTATGCACATTGTAAGTCTCGAAGGCAATGGCGAATTGCAGGTAGCTCTTGATAAGAACCAATACAGCGGTTATTATGCACAAGACCAGGGTATGCAATGGGAGCCGTTTACGCCGTTTCCTCAAACTGCACTCAATAATATCCCCACCTATACCCATCAGCTCGATCTCAGTGGCGCCAACCGGTCGGACCAACTGGTGATTACCCCCCACACCTTATTTTACCGCGAGTCGTTAGGATTGGAAGGTATGGGCACCAGCCTGCACGAAGTGGCCAATACCCATGCGGTAGAAGCAGAGCGCATGACCGAGCCTTTTGTTTACTACGGGTTCGATAATTTTTTTGGCGATGGCCTGCAACACCGGGTAAAAATAACCGGCAATGTGCTTACCGTATGGCCTAATCTGGGCTACGGCAATTTTGGCGCGCCCTTAACGCTTACCCTGCCCATAACCGTTACTGATGAAACAGACCTGCAACAACGCCTGCTGCTGGCAGATGTAAGTGGCTCCGGCACTGCAGATCTGGTGTATATCTACGCCGACAGAATTGAGGTATGTTTCAGCTATGGCGGCCTGTCCTTCTCCAGGCCGCAATCCTTTCTGTTTCAGAACAACCTGGAATGGACAGATACCGACCATATCCAGTTTACCGATGTGGCAGGAAAAGGAAATATATGCATGATACTGTCTAAACTGAGTCCGCATACCTACAACGGTAAGTTCCAGGATACAGGGCATTATTTTTATGAATTTAACGGGGCCGAAGACTCTTTTTGCCACAAGCCATTCCTGTTGCAAGGCATATCGTGCAACGGTGCATCCAGGCACATCAGCTACAAAAGTTCGTTGCAGTATATGCTGGCCGATAAAGCTTTACAACCCTGGTATACCACATTGCCTTTTCCTGTAATTGTAGTGGCGCAGGAGCAGGTTACCGATCAGATCAGTAATAATGTTTATACCCATCAATACCAATACCGCGATGGCTATTACGATCCCGAAGAGCATTTGTTTTTTGGTTTCGGATGCTGCTCCGATTGGAATGTAAGCAGCGATACGCCTACCGCCCTGTCTAAAACATGGTTTCACCTGGGCAATGGGCTAAACGAAACCAACATGCAGAGGCAATTTTTCGACGCAGGAAAAGACTTTAGCGACATTCCCGCAGGTTACTACGCTGCCGGTAGCAATTTAACCGCACTTTCCGGCAAAACCCTGCACCACGAAGTATGGGACACTGGTAATGCAACCTGCCCATATACGGCCGAAAGCAACACCTGGCAGCTGCTTTGCACACAAGCCGCCACCAACGGGCACCAGGCAGTGTACAGGAGCTACAATTGCCAGACGGTTACCTTCAATTACGAGCAACGTGCAGCAGATCCGCTGGTGCACCACTCGTTTGTGCTTATGGCCGATCCTTACACGCACCCGCTTTGCGATGCCAGCCTTGTTTATCCCCGCCGCTTACCGCTTATTCCCGAGCAGCAAAAACAATATTGTACCGGCAATGTTTATACCCTGCAAAACCAGGATGCACCAGGCTTACCGCGGCATATAGGTGTGCCCGTAGCACTCCAATCGTTTGAAATTACCGGGTTAAAGCCTCCGGCAAAAAGCATTTACAGTTTTGAAGAATTCAAACTGCAGGTAGCAGACGATACCACATTCCTGCACCAGGTACCACCATCGGCACAGCCCGGAGCTGGCGAAGCTGCAAGACTGGTTGCCTGGCTGCGCCAGTACTATTGGGCCAATGAAAACCAGCAGGCAACCTGGCAACCGGGCATGGCATTACCAGCCATCCTGCTGCAATCACACACATCAGCCTTATCATTCGACAATACCGATATCAGCAATATGCTCAGCGGCCAGGTATCGCCCGAAGAGCTGGCAATGGCCGGTTACATGCAGGATACCACCCATTATTGGTGGGCACACACCGCAAGAGCCTACTACGGGCCGGTTACCGGGTTTTGCTTGCTGCAATACCTCCGCTATGACTGGGTAGCACCATCCGACCGGCTTTACAGGTCCACTACCATTGCTTACGACCCTTATTTTCTGCAAGCAATATCGAACAGCCAATACCTCGATGAAGATACCCAGCTTACCACCCGGGCGGCGATAGATTACAGCATCATGAAACCGTACCGGGTAACGGACATTAACAACAATTACGCCGAAGCACTGTATGATGCATGCGGGCAGATAATTGCCACAGCGGCCATTGATAAATCGGGAAACCGGGGAGACGAGCCGTTAAAAGATTTCCACCTACTGCCGGTAACAGATATCGAAGAGGTGTGCAAAAATCCTTTAAAATACCTGCAGGGCGCCGGTACTTTTGTGTACTACCAGTTTGCAACAGAAACAGACGGGCACTGGCAGCCGGGTTTTACACTGGAACTCTCGCGCACCATGTACCGCTCCAACGATAACAATACGGTGCATATTTCCATTGCTTATGCCGATGCGATGGGCCGCCCGCTGGAAACCAGGTTGTTTAAAGACGGCACTACCCAACCCTGGATCGTTTCGGGCAGGGTAACCTACAATGCCATAGGAGAAGTAAAAGCCCAGTACACGGGCTATTTCGGCAGCTCCTGGCAATATGAGCAAAACTGGAACGAAAATATTAAAGACCTGCTGCCTCCTCCTGCAACATTTACTTATGATGCATTGGGCAGGCAGGTTCGCAGCTATACGCCCAAAGGATTTATGCTGGCTACCCTTATTTTAAACGCCTGGGAAACCCGCCACTATGATGCCAACGATACCATACTGGAATCTACCTATTATAAAGGCGGCACCTGGAACAACAACCCGCAGGAAAAAGAGGCCATTGCCAAAGCCGTAGCCTGTTATAACACTCCAGTAACCCAGGTGGCAGATGGTATGGGAAGGAACATCCTTACCGTGGCCAACAATGCATCCGGCATCACAACCCCGATAAACTGGCAGCAACCCAGGCTAACCACTGATGATATCAATGCCCAAAACCCTACGCTGGAAGTAAGCTGGCAGTCTTACGATATAACAGGCAGAATACTGCGCCAGCAGGATGCCAGGTTTACAGACCAGGGGGGCACCAACTTTAATTTCGAACACATCTACCCCATTGCATCCGGACTCGTGCACATCAATAGCAGCGATGGCGGTATGGTATATGGCTACTCCAATGTGCATGGGCTGGTGGTGGCACAATGGAACCCGCTGGGTATAAAAAGCACTTTTGTGTACGACAGGCTGGGCCGTCAGCTCACTAAGAAAGTGCAAACGCCTGCTGGTTACACTCCGGCTGCAGACCAGGTAGTAGAACTAATAATCTATGGCGAGAGCAGCCCCTTAGGTATGATGGGCAACATGATGGGCACATTGTGGAAACATTATAACGAAGGCGGACTTTCCTACGCCGATGCCTTTACTTTTGACCAGCACCCGGTAAACGAAAATTTCCAGTTCCGGAAAGACTATAAAACCGAACCCCGCTGGGACAACTTATTTGAAGACTTGCTGGAGACCGAAGTCTTTACCACCACCAACACCTATAATGCGGCAGGCAAGATCATAGCGGCAACCCGGCCCGATGGCACTACTAATACCTGGACCTACAGCGCTTTAGGTTATTGCCGCCAATCCAGCATTAATGCAAGCGGCTCCGGTAAAACCCAATCCTTGCTTGCAGGCTCCGATATAGATGCAAACGGCCACCTCACCCAGGTATCTTATGCCAATGGCATGTATACCACACAGCAGTACGATCCGCTCACGCTTCAGGTAAGATCTGTAAAATGCACACGGGGCGCTTACCCGGTGCAGCAACTCGATTTCTGGTATGATGCCGCCGGGCATATTACCGCTGCTACCAATTCCCAGCAATCCTCTATATTCTTTAATAACCAAAAGGTAAACCCGGTATTTTCTTACACTTACGACTCCAATTACCGTTTGCAGAATGCCACGGGGCGTATGCAATTACAACCACAATCGTTAGATGCGCTCGAAAATTATACAGAGTCTTACCATTACGATAAAGGCAACAACCTTACCCAACTGCGCAGGAACGCTACCAATGGTTTTACCCGGCAGTTTAGTATAGACGACGAGTCTAACCGCATCACCGCAGTCTCGGTGGGCAGAAACAACTTTGCCATTGGCTACAACGGCGCCGGTTACATGCTCAATATAGCAGGCGAAAACAGCAGGGCCATAAACTGGAATATCAATGGTAATATAGCTTCGGCTACCATTATAGCCAGGGCAAGCAGCCCCAATGATACAGAGTATTATGTGTACAGCAATGGCATAAGGGTACGCAAAATAACAGAAACCTACAATGATCAGGGAACACTCCTCAACCGCATCGACAAAAGATATATTGGCAGCTACAAACGCACCAGCGCCACCACTGGAGACACGCTGCACAGCATAACGGTAAATGGCGCTTACCAGCACGATTGTGTGGTGCAATACTTTACCGCACCACAATCCAAAACCATTACCAAACCGCCGGTTTACCGTTTCCAGCAGGTAGAGGATGTAACCATATTTTCGATGGAAACCAATCTCGACGGCGGGTTAATCAGTTATGAAGAATACAGCCCGTTTGGCGATACCGTATACCGCTACGATCCGGCGCACCTCGATAGTACCCGCGAATACCGCTATTCGCAGCGGGAGAAAGATTCGTTTACGGGTTTGTATTATTATGGTTTCCGGTATTATGCGCCCTGGTTGTGCCGCTGGACGCGCCCCGACCCTGCCGGCACGATAGATGGTTTAAACCTCTATGCCTTTGTGGCCAATGCTCCTGTTGCTGATAAAGATATACTTGGATTGGGGAGGATAAACCGGAAGAAAAAACCGCTCACCATCAAAGCGCAAAAGGCCAAAAACAAGTATAAAGTCTATAAAAACAAACATGCAGTCAGGCTCACTGCCTATTACGGTTCCAACACGCGGCTTAGCAGACGTTCCGTGGACGCCCAAAAAACTGCCAGGATACTAGCCAAGGTAGAGAAGTATAAACAGGCCTACCGCGACTCCCTTGCGGGTTCCGGTGGCAGTACTAAAAACTACGATTTTGTGGTAACCTCGGTAAAAGCAATGGCGCACCTGAGCCTCGGGCAAAAAGTAACAACACTGTTTGCAGAAATATCGGGTAAACGCACTTTTACGAGGTATGGTTTTGTAATAGACTCCGGCATGCAGGGCCCGCATACCAATAGCCGGGTAAATGTGCTGGAGCTTACCGAGCGGAAGTATAATGCGCTGGCTAATAAAACAGCGGCCGAAATACATACCCATATCTTCAGCGGCAAAATATTTACGGTAGCAGGTTTGCAACAGCTCGAAGGGGCCCACAGAACGGCTGTGGTAGATAATTACATCACCTACTATGGTGGCATACTTAACCGCTACAATGTGGCCAGAGCCAATGACGATGTAGTGGGTGTGCTGGCGCATGGGCAAAGCCTCATGGACCTGCACCCGTATGCCACTTCGAGATCGGTAGCCACAGGCGGTGATATTGCAGGCGATGGCGAAAAGCGCAACCAGACCAATATCTACAAGCTGTTCGACTACCCTTCTGACCATCGCTACGCGGGAGATGCAACGCACCAGCAAGGAATGCGCAGCTATATCCTCAGTTTCCTGCAAACCTATGGTGTGCACAACAACTGGCAGGTAGCCCATGTACAGAACTTAAACTGATTCACCATCCCAAAACACACTCACTAACCAAACAAACACCTACTTATGGCAAATCAAGCATTCCGTACGCCGCTAAGTTATATATCACTGTTTCCGGAAACAGAGTTTAACAATATCGGAGAAGCCTATAGCCTGTATGGCCCGGGCGCTTATTTCCTGAACCTCATTTATGTAGTTACAGATGCCTCAAAGATTGCCCCTGCAAATGCTGCGCTAAGCCTGCTTAAACGCCGGCCAGATATTGCACTGCTGCAACTCAATGCGGCCAATACCAACGAAACATACCCTTATCTCCAGGGTGTAATCAATACCCTGCTCAATTACCTGGTGCCGCCTGCCGGCAACGTATACAACAACTGGATTACTATTCCGCAGCAACATGCGGTATGGCAAAGCGCCGCTGCGGGTACCAATTCGTTTATACCCTATAACCGGCCTGCCCGCAGCATCAATACCGATCTTAATGCACTGGGCGTTTCTTTCAGCGAGCTGGCATACCGTTTTTCTTCAGACGGCGCCAGCAGCAATGTTTGGGTATATACCGAGCTGGGCCTCACCGCATCTGATGTGGCGCTGCTCTGCAAGCCAGATACCGGACTCGATAAGTGGATTGGTGCAGATGGCAAAACGCCCATTACACCCGAGCTGGTTATGATGAGCACCGGCCTCGACGAAAAACAGTTGCTGGATCTTATCTACAACGGATTTGCCCCTGGCGATACCGAAAACCTCAATAAACTATTCATTAACTACAGTACCACAGGCACACCGCCATTGCAGTTTATACCACAGAGCAGCAAAACAGACAAAGCTGTTTTTCAAAACATGTCGGTAGAAAGACTGCAACGCATCCGGGTATTCCTGCTGCTGGCGGCCAAAACAGGCTGGGATTTTACGGTGCTCAATACCGTACTTTTCAAAACAGGTATTAACGGGTTTACCACAGCCGATGTAAATAAGCAGTTGCGGCCGTTGATGAAATTTCACTTTGTGGCCAGGATATTGCACAAGCAGTTGCAGGATGTATTGCCCATGCGCACCATGACCAACCGCAATGCATACTACGACAACAGGAAACAACCTGGTTCTAAAACACCGCCAACGCCTCAAAATAAAGCCACGCAGTATGAACTGATGAATACGCTGCATTTGCTTGCCGCTATAAAACCTGCGGTTGCCAAAGGCATCGAAACCAATGCATACCCCAACACCATCAGTCAGTTGGTGCATGCTGCCGATGGTCTCAACATTAATGTATCGCAGCTCAAGAGCTACCTCGATATTCAAAATATAGCAACGCTGGATCTCGATAACCTCTACAGCCTTTGCCTGTTGCAAACAGAGCTGACGGATGCAGGCAGCTCGCTGGCAGAGTATATACCGGTAGTGATTGAGGCACATTTCAGCGCGGCCAAATTTGCCGCATTTGACCAGTGGTACGCCCAGTTGTCGCAAACCCTGCAGCAGGTTATAAACACCTATACGCTCGACCCCGGTCATATGCCCGAGCAGCTGCCCGAGCTGGTATTCAAGCAATGGGTACATGAGCTTTCTGTATTCTGGAGCGTAAATGAAGACATTACCTATAAACTGTTTGCAGGGTATGTTTCCGAATCGGGCAGGCCCAATTACAGCAGCATCAACGCTATTTTTACATCGGCAGCGGGCTTATCTACCACTAAAAATTTTCTGGAAGCATGGTTGCCCTATGTGCTGGCGGCCAGCCGTTTAAAAGTAACGCCGGAAATTGTATTTGTATACAGCGGCAAGTTATCGCTGCTGAACGCCAACAATATACTGCCACCTGCCTACCAGGACGATTACCTGCTGCAATTGCTCCATTTCCAGGAAGTATACACCCAGATTATCCCGGAAAAACGCCTGCCTTTCCTCACCGTGATGGAATTGCCCGCGCTTACTGTAAATATTATGGCGGCTAAAATGCCCATGGTTACTTCCTGGTCTGCAAATGAAATACAGTTCCTCATTACCCAATGGAATATCGATAAAAACGCTGTGGGCTGGGAATGCCTTACCGTATTGCATAAGCTGGCCGACTGTTTCCGCATCTCCACGAAAACAACCCTTATGATCTCCACGCTATCCAGCTACCTGGATGCGGTAATGAATACAAATTTTGCCCAATTTGCCAGTATCGCGGCCGATTTTGAAGCCTACCTGGAAACAATAACCCAGCAGAACCCCGCATTAAAAGCAGCCTATAATGTGCAGCGGCAGGCATTCCTGGAGCAGGACCGCGATATACTTGTTCCTATTGCATTATGGACGCTTAATACGCTGTATGCCGACATTAACGGCTGGGATCATGTTTCCGATTATTTCCTTAACGATGTTTCTGCCAGCGGCGTGCTCACCATAGCACCGGTGCGCGAAGCTACCGATGTGGTACAATCTTACCTGCTGCGCTGCCGCAACGGACTGGAAAATGTGGCCACCGATAGGCTACAGACCATCACCGATGCTATGTGGACCTGGATCGGAAATTTCCGCATTTGGGAAGCAGAACAGAAATTGCAGGAATACCCGCAGAATTATTTCCAGATAGACAACCGGGACGATGCATCGGCTATCTTCAATAATTTTAAAGGCCGCCTGCAGCAACTCGACATTAATGAAGGCGTAGCTGCCGAAGCCATACAATATTACATTGATGAATGGTTAAAACTTACCGATAAAACCCTCGTAGATTCCATCTACTACAAGCGTCCCAACGATGGCAAATTCATTATTGCCATATTGGCCAAAAGCAATGTAGAAGACCAACGGTACTATTACCTCGAGGCCGAACATACCAACAATGGCTTTGCCAACTTCACCCCCTGGCAGGATATAGGCATCCGCATTCCCTCGGCCAAAGCCAGTATGGTATTTGCATTTAACCGGTATTTCATATTCTGGTCGGAGTTGAGCACCAAAACCGATATAGACCCCAGCTCCGAAAAGAATTTAAAATACAACCTGCACTCGGCCAGCATCAAATACATTTCGCAGGATACGCGTGGCAACTGGCAGCAACCCCAGGTTTGGGATAGTTTTCCCTTTTACCTGGTATCAGAAGATCCCAATAGTAAGCTTAAAAACTGGCTGTATACCAATAAAGCGCAGGCATCTATGCAGCAATTGCTGGCTGCCGATAAGCCTTTCTGGAAAAAACCCGTGGCCCTCTCTATCGACGGCAGTCTGTACGTATTCTTATCGCCGCTTATTCCATTAGGTCTGGCGGTAGACGATGGTTTTAACGAGGGTGGCATAGTGGTATCAGATGCGTTTATAGACACCTGCATGCAAATCAAGAATGGTTACCGTGGCGGATCGCCCTTGTGGTTATCGCCCCGCACGATGGATATTAACGGCATTATCAGCGACCGGGTAGCGCCGCTTAAAATCAAAAACAGCGCTACAGAATACCTGTTTCCCTGGGCAGAGGATGGTAGTGTAAGCGGGCTCGTATCTTTGCCGCAATATTCGGTATTTGATGTGCTTAAAACCAGCGTTAGCGACTACTACCAAGCCAGTTCCCTCCAGGGTGCGACCGATGTCCTCAATACCCGGCCCGCTAATCTAATAGCAGGTACCGAAGACAGTAAAAACAATAGACCGAACAATGCAGCCAACCTGCAACCGTGGGCCATTCAGGACATCCAGGCCATCCGCGGTATGCAGGCCGCTTTTGTCATTACCGATATCGGCAGTTTCCTTATTTCCGGCACCGGCGGTGGTACCCCGCTGGTATTTGGCATTGACAGCAACAATACGATTGGCATAGACAACAGCTTTAAGACCAGCAATTACAAGATGGAGGATATCAACAACCTCTTTCCGCAGTTCTACGATCAGTACTTCCGCTATCATGGGCTCGACAGCGCGCTGAACGATACGGTGCAGTCTACCCCTTTGAGTACCGACAGCCAGTATGATTACAAAACCTACCAAACGGCCCCCATCGTTGCCCTGCCGCTTAACACCAATGCCACGCAGGCACTGTTTACCGGCGCTTACAGCCTGTATGCAAAAGAGCTGTTCTTTTACGTGCCAGGCCTTATAGCCCAGCAATTGCGCAGTAACTTATGGAACGAAGAAGCCGCAAAATGGTACCGCTACATCTTTAACCCGTTTACCGGCAGTGCAACGCAGCAACACGCCTGGAAGTTTTACCCCTTCTTCAGCTCCGGCTACAATACCTACCTCAGCGAAAAGAAATGGATTACAGAGCAGTACATTCTTAACATCCTCGAATGGGGAGACAATGCTTTCCGCCAGGAAACCTGGGAAAGCCTGAGTGTGGCTACCCAGCTCTATTTTGAAGCCACCGATCTGCTGGGCCAGGCGCCCGATATACTGGACCGCAATCTTGCGTTCAGCAAACAGGATCGCTCTGCCAATACCATTCCCGCTATTAAAATTGCAGACTTTTTCGGATGGCCCACCGATGAGGTTTTACATGGCTTCTGGTTAAGGGTTGAAGACCGGTTGTACAAGCTGCGCAACGGACTCAACATAGACGGGCAGGCGCAATTGCCCTCAGAGTATGGCAGCCCCCTAGATCCGGGACGCGTTAAGCTGGCATTGCAAAACAATGGCATCAATCCTTATGACGACAGCAGTTTAAAAACACGCAATACGGTATACCGCTTTCGCGAATTGCTGCCCGTAACCGAATCGGTGATAGACATGACAGTGCAGCTGGGTAACCAATTACTGAATGTATTGCAGCAGCGGGATAATGAGCAGTTGCAGTTGTTACAGGCCACTCACCAGCTGAATATGGAAAACTTTATTGTACAAAATTTCCAGTCGCAGATAGATGAGGCACAAGCCGAGGCAGCTGCCATACAAGCCAGCTTAACACAGGCACAGCAGCAACAAACGCACTACCGCAACCTGGCGCTGAAAGGACTGCTGGGCGCCGAGGTAGAGAGCCTGGACGAAAACGAAAAAGCAATGAACCTCCAGGTGGCAGCGGCCGCACTTCGCGAAGGTGCTACTATAGCGCACCTGGTGCCTACTATTTTCGGTTTTGCAGATGGGGGTTTCCAGCCGGGCTCGGCCATAGACTCTGCCGCGCAAATGTTATCGGAAACCAGTAGCGTGGTGCAGATGCGCAGCAGCATTATGGGTACCAAAGCATCTTACGCGCGCCGCGAAGAAGATTGGGTGTTTATGGATGCTACAACGGCCTATACCATTGCGCAGCTTACCGAGAGTTTAACAGCGGCCAACAAACGGATGCTGATGGCGCAGGTGGCCTTGCTGCAACACGAACTTTCTGTAACGCAAAGCCGCGAAATCCAGTCTTACCTGAGCAATAAATTTACCAATACCGACCTCTACAGCTGGATGAGCGGACAACTATCCGGCTTGTATTTTAAAGTGTACCAGCTGGCCCTGGGCGCCTTGCACCGCTTGCAAACGGCTTATACCTATGAGCTGGACGACCAGAACAATTTTATCCCTTCCAACTCCTGGGATAGTTTACGTAAGGGCCTGCTGGCGGGCGAGACCTTGAAACTGGCCGTATCGCGCATGCGGGATGCATACATGAACAACAACAAGCGGAGGCAGGAAGCGGAAAACATCCTATCGCTCAAGCAGCTGGATGCAGCGGCTTTCCTGCAATTCCAGCAATCGGGCACATTAAACTTCAAGCTGTTTACCACCAATTTTGGCAAGCAGGCAGATGCTATTGTAAGAATACACGCAGTTTCTGTATCCATACCTGCCGTAATCAGTCCGTACGAAGTATTTAACGGCACCCTTAAAAACAATGGCGTGAATGAGCAGATTACGATCTCGCGCGGCATCGATGACATGGGTGTATTTGCAGATGGTATGTACGATGGGCGCTACCTGCCGTTCGAAGGGCTTACCATCCCCGCCAATGCGCAAAGCGGCGACGCAGGCAATGCAGACTGGTTGCTCATTATACCCGATACCAACCTATCCAAACGCATATCCGATGTGGTGATCACCATAAAATACACCACGAAGTAATTGCAAGAAATAAAACCAAACAAACATATTTTTAACCTTTTTTATACATAAATATGGAAAGTAATCCAAATAAACCCATCCAGGAAACGGCACCAATAATGCCTTTAAGTGCAGCGCTGCCTGTTAATGTGCCGGTAGGCGCCGTAATGATGTATGCCGGAAAAGCAGAAAATACCTGGCTCGAATCGCAGGGCTGGATGATCTGCGACGGACGCGCGCTGAGTATGACCGATGACAATTATGCATCGCTCTACAAAACCATTCAGAATGCCTTTGGCGCTACTGCCGATAAATTCTACATTCCCGATTGCAGGGGAATGTTTGTAAGGGGTGTAGACATGGGCCGCCACCAGGACCCTAACAGTTCGCAACGCACGCCACAGCAACCCAATGGCAACAGTGGCGATGCCGTAGGCTCTGTTCAGAAAGATGAATTCAGAGCGCATACCCACCAACTTCGTAAATGGTACCGCAGTTTTCAGGGCCAGGATGCCAACGACAAGCCTTATGATGACCAAGGTCAGGATTGGGGAAATACAGAAGCCAGCGGTGGTAGTGAAACCCGCCCGGTAAACGTTTACCTCTATTACATTATCAAATTCAGAGCGTAACACCTCTTAAAAACAAAAGCTGCGATTTCCGCAGCTTTTGTTTTTTACTTCTGAACAATAATCCGGTGCGGCACAGGGCCTGCAATTCCATTTTTATCAAATGCTTCCTTTACCAATTCCTGTGTGCTAAAAAATACATTCCAGTAATTCTCCGGAGCGGTATAAGGCCGCAAAGCCAGTGTGATCATACCATCTGCTATTTTCAAAACATTGGCCTCCGGCGCAGGCGCACTCAGCACTTTATCGTTTTGCATCATAGCAGCAATAGCTACAGCCTTTGCTTTAGCTATATCGGTATCCGGTGCTATGGCCATGGTAATATCTACACGTAAAAAACCGGTGGCATTATAATTTACAATTACACCGGTAGACAGTGGCCCATTGGGCAAAATAACCGTTTTGTGCTCTGCCGATACCAGCACCGTATTAAACACGCCTTGCTCCGTTACCTTGCCGGTTTGCCCCTGTGCTTCAATCATATCGCCTACCTTAAAAGGCTTAAAGATCAGCATCATTACACCACCGGCAAAGTTGCCCAGCGATCCGTTCAATGCAGAACCGATAGCCACACCAGCCCCCACCAGCAAGGCGCCGAAAGCGGTTGTATCCACACCAAGTATGCCTGCAATGGAAATGAGCAGTACCACCAGCACTACCACTCGTATGGCAGAGAGCAGAAAAGTTTGCAACGAGGCATCGTAATGCCGCCTGGTAAATACGTTGCGCAGCATACTGGTTACTTTCCCTATAAGCCACGAACCAATAATGTAAAATAAAATGGCGCCCACAATTTTAGGCGCATAACCTATAGCCCAGTCTTTAATGGCCGAAATGCCTGAAATAGATTGCTGGGTAAGACTTTCGATCTGAAGAAGAGAAATGAACATAGCTGAATTTGGGTTTGTGAAAAAACATTTATGGCACAATATTACCTCCTGCAAAAAGCCTAAATCACCCCCATGAGACATATTTTAGGCCCGATTAAACAAACCCTGAAAAATTACCAACAAACCCAAGACATAAAAATCAGCTTAAATTCATAAAAACAAACATTAGTTATTACATTTAGAATGTCAAATACATACCATACACCGGAGTTATCGTGCGCTAACTTATTTAATGCTGCTGAGCAGTCTTGTATACCGTATTCCGTAGTACTTAAATCATTACTACCATGAAAAGAATTTTCTTCTTATTGCTGTTGTGTATGATTCAACCGGCCAGTTACTCGCAAATAACCACACCCCAAAAGGTATATTACCTCTGTAAGGTATGGGGCTACCTCAAATACCACCATCCCAACAACTGTAATATAGGCTGGAACAAACTGTTTATCGAAAAAGCAGATAGTATTGTGAACAGCACCACCGACCAGGAATTTAACGGTATCCTGTACAATATGTGCCTGCAAACCGGTATTACTTCCCCACCCGCCACGCCTGCCATCAATATAGCCGATAGTGCTAAAAACTACCATACAGACTGGTTTAATGATGCGCCGCTGGCCCCAAACGTGCGCAACTTTCTTGATTCGGTGCAGGCGCACAGGGTTGCGCAGGTTAACAATTGCATGGTAAAGCTTAATGATTACGGTGATTCCGATTTTATATCCTACCTCGATTTCAGGAACGATTCGATTACCAACATTCCCAATTATTCTAACGCTAATGCAGCGCATCGCCTGCTGGTATACGCTTATTACTGGAATGCGATCAACTACTTCTTTTCCCAGATCGACATTGCCGATCATCCCTGGGATTCTACTTTGGTGCACTTTGTACCGGATATACTCAATGCCAATAACGACAGTACTTTTCACCTGGCTATGGCCAGGGTGGTATCGCGCATCGATGATTCGCACGGGTCATTCGTGAGCTTACCCTATATTAAACACCTCACCGGCGTTAATCTGCAAACGGAAGCCATCTATTATTCCAGGTTAAAGATTGAACGGATAGAAAACAAGAATGTAGTGGTAGCTTCCGGCGAAACCAATATTAACCGTGGCGATATCATAACCAGGATAGATGGCATGGATGCCGACAGTTTTTTTATGCAGTGGGCGCCATTAATGGCGGTAAGCAACCAGGCGGTTTTGTACCGCAACTGTTACAGCTGGCTCATACAGGCACCTTATAATAACGGGCACACACTTGAACTTACAGATGCCAGCAACACCACCCAACAAATCACTTTACCTGCAAGCACTACCGCTGCCAGCTATACAACCTGGCGTAGTGCCAACGATACGCTTCCGGAGTGGATGATTACCGATTGCGGTTATGGTTATGTAAACATGGGCAAACTAACCCAGGGCAGTGTATACAGCATGTATTACGATCTTGAGCACACACCGGGTATTGTTTTTGATCTGCGCAATTACCCCCGGGCTAGCTTATGGCCGCTAAAACCATTATTGTTCCCGGAGCCTAATATCACCGCACATATTTTATATCCCAATCTTTCCTACCCGGGCTACTATACCATTGGTAATGATCTGAATAATTTTGGCAACTGGTACAATAGTTCCCCCTACCAGGGCAAGATCATCATACTGGTAAACGAAGCCACGCAAAGCCAGGCCGAATATACTGCACAGGCATTGCGCACACATCCCAATGCCACCATAATGGGTAGCCAGACGGCAGGGGCAGATGGCGACATTGTGTACCTAACACTCCCATCGGGATTAACGACTTATTGGAGCGGCCTGGGCTGGTACCAGGCAGACTGGACTAACCCACAAAGGGCTGGTGTACGTGTAGATTCCATTGTTCGTCCCACCATTAGCAGCATTCGCAATGGAGAAGACCTGTTGTTGAAAAAGGCGCTTACCTGCCCCCTTACTGTAACGGAAACGATCACAAAACACACCGCGTTTTCGGTGGGTCAGCAAGCACGCCAATTATACATTAACAGTACAGATCAGAACCAGCCTTATGTAATTGAGGTGTTTAATATGCTGGGCCAGCGGATGCTGCACCAGGACAATAACCAAAACAGATCGGAGGTATCGCTGAGCCACTGCGCCGCCGGCACATACATTGTAAGCATTACCGGTGGTAAACACCCGCCTGTGCAAACCAAAATCCTGTTGCGGTAATGGTAAGGGCATCGTACAGGAGCTCTTTTACTTTACCGGGTATTATGCCTTAGGCTCTGCCGGCACATCCTTCCTGGGCTTTTCTTTATCCAGCCGCATGGCTTGCACAATTTGCTCCAGCGCGTTCTGCTTATCGTTTTCATCCCAGTAACCGGTATGCCCGCCAGGATATATCCAGAGCGACTTGCGTGGAATTGCAATATCTCTGATACCCGATCCAAAAACCCTGCGCATATCGCCACCCACAAAATCGGAGGTATAGTGAATATTGGTCCAGCGGGTAACGGCAAACATAGCGCCATAGTTGAGCAACTTAATGGTACGGGGCATGTCCTTAACCTTGTACTGTACATTTTTATAAAAGTCTTTGCCCCTTATATCCTTAACCGGCGGGCATACCGGAAGCTCCCTTTGCGTTTTAAGTGCTGCAACCGGCACATTCGTTACCATAAAATAATCCAATGCATTAAGCGCAGCGCCCAGTGTAATAAAATCGGTAACCAACCATTTATTGCCCAGTTTGCGCTGCTCCTTCCAGCAATCGTGCTGCAATTGCTGAAAAGCATCTATCCCATCTTCTCCAATTTCCTTTTCTGCATTTATGCATTTGTTCATCTCCTCCACATAATCCTGGCTTACAGTAAGCGGGCTGTTATGACTCTCGCTATACCCGGCCCAAAGCAAGCGCAGCAGGTCATATGCCACTACACTACCCAGGCTATGTGCTACAATAACAATACGGTCTACTTTTTCATGCGCGGCCAACTCATGCAGTTTTTTCAAAAATTTGATGCCTTGCTGCCTTATGTTGCTTCGCTCAGCAATGTTATCGGGGCTGGGAGTAAAATAACGTGCCGCATCGCCGGCAGTGTTTAAAAACAAACTTTTAGCAAAGGTACCAAGCAACGAGAGTACAACCGGCGTTAACGCCAAAGACAATACCGGTGCAGCCCATTGTTTCCACACCGGCCAGCTTTGCCGCCACGACACTACTATAGCCACTATACCTACTACCACCAAAGCGCCCCATACGGTGTACCACAGTTTTTTTAAATGCGCAGGAATGCGTTTTACCCAGGTAAACATTAGCCGGTGCATCCATCCCGCCATGTGTCCGAAATTTGTACCCCGCATATTATGCGCCCAGTAAAACTCATAGAAATCGGTGCTTACACGGCTCGAAGTGCTGCTCATGCTAAGCCGGATGGTTTCGTAAATGTCTCCAATGCTATCGGGCTTACTCCAAACCGCAATACTCTGCCCGTCTATCCTTTTACCCAAAACAGATTTTATGCCATTCACAAAATTCCGGAGCGTATCGGTGGGTCGCTGCTCACCCATACCATGAATGACTACTACCGCCTGCCGCTCTATCTTTACGTTTTCATCGGTTACAGGTTTTTCCTCCGCCATAGCTTTGCTTTTTACTATAAGAAATATATAAATTAATCGCCAATTAATATGCAAAAATTAAGCGGTGGGTTTAAGCACCTAACGCTACCCGTTTTTCATATTCGCAAAATTGAGTAGCTTAACGCCTGCTACCAAATCGTAACCATTGTGCACCATCATTTGCTGCTTATCCTGGGCCTGCTGTTTATCGTATTTATGCTGGTAATGCTGGCGCAGCGCATCCGTATAGCCTATCCTATTTTCCTGGTACTGGCCGGGCTGGGCATCAGTTTTATACCAGGCCTGCCCAAAGTGCGTATGGACCCTGAGCTTATTCTCATGGTGTTTCTGCCGCCGCTGTTGTATGAAGCCGCCTGGTATACCTCGTGGCACGATTTCTGGAAATGGCGCCGCATTATAGCCATGCTGGCCTTTGGATTGGTATTTTTTACCGCCACTATTGTAGCTTATACTTCTGTAGCCATTATTCCCGGCTTTACGCTGGCGTTCGGTTTTTTGCTGGGTGGTATTGTATCGCCGCCCGATGCTGTTGCCGCAGCTACAGTGCTAAAAGGCATTAAAATTCCCAAACGTATTCCTATCATTCTCGAAGGTGAGAGTCTTATTAACGATGCCTCTTCGCTTATCGTTTTCCGGTTTGCACTGGCAGCTATACTATCTGGCACTTTTTCTACCCACGAGGCCATAGGCAGTTTCTTTCTTGTGGCAGGTATGGGCATTGTAATAGGACTGGCAGTAGCCAATGTGATGTATGTGGTGCACCGTTTTTTGCCCACTACCCCGGCAATGGATGCAGCCCTTACCGTGATGACACCTTACATCATGTACCTGGCGGCAGAGCAGTTTCATTTTTCGGGCGTAATGGCTGTGGTGAGCGGCGGTTTGTTTCTCTCTTACCGCTCGCACGAAATATTTCGCAACGGGGCTACCCGCGTCAATATGCTGGGGGTGTGGACTACCCTCATCTTTGTGCTAAACGCTATTGTATTTATTCTCATTGGACTGGAACTGCCCGAGATTATAGAAGGCCTGGGCAACTACTCGCTTTGGGATGCTATCCGGTATGGGTTAATCATTAGCGGGCTTACCATTGTCATCCGTTTTTTATGGGTGTTTCCTATCGGGCATTTTGTAAGAATGTTTAGTCCGCAGATACGCAAAGAGCCTGATCCGGGTTGGAAAAGTCCGCTCATCGTAAGCTGGGCGGGCATGCGTGGCGTAGTCTCACTGGCTACCGCCTTATCCATACCTATGTTGCTGGATGATGGTACGGCTTTCCCATTGCGCAACCTTATTTTGTTTATAACGTTTACCGTTATTTTCGTGACCCTCGTATTTCAGGGACTTACGCTGCCGCTTATTGTGCGCCTGATAGGCATTGAGGAGATAGACAATATTACACCTCCGGCAGAGCAACAGGCAGGCATACGCCTTAAATTGAACCAGGCTGCGCTCAAACGCTTGCGCAAAGCATACAGCCATGATATTGAAGAAAATGAGCTGGTAGGCTTTTACCGCGACAGCCTGCAACACGATATTAACAACACCCGCCTGCAACTGGACGCGCTGGAATGCGATGCTACCCAATTGGAAGAGATAGAACGCTACCACCACATTCTGCGCGATGTATACCAGACCCAACGGCAGGAGCTGTTCCGACTGCGCCAGGAAAATGCTTTCCAGGATGAGGAGATCCGTAAAATGGAGGTTCAGCTCGACCTGGATGAGCTGAAGATAACCCCGGCAGGGCATTAGGATGATGGCGATACAGCGGAAAATACGGTTTCGCACAAAGGCGCAAAAGAAGCGAGGATGCGGCGAGTGAGGCTCACGGCAGCCTGCCCCGCCTATGCGGGGGCACGGCGAAAGAATGTTTGAGGGTTTCACGCAGGGGCGCAAGGAGCAATGGCGCAATGACTCAGTGCGAGAAAAGGACGCAAAGAAAAATAATTGTCATCCTGCACCCGTGTGGTACGAATGGGAAGCAGGATCTCTTAAAAATGTATTTTGGGAATCACTCACGGTGGCGCAGCAGCCTGCCCCGCCAGATGCGGGAACGCAGGGAGCAATGGTGCAATGACTCAGCGCGAGAAAAGACGCAAGGGATTACCTTTCACTTTTGACCTCTCACCTTTGACTTTTCACCTCTTCGGTGCCTGAGCCTGTCGAAGGCCACCTCTCACCCTTACCCTCTCACCATTTAAACAAAAAAGCCGGCCTGCCCCCAACAGGCAAACCGGCGTGTGCATTTTGGCTGATATTACAATTTAACAAACGACAAATGTTGGGTGCCTTGCGCAGTATTTACCGTTACGTGGTAAGTACCTTTACTCCAATTTTGAGTATCAAGAGTAAGTTTATCTCCTGCGGGTGCATTTACCTGCTGCATTAAACGGCCGGTAACATCGCTTACTGTTATATGGGTTACCACTGTGCTTACCCACTCTATTGTGCAGGCATCTGCTGCAGGGTTAGGATACAGTTTAAGACCATCTTTCGTTTTAGTCTGGGCTTTTATACCTGTAGTATGCCCGGTTTTAGAAGGACCGCAATAGGTGTTAAACACATCATCTACATCATGCTCTGCAAGAATCAGCTCCGAACTATGCATATCAAGGTGCGCATAAGTGCTCGCCATAGGGTTGATAGCCGAGCCGGTAGGTGCATCCCAGCCAATACCCATTTCACAACCAGAAGGCAGTGTGCCATCTCCTATGGTTTTAATGGCCAGGTGCCTGAAATTCTGCCCGGTATTATTGGTTATGCTTGACAGGTAATTGATATTGTTGTTGTAATCTACACTCATGGCATTGGGCGCAAAGAACACTTTTTCGTCCCAGCCGGTCATAGGGCTGGTAACCAGGTCGTAGTTAAGGGCGGCGAGGTCAAAGAAGTCGAAGCTACCGGGATAGGTGTACATCCAATCTGGCGCGCCGGTAATAGGATCGGCGCTGCACATAAAGGTTTCGCCACGCATGGCATTAAACCCGCTAAAAGTTACTTTATCCTGTGCAACGGGGTCGGTCCAGGCCATATTGTACGGCATATTGCCGGTAATGCCGTAGCTGAAAGGCGCAACACGGCGCTCAATGCCTGTAGCGGTACCGGTAGTAGCATCGAAGGGTACAAACACGGTATGGTTAGCATCCTGCGAATAATACATGAGTATGATCTCGTTGGTATTGCTCTTGTACAGCGCATCACAACCCCAGAGATTATGCTGGGGAATGGTATTGTAATTCATAAACGGTGCCGTCCACGCTACAGTGCCATCCTGGTTTACCATTACATTATTTACTATGGTGCGTTGCACACCGCCGGGCAATGGTACACTGGCGCTTCCCGAAAGGTGGTATTGCACACCAGCAGGGCCATTTACCAGTTCTATGTTGTTAAAACCATCGTACCAGGAGTTACCGGGAATCACCTCAAAGTATTGATCCCAATACACATGGCGTATATTGCCCACTGAAGCATCTACCTTCATAACCCAGGCAAACCGGGGATTGGTAATAGCCGGAGATGGCGCGTAGGCCCCTGTGCCAGCCAGCACAAAAGTATTGTCGCTGGCATCGTACACTACATCAAAACCGTAGGTAACGCTGGCGCCTATAGCTGCAGGGGTATACTTTACCTGGTCCATAATGCCGCCGCTATTATAGTCGAGCATCATGAGTATTACTTCGTTATCGCCATTGTAGGCACCTACACTACCCACCAATGCAAGTCCATCCTGCGCAGCAATGATTTTGCCCGCAAAGCTGTTCTGGATGCCCGGATTATCGTATAACCGGTTCCAGATCTTAGTGCCGTCTCCGGCAAAGCAGGTTACATTGATGTAAGAAGTGCCACCCGGGCGATGCACGGTAGTAGCTACATAATTAAACTCATCGCGGATGCAGGTAGAGCTGTTGGTGATCTGAGGATCGCTAACGTTTTGCCACTCGGCAACATAACGCAACACCTGCGCATGGGCCGGCGCTGCGGAGAACATAGCCAATGCTAAAAGACTGAATAACGTTTTTTTCATTGCTCCTGGTTTTGGTTTAGAAAGAGGGATGTTTCTGTTTTTCTGTTACACTCCCCTGTTGTGTTCTCTAAATTAGCCAGGCTACCACAAGCTATAAGCGGTATTGTATAACTGAGCAGGATGGGTGAATAAGTGCGCCTATAGGAGAGATAGGCGAGTCGCTTTGGGAGCAAGAAGAACTGTAAAATGCAATAACAAACAGCGCTTGGGCTATAAAGATAAAAATCAGGATGCAACACCTCCTGCTTTTAAACTATTAAATGTATTACGAATAATAGATAATCAAACCGTTACGCTTGTGATTTTACGGCAAGCTACGTTTGGAACACTACATAATCGGGATTGGGTTCTTAATCTCAAATATAAAATCTAAACTATCATATAGTATATTTGTTTTTGTATTTTTATTTTTATTGAATATAAAATATTAAAAATGTTGATCAAAGAACGAAAAAAAGCACCCTATATTTAAGACTATAATGTCTAAAATATTTTAATTGTATCAATTTTACAATTGAAATAAATACATACGATTATATGTAAAAGTACCTAACACACCTTTCATTAACACAAAACAGCATTTCCAACCATCCTCTCCCCTTCATTTACCATAACCCCTATTTGCATTAGCTTTACCCTATGACCATTCCTGTTTATGCTTTAGACGCGGCCTTTACACCGGGCATCTCTATCCGGCGCATTACCCGCATAGCAGATGAAGCCGTGCCGGTACATGATGTACACCGGCATGATCACTATATTTTTGTTTTCCAGGAAAAGGGAAAAAGCAGAATGATGCTCGATTTTGAAGAAATGACGCTTAAGGGGAGTGGCATCTGCTGCATTCTGCCCGGACAGGTACACCATGGCATAGAAATTACCGATACCAAGGCATGGTTTATCGCAGTAGACACTGATCTGGTGCAAGATCAATACCGGTCTGTATTTGAAGGGCATATTCAGCACCTGCACCCTATCCGTACCAATAAGGAGACTTCTGCTTCGTTTACACAATGTATAAGCCTGCTGAACGATGTGCAGACCGCACAACAACACAACCCCTACCATACCCAGGTAATGCGGTCTTTAACCGACGGACTGATCGGACTTTTTGCAGGTATATATACCGCTGCAGACTGCACGCATGCCGAAACAGCCAAACGTCCGGCTATGCTTACCCGTCAGTTTAAAGTATTGCTGTCGAAACATGATATAAACATGAAAACGCCCGCTGCATATGCCGTTGCCCTGCACATCACCCCAGCTTACCTCAATGAAGTGGTGAAACAGACAACCGGTTTTACCGCCAGCTACTGGATACACCAGGAAATTATACTGGAAGCCAGACGCATGCTATACTACACCGACCAAACCGCTAAAGAAATCGCTTACGCACTGGGTTATGAAGATCATGCGTATTTTTCCCGGTTGTTTACCAAAGTAGCGGGCATGCCTCCGCTCCGGTTTCGTAACAAATACCGCAAATAGTCCAATACTTACTGCTAAATAGCCATTGCCCGCCCCCGGCATCCTTCGTTGCTTTGTGGTATCAATCATAACCACCAAAGGTTATTTACCATAAGACAAAACAATACTATGCCCAGAATGCCTAAATGGGTGGGAGACGCCTTCGAAAACCTGCTATCCTCCATGTTTCTGCACGCAGAAGTGATAGAAACAGAAGACATTGGCCCGCAACTGAAATGGGTTCGCTTGCAAGGCGATTTTAGCAAAGCTAATCACCACATCGGCTATGCCGTAGCCTTTCGTGTAAACGATACAGCTTTCCGTAACTATACACCTACTTACTTTGATTCGTCCAAAGGTATTTGCGATATTCTTTTTCACCTGCATGGCAATGGTCCCGGCAGCACATTTGCAAATAACCTGATCAATGGAGACCAACTGTATATGGTGCCACCCCGTGGCAAAAAGATCTACCAACCATCCTTGCCGCATCATTTCTATTTTGGAGATGAAACCTCTATTGGCTTATGCCGGGCACTGCAACGGAACGCATGGGCACAACAACAGCATTGCGATGGTATTTTGGAACTGGATAAAAACACTCCTGAACTGGTGGAGAAACTGGATTTACAACCGGGCATCGTTGCAAAGAAAACCCCGGAAAAGCAATCACAATTGCTCGCACTCCTGGATGAAAAACGGGCAGCGCTTGGCTCCAACTGGACTTCAACAGCCTTTTACCTGACGGGTAATGCCACCTCCATTCAATTTTTCAAAAATGCCCTGCGGGAAAGGGGCGTAGCCAACCGCAACATTACCACACAGGCTTATTGGGCTGCGGGTAAAACCGGGTTATAAAATACTATCATTATGTCACATCCAAATGAACACGAACATACGCATTGTCAGCACAATCATGCCGACCACGGGAGTCAATTACACATTCACCCGGTGGTAAAAAACATGCGTGTGGCTCTGCTGCTCAACCTTAGTTTTACTGTTATTGAATGTATTGGCGGACTCTGGACCAATTCTGTAGCCATCCTCTCCGATGCTATTCACGACCTGGGCGATAGCATTGCCATTGGCGCTTCGCTGATCATGGAAAAACAGGCATCCAAAGGGCGCACCCCAAAATTCACTTATGGTAAAAGAAGATGGTCTACCCTTGCGGCATTAATCACTTCACTGATATTGGTATTGGGTTCAGTCTTTATTCTAAAAGAAGCCATACCACGCTTTTGGAGCATCCAGGAGGTGAAAGCCGGTGGTATGTTCTGGCTCGCGATTGGTGGCATTGCCTTTAATGGTCTTGCGCTGCTACGGTTACGCGCCAGCAAAAGCCAGTCGCTGAACCAACGCGCGGTTATGCTGCATATGATGGAAGACACATTGGGCTGGATAGCCGTACTGGTGGGCGCTGCCATTATGTGGTTTACCCAATGGTATTGGTTAGATCCGTTGCTGTCGGTGGGTATCGCGCTATTTATATTGTACAACGCCAGCAAAAACATTTGGGCTACGTTAAACATTTTTCTGCAAGCAGCGCCTTCGTCATTTAATGAATCTATTATCATACAGCAGTTGAAGAACTTGCCGTATGTTTCAAACATTCATGCCTTGCAATGCTGGACCCTCGATGGCGAACAGCATGTACTTACCCTTCATGTAGATCTTTCCAATCCGGTAGAAACTTCAACGCTGGTAATGATACGCCAACAAATTATGGAAGTGCTGCAAACGTTTAATATTGGACATACTACCCTACAACTGGAGACAGAAAATGAGGTGTGTATGATGCGGTAAAAGACAAGATTCCTGAGCGGCCAAATTCACCAAAGGGCGGCCCCTGAGCTTCGGTGGCTGAGCCTGTCGAAGCCTCGAAGGGATGCCGTGAGCCTCAGCGTCAAAAGTGAGAGGTGAAAAGTGAATAGTAATTCTTAGCGCCCTTTCTCGTACAGATGCTTTGCGTGAAACCTCCTTCCTCCGCTGTGTCCCCGCATCTGGCGGGACAGGCTGCTGCGCCGCCGGGAGTGATTCCCATAATGCATTTTCAAGAGATCCTGCTTCCCATTCGTACCTCACGGGTGCGGGATGACAATTATTTTTCTTTGCGGCCTTTTCTCGCATTGAGTCATTGCGCCATTGCTCCCTGCGCCCCTGCGTGAAACCTCCTTCCTCCGCTGTGCCGTTGCGTCCCCGCATAGGCGGGGCAGGCCGCCGTGAGAAACTAGTAATGCTACTCCGTCACCCCATACACCACCCTGTACACTTCCCCAATCATTTGGTTATACCCCGTTTCATCAGGGATAGGCGCTTGCATCATAATCTTTAAAGGATAAAACCGGCCCGGCTCATGATACGAAGGTTGCTGGTAATCGTAAGGCAGCAATACAAAACCCAGCCGTTCGTAAAAACCAATGCGCCTCATACTCCACTCATCCGCCGGGGGCTCTACCTCAAGCAACACAGGTTGGGTTCCAGCGGTTGCCAATAGCCATTCTATAATCCGTTTGCCATATTGCTTGCCCCGTTTTTCGGGATGCACAGCCAGGTGCTCTACATAACAGCAGGTTGCAAGCTGCCAGTATACCATCATCGCTATTACTTCGCCCTCATCCCACACAGCGATGCAAGTCATAGCGTCATTACCGAGCATCGATACCAATTGATGAAAATGCCTGCGCTCCTCTATAGGAAAGCTGTTTTCATACAGCGCTTGCACGGCTGGCAAAGCAGCATCGGTTGGAGTGGTTATATGTTGGTAATCCATTATCTTATTTTTAAATTTAACAATCCAGGTGGCAGTAGGCAGCATTGTGATATGAAGCAACTAATATTCAGCCCTAAGCCAAAACAAAATGAAGGAAAAAGTGTTTACAGAGGATGCCGTGCCCGTTTGACAACCATTTTAAAGACATTAACCCCTTACAAAGAATGATACAATTCATTATAGCTTAACAAAAGCATACCATTATTTATCGCGAAAAAACTTTACCTAACAAACTATTACCCCAAACAAATGAAAACAACCACACTTTTATGCCTCGCCGGCATCCTTACCTTGTGCTCATTTAAGAGCCAGGCACAAAGCAAACTCAATCCCTTTAGTCAGGCCAAGAAAGCCACCTCTTTTGGCGCTATGGCTTCTATACCGGTAGGTAGTTTTTCCTCTACCGATATTCACGATGGCGGATATGCCAAAACGGGCTGGGGCTTGTTTTTTGACTCCAAAACCATGCTCAAGAGCGGCCTTAGCTTTATATCGCACTCTACTTACTCCTGGGTTCCGCTCAACCAGGCCGAGCTGGCCAAAACATTTTCCAGCGAGCTGGGCCGCAAAACCACTATAAATGGTGGCAAGCACATGCCTTTTTTAACCACGCTGGGTGTGGGCTACGATCTGCACCCTACCCGTATTCTTACAGTAGGTATTACTGCGCAGGGCGGGTTAATGTATAATTCCTTTAAACCTTTCGACATAGATGTGTACGACAACAACAACCAACTACTGTTTAGCGACAACCTTAAATTCGACTCGCAGTTTTCATTTGCCTATGTTTTTGGCGCGCAGGTGGGCCTCAATGTGGTAAAGGACCTGGTAGATATTCAATTTTCGGCCGACTATTCGGCTGCCAGGTTTAACGCCATGCTGCGGGGCCACAACATACCGCCTATTAAAACCAGCCAGCAAATACAATTGGTTAACATTGGCGCTGGCATAGTGGTGCATACCAAGTAGTTTCAATAAGATACATAATTGATGGGTAAAGCAGCAAAAGCTTTGCCCATTTTTCATTACAGCCAACCTCCACTCGCTTACATATGATCAAATGCCCAATGGGCCATAGCCTGTATAACGGGTAAGAGTTTACGCCCCGCATCGCTCAGCCTGTAGGTTACAAAAGGCGGCACCACAGGCTTGGCTTCGCGTATTACCAGGCCATCGGCTTCCAATTGTTTCAGGTGCTGGATAAGCACTTTTTCGGTAACGGCAGGAATGGCTTTTTTAAGCTCGCTGTACCGTTTATGCTCTTGCGAAAGATGGTAAATAATGATGGGTTTCCAATACCCGCCTATCTTTTCCATCGTAAAGGTCACCGGGCACATTTCCAGTGCGGTCTTCTTGTTTTGCTGTATGGTGGAGGTTTGTTTGATAGCTGCCATGATACATACTTTAGGGTAAGTACTTGTATAAAAGTAAGTACAAAGATACCTTTGCATGAGTAAACAACAAAATAATCCAACAATGAAAATTATCCTTACAGGTTCTTTAGGGAACATAGGTCAGCATCTCGTACAAAAACTGGTAGCCGCAGGCAACGATGTTACCGTTATCAGCAGCAGCGCCGACAGAAAAGCGGCTATTGAAAACGCCGGGGCCAAAGCGGCCATTGGGTCTATAATCGATACCGCATTCCTTACCCAGACATTTACCGGGGCCGATGCCGTATTTGCCATGACACCTCCTAATATGGGTGGACAAAATATTATTGAAAACACCATCAACGCAGGCAAGTCTTATGCTGCGGCTATTAAAGCAGCAGGCGTACCCCGTGTGGTAATGCTGAGCAGTGTGGGTGCAGAACATGATGGCGGCACTGGCCCTATTACCGGGCTGCACCATATCGAAAAACTGTATAGCGAGCTGAGCAATGTAGGCGTTACCTTCCTGCGGGCCGGGTATTTCTACACCAATTTTTACAATGATGTACCTATGATTCAGAATGCGGGTATCATGGGCTCCAACTTCCCGGCCGATGTTAAATTGCCACTGGTACACCCGTCCGATATAGCCCAGGCAGCGGCAGAAGAATTGCAAAAAACAACCACCGGGCACCAGGTGCGCTACATCGTAAGCGATTATGTGAGCGCTGCCGAGGTGGCTAAAACAATTGGCAATGCCATTGGCAGGCCAGAGCTGCCCTGGGTTGCATTTTCAGATGAGCAGGCGTTACAAGGTATGGCGCAGGCGGGCTTGCCTCCTGAAATGGCCGGATTGTATGCAGAAATGGGTGTAGCTATACGCGAAGGTAAGTTGCAGGGCGATTTTGAAGCCAACGGCGCTCCGCTGGATGGTAATGTTAAGATTGGAGATTTTGCGAGCGATTTCGCGAAGCGGTTTTAATAATATCCGGCGTCTGAGCCCCGCATGGGCGGGACAGGCTCTGTCGAAGACCGGTAAATGAAAAAAGCCCCTATCCACTACAATGGTTAGGGGCTTTTTTATATTTATGACACAAGCCACAACGGCTACTGTGGTGCTACTGCTTCGAGGCGTATGATAAGCATACCATTCAATACTGTAATGCTTACATACTGGCTGGGTGCAAAACCTGCTTGCTGTAGCCAGCACCCTTTAAGCCGTAGCTGTGTAGCGGGATTAATAGTGGTTTCGTTGTAGAAGGATTCTACTTTTAAATACCGCACCTGCGGAGCCTCGGCTACAAGGGTAATGCTTTCTTCCTCGCGGGTGGGAGCAATGCGTTTTTTGCAGGTTGGGTAAGGCTACACCTGCTGGGGTTGATTCTTTTCTTCTGTGTAAGTCATACCAGAAAGGTTAAGGGTAAATAAAATGGTTTCAGCCTGACCCGTTGACTTACACCTTTCGCAGGCATTGGGCGCATTAACGCTCCACACGGGGGGCTGAAACCAATATCTTCAAAGTGCAGGCATTTAAAATGCCTGCACTTTGTTGGACGAGTTTTGACGTCTGCGAAAGAAAATGTAAGTCGAGGCTAAAGTATATAAAAAAGATATGCTTATCCGTTTTTAGTCGACTAAGATCGGGTAAATATAAAAATAAGAATAGCGAATAACACTACTTGCTATTATCATCCCCATCCCCAATGTTCCAAAAAGCCAAAACATCGCTATATTTGGCCCTAATTTATTAGCATCCAATGAGATTGATTGTCGCCTCCCTTTTGTGCACAACGGTAATTCCCTCGTTTGCACAAACGACTCAACCACAAGAAAAACCAATAAAATACCGCAAAACCATGCCTGTTTATGCAGAGCTTGGAGCGGGTGTCAACAACTCCCGGTTTGTCGATTTTGGTACTTCTCCCCTTTATTACTCCGGCATCATGCTGGGCCTTACAGGCGCCATCCGGAAAGAAACCGACAAGCGCGAGGTAGCCACCACGGTGTACTATTCGCCTGGCACCTACAAGATGAGTTACAACGATATTGAGATGGCCTCGAAGAGTAAAGTAAACCTCTCTTTAAGGTATACCCGCTTATACCAACTGGATGTTTTTAACAACGACCGTTGGAACTTAAAAGTAGGCGGTACGGCAGATATGGCCGTCATGTTAAGAACCAATCCTGGTTTTATGAACAACGCTGTAGGCTACAATGCTTTTACCAACCTTATGGCCAGCGGAAAAATAAGCCACGACATCTCCAATACAGAACGACACAAATGGTGGTTCTTTACCATCAAACCCAAAAACCGTAAACTATCCTGGCAGCTCGATGCGGGCATCGTCAACGGTGCATTTGCCAACAACTTTATATATAGCAACAGCTCGGGCGTTTACAACAAGCCCAGCCTGCTATCCGGCCACAGTTACAAACTCTTTTCCGGTTTCAGGATGAGCTCACGGTTCGATTACCAGTTTGATGTCTTTAACAGAAACGCCATCAAGATCTCCTATGTGTGGGATGCGATGATGACAGGCAATAAGGATCAAAACAGGTTTCAGCTTGTAAACAACATGCTATTGCTTTCCTACAACGTTAAACTGAGATAATACCGGCCGTTATGAAAAAAACAATTACTGTAATGGCCCTGGGCCTGCTTTTTGCCTCCTGCGAAAAAGCATTTTTCGAGAAAGAAAACAAAACACTTTCGCCAACCGAAAATTTCGAATACCTCTGGAAACAATGCGATACCAAATATGCCTTCTTTGATTATAAAGGGGTGAATTGGAACGAACGCCACGATTATTACAAAGCCCGCATTAACGATGGCATGAGCCAGGAGCAACTCTTTAATGAGCTGGCCGCTATGCTTAATGATTTGCGCGATGGCCACGTGAACCTGGTTTCTAATTTCAATATTTCGACTTATAAATTTGACTTCCTGGGTCCAACCAATATTGAGGAAAGAATTGTAGACCAGTTTTATCTCACAAAAGACAAACACATTACCGGCCCATTCCAGCACAATTTTGTAGATGGCAGCAATATTGGCTACATCCGGTTTACCAGTTTTCCGGGCACCGTAACAGACGGTCAGCTCGATTACATCATCGACCGCTATGCCAATACCAAAGGCCTGATCTTTGATGTGCGGCAAAATGGCGGAGGTGCGGTGAGCGATGTGTTTAAGATTTTATCGCATTTTGTAACCGCTAAAACAGAAGTGTACCAGACCTACACCAAAAATGGTCCGGGGCATAACGATTTTACGGATGCAGATAAGGCTTATGTGGAATCATCCGGAAAAACATACACCAAAAAGATCTTTTTACTCACCGATCGCGGCACATTCAGCTCAGGTTCTCACTTTACGCTGGCCATGCACAATCTGCCACAGGTAACCGTAATGGGCGATACCACCGGCGGGGGCATGGGCCTGCCCAATGGCGGACAATTGCCCAACGGATGGACCTACCGCTTTTCTGTAACCAGCACCCGCGACCTTGATGGGGCCAATTATGAAAACGGCATCCCGCCCGATATGCTTAAATACATCAACAAAGCAGATACCAATAAAGATGCGGTAATCGAAGCGGCCATAGTGGAGATCAACAAATAACGTTGCAACCTCTTTCTTCCATAACTTAAAAAGACCTGCGGAGCATATCTCTGCAGGTCTTTTTTTAATGCGTACTTTGCTCTGGCTTCCAAATTTACCATGCCTCCCCAATCTCTTTGCTCCATTCTCCCCTTTTTGCCACATTTCGCGGCTTATTTCACAATAAAACAAAGCCGATTATTCCGTTTAAATACAGGATTAAAAAATCCTTAACCCCGCAATCTCTTTTAACAATAATCCTTACCTTGCGGATACAGATATAGAACCATAACCAGACGTATTTTATTTTATTTTATCAATCTTTCAGCAATGAACATTTACGTAGCCAACATTCCCTTTAAGGTGCATGAAGATGAACTGGGGGAATTATTTGCAGCCTATGGAGAAGTAACCTCCGCCAAAATTATTTTCGACAAACTAACCAATCGTAGCCGTGGTTTTGGTTTTGTAGAAATGGCCGTTGAAGAAGAAGGCCACAAAGCCATTGAAGCCCTGAACGGAACCGATTTTCAGGGTAAAGAAATAGCCGTAAGCGAAGCCCGCCCGCGCAAAGATTTTACGCCCAAGCAGCACAACAACCGTGGCGGCTTTGGTGGCAATCGGGGTGGTGGCTTTAACCGCGGTGGCGGTGGTGGCAATCGTGGTGGTTTTAACCGCGACCGCAGCAATGATGGCGGTGGTGGTGGCTACCGCAGACCGGAAGACAACAATGCCGGCGGCTTTAGAAGAAGCGAAGAAAACACCGGTTTTAACCGTGAGCACAACAACAACCGGGATTTTAACAACGGGTAAGCCCCAACCCGATATTATAACGCATTAAAAAGCCGTCCCGCAATATTGCAGAGACGGCTTTTTAAATAATATTGTCCCGTCCTGAAATAGCGATACAGAAAAAACCATCGTTATGGAAATAACAAATTATTTACAGCGCACGCAAAAGGATTACAGCGTGTCGTTTAAAGTTCAGGTAGTCCAGGAAATCGAGCAAGGGGAATTATCAACGACAGCGGCACAAAGGAAGTATGGCATTCAAGCCCGGTCCACGGTGATGGGTTGGCTACGGAAAT
>JAVBJN010000054.1:0-27840 GCA_031546985.1 Chitinophagaceae bacterium
AACTGATGAAAACCTTGGTGAAGGAGGCTATTAATACTTACAACACCATAAGGCCTCATTATTCAAACCACATGCTTACCCCTGCACAAATGCATGAGCAGTGCCGCATCAAAATGAGAACTTATAAAAAAAGCAGTAACAGGGCTAGCCTTGTTACTGCTTAAAGGCTATTTGTATTTATCTCTAATCCTGTATCGTTTTTTTAGGACTAGTCAAAACCATTGTTTTGGAGTTGAGATAGGTGCCTGAGCCTCGGTAACTGAGCCCCGCATAGGCGGGACAGGCTTTGTCGAAGTTGTAGAAGGCTCCTGTTCTGCTCAGGAATGGTTGTTTTTGAATAAGCATTATTGTCCCAGGCTTCTCATTACACTTTCCAGCAGCACTTCTTTATCGGGATTGTAACTTTCGTTGAGGTTAAAACCGTGTACCCGTGCCCAGCCTTGCCACATGGTAGCGGTAACCGGGTTCTTAAACTCCCGGAGAATGCTGTAGCAGTTTTTGCCCGTTTGGCGGTTTATCAGTTTTATGAGCAGTTCGCCTTGTGTGCTGTTTAGCGCTTTAATCCTGTCGTCTATTTTCTCTTTTACGATATCTTCCTTTCCGTTGATATACTCACGGCGTTTCTTGCCCGAAAGGTTTTCTACATTCAGTTTGTAATCCACTTCATTTACAATAGCCACGGCATCCAGCACATAAGGCCAGATGGTTGTAACATAATATTTGGTTTGGTTAAACCGGTACCGTGCGGTATCGTTGGCAAAAGTGCGGGAGTCTTTTACCAGTGTTTCATCCAGCTTTACCGCATAATCCACTTCTTTACCGGTATAGTTCCGGATGGTGCCGGGGCGGCTCGAGTCGGCTTGTGCGCTGGCCTGATAACCAGCCGCTAATACAGCAAAGGCAAGCAGCAGGTGTTTTTTGTTCAGTTTCATGGGTGTTGAATATAACAAAGTTAACACCCATGATAATACAAAAGCCACACCAGAAGGGTGTGGCTTTTGAGGGAATATAGTTAACTGCTTGTTATTAAGCGGTAGGTACTGTATCCAGTACTGCATTCATGCTGCGTACAGCTTCTGCAGATTTGTTGAACAGGTCTTGCTCTTCTGCAGTCAGTTGCACGTCAACGATTTTTTCCCAACCGTTGCGGCCTACGATTACAGGAACGCCCAGGCAAATATCTTTCTGGCCATATTCGCCATCCAGGTATACGCAGCAAGGCAGGATGCGTTTTTCGTCGCGGATAATGCTTTCTACCAGCATAGCACCGGCAGCGCCAGGAGCATACCAAGCAGAGGTACCCAGCATTTTAGTGAGGGTAGCACCACCAACCATGGTATCGGCAGCAACTTGTTTCAGTTGTTCTTCGTTCAGGAACTGGGAAACAGGTACACCGCTGTAAGTAGCCAGGCGGGTCAAAGGAATCATGGTGGTATCACCGTGACCACCGATTACGTTGGCACTCAGGTCGTTAATAGAGCAATTCAGGGCTTTAGCCAGGTAGCATTTGAAACGTGAGCTATCCAGGATACCGCCCATACCGATGATACGGTTTTTAGGCAGGCCAGATGATTTCAACGCCAGGTATGTCATGGTATCCATTGGGTTGGAGATAACCACGATAATAGCGTTGGGAGAATATTTCAGGATGTTGTCAGTAACATTTTTAACGATACCGGCGTTGGTGCCAATCAGTTCTTCACGGGTCATACCTGGTTTACGGGGAATACCGGAAGTGATTACCACTACATCAGAGTCAGCGGTTTTGCTGTAATCGTTGGTGCTGCCTACCAGTTTGGTATCAAAGCCCAGGATAGCCGAGGTTTGGAACATATCCAGTGCCTTACCTTCTGCCAGACCTTCTTTGATGTCCAGTAATACCAGTTCTTCTACTAATTCAAGGCGGGCGATGTTATCAGCACAAGTTGCGCCAACCGCACCGGCACCTACTACAGTTACTTTCATGTCAGTAATGTATTTTGAGGTTATTAAAATTTTGAGAGCACAAATATAACACCTGTTCGCCGAATTACCTTTGGGTTTTGTGGCCTAAAAGCAGGCGCAAACAGCAGATTTAACACATCTTATTGTATTTCAATCAGCGCTCCAGCCATACCCGGAAGGAATCTACCGGCATTTCTTTAGGAATGAGCTTTACAAACTGCTTTTGGTCGTTGTATAAAAAGCTCTGTGGCATACCATACACGGTGTAAAAGGTATCAATAAGGCGGGTTTGGTCTACACCCAGGGTAATGGTGCTGAACTGCTGCATCTGGCGCATTTCGCTCAGTTTGTAGGCATCTTCGGCCTTGTCCAGCGGTGCCATAAAGATGATGCGGGTATTTTTAAGCTTGTAATTGTTGCGGCGGAATTCGTCCAGCTGGCTCACGCAATGATCGCAAAGCGGGTCAAACACCGTAACAATCACGTTGTCTTTTTTATCGAGATTGGCGTTGGTAAACATACTGCCATCTGCCAGCTTTATTTTGAAACTGGGCAGTTGTTTGGTTTTATAGAAAGGCAGTACGTTCTGGGCATAGGCTGCAACCGCCAGGGTAGCTGTGGCTGCTATGCCTAAAAAAGCAGATTTCAGGTTCATTGTCAGGAATTGTCCGTTCAAGGTAGTTATTTTGTGGCAAATACAAACTGCATGACTACATTAATCACCAATATCAAAACCCTGCTGCAAACTGGTTTCGAAGCAGGTATACGCCAAACGGTTAAAGGAAACGCCATGAAAGAGGTGGCTCAGATCGATAACGCCTGGTTGTTGATAGAGGGAGAAGAAATTAAAGATTTTGGTAGCATGGACCAGCTTCCCGAAATACATGCCGATCAGATGATGGATGCCACCGGACGGCTTGTATTGCCCGCCTGGTGCGACTCGCATACCCACCTGGTATATGCAGGCAGCCGCGAGCAGGAGTTTGTAGACCGTATTAATGGCCTTGCTTACGAAGAAATAGCCCGCCGGGGTGGTGGTATTCTCAACTCGGCCAAAAAAGTGAATGCGGCCAGTGAAGCGCAATTGTTTGATGAAACCATGCTGCGCCTGCACGAAATATCTGCATTGGGTACAGGAGCTGTAGAGATCAAAAGCGGCTACGCCCTGTCTACCGAAGGCGAAATGAAAATGCTGCGGGTTGTACGTAAGATTAAAGAGCATACTAAAATAGATATTAAAGCCACTTTCCTGGGGGCGCATGCGTACCCATTGGAGTATAAACAAAACCACCAGGGCTATATAGACCTGCTGGTAAATGAAATGATTCCGAAAATTGCAGGCGAGGGTCTGGCCGATTATGTAGATGCTTTTTGTGAAGAAGGCTTTTTTAACGTAGCCGAAACCTCGCAGGTAATGGAAGCGGGGTTAAAATATGGCCTTAAACCAAAGATCCATGCCAACCAACTGCACCGCTCCGGCGGTATCCAGGTGGGGGTTAAATATGGTGCTTTGAGTGTAGATCACCTCGAGTTTGTAGAAGAAGAAGAGCTGGCCTGCCTGCTGGGTAGCGAAACCATGCCTACCTTGTTGCCATCTGCCGCGTTTTTCATCCGTCTGCCATACCAGCCCGCCCGTAAAATGATAGATGCGGGCTTGCCTATTGCGCTGGCGAGCGATTACAATCCGGGTACTTCTCCTTCTGGCAATATTCCGTTCCTGATGAGCCTGGGTTGTACCCAACTCCGCATGACGCCGGAGGAATGTCTGCATGCGGTAACCATGAACAGCGCTTATGCGATGGACCTGAGCGAAACGCACGGGTCTATTGCTCGTGGCAAAAAAGCCAACCTCATTATTACCGATAAAATTCCTTCGCTGGCCTTTATTCCTTATTCTTTTGGCAGCAACCTTATTCATAAAGTAATGGTGAAAGGGGAGTGGATTTAATGTCTGATCTCTGATGTCTGATGTGCGATCTCCGGTCGCTGATGTCTGATTTGAAATATACCTGCCTTTGGCAGCAAACCCTGCGGTGCGCTTTGCGCTGGCAGGGTTTTTACTTTCCCGGCCGGTTTTTCAGACCTGCCAGAGCTAGTCCCGCCTATACGAGGTGCGCAGCTCCAGTCAGGTCCTGGTTCGATGCACTGTTAGAGATAAACCTCTTCGATTGTCTTTTGATTTTGTTTGTGCTCTCGGGCTTACCGAAGCTCAGGCACTTTAAGCAACCCGGTGGCTGAGCCCCGCATAGGCGGGGCAGGCTTTGTCGAAGCCCCCTTTCTTATTTTGCTATAAACTAATTATATTTAATATATGATCAGGTCAAAAATTACAGGCGTAGGTAAATACCTTCCCGGGAATGTATTTACCAATAACGATATGAAGCAGTTTATGGATACCAACGATGAGTGGATCCAGGAACGAACGGGCATCCAGGAGCGCCGGTTTGCCGATGCTGTGGGCGAAACCACTACCACCATGGGCGTTGAAGCGGCAAGAATGGCGCTTGAGCGTGCCGGTATTACCGCGCAGGAAGTCGATTTTGTGGTTTTTGCCACCTTGAGCCCCGATTATTACTTTCCGGGTTGTGGTGTATTGCTGCAACGGGCTATGGGTATGAACGAGATAGGTGCGTTGGATGTGCGCAACCAATGTACCGGCTTTATCTATGCCCTGAGTGTGGCCGATCAGTTTATACGGTCGGGCATGTACAAAAACATATTGGTGATAGGCAGTGAAAAACATTCTTTTGGGCTCGATTTAAGCACCCGTGGCCGCAATGTGAGCGTTATTTTCGGAGATGGAGCCGGAGCAGTAGTATTGCAGCCCACCACGGAAGAAGGGCAGGGCGTTTTGAGCACCCATTTGCACAGCGATGGCGAAAGTGCCGAAATACTGGCCATGTTCAACCCCGGTACGCATGCCAACCATTGGATAGACCGCGAGCTGGCCACTTACCCCCATGCAGAGATGGGACAGATGTTTGTAACCAAAGAAATGATCGATAAAGCACAGAATTTTCCGGTAATGGATGGTCCCTCGGTTTTTAAAAAGGCGGTAGTCAAGTTTCCGGAGGTTATAATGGAGGCATTGGATGCCAATGGGTATAAACCCTCGGACCTGGATATGCTTATTCCGCACCAGGCCAATCTGCGCATCAGCCAGTTTGTACAGCAAAAACTGGGACTGGCCGACAACCAGGTGTATAATAATATACAGCGGTATGGCAATACAACTGCCGCTTCGATACCCATTGCCTTGTGCGAGGCCTGGGAAGATGGCCTTATAAAAAGTGGTAGCCTCGTATGCCTGGCTGCTTTTGGTAGTGGTTTTACCTGGGGCAGCGCACTGGTGAGGTGGCCATCGACAACTTCGACAAAGCCTGCCCCGCCTATGCGGGGCTCAGTTACCGAGGCTCAGGTATCGGGAGATCCCTTCTGACCTTTCACGTTTCACTTTTGCCGGTAAGAAAACCTCCTGATTATCACCTTTGAACGTGGAAATGTGTTGCTCTGTGTTCATTTACAATCACTTGGGACTCAATAGTGCCTAGCTTTGGTTTTCGGAATTTTACGTTTACTTTTGCACTCTGACTTATAAAAACTATTAACAAAAAGTAATTTATGGCAACTACTGCTGATATCAGCCGTGGCATGATCCTGAAACTGGACGGAAGTCTGTATCAGGTTGTTGACTTCGGACAAAACAAAACCGCCCGTGCTGCTGCAAAAGTTTGGGCTAAACTGAAAGGTGTTGACAATAAGCGCTCTATTGAACACACCTGGAACTCTGGTGAAAACATTCACCCGGTGCGTGTTGAAAAACGCTCTTACCAGTTCCTGTACAGAGATGACTCCGGTTGCAATTTCATGGATAACGAATCTTTTGAGCAGGTTGCACTGGCCGAAACCATGGTTGATGCACCCCAGTTTCTGAAAGACGGTATGGAAGTATTCCTGATTGTGAATACCGAAACCGAGCAGGCTATGAGCGTAGAGCTGCCAGATAAAATTGTAGTAACTGTTACTTATTCTGAGCCGGGCCTGAAAGGCGATACCGCTACCCGTGCCCTTAAATCAGCTACGGTTGATACCGGCGCTACTGTAATGGTACCTTTGTTTGTAAACGAAGGTGATGTGATTCGTGTAAACACCAAAACCGGTGATTACGTTGAGCGTGTAAAAGCATAGTACAACCCCAATTGTAAAAAAATATAAACCTGCTATCATGGATTTTAAACAAATACAGGAACTGTTGAAGATGGTAATGAAGTCGGATATCGGCGAACTGGCTATTGAGCAACAGGATGGTTTTAAAATACACATCAAACAGAAAGAAGAAAATGTAGTAACCGTACCAACTGTAACTACATACGCTCCTCAGCCTGTAGCCGCTGCGCCAGCAGCAGCACCGGTTGCCGCTCCTACTGCAACGGAAGCTTCTGCGCCTGCAGTTGCAGATAACCTGATTACCATTAAGTCGCCAATGATTGGTACTTTCTACCGCAGCCCGTCGCCAGACAAACCTTCATTTGCCAATGTAGGCGATGAAATTAAACCTGGCCAGGTACTGTGCATCATCGAAGCCATGAAACTGTTCAACGAGATTGAAGCAGAGATCAGCGGTAAGATTGTGAAAGTGCTGATAGACGACGCATCTCCTGTAGAGTACGACCAGCCACTGTTTCTGGTTCAACCCTAAGCTAATTTGATTATAAAGCAACCTGGAGTCTGGGCATGGTTTATACCATAACCCCGTTCCTGGTTGCTTTTTTTCGATACTTTGAATTTTCAAAATATCCCTGCCGGACCATTCCGGTATTCAAATTTTCAAACTGAGTTCAATGTTTAAAAAGATACTCATTGCCAACCGCGGCGAAATTGCCCTGCGCATTATTCGTACCTGCCGCGAAATGGGCATCAAAACGGTAGCTGTTTACTCTACTGCAGATAAAGACAGCCTGCACGTAAAATTTGCCGACGAAGCGGTTTGTATTGGTAAACCTGCCGGTGCCGATTCTTACCTCAACATTCCGCATATTATGGCGGCGGCTGAGATCACCAATGCCGACGCGATTCACCCGGGTTACGGATTCCTGGCAGAAAACGCTGAGTTTGCAGAAGTGTGCCTCAAACACGACATCAAATTCATTGGCCCCACACCGGACATGATTCGCAGAATGGGCGATAAAATTACCGCTAAAGAAACCATGATCGCTGCGGGCGTACCATGCATCCCCGGTTCCGGCGGATTGTTGGAAAGCCTGGAGCAAGCCGTGCAGCTGGGTGGAGAAATGGGGTACCCCGTTATCCTGAAAGCAACTGCAGGTGGTGGTGGTAAAGGTATGCGTGTGGTATTTGCGCCTGAAGAAATGGAGCGTGCCTATAATACCGCTAAGGCTGAAGCCGGTGCTGCCTTTAAGAATGATGGTGTGTATATGGAGAAGTTCATTGAAGAACCCCGCCACATCGAAATTCAGGTAGCCGGTGACCAATACGGTAAAGTATGTCACCTCAGCGAACGCGACTGCTCTATCCAGCGCCGTCACCAGAAACTGGTAGAAGAATCGCCTTCTCCTTTTATGACGCCTGAGCTGCGTAAGCTGATGGGGGATGCTGCTAAAAAAGCGGCTGGCGCCATTAGTTACGAAGGTGTAGGTACCATTGAGTTCCTGGTAGACAAACACCGTAATTTCTACTTTATGGAGATGAATACCCGTATCCAGGTAGAGCATGGTGTAACCGAAGAAGTAATCAATTACGATCTGATTAAAGAGCAGATCAAAATAGCCGCAGGTATTGAGATTACCGGTAACGATTACGAACCTCAGATGCACGCCATCGAGTGCCGTATCAATGCCGAAGATCCGTACAACGATTTCCGCCCAAGCCCAGGTAAAATTACTGTGCTGCATACGCCGGGTGGTCATGGCGTGCGTATCGACTCGCATATCTATGCCGGTTATACCATTCCTCCGTACTACGACAGTATGATCGCCAAGATCATTACCGTAGCGCAAACCCGCGAAGAAGCCATCCAGACTATGGAGCGTGCTTTGAGTGAGTATGTGATCGAAGGTGTTAAAACAACTATTCCTTTCCACCTGCAATTGATGAAAGACGAAAACTTCCGTAAAGGCAACTTTACCACCAAGTTTATCGAGTCATTCAAACTGGTGTAAGTCATTACCTTTGATATGAAAAGGAGCCCCGGGTCTGAAAAGGTCCGGGGTTTTTGTTTGGGTTTGTGTTCATCGTTCAGTCAAACGGTTTTATGCTTCCTGCAATATACCGGGTTGCATGGTGCCATGCTTTTGCAGGTTTATATGCCATTGCAGGGCTTCTTGCATCAGGTGCGGGGTTTGCCCGCCACGCTTGCAGGCTGCCTGGTGGTAGTCCTGCAGGGCGGCTTTGTAGTCGGCATGGGCGCAATGTTCAATAATTATTCTGGCCCTTTCTCTTGGTGCCAACCCTCTTAAATCGGCCAGTCCACGTTCGGTTACAATAATGTCTACATCGTGCTCGCAATGGTCTACATGCGCCACCATAGGCACCACACGCGAGATCTGGTTGTTTTTGGCGGCAGACTGGGTGATGAAGATGCTGAGGTAAGCATTGCGGGCAAAATCGCCGGAGCCTCCAATGCCATTCATCATGTGTGTGCCACCCACATGTGTAGAGTTGATATTGCCGTAAATGTCGCATTCCAGCGCCGTATTAATGGCAATAATGCCCAGCCTGCGAATCACTTCCGGCGCATTGCTAATGTCTTGCGGGCGCAGCAGTATCTTGTTTTTATACTTATCGAAGTTGGCAAATATCTTACGGTGGTAAGCCGATGAAACGGTGATGGAAGAGCCGGAAGCAAAAGTCATTTTACCAGAATCGAGCAGGTCAAAAGAGCTGTCTTGCAATACCTCGGAATACATAGTTAGATCATGAAAATCGCTTTGGGTAAAACCCTGCAATACGGCGTTGGCCACTTTGCCAATACCCGCTTGTAAGGGCAATAGCGAGCGGGTAAGCCTGTGTTGTTTAATCTCATGGTTAAAAAAATCGAGCAGGTGCCCGGTTATGGCGTTGGTGTCTTCATCGGGTGGGGCTATATCGGCCGGACTATCGGCAGTATTGGTTAGCACTACTGCAATTACTTTGGCCGGGTCTATCGCAATGGATTTTTGCCCGAAGCGGGTAGATGCATGGGTAATGGGAATGATGTTTTTATGAGGGTAAACACCTGCGCTGCCAATATCATGAATGCCATACACATCGGCTGGTACCGATAAATTGATCTCGATAATGAGCTTTTGCGCCAGCTCGGCAAAAGTAGCGGAGTTGCCCACCGAAGTGGTAGGCACAATACTGCCATCTTCGAGTATGCCAGCGGCTTCGAGTACGGCTACATCCATTTGTGGATAATGACCATAGCGGAGCTGATCGGTGGTTTCGCTCAGGTGCTGGTCTATAAAATATACATCGCCATGGTTAATGCTGCTGCGCAGGGCAGGATCGGCCTGGAAAGGCAGGCGTCGTTCCAGCACGCCATGCTCGGCCAGCAGCCCGTCGGTGCCGTGGCCTAATGATGCGCCGGTAACCAGGGTTATCTTTAACGGATCTACCGAAGCCCGCTCTGCCAGCGCCATCAGCACCGCTTTGCTGTCGCCTGCTTTGGTAAACCCGCTTGAGCCTACCACCATACCGTTTTTAATATGGGCGGCAGCTTCGGCAGCGCTACAAAGCCGGGATAACATAGGCGCGTATAAAATCCTTTCCTTTTGCATACATAGAAGTTAGGTGAAGAAATAGAATGAGCCGCTGGGGGTAACGGCTCGGGCAATCGTGTATAAGCATAGCTACCCGGTAGCCTCTTTCAAATATAATTGCTTAAGTATGTTGCCTGTTTTCTCTAAATTGCCAATTATTATATGATTCGGGCCATGAGTAAACCCAATACCATTCTTTCGTTTCTTGCCAATATTGATGCGCATGCCACGGCGACATATGTGGTAAACGAAAAGCTGGAAGCCGATTTTGCCTTTCACCAGCATCGTAAAGGGCAGCTTACTTATATCGAAGGCGGCATGAGCTACCTCTACACCAGCGATAAAACCTATTTTTTACCGGCCAGGCATTGGATCTGGATTCCGGCTGGGATGGAGCATTTTGTATATTTCAACGATCAGGCGCCTATGGCGTTAAACCTTTATTTTGATGTATCTGGCGAGAAAAGCCCGGTTTATGGACAAATGGGTATTTATCCTGTGCATCCTTTGTTGCTCGAGTTGTTTGCCTATATCCTGCCCTGGCAGGGCGAGTATGCGCCAGAAACCAAGGGTTTTACAATATTGGAAACGATTAAATACCTGGTAGGTGAGTTGGGTCAGCAGCCCTTGCCCATTGTGCTGCCTACCTCCCGGAACGAAGTGTTGCAAGGTATTCTGACGTATATGCATGCCGGAATGGAAGAAACACTTACGTTGCAAAAAGTGTCGCGGCAATTTGGGTTGAGTGTGCGCAGCCTGTCGCGTTTGTTTCAGAAAGAGCTGGGTTTGTCGTTTCTGCAATACCTTAAACAATACCGTATTATTAAGGCCATGGAAGCCCTGCTGGAAGGTAAAAAAAGCATTGGCGAAATAGCGCTGGATAGTGGTTATAAAAGCATAGCGGCTTTTAGCAATGCTTTTTACGATATGGTAAAAGTGCGGCCCAATGCATTCCGCAACGGATAACCTATTTTTGGCGGGATAATTGTTAAATAAAAATAGTTGGACCGGTGTTGATGGATTGACCTTCAAATACCACACTATGAGTTTTTACGCTATTTACAACGGCCAGTACAAAGGCATTGAAACGCGCATGTCGCAACTGCAAAAAGCCTGCGCGCAAAGAGAGATACCCTTTATTGCATTGGATGGGCAGCAGGCCAATCATACACAATTGCCCCAGCCGGGGAGCGGCGATATGCTGTACAATGTTACACGTGGCAATGAAGCGCTCGAATCGCTGTTGCTGTACGATGCGGTTACTACCTTTTACCTGCAACAACCCGCTTATATTGCCGATCAGACCAATACCATTAAATACGCTTTTGCGCATCAGAAAGCCGGGTTGTCGCAGCCGCTTACCATCTTCTCAGTATCCTCCGATAGAAAATTACTGAAGGCGTATGTAGATTACCTGGGCGGTTTTCCTGTTGTTATAAAGGTGATGGGTGGCACGCTAGGCATTGGTACCATGCAGGTAGATTCTATGGCGGGATTGGTTTCTGTGGTAGAGTATTTACTATCGGCCAATGTGCAGTTTGTACTGCGCCAGTTTATTAAAGCCAAAAGAGGCAGCCGCCTGTATGTGCTGGGCGATGAGGTGATTCTTGCCGGTGATTTTTCCATTCAACCCGATGATTTTCGCAATGCCAGCACGGTTAAGGACCTGGTGTATACCATAACCGATTATCCCGATACGATGAAACAATTGGCGGTAGATGGTACCCGGCTTGCCAATGTGGCTTTTGCGGGAGTAGATATTTTAGAAGACCAGAATGGCCGTTTTTTTCTGTTGGAAGTAAATTTTCCGGCGGGTTTTGCATTGGCGGAGTATGTAGGCTTTGACCTGGGAGGCAGTATGGTCGATTTTCTTGTAAATAAATTAAACGGACGCTAACAATTACAGCGCATCCATCGTCTTATGTATCGGATTGGCTATGCTTTTGTCCATCCGGAAACAATGGTTTAGAACGTAAAAACCCTGTGTCGTTTGTGCACAGGGTTTTACATTTTATTTTAGGCTTCAATAACGAGATCGTATTTGGTGAGCAGGCCCGCCAGGCTCTGCTGCGAGAACTTTGCTTTTTTGAGCTGGTTGGCTTCGGGGTCAATGGCAAAGTTGTAAGCTGTAGACATATCTGCTTTTTGCAGGTTGCAGTTTCTGAAAGTGGTCATAAACAGGTCGCAGCGTTCAAATTTCGATTGGTTCAGGTTGGTGCCTATAAACTGCGCTTCTTTAATGCTGCAACCAATAAATTTGGTTTTAAGCATGGTATTATCGCCAAAATAGGTAAAGTCCATCATGCAATTATCGAACTGAACGGCAAACAGGAATTTATGGCAACGGCTAAAGTCTACACCGGCCAGCTTACAATTTTTGAACAGCACTGTTTTTAAAGAGGTTTCATCTAGTTTGGTCATAGACAGATTGCAACCCTGAAAAGTACAATCGCTAAACAGGAACCGGGTAAGGTCTACATTGCCAAAATTGCAATTGATGAAAATGCAGGCATCAAATTCATTGCTGGTAAGGCGGGCTTCTGTAAAATCTACCTGTGTAAACGTTTGCTGTTCGTATGTGGTTTGCATAGGGACAAATGTCCCTAATTTTAAAACATCTTGTAACGCTGGCTACCGGATTTATTTTATTGTAATGCTTAGTTTTTGCGTTGCAGTTTTACATTGATTTTAATGCGGTCTATGGCTTCTGACCCGTGCCACAAACCCATACTTTTGCAGAGGTGGCCAATGTTTTGCGCTGTAAAATGAATGTGCTGCGGCTTAAATGTACCGAGGTGGCTATTGCCATCCGGATCGCTGATGAGGATGAGGTCCGTACCCGGGTTGTTAAACTCCGGGTAGTTGTTGTAATATACGATGAGCATGTAGCAATCTTCACCAAAAGGGAAGGGGCCTTCTTCTGCATATTTGTATTCCTTATTGTCTTTAACGTTCTGCCCAAATTTTAAGGTATCGGTAGGTTGGGTAATGGTGAGTTTTGGGTAGTTGCGCAGGTTCGATTCGCTGGTGTAAGGCTTGCCTGTAGCATCGGCCAGCACAATATTGAGCCCGTTTATTACTTTGTTGGTAATGCTGTCTCTCGCATCCAGGATAATGATGTAGGAGTTGTCCCAGCCGCAGTGTTGGGCATGTGTTATGGTGGTTGAGATTATGGTTATGAGTAATAAAAAGAAGAGCCGTTTCATGGCAGGAATATTATAGCTGAAAGGTAGAATTTCTTGTGCTATTTATGGTTTTACAGATTTGTCTTTAGTCAAAAGTGAAAAGTCAAAAGTGAATAGGCTCGAATAAAATAAGTTGCCAGATCTTTCCATTACTGGCGATCAGCGGGAGAGTTTCGCGACGTATATGTTTCCCGCAGATTTACGCAGATGCATCCGCAGATGGCGCAGATCCTGATTTTTTTACATGCATCAATCAGCGTAAATCTGCGTGTATTCCGATCTGCGGTATCAGCGGGAAAGTTTCGTGTGGTGTATGTTTCCCACAGATTTACGTGAAACAAAAACGCCACCCTTTCGGGTGGCGCTCTCAGTCGGGATTTATACCAATTGAAATGATGGCGTTGTAATTAGCGCAGGAACAACAGTTCGCGGTATTTAGGCATAGGCCAGATGCTGTCGTCTACCATGATTTCCAGTTTGTCGGCATGGTAACGGATTTCATCAAAGTGGGTTTTAACCTCGCTGCAATAAGCAATGGCACGGTCGCGCATATGCTCGATTTTGTTGGCCACTTTGCGGGCTTCGATCATGGCTTTAACGTGGGTGTTAATAGCGTTGATGTGCTCACTTACTTTTTTCAGAATCACCAGTTGCGCTTCGTAGTAGCTTTCTTCCAGACCAATCTCTCTCATGCCTTTAATGCTGGTGAGCAGTTCGTTCTGGTATTTAACCGCTGTAGGCACAATGCTGCTGGTGGCCAGGTAGCCCAGGGTACGCGCTTCGATCTGCACTTTCTTCACATACTCTTCGAGTGCAATTTCGTGGCGGGCTTCAATTTCTACGTCGGTAAAGATGTTGTTTTTAATAAACAGGTCTTTTGTTTTGGCAGAAACGATAGCATCCAGGGCCAGTGGAGTGGTTTTGAAGTTATTGAGGCCACGGCTTGCAGCTTCTTCTTCCCACTCTTTGCTGTAGTTGTCGCCTTCGAACAGGATGCGGCGGCTTTGTTTAATGTAATCGTGCAGTACTTGCAGGATCGCGATTTCTTTTTTCTCGCCTTTTTCGATCAGGGCATCTACCTCTTGTTTGAATTTCTTGAGGGTATCGGCCATGATGGTGTTCAGGGTGGTCATTGCGCTTGCGCAGTTGGCAGAAGAACCTACGGCACGGAACTCAAACTTGTTACCGGTAAAGGCAAACGGACTTGTACGGTTACGGTCTGTATTGTCCATCAGCAGCTCAGGAATGCTTTTGTGAATGTCCAGTTTAAGAATCACTTCATCCTGCTCGTTGAATTTTCCGGTTACGCGGCTTTCTACTTCATTCAGCACTTTGGTGAGGTACTCGCCAATGAATACAGAAATGATAGCGGGCGGCGCTTCGTTGGCACCCAGGCGGTGGTCGTTGTTAGGGGACGCGATAGCTGCACGCAACAGATCGTCATGATCGTGTACAGCTTTGATGGTATTCACGAAGAACGTGAGGAACATCAGGTTGGTGCGAGGTGTTTTACCAGGTGCCAGCAGGTTAACGCCGGTATCGGTAGCCAGGCTCCAGTTATTGTGTTTACCACTACCGTTTACACCGGCAAATGGTTTTTCGTGAAACAGTACTTTCAGCTTGTGGCGCTTGGCAATACGCTCCATCGTATCCATCAGCAGGGAGTTGTGGTCTACTGCGATGTTGGCCTCTTCGAAGATAGGCGCGCACTCATATTGTGCAGGTGCTACTTCGTTGTGGCGGGTGCGCAAAGGAATGCCCAGGCGGTAAGCTTCTTCTTCAAAATCGAGCATGTAAGCGTATACACGCTCAGGAATAGAACCAAAATAGTGGTCTTCCAGCTGCTGGCCTTTGGCCGGAGCATGTCCTACCAGGGTGCGGCCGCACATTACCAGATCGGGGCGGGCATTGGCCAGGCTTTCGTCAATTACGAAATATTCCTGTTCCCAACCCAGTGTAGGGGTTACCTTGGTTACGTTTTTATCAAAATAGTTGCATACATCAACTGCCGCTTTGTTTACTGCGTCAATAGCTTTCAGCAGCGGGGCTTTGTTGTCGAGTGATGCACCGTTGTAGGCAATAAAGATGGTAGGGATGCACAGGGTTTTACCATTTGCACGTTCAATGATGAAGGCAGGAGAGGTGGGATCCCAGGCGGTATAACCACGGGCTTCAAAAGTAGCACGAATGCCACCGTTAGGGAAGCTGGATGCATCGGGCTCCTGCTGAATCAGGGCGTCGCCTTCAAAACATTCCAGCGCAGAACCGTCGCTTTTCAGGGTAAAGAAAGAATCGTGCTTCTCAGCGGTAGTGCCGGTGAGTGGCTGAAACCAGTGACTGTAATGGGTTACACCACGTTCCATAGCCCAGGCACGCATGCCCGAAGCAATCTGGTCTGCCATTTTACGATCCAGCTTGGTACCATTTTTAACAGCGTTGTTAAGGCCTTTGTAAGCCTCGTCGCTCAGGTACTCGCGCATTACCTTACCGGTAAATACATTGCTGCCGAAAGTAGCAGTGATCTTTTCTCTCTGAGACACCTTAACGTGGTTGTTAGTGGAGAGGCCTAACTTACCAAGGGTTTCGAAGCGAAGGTTTGACATAATAAATAAATGTAATGTTGTTGTTTTTACTATTACGGACACAAAAATAAGTGGTTTGTGAAAATAAACACACTTTTTTCTAAGAAAACTTAGAAAATCGTACCTGATTGATGGGAATAGTTCGTATTATTTTTATTTATTACTTGTTTGTAGTTGCTTCGATATTGGTGAATAAAAGGTGTTTTTTGCCCTTTAATTACCTGAAATATACTCGCTTGCGTATGATGGGAATGGTAATGTGATCGATACTCATTAGAATAGACGATAAAAGAAAGGGCAGGTAGGCGCTGCGGTACCGTACAAAGGCGCCGCTAAAGGGCACGGTATAGCCCAGCAGCATAAGTAAGGCGCCCGAGTAAAACAGGCAAAACAGTAGAAATGGGTGGTTAAGCCTATCCTTATATATATAGAACAGGCAACTGAGTATAAGCAGGGTAATGAACAGGCTTTCTATGGCTGATAGTAACATCAGGAAATGGTAGGCCTCGCCGGGGTAGGGCCGCAGCAACGCATGGTTAATGGCTTGCGGTGCATTGTTTAAAAAACTCCGGAAATTGGGGTGTAGTGTATTGAGCGGCATAAACGATTGCCCTTGCAGCGAAAGGAAATCGTGCTGCCGGTTTACCAGCAATTGTGGAAAGTTGATATTGCATACCATTGGTAGCGAGAACGCCAGCATGATAAACACAATGTAGGTACCCAGGAAAATGAAGCCGCTGTTCTTAGGCCGGTTATAGGTTACCATCCACAGCAACCAGGCCGGAAAAATGCCCAGAAACACATAGCTGCGGGTAAAATTGATGAGGAGCAGGGCTATAATAGCGCCTATCATATTCCCGCTGCGGTTGGTACCGGCCATCCAGCGGGCGGTAAAGAATACCAGCCAGGCGCTAAAGGTAAGGGTAAGACTGTCTTTGTACAGCCCCGAACACCAGAAAATGGTGCTGGGTATGCCAAAGCAAAGTAGCGTAGCGGTTATCTTCTTATCGGGAAAATATTGGAGCAGCGTGCGGCGCAAAGCCACAAGCCCGCCAAAAGTAAGCATACTAAAAAGGATAATGGCGGCGTAGGTTTGGGTAAATGCCAGCATATAACAAATGAACAAGATGCGGGCCAGCAGCACAATGCCGTAGGTCTCCCAGGCTTTGGGGTTCATAAAGTCGAAGACCTTTGCGTAGCTGCCGTCTTCGGTAAAGTTGAAAAAGTCGGTTACCATCACATGCAGGCCCTGCGACCGCAGTTCCCAAATGTGCTTGGCCCGGCCCATATACATTATGCAATCGCCATAGCCATACAGTGCGTTATAAATGTAAAAATTGCTGAGGGCTGCCACACAAACCAGCGCGTATAACAAATGGATCTGAAGTTTGCTGAGGCCCGATTTTTTAAAAAAAGGTAGTTTTTGTAGCAATACAGGCACCGCTATGATGTATAACAGCGATAAAATGGCATCGGGCACTGAGGGTAGGCTGCTTATGGCAAGGTTTGACAAGCTGATCAGGTTTTAGGCTAAAATTCCTTTTTAAGGAGTATATATATTACCTTTGCGTCGTCCAAAATACATAATTCTATCCATTCATGACAGCAACTTTAGAACAAGCGAAACAGCTTGGCTTAAGAGAAGAAGAATTTGAAAAGATAAAAGAGGTGCTGGGTCGCACTCCGAATTTTACAGAAACAGCCATGTATTCTGTTATGTGGAGCGAGCACTGTAGCTATAAAAACTCCATCGTATACCTGAAAAAACTGCCTAAAGAAGGTAGCCGTGTACTGGCCAAAGCCGGAGAAGAAAATGCCGGTCTGGTAGACATTGGCGACGGTTGGGCCTGCAGCTTTAAAATTGAGTCGCACAATCACCCTTCTGCCATCGAACCCTTCCAGGGTGCGGCAACCGGCGTAGGTGGTATTCACCGCGATATTTTTACCATGGGCGCCCGTCCTATCGCTACTTTAAACTCCCTGCGTTTTGGTAACATTAAAGATGCTAAAACACAATGGCTGGTTAAAGGTGTGGTAAAAGGCATCAGCCATTACGGTAACTGCTTTGGTGTGCCTACCGTGGGTGGCGAAGTGTATTTTGAAGACTGCTACAGCACCAATCCGTTGGTTAATGCCATGAGCGTGGGTGTGGTAAAAGTGGGACAAACTTTCTCTGCTACTTCGCATGGCGAAGGCAATCCTGTATTTATTGTAGGTTCCGATACCGGTAAAGATGGTATTGGTGGTGCGTCTTTCGCCTCTGCCGATATTTCTGCCGACAGTGCGGAGCAATTGCCGGCCGTTCAGGTGGGCGATCCCTTCCAGGAAAAGAAACTGCTCGAAGCTTGTATGGAACTGGTAGGTACCGGTAGTGTTATTGGTATGCAGGATATGGGTGCGGCAGGTATTACTTGCTCTACTTCAGAAATGAGTGCCAAAGAAGGTTTTGGTATGAACATCTGGCTGGATAAAGTACCAACCCGCCAGGCTGGTATGAAACCATGGGAAATGCTGCTGAGCGAAAGCCAGGAGCGTATGCTTATCGTGGTAGAAAAAGGACATGAAGCAGACATTCAGAAAGTGTTCGATAAATGGGATATTCACTGCGTACAAATTGGTGAAGTAACCACAGAACCTATGCTGCGTTATTATATGAACGGTGAGCTGGAAGCAGAAGTGCCTGCCGAAAGCATGGTATTGGGTGGCGGCGCTCCTGTTTACCACAGAGAGTATACCGAGCCTAAATACTTTGAGCAAATCAAAGGATTCAATATCGATACCGTAACCGTACCTGCCGATCTGAAAGCGGTAGCGGAGCAGATCATTGGCTTGCCAAACATTGCCAGCAAGCGTTGGGTATACAACCAGTACGATAGTATGGTGGGTACCGCCAATGCTTCTACCAACGCACCTTCTGATGCTGCGGTGGTTTGGGTGCGTGGCACCCAAAAAGGTTTGGCTATGACGGTAGATTGCAACAGCCGCTACGTATGGGCCGATCCTTACAAAGGTGGTCTTATCGCTGTAGCAGAAGCTGCCCGCAACATTGTGTGCAGTGGTGGCAATCCTTTGGCTATTACCAACTGTCTCAACTTTGGTAATCCTTATAACCCCGAAGTGTACTACCAGTTTGTGTATGCATTGAAAGGTATGAGCGATGCCTGCTTAAAATTTGATACGCCTGTTACCGGTGGTAACGTTTCTTTCTACAACCAGAGCGAAAGCGGTCCGGTTTACCCAACTCCAACTATTGGTATGGTGGGTGTGCTGGAAGATGTAAACGCTAAAATGACTGCCGACTTTAAACAAGCTGGCGATGTGGTTTACCTGGTGGGTGCAAGCCGCAACGATATCAGTTGCTCGGAGTACCTGGTTAAGATCCAGAATGTAGAATACAGCCCGGCGCCTTATTTTGACCTGGACGAAGAATTTGCGATCCACGAAAAAATCAAAACGCTGATTAATAATAAACTCATCCTCTCTGCACACGATACTGCCGAAGGTGGCCTGTTTGTGGCGCTGGTAGAGAGCGCTATGAACCGCGATCTTGGTTTCGATGTACAAAGCAATGCAGGCATCCGTAAAGATGCATGGTTGTTTGGCGAAGCACAAGGCCGTGTGGTAGCAAGCGTATCTGCCGATAAAGCTGCTGCTGTAGAAGCTGCGCTGGCGGGTGTAGCGTTTGAGAAACTGGGTACGGTTACCGCAGGTACACTGTCTGTAGATGGTGAAAACTGGGGCAATATCCAGGATTGGAAAAATACTTATGACACTGCCATTGAAAAGTATTTGAACAAATAATGATGACTAAAGATTCTAAAGTAATCATAACCGGGGCAGCTGGCTTTATTGCCAGCTGCCTCGCTGGTTATATGAACAACCTGGGCTTCGAAAACCTCTACCTGGTAGATGATTTTTCCCGGATTGATAAAAACAATAACCTTACCGGGCTTAAGTATACGGAGAAAATAGACCGCAGCCAGTTGTTTGAGTGGTTGCAGACCAGCGGCATTACCATTGATGCTGTTTTTCACCTGGGTGCCCGTACCGATACCACCGAGATGGATTATGAGGTGCACCGTGTGCTAAACCTGGTGTATACCCAAAACATGTGGACCTACTGTGCCAACAATGGTATACCGTTGGTGTATGCCTCTTCTGCCGCTACTTATGGTGAGGGTGAGCATGGCTACAACGACGATCATGCTGTGGTAGAAAAACTGGCGCCGCTTAATCCTTACGGTCGCTCCAAAAATGATTTTGACAAATGGGCTTTGCAGCAAATTGCCCAGGGGCAAGCCGCACCACCGTTCTGGGCCGGGCTCAAGTTCTTTAACGTATATGGTCCTAATGAGTCGCATAAGAAAAGAATGGCTTCGGTTATTTTCCATGCCTACAACCAGATATTGGAGCATGGCAAAGCAAAATTGTTCCGCTCGCACAGGCCTGAGTATGCCGATGGCGGGCAGCAGCGCGATTTTGTGTATGTAAAAGATGTAGTGAGTGTGTGTGTCTGGTTGATGGAGCACCAGCCGGAAAGTGGGTTGTATAACCTGGGCACAGGGCAGGCCCGCAGCTTTAATGATCTCATTACTGCGATCTTCTCTGCGGTAAACCTGGAGCCTAATATCGAGTATATTGATACTCCGGCTGACATCCGCGATAAGTACCAGTACTTCACGGAAGCCAACATGGATAAACTCAAACGTGCAGGATACGATAAACCGTTTTACACGTTAGAAGATGGAGTAAGGGATTATGTGCTGAACTATCTGAAAAAGTAAATATCTGCTATAAGCTTACTGTTATTTGATTTTGAAAAGGGCCGGTCTTTAGGATCGGTCTTTTTTGTTTACATAAACAGGGCGGCATATTCTTCCGCTGCGTGTTTTAACGGTTCCAATGGTTTCAGCTCCGGTGTGATAGGCGTTTCCGGTGTCATTTCAAAAGAGCGGGTATTGTAGTGCGCTATGCTGGCGTCGTCGAGTATGGTACAAAGGTAATCGTGTTGGGCGGCATCCAGTTCCTCAATCTGCACACGGGTGCGCAGGCCTTCTGCCTCCAGAAAGAATGTTTTAAGCTTCATATAAGTAATAGCGTTTTCTGTTCGTGAATAATTTCCAATAATCAGGTTGTTCGGTTGATGCCCGAAGCTTTAATCAGGTTTACTACTCTTCTGGTGATTGTGGTGATGTTAATCTAAAATTAGGGAATAGCGCAGTGAAAAGCAAGAGTTAACAGAAGAAATACAATACAATTCATAGTATTTTTATCATCGATATTTGATCTCGTTGATATGGGATAAAAACAGCATTCGTGATGAAGGGCGTGTATGGATTGATAAACGCACTGTTTACGCGGGTGTATAAACAAAAAATCCCCCGGCGGGCCGGGGGAGAGTGAATAGTCTGGTATTATAAATGGGTTAGCTTAAGCCTTTGTTGCTGGCCGCCGCTTTGGATTTCCAGGATATAGATTCCCGGAGGCAATGGCCCGTTTTCCGCCGGGCTCAGTTTAATACTGCTTTGCTGGTTGCCTGCTGCAATAGTTTTTTGCCACACTTTCTTACCCATCATATCATAGAGGGTTAATGTAATATCTGCACGGCCCGGTTGCAGGGCTTTAAGCTCAATGGTAATATCTGTTGTAAATGGATTCGGGTATATGCTCACCAATGCCTGCGATGGGTTGGTCTCCGGTTGTTTGTCCAGGCCTACAGTGGTGGTAGGTCGTGGGTTGGTAGAGCCAATCGTATCGCCGTTTTCCAGTGCAAGAAATGCGGTAGGAGCAGATAGAACCCTGTGTTTTAAGCTGGTTTGTGCGGCATAGGAGATGCCTGAGGTTACAAATTCGAATGTTCTGATCTCGGCTGCGGCACAGTATTGTGCCAGGGTAGAGTCGCCAATGTTTTGAGTTGCCAAAATAGGAGTAATAGAGATTGAGCCAGCATCCATAATACCCAGGTTAAATTGCGCGGGACTATTGCCTGCAAACTTGCCGGTTTTAATAAAGGTTTGCCCGCCGGGATGCATGGTAGCAGAGCCAGCCAGCGTATACTCGTTTAACGGAATGTTGGTTGAGTTGTCCAGGTATACATTAAACAGATCGAACCGTTGCCCCAGGAAAGAAGAAATATCGTTCACTATGGCAGGGAAGGAGCCTGTATTGTAGCAATAGTAAGAACGGAAATTCTGCTCCGGAGAAAAAGTCATGCCCTGGCTGATGTTGCTTAAGTAATTGAAGAATGTTTCGCCCGGAGGTTTACAGCCAGTTCCGGAATAATTTAAGTAAGTCGTAGCATAATTTACGCTCCATATTGGAATAGTGGGGTCAATGGCCGAGTCTACACGGCCGATCTTTTGGGTAGCGGCATTTTCAGACAACGATTCGTTGCTGCAAAAAATAATATCGGTGGGTTTAGACAAGTTGGGTCTGAATCTTTTAACGGCCGAGAGTAATTTATGCGTATTGGCCTGGCTATTATCAGTATTGCTTACCACCTGGTTGATCGCAGTATTGATAGCCTGGCTGGAACAAGGCAGCCAACTGCTTGCTGATGCCAGCGAGAGGGTATTGTTGTAACTGTAAAAGACATTAAAAGAATCGGCAGGAGTAAGCGAAAGCAACAATCTGCGCAGCGCTTCGGCCAGGCGGTTACGGTCTGTTGCGCTATTATTGTAGAAATCTTCCATCGCTATTGCAACTTTTCGCGGCGTTGCCGTTTTAAATTTGCCGGCATCGGCTATTACCTGGTAGTAATGCTCATTTTGGTTAGAATAGGTAGAAACATAAAAGGAGTCGGGGTGCGTAAAGGCATACCGGATCTGGAGGGGCTCGGCATTGGTTAGAACAGACCGGGGAATGCCCCCTTCGGTAAGCTGGCTGTTTTGGTTGCTAATATAATTGCTCAGAGCAAAATCCGGTATTTGGTTAAAAGATTGTGTTGTTGTGTTGTGAAACCTGAAAGTAACAATAGCGCTTGCAGATAGGTTATTAATAAGATCAGCCGGGGTGTTGAGTGTGCTGTAGCCGTTATGAATAAATGCAGGCATCAATACGGTCAGCTTTACTTTTCTGCCGGTATAAGGTGCTACCAGCGGAAATATTCTGAGCTCATAATTGGTTTCACTGTTTTTAAGCAGGATAGAAGGGTCTTTTCTGCGCCGTACAATGTCTTCATACACCGTTACTGCCTGGGAGCGATCCAGCAGATCGGCCCTTATAATAGTAGTAGCGTCAAGCCAAAGCCAGGAATCTATTACCGCAGCATTTTTGGGAAGCGAAAAGTACATGGCTATTTCGAGGGAGTCCTGTCCCGGTGTGCTATTGGCAAGGCCTAAAGTAAAAGTATAGTCACACAAAAAATAGGCGCCTCGGGGGCTTACATCAATTTCCAATTGTTTTACCTCGCCTTCGACACCCGAAGACCATGTTCTGGGATTTATTACTGAAATAGGATAATAGGACATCTGGGCTTTCAGGCAATAGGCGCCCAGCACGTTGCTTAACAGCAACAGGAGTAGCAGTTTTTTCATAAGATTTGTTGTTTCGTATTGAAAGTTACGGAGCAGAGAGATAGGTTGAGACAAATAAACTAAATGTTGCAATTAAATGACAATGTAAAAATTTGAAATTAGCCTGTGGTGTAAGTAGGTTTCTGGAACTCCCTTCCTGGTTACATTCATTTATGCACAACCAGTCTTTGATGACGGTTATGCCAATAATAATAAAAGCCGGGAATGCCCGGCTGTAGTACTATTAACGGTAGTAAAGGTTATTTGTGGTATTGCACCAGCCCTTCCATAGGGCTTTTGATGATGGTGCCGCACTCCAGCTGGTAATGGTTGCAGAGGTCGCGTATCGCATCCTGGAAATGCAGGGCTATAGAGCCCATGAAATGAACAGGCACTTTCCAGCTTTCGTTGTATTTAAAAATATGGTGGTGAAAGAACTCGATAAGGCTGTCTTCGATAATGTTCTCTACCATATAGTGGCCGCGGTTTTCGATCAGGAAAACTGAGAAGCCTGCCAGGTAGCGATTGGCAAACGATTTTTTGTACACATTATCCAGCACTTCCTCTTTGGTAAGTTTAAAGCGGTTTTCGAAACGCAGCTTCAGGTCCTCGTCAAAAATGTTGTAGAAATAGTGTTGCAATACTTTTTTGCCCATGTAGTTGCCGCTGCCTTCGTCGCCCAGGATAAAGCCCAGCGAAGGGTTTTGTTTGGCTATCGTTTTACCGTTGTAGTAGCAGGAGTTGCTACCGGTGCCCAGTATGCACACCAATCCTTTTTGCTGCTGGCACAAAGCACGGGCCGCACCCAACAGATCTGAAGAAATTTCCATATCAGCATCCGGAAACAGTTTTTTCAGCGCTTTCTGCACTTCCTGTTTTTTGTGGCCGCTGTTGATACCTGCACCATAAAAGCTTACCTTTTCGATCTGGTGCTCGGCCAGTTCGGGCGCTTCGCGTTTAATGATATCGGCAATTTCTTCGGTTGTAAGAAAATAGGGGTTGATGCCCTGCGTCTGAAAACGCTTTGGTTGCGTGCCATTCAACAGGCACCAGTCGGTTTTGGTAGAACCGCTATCTGCTATAAGTTGGTAGTGGGATGGCATGCCATAAAATTTGTGAAAAGATAAGGAAAGCTTACGAACTTTGACCGCATTATTATAGTTATTTTTACAGGCTTTTAAAATCAATATGGAACCACAAAATAAACGTCGCCTACAGGTTTGGGTGCCCCTGCTCTTCGCTTTAGTCATGGTTTTGGGAATGTTTTTAGGATTTAAACTGCGGGATACCCTGCGGAATAAAAAAGACTTCATCACCATTATTCAGCGTAACGATGACATTCAGGAAATTATAGACCTGGTTAATTCCAAGTACGTAGATACCGTTAACAACGACAAAATTCACGAAGATGCCATTCAGGGTATCCTCGACCACCTGGATCCGCATTCCAGCTACATTCCCGCGTCTGAACTGCAGGCGGTCAATGAAGACCTGGAAGGTAAGTTCGAAGGCGTGGGTATTGAGTTTTCGATTATCAGCGATACGGTAAACGTAACATCGGTACTGGCTGGCGGCCCCTCAGAAGGCGTAGGTCTGCTCACCGGCGATAAAATCGTAAAGGTGAACGATACCATAGTGGCAGGTATTAAAATTACCAACGAAACCATTATTGGTAAACTGCGTGGCCACAAAGGGGAGAAGGTAAAGATCGGCATCAAACGTTCGGGCAAGCCCGCGCTGGTCGATTTTGTAATTTCCCGCGATGTGATTCCTATTTTTAGCGTAGATGCTTCTTACATGATTCGCCCGGAAGTAGGGTATATTAAAGTAAATCGCTTTAGCGCCACCACGCACCGCGAGTTTATGCAGTCTATTGATAAACTCAATGAGAATGGCATGAAAAAACTGGTGCTGGATCTGCGCCAGAACCCAGGCGGATTTATGGATGCGGCTACCAAAATGCTCGATGAGTTTATTGATGGCAACAAGCTGCTGGTGTATACCAAAGGCCGCAAGTTTCCTAAAACCGAATACAAATGTAAACGCCCTGGTGTATTCGAAACCGGAGAAATGGTTGTACTCATCGATGAAGGTTCTGCCTCTGCCAGTGAGATTGTAGCAGGTGCCATACAGGATTGGGATCGTGGTACGCTCATTGGCCGTCGCTCTTACGGTAAAGGTCTGGTGCAGGAGCAATACGACCTGCCAGATGGTGCTGCACTGCGCTTAACCGTTGCCCGTTACTACACGCCATCCGGCCGCAGCATTCAGCGCCCTTACGACAAAGGAAAAGACGAGTACCAGGATGATATTTACAAACGCTACCACGATGGCGAACTGGTAAACGGCGATAGCTCTGCTATTTTTAATGACAGCACTAAATATTACACTGCCAATCACCGAGTGGTGTATGGTGGTGGTGGTATCTCTCCCGATATTTTTGTACCACTGGATACTGCCCGTTACAGCACTACGCTGGTCAAATTCCTTTCCGAAGGGGTGCTTAACACATTTGTATTCCAGTATTTTGCCAGCAACCGCGCTGCGTTTGAAGCCTACAAACAGTTGGATGATTTCCAGAAAACGTATGTGGTGCAGCAAACCCTGCTCGAAGGGTTAAAACAATTTGCAGATAAAGAAAACGGTAAGTTGGTGTTTCCCGCTTCTGCTTCGGATGTGAAGGAATTGCAATTGCGCATCAAGAGCCTGTTTGCCCGTCAGCTGTTCCGCAGCACCGGGTATTATGCTGTAGTTAACGAAGCCGATCCTGTAATTATGAAAGCCTTGCAGGTATTGAAGGTTAACGGCGCCATTGCTGTAAAAAAGTAAAGGTAGCAGCCATCCACTGCGATTGGTATTGCAGCAGATAACTCTCATGGCCGGATTCTGGAAATGTAACCAGTTGCTTGGGTCCGGCCAGGTTTTTATACACCGCTTCCGTTTCATCACGGTTTACCCGGTTATCTTTTTCGCCCCACATGAGTAATGTGGGGCTTTTTATTTGCTTGGCAAAAGTGGCGGGCGCCGCGTCAAATCCATCAAACCCGTTTTGCACACCACCCCAGAAGGTCATCATCGCTGCCAGCGGAAAGGAGGGTATATGCAGCACCTGCAAGCGGTTGCTTACCGCTTCGTATAAAGACCCGTATGGACATTCGAGCACCAGGGCCGCCACCGGCAGATCTGGATGGTCGCTCATGCATTTGGTAATGGCCGCTGCGCCCATAGAAGTGCCCATGAGTACCATGTTACTGTGCGGGTGATTTTTTACCGTCCATTCATATGCCGCTAGTACATCTGCTCCTTCTTTAAACCCAATGGTAGTGGTGTAGCCCGATGAGCCACCAGAACCGCTAAAATCGGTAAGCAATACATTATACCCCGCATTGTGCAGCAGATAGGCCTTGTCGAGCTGGCTGCTTTTGGTAGCCATATAGCCATGAAAAATGAGGATAGTGCCTTTATGTGAATCTGCTGGGATGTACCAGGCTTCCAGTTCTTCGTTGCCTTTGAAATGCACGGTTTCGTAAGGTAGTTTAGGAAGTATGTCTGAGGTGGGTTTGCCATTGTTGGGGCCAAACAAAATAAAGCCCGCCATGCCCAGCATACCCTGAGGTTTGGGTTCCAGGGCACCCTGGTGTACCGCTGGGTTGTAATGCGTGAATTTGCCTGCATGGTTATAAGCCATCATGTTTCCCAGTAGCACAATACCGCTACCACCGGCCAGCAATCTTTTCACCCGTTTGTTCATGGTATAAAATTAGCAAGCATTGCATTCAGGCCATTGTTAAAGTTTTTTAGCGGCAATGGTTTGGTTTTTCCGTTTGTGTTTATATACCTTTGCTCAAACTTTAGGGGTGTCGTACCATTCGGTATGACTGAGAGAGTCCCTTAGTACCTGATCAGGATAATGCCTGCGAAGGGAAAAGTAACGGAGCCTTTTTGCGCTTCCGTAATCCGCCGTAGTCCTGCACGGCCGGGTTTTATCTCCCTTAAGGTTTATTGTTGGAATTAATTAACGTTTAAACTACGTGTGTTATGCATGTGTACATCAACAATAAACCGCAAGAGGTCGAGGAGCATTGTACCATTATGCAATTGCTGCAAACCCTTGCGCTTTCTTCTTATAACGGCATCGCTGTGGCGGTGAACAATCGTGTGGTCCGGCGAGACCAATGGCGCGATTTTGCTGTGTCGCACGCCGACCAGGTCACCGTCATCACCGCTTCCCAAGGCGGGTAATGACCTTCTTTTCTTGTAAATCCTAAACTCATTGATATGACTCATCATGCAGTGCAACCTGCTGTGCAGGAAAGCCTCATTACGCGTGCCCCGCTTACCGGATCGCGCAAAGTGTATGTGCCCGGTAAACTGTTTAACATCCAGGTGGCCATGCGCGAAATCCAGTTGACAGAAACGGTTTCGTTCGTTAATGGCGCTAAGACCCATACGCCCAATGCATCCGTTACGGTATACGATACCAGCGGTGCCTACACCGATCCGGAAATTGAGATAGACCTGAAAAAAGGCTTGCCCCGCCTGCGCGAAAGCTGGGTTACCAACCGCAAGGATGTGGAAGAACTACAAGCCTTTTCATCTGACTACAGCAACGAACGGCTGAACGATGAAAAACTAAAATACCTCAAGTTTGAGCATATTCGCAAACCTTACAAAGCGCTGCCTGGTAAGAACGTGACGCAGCTGCATTATGCACGAAACGGCATTATTACCCCAGAGATGGAATACATCGCTATTCGCGAAAATCAGCGTATGGAAGCCGCCTGGAAGGCCGATGAAAGCCTGTGGCACCAACATGCGGGTGACAGCCAGGGCGGCAAAATGCCTAAAACCTTTA
>JAVBJN010000089.1:0-2692 GCA_031546985.1 Chitinophagaceae bacterium
GTGACTGCAGATCCGGTATCTTGGTATGCTGTGTGGGGGGGGGGGAGTTTGCTGACAAAACTGTTCATTATAACCTATGAAATCGTTTCCGGGGAGTGCAAAATATGTTCATGAGTTCGTTATAACTGAGTCCGTTATAATCGAGGTTTATTGTATAACAGTTGTTGTTGAACCGTTGCTAGTTGGCGCTGTTTTACAGGTAAGAATTTCAGTAATACATATGCATTATACACAAATTTAGTTTTTGTTGGTTTGTTTGTTTGTTTTTAATAATATACTAACATTTTCTAAAATTTATAAACTACATATTAATTTATAGTTGAATTCCATGAGTGACATATCTTAATCAATTGAGAGTTCTAACACAAATTCATTCCTATTCCTGCATGGGTACAGATCAGCTACAGTGAAATACAACAGAATATCAAATTGGTCGAAAAATATTTAGCAGCAGGTGATGTACTTAATACAATCATGAGGGAAATTATAATCTTACCGAAACCAATCCGACACTCTAGCTGATACTTAAATAGAAACTCATTTCCGTAAAGCCCTGTTGATTAAGATACGTTTTAATTCTGGTAGGAATTAAGTATCAGAAATTGTTCGATACAGTATAATGATACCGCGTATAATACGCATAATACGCCTTAAATACTGTATATTTTCCATTAAAGTATTTTTTTCTGTATAGGGTTCCAAATATAATCAAGTTCCAATTGTTTATTCACATAATCTTGTGCTTTGCGGGGCTGAAATCGTGATAAACACGTGTTGTTAATATTCGGAAATCGCTAATAAAAGCTCATACTATAACCTTTTACCTTATCTTCTGCTAGCCATATATAAATATCTTCACAGGCATCCATGATTGGTTTCTTATCTTTCTCAGAAATCTCACCCATGGAAATACCTGCAAGTTTAGACTTGATTGTTCTCATATAATCTTCAAGTTCCACTTTGCACAGGCCAATTTGCTTTTGCTCTTCATCATAAAGTTTATATGCAACTGCTTCTTTAACCTGTCATTTGACAATTACAATTTTACATTTTCAAATATGGGACAAAATATTATTTATAGCACTGAACATAGCCAGGACACACGAAAGTCTGTGTACTGTACCATGCGTGTTACATCATCTTTTGAAAGCCGACCCTGGTCATTAGTTATGGTAATGCTGTCTTTTATATCACGGCTTTTCTCAATAGCAGACACAGTCAAGGTGCCATTGGCATCAATGTCAAATGTGACGTCCAACTTTACTTGACCTTTTGGTGCTGGCGGAAGTCCTTTCAAACGGAATTTTCCCAAAAAGTTCTGTAATATTGGAATAGTTCATTATTGGTGGAGGCATCATATTAAGAGCCGAATGCTTTTGCATTTGGAAAAGTAACACCAAAACCAGTTAATTTTTGAATTGAAATATACCAAATACTGTATATTTAATTACAAAGGCGCATCGAAAAGTAACGAGATCTTTATTTTTGTAATAAAAAGTTTAACAGTTACTTGAAATCTGGCATGAACGAATGGAAGCCACATATGCCTTAGCTTTAGTCAACCACTATAATTATTCTTGTTTTACAATTCAATGCGCATTTTTCATGTAAAAGAATAATGAGCGCTGAAAACACTCAATATCCTATGTAGAAAACTGACTTTTAAAAGCAGAACGTAGTAAAACTGTTGCCAAAAATAAGATTAATGTCCCGCAAAACTCAGTTCTTTTATGAATAATAGCTAAGACATGTAGCTTGTATGCGTACATTTCGGATTTTAAATAACTATAAAACTTTTTAGTAAAAAAACAAATATCGTTACTAACGATTTGCTCTCATTTGTATACAAATGAAATGTTTACGCACATTATCCTTCACCATTTTTCGTTCTCCTTCATAGACATCGATACTAACAACAACCTGGTTGTCTGCACTAGTAAAATATTGTTTCGTTTCCTTTATAGGGATGGTGGTATTTCGAACGATGACTACGGATGTGCTGCCCCCGAGTATTTCGATTCCCAATGACAAAGGCGTAACATCGTAAAGATGTACATTCCGAATGGCTTCAGATTTATCTCCTTGCAGTATAGCAGCTTGAACAGCCGCACCATGAGCTACTGCCTCATCTGGGTTAATGCCTTGGCATAGCTTCTTGCCATCGAAAAATCCTTCGAGAAGAGCTCGAATCTTGGGAATGCGAGTAGAGCCTCCCACCAGAACAACATCATGGATGTCACTTTTAACCATTTCTGCATCACAAAGAGCCTTTTCTACTGTATGGATGGTCTTTAAAAACAAGTCTTTATTAATTTCTTCAAAAAGACTTTGAGAAACTTTGATTTTATAATCTTTTCCATCGATGAACCCAGGTATGTGGATGCTGAAAATAATATGAAGACCATGAAGGAATACCACTTTAATGATCACAAACAAACCTTGCTATCTTGTTAAATGACAGGTGCCGTTTCGCTTTTTCGCATTCAATTCTCAGTTGTGACCGTGATTTATTGTCGGATGAAATATCCTTGTCATAATTGAGCTTGATTTCATCCATTAAGTGCATTACCAGTCTTTCATCAATATCATCCCCACCCAAATAGGTATCTCCAGCGACAGCATTCACTTTGAATTTCCCATTTGCAACTGTCATGATGGATACATCGAATGTGCCACCACCAAGATCAAACAC
>JAVBJN010000025.1:0-81559 GCA_031546985.1 Chitinophagaceae bacterium
CAAGTATTACGAAGCCGGTATGGACGAGTATATTTCGAAACCCTTCCGTACCGAAGACCTGGTGCAAAAGCTGGCTGGGCTGAGCAATGGCCACGCAGGGGTGCATAAACCACTGCCGCAGAGCAATAGGTCTACTGATGGGTTAAATATTATTATTCCCGAAATTGTGACCAATCTGTCGTTTTTGAGCAGTTTTACGGGGGGCAATGAGGTGAAGAAGAAAAAATACATCGAAATGTTTTTGCAAAATGGTCCGGTTTTGCTGGAGCGTATAGATAATGGTATGGCTGTTAAGGATTATGAAGATGTAAAAGTGGCCGCACACTCGCTTAAACCGCAGTTGGGGTACATGGGCGTGAAAGAAGAAATCAGCCATATTTTCCTTATTGAGCAGAGCGCAGGCGAAAAAGCACACCAGGAAAAGCTGCAACCACTCATCGCAAACCTTAAAAAAGTTTGTGATAAAGCATTTAGTGAGCTAAAAACTTTTATCAATAACTAAGTTTTTTTATATTTCGAAAAATTATCCCCCTATGGCAGACGATAAGCGTTACATTTTCATTGTAGATGATGAGCCTATTCAGAATGAAATGCTGAAGGATTATTTAAGCGAGCGCTTTACCTACGACATTAAAGTGTTTGAAACCGGCGAAGCAGCAGTTGACCACCTGCACCTGAATCCGGAAATCATTATCCTGGATTACCACCTCAGTGGAAAGGAAAAAGCAGCGAAGAACGGATTGGAAATTCTCAAAACAATCAAGCAGCGCAGCCCCAATGTACAGGTTATTATACTCAGCGGGCAGGACCGGATCGACGTAGCGGTAGATTCTATGCGCAACGGGGCTTACGACTATGTGGTAAAAGGCGAAACAGCTTTTTCCCGCACCGAAAACGTAATCAACAACATTAGTGAGCTGCATAAAATGCATACCATTAACGTAGCGCAGCGCAGAACCATTACTTTGCTGCTCATTGTACTGATAGTTATCATCATTCTGGCTATCCTGTACGGCATTTTTGGTCTTACTACACCAAGAGGAAGAGTACTTTTCTCTTAACCAAATGATTTTTTGCCTTGCTTGTGCAAGGTGTACATATTGCAACAGCCCCGCCCGGACTTACGGGATGGGGCTGTTGTCGTTTGGTGCGAACACACCCAAAATAAAACAATTTGCCTGCAATGGGCGTATTACCTTTAAACCCAACTATGAAATATATTTTAACAGCCGTATGCGCCTTGCTGCTTGCTCCGGCGCTGTATGCACAGGTAGACGTAGCTACAGAAGAAGGGATTGTTAAACCCGATTATTCCAGGAAAGCCGATGCGCAGCAGATTGAAAAAGCCAAACGGGCGGCTTTAACCTTCATCAATGCCTGCTCAAACGGGTATAATGTAGATAGCTTTATGTCGGTATGTACGGTTCCTTTTGCGTTGGACAGGAAAGAAATCGTTTCGGACCGGGCTGTGCTCAGGCAGCGTTTTATAGAAATGGGTAAGGAAAAACATGGCGCATCCTTTAAGATCAAAAAAGTTGATATTTCTATAGCGTCCATCCAGCAGGAAATTTTATTGAATGTGATTCCAATAGACGTGTATCTGTTCGAGTGTATGTTTGTAATAAAATCGGGCAAAAGGGAGTCTACAGAAGGCGCTGTTATTGCTGTGCAAATGACGCCGGAACCTAAGATTGTGGGTATATCTGACTAAGAAGCAAACGTAAATCAAAACAAAAGCCCCGCTCAGCATATACTGAGCGGGGCTTTTGATATAAAAGTCAGGGATTATTAAACCGTAGCAGCGCTGGTCTTTTTCAGACGTTCGCTTACTACCAGTTCTTTAGAGCCCGGCGTGTATTTGTAGAAGCCTTCGCCGCTTTTCACGCCCTTGTGTCCGGCCTGAATCATGTTTACCAGCAATGGGCATGGTGCGTATTTAGGATTGCCAAAACCATCGTGCAGTACGCGCAGAATGCTCAGGCAGGTATCCAGACCAATAAAGTCGGCCAGTTGCAATGGGCCCATTGGGTGAGCCATGCCCAGTTTCATAATGGTATCGATCTCTTCTACACCCGCTACACCTTCATACAAAGTATAAATGGCTTCGTTAATCATTGGCATCAGAATACGGTTGGCCACAAAACCAGGGTAGTCGTTGGCAGCGCAAGGCACTTTGCCCAGGGCTTTAGACAGTTCCAGGATGGTAGCGGTTACCGATTCGGAAGTAGCGTAGCCATTAATCACCTCTACCAGTTTCATAACCGGTACGGGGTTCATAAAGTGCATGCCAATTACGTTTTGCGGACGGCTGGTAACCGAAGCAATTTTGGTAACAGAAATAGAAGAAGTATTGGTAGCCAGGATAGCGTGCGCCGGAGCGTGCTTGTCAATGTCCTGGAAAATTTTCAGTTTCAGGTCTACGTTTTCGGTAGCGGCTTCTACCACCAGGTCGGCATCCTTTACAGCGTCGGCCATGTTGGTATTGGTGCTTAGGTTGGCCATGGCAGCAGTTTTATCGGCTTCTGTAAGCGCGCCTTTGCTGATCTGGCGATCCAGGTTTTTGCCAATGGTAGCTACTGCTTTGTCCAGTTGCTCCTGGTTAATGTCCATCAGTTGTACATTAAAACCAGCCTGGGCAAATACGTGTGCAATACCATTTCCCATTGTACCCGCACCAATTACGGTCACCTTTTTAATGCTATTCATTGTTTTTACGTTTGAGAATTTAACTTTACAGGATGTTGCGTTTCTGAAAAACGTCCGAATATAGAAAAGTTTTGACGGAATGAGAAAAGATGAATGCATGGCATGCGTTTACCATTTTTAAAACATAAACATTCAGTATAGTAGATATGAGAATTTCAATAAAAGTATTGGCTGTCGCAACATTGCTGGCAGCTGGCTGCAACAGCGGCAAAAACGGACAATTGACAGGCAAATGGGAAATGGACAGTGTGGCCAACCCCAAACTGAAAGAATACCTGGCCGAGCAGTATCATTTTATCGATACCGTAACCCTGGCTTCTGCCGAAGGCAAATTCACCGCTCAGCAGCTCGATAGTGCCAAAATACAGATGCGCGCAGAGCTGGATAGCGTAGCTGCGGCCCAGCAAGCTTTTACCGCCAGCGGGTATTTTCATTTCCGTAAGGATGGTATAGCGCTCATTCAGCTCTCCAGCATGCAGCAGGATTCTGCCCAATGGAAGGTAGATGAAGAGGGTTTTCTGGTGCTGGACGAGCAGTCGCTGAAGAACACCGGAGAGGTGCAAAGGGTCAAAATCGACGAGCTATCCGATAACCGGTTGATTCTTACAATGGATACCCACGGCGAGCAAGCCACCATTTATTTCCACAAGGCAAAAGAATAATGCGTCGGAATTATTTTTATTGATATTTTTGCTACCCAAAATACACTACTACATGCGTCAGATTGCATTTAGACAGGCATTACGTGAGGCGCTTCAGGAAGAGATGCGCAGAGATGATAAGGTTTTCCTTATGGGTGAAGAAGTGGCCGAATACAATGGTGCTTATAAAGTAAGCCAGGGAATGCTGGAAGAATTCGGAGAAAAACGTGTGATCGATACCCCTATTGCTGAACTCGGGTTTGCTGCCATCAGTGTTGGTGCGGCATCAAACGGCCTGCGTCCGATAGTTGAATTTATGACCTGGAACTTTGCCGTTCTGCCACTGGATCAGATCCTGAACCACGCCTCCAAAATGTTGGCGATGAGTGGCGGACAGTTCAGTTGCCCGATCGTTTTCCGTGGTCCTAACGGTTCTGCCGGTCAGTTGGGTGCGCAGCACTCGGTTGCATTCGAAAGCTGGTATGCCAATATTCCCGGTCTTAAAGTAATCAGCCCTTCCAATCCTTACGATGCAAAAGGTCTGCTGAAATCGGCTATCCGCGATAACGACCCTGTAATCTTTATGGAGTCGGAAGTAATGTATGGCGAAATGGGCGAAGTGCCTGAAGAAGAATACCTGATTCCGATTGGTAAAGCCGATATTAAACGTGCCGGTACTGATGTAACCCTGGTTTCTTACAACAAAACGATGAAAACCGTTCTGGCTGCCGCCGAAGAGCTGGCCAAAGAAGGGATCAGCGCCGAAGTGATTGACCTCCGTACCATCCGTCCGCTCGACTGGCACACCATTGTAGAGTCGGTTAAGAAAACCAACCGCCTGGTGATTGTAGAAGAGCAGTGGCCATTTGGTAGTGTAGGCGCAGAGATCGCTTACCGCATCCAGAAAGAAGCTTTCGATTACCTCGATGCTCCGGTACGCCGTTACGCCAGTGCCGATGCAAGCATGCACTACGCGCCAAACCTGGTAGCCGCTTACCTGCCCAACGTTGCAGGCACCGTTAAAATGGTGAAAGAAGTAATGTACAAGAAATAAGCTTTTGCTTTTAAATAGGTAAAGCCCTGCAGCAATGCAGGGCTTTTTTTGTCACCTGGCAGGGCCTGTCAGGTGTAAGTGTAGATGGTCTATGTTGTGTATACACTTGTAGTTTTTCTCTCAGAGACCTGCCAGGAGCTGCACCCCGCAGTGGTGGGCCTGGCACCTGGCAGGTCTCGCGCCTTTTCACACCTCTCGCCAAAAAAAAAGTCCCACCCGAAGGCAGGACTTTTTTATTGGTATTTCAGATCAGCGATCGTCAAATCAGCGATCAAATTATGCTTTGTATTTCTTGAACACCGAAGCCGCTACGTGGCCGCCAAAACCGAAGGTATTGCTCAGCGCGTAGTTTACTGTTTTGTGCTGCGCCTTACCCAGCGTGAAATTGAATTTATCGGCATATTCCGGCTCTACATTCTCGGTGTTGATGGTAGGCGGCACCACATCATGCATGGTAGCCATAATGCAGGCAATGGCCTCTACAGCGCCCGCAGCGCCCAGTAAGTGCCCGGTCATAGATTTGGTAGCGCCCACATTGGCATTGGGGTTGGTGCCAAACACCCGTTGAATGGCAATGAGCTCGCTGATATCGCCCACAGGAGTAGAAGTAGCGTGGCAGTTAATGTAGTCAATGTCTTTGGCCTCAATACCTGCATCATCCAGCGCCTCCTGCATACCCAGCACCGCGCCTTCGCCCTCGGGGTGGGTACCCGTCAGGTGATATGCATCGGCAGCCATACCACCGCCTACCACTTCGGCAAGAATGGTTGCGCCACGTGCCATAGCATGGTCGTAGCTTTCGAGCACCAGCGCACCGGCGCCTTCGCCCATTACAAAGCCATCTCTTTTAACATCGAACGGGCGCGATGCATGCACCGCATCATCATTGTTGGTCGATAAAGCTTTGGAAGCATTAAAACCACCCACACCGCTTGCTACCACCGGCGCTTCGGAGCCACCGGTAATAATCATCTCTGCCTTACCCCAGCGGATGTAGTTAAACGCATCGATGATAGCCGTGTTAGAAGTAGCACAAGCCGATACGGTAGTAAAGTTTACGCCTCTTAAACCGTATTTGATAGAGATAACGCCCGAAGCAATGTCTACAATCATTTTAGGAATAAAGTAGGGGTTAAAACGGGGCGTGCCATCACCTTTGGCAAACTCTTCTACTTGCTCCTGGAAGGTGGTGATACCGCCGTTGCCACTACCCCAGATCACGCCAATACGGTTGCGGTTCAGCTGCTCAAAATCAATACCTGCCTGGGCTACCGCTTCGGCCACCGCAATCAATGCGTATTGTGTATACAGATCATACTTGCGGGCTTCGCTCTTTTCCATATAATCCTGCGGATTAAAGTTTTTGAGCTCGCAAGCGAACCTGGTTTTGAACTTCGAAGCATCGAACTTGGTAATGGGCCCTGCGCCGCTTACACCATCGGTGAGTGCGGTCCAGAAATCCTGCACGTTATTCCCAATAGGAGTTAATGCTCCCATACCTGTAACTACTACCCGTTTCATTTACTTGGTTTTTATGCTTTTAATAATAGTGTCCTTAATCGTTTGGTAAGTATCTGCACCATGCAGTCTTGCCAGTTGTACCGATGCCATCATATTGGTAACCAGCACCAGCGCCTGTTGTGCAGGTGTGGCCGCAAAACTGAATACACCTTGCTTTTTTCCATCCTTGAGGATAGCGCCCACCCAGTGCAATACTTTGGTGGTAAAGGCTTTCAGCGCTTTGGCCACGGTATCGTCCAGCGTATTGAGGTCGGTACTTAGTGAGCCCACAATGCACACCTGGCGGTGCGGGCAAAGGTCTTCGTAAATAGAAAAAAAGGCTTGCAACTGCTTGCCCGGTTCTTCATCTTGCACCTCTGCCATCAGCAGGTCCAGTTCTTCGGTTTGCGCGGCAATGATAGCCAGCGCCAGATCGGTTTTTGTAGGAAAGTGGTAATGGATAGATGCGGTTTTGATCCCCACCAATCTTGATATATCCTGGAAGCTAAACGCGTTAAAACCCTTCTCACGTACCATATCGGTAGCGAGGTATACAATGGTTTTACGGGTATTAGCGGCACTCATGGCTGCAAATATACTACCTATTGGTAGATAGGTGAAATTATTTTAGTCTTGAGTGATGAGTCGTAAGAAGTCAAAGGTAAAAAGGGGCTTCGACAGCGCTTGTCCCGCTCGTGCGGGGCTCAGCCACCGAAGACATAACGCTAGGACCTGACAGGAGCTCTGCGCCAGGCAGGGCTTGTAATGACTGGGGTATCCGCAATCCTTCAATCCGCATATCCGCAATCCTCATTCATCATCCACCGTAATCAGTAGCGGACTGTTGAAGATGGCAGCAGGGGAGATTACCTCTTCTTCCAGCGGTATGTTGCTGCCGTAGCGCTCCTGCATTTTTTGTTGCACCGCGGCACTGCTCAGCTCAAAGTCTTTGAGGTGTTGCAGTGCACCCAATTTTAGGCCAGTGGTGCGTTCGTACAGTTTCCACACCAGTTCGGAGCAGTACAGTTTATCGTCGGTCCATTCAAAATACAGATCATAGTGTTTGCCTATCCAGCCATTGGCCAGGGTTTTCATACGGCCCAGTACTTCCTTATTCAATAGTTTGGGCGCGTTTTTGAGCCGTTTGGCCACATATTCGCCGTCTTTACCCCTTGCAATCCAGGTTCTCAGTGGTGTGTAGCGCACCGGTTCTACCGCTTCGAGTACCTGCATGGAGTCGCCTTTTTTCAATAGAATGCCGCAATGGCTGTAAGGTGAGTGCGTGGCTAGTTGTATAGCCTGGCTTTGGTCGGAGAGGGAGGTTTGAAACACAATATCACCTTCGTTGAGGTGGTAAGCCGGGCCTGTGAGCTGGTTTAAAACCCGTTCCTGCGGCTCATGGTTAAAGAAGTAGCACTGCTGCACTACGTAAAAGCCGCCCACAATGAGCGCCAGCGCTAAGAGAATCTGGAAGAGGTATCTTTTCATAGGCTGCGTTTAAGGTTATACATGCCTTTTCAATATACGTAAAGCTGCTTACATTTCATGAGGTAAACATAGATTGCTGCTATATCTGTCCGTCGCAATTGTTTGCCCCTATTAATGCTTTGTTAACCAATATATTCCATTTAATGCGCTAAGTTTGCGCCATTTAAGGGGTTTTATTATATTCAACCTTTAAAGTAACATTCAAGCATGGCCAATATTCTGGTAATAGACGATGAAAAGGCGATCCGCCGTACGCTTACCGATATCCTTTCTTACGAGGGGTATAAAATAGACGAAGCGGGCGATGGACAGGAAGGTTTCCAAATGATGAAAGCCAAGGTATATGATGTGGTATTGTGCGACATCAAAATGCCGAAGATGGATGGTATGGAACTGCTGGAAAAAGCTAAGGCAGAAGGGGTGGAATCGCCTATTATTATGATCTCTGGTCATGGCAATATTGAAACTGCGGTAGACGCGGTAAAGAACGGCGCGTACGATTATATTTCCAAACCTCCGGATCTGAACCGTTTGCTTATTACTGTGCGCAACGCTCTCGATAAATCGACCCTGGTTACCGAGACCAAAGTGCTGCGCAAAAAGATCTCTGGCGTTAAAGAAATGATAGGCGAGAGCGATGGTATAGCCCGCATCAAAGAAACGATAGAAAAAGTAGCGCCTACCGAAGCCCGCGTACTCATAACCGGCGAAAACGGTTCGGGTAAAGAAATGGTAGCCCGCTGGCTGCATGCCAAAAGCAACCGTGCTGCGGGTCCGTTGATTGAAGTAAACTGCGCTGCTATTCCCAGCGAGCTGATAGAAAGCGAATTGTTTGGCCACGAAAAAGGTTCTTTTACCTCGGCTATTAAACAGCGTATTGGTAAGTTTGAGCAAGCCAGTGGCGGTACGCTGTTCCTGGATGAGATTGGCGATATGAGCCTTTCTGCCCAGGCCAAAGTATTGCGTGCGTTGCAGGAAGGAAAAATTACCCGTGTGGGTGGCGATAAAGAGGTGAGTGTAGATGTGCGCGTAATCGCGGCTACCAACAAAGATCTGATGAAAGAAGTGGAAGACAAAAATTTCCGCCTCGATCTGTATCACCGCCTGGGTGTAATCCTCATCAACGTGCCATCGCTTAACCAGCGCGTTACCGATATTCCGGTGCTGGTAGAGCATTTTATGGAAGAGATCTGCGCCGAGTACGGTATGCCTGTAAAATCGGTAGATACCGCTGCTATGAAAGCGCTGCAGGAGCACAACTGGACGGGTAACATACGCGAACTGCGCAATGTGGTAGAGCGTTTGATTATCCTGTGCGAGAAAAAAGTAACCAAAGAAGACGTACACAACTACGTTATTCCTAAAGGATAAATTAACCATTGTCCCTTTTTTGCATCCGCTTGTGGAGTAAAACAGGGTATAGCTGTACATTTAACAAATCAGCCGGAGGCATAACCGCTACCTTAGCTTCCGGATCAAATAAAACCTACATGAGTTTGAACATTTTTGGTGCTAAAAAAGATCAGAAAGCAGCCACCGGTAAAAAAGTTAAAAAGAAGAAAAGCGCCTGGCGCGAGTGGCTCGATGCCGCCATTTTTGCTGTAATTGCCGCTACACTGATCCGCACCTTTTTCTTTGAAGCGTATACCATTCCTACGCCTTCGATGGAAAAGACATTGCTGGTAAACGATTACCTCTTTGTTAGTAAAATGCATTACGGCGCGCGTATTCCTATGACACCGCTGTCCTTTCCATTTGTACACAATACTATGCCGGGCAGCACCACTGCCAAATCATATTCCGAAGCTGTGCAATGGGGTTACCACCGCCTGCCGGGTTTTAGCTCCATTAAGCGCAACGATGTAGTGGTATTCAACTTTCCCGAAGGCGATACCGTAGCGTTGGAGAAAAGCAACCAAAGCTATTACGACCTGGTGCGCAAAATGGGCCGTGAGCAGGTTTGGAACAATTTTACCGTAATCAGCCGCCCGGTAGATAAAACCGACAACTACATCAAACGTTGTGTGGGCATAGCTGGCGATACCTTGCAGGTGATTGGCGGTAAAGTACACATCAATGGTCAGCCTTCGCCGGTATTTGCACATGCGCAATTCCTGTATCATGTAATTACTACAGGTCCGGGCTTGCCTATGGAAGCGCTGGAGATGGACGAAGACCAGTTTGTACAGCAAGGTGGCCAGGGTGGCGAGTACTACTACTACCTTACCGAGCCGCAAGCTATGCAGGTAGCCAAATTGCCTATCCTGAAATCGCTTACGATGTATGATCAAACCGGTCCTGAGGCTGAGATCGAAATGTTTCCGCAGGATACCGCTTTCCACAACAGCCTCAACAATTATGGTCCTGTTTACATTCCAAAAGCAGGCGGCACCATTCAGTTGAACCACAACACGGTGGCGCTGTACCGCAGAATCATCGGCCATTTCGAAAAGAACGATTTTAAAGAAGTTAACGGTCAATATACCATCAATGGCCAACCGGCTACCAGCTATACTTTTAAAATGAATTATTACTGGATGATGGGTGATAACCGCCACAACTCACTGGATTCGAGATACTGGGGTTTTGTGCCCGAAGATCACGTGGTGGGCAAGGCCTGGTTTGTATGGATGAGCTATGGCAAAGACGGCATTCGCTGGAAACGCCTGCTGAGAAGCATTGGTACATTGGAGAAATAAACACTTGAAGGATATGCGTAAGTTATGGACCGGAGGTGCGCTGGGATTGCTTGCCCTGCTCGCGGCCTGCGGAGGCGGAGAGCAACAGACAGAAACGGTAGCACCGGATAATACCACCACGGTGGTAACTAATCCCGGCGAGGTGCTCTATACCAAACATTGTACGGTTTGCCATGGTCCGCAGATGAAAGGAGGCAGTATGGCCCCCGATCTGACCAATGGATTGGCCGAGCGCTGGCCAGATCAGGATAAATTGAAGAAATTTATCCGAAACAGCCAGGAGGTGATCAAGAGTGGCGATCCTTATGCGAATGAGCTGTATAAGAAATGGAATGGCGCGCAAATGACGCCGTTTACCAATCTCAGCGACCAGGATCTTAACGATCTCATAAATTTCATACTAGCAAAAAAATAATGTATTGAAAGTCAATACTGTAAAGCCTTTCCTGCGGGAAGGGCTTTTTTTATTAAGATAAAGTTGTCTATATTTGGTAGAACCCAATAGATAAAACACCACAATGAAACTCCTTGTAACAATTGCGGGGCTCTCTATGCTTATGTATACGGGCTCTGTGAAGATGAATGCTGCGTCGTTGGATGATGCAGGCAGTGCGGAAGCAGTTGGTTACTACAACAAAGCAGTGCAGTACAAACAGGTAAAGAATTACAGCGAAGCGATCAAACAAATGGACCTGGCAGTGTCGGAAGATCCCGCCAATGTTCAGTACAAGAAAGAACAAGCTGATCTGAATTACCTTAAACGCGATTTCTTCAAGGCCATCCCTCAATTTGAAGATCTGGTGGCTAAAGAAAAAGGCAACAAGGTTTACCTGGCATCGCTCATTGAAATGACATTCCTGATGCGTCAGTTTGATAAAACAATCAAGTATGCTGATCTGCTGGGGAAAAAAGACGTTAGTGAGAGCAACGATCTTTCACAATGGGTAGGTAAAACCTACTATAACCAGGAGCGTTATACCAAAGCCCTGGAGTACTTTTTGCCCTTGTCTGCCAAGAAGCAGGATGCTAAATTGTTTTATGACATTGCCCAGTGCTATATGGAGCTGGACCAGTACAAGAAAAGCGTAGAATTTTATGAAAAAGCGCTTACTGTCCGCTACGATAAAACCTGGGAAAATGAACTGGCACTGGTATACACCACAGCAGGGATGGATGCAAAAGCTGTAGACCGCTTTAGAAATGTAATAGCCAAGAGCAACAGCAGCAACTACTCTAACTATTTTAACCTGGGTAACACCTTTTTTGGAATGAACCAGTTAGACAGTGCGCTGGTGTACTTTAAAAAGGCGCAGGAAGTAAATCCTGATTCGTATGAGCTGCTTACAATGCTGATGCATACGTACTATAAGAAAAAAGACATCAGGGGTGCCCAGGCAGCCATTGATGATGTGTTGAAGGCCAACCCCGATAATGCCAATGCATACTATTTGCTCGGCAAATTGTATTTCGATAACGGCAGTAAAGACAAAGGGGAAAAGTATTTTGAAAAAGCCTTCCAGCTCGACCCGTCACTTCGCTCGCTTAAAGTAGAGAAGATAGTGATGCAATAACACAGAAAGATTGATATAGCAATAGGGTTTAACTTTAAACGTCTCGCCACTTGCCGGCGGGACGTTTTTTTTGTGCGTGTAACGAATACCGGCACGCAAAGACGCAAGAGAAGCAGGGGGGACAAGGAGTGGGGCTCACGGCGGCGCAGCAAATAAGCCGGTGCCTGAGCTTGTCGAAGGCCCGCAGGGAGTATGATTTAGTTTAGGTTGCTCACGGCGACGCAGCGGCACAGCGAATGTGGTCACGCAAGGAGTGGGGCTCACGGCGGCGCCAGCGATACCGCGAATAAGCTTGTGCCTGAGCTTGTCGAAGGCCCGCAGGGAGTATGATTTGGTTTTGGTTGCTCACGGCAGCCTGCCCCGCCATATGCGGGGACACAGCGAATGTGGGCATGCAAGGACGCAAGAGAAGCAGGGACGCAGGGAATGTGGCTTACGGCGGCGCAGCAAATAAGCCGGTGCCTGAGCTTGTCCCGTCACTACGGGGTGCGGAGCTCGAGGATTCGCGCTCCATCTTTTCACTTTTCACACAGCAGTAGCAATCGTATTCGAAGGCCATAAAAAAATCCCCTGCAATTATTACAGGGGATTTTTCAAAAATGCACTGAAGTATATTATTGTTTGTGCACAAGTACCGTTTGTTTCTGTGCAGGTGTGCCCACCGAAACAATGTAGACACCATTGGTTAAACTACTCATGTCGACATATGCCTGGTGCGTGCCTTTATCCATATTGGTTTGCTGTATGCTTTGCAGTACGATTTGGCCTTGAAGGTTTTGAACGGTAATGGTGATATCCGCTTTTTCCTGTAAAGTATACAGCACCGTACAGGTACCGTTGGTTGGGTTGGGGTACACCTTCACATTATTATTAATGATTGTTGTGTTTTGAACGCCAACGGGAGACTGCACGCCAAAGGTGCGGAAAGCAGCTACCATTACATTAATATAAGAAGTGCCTAAATACTCTGTAGCTGCGGCTCCCGCTACTACAATTCTGTCGCCCCATTCATTTGGCGCCATTGCCATAATCGCATCTCCTCCAAGATGGCCCAATGCTAAGTTTGCCCTGCCGTTAATGCCAAATGAAGAGTCGGGCATAGTGGTGCCATTTAATTTATAGCGATAAACGAAGCTGCTTATATGAGTACTGAAGGTGTAAGTTTGGGTTCCTGAAATATACAGGAAGCCGTTTACTGAATCGCAGGAGATGCTGGCGAGGTTCATTTGTTCTATGCCGGCTGGACGCGGAATGGTAATAATTCCATTGCTGCCAAATGAAGAATCTGGTATTCCGTTTGAATTGATTTTGGCTACTACCAAATTACTGTCGCCATAATAGGCACCACCCAGATAATAACCATTGCCATATCCACTGGTAATACTTTTGGCCCTGTTAAAAATACTATTACGCTCACGTAGTATAACATAGCCGGTGTTAGAACCGCCAAAGCTGGTGTCGGGTATACCTTGCTTGGTAAAGGATGCCGCCATGTATCCGGAATTGGTTCCGTCGGAGGCAAATCCACCAACTACGATATTGCCATTATGGCCATCAGCGGAGAGTGCTTTACAGGATATGTAACCAGGAATTGCCTGAATGGCTATGCCTCCGGTGCCAAAAGTACTATCCGGTTGTCCGTTGCTGTTGTATTTTGCGAGTAGTATTTTATCCTCTTGCACCATATTGGTTTCGCTGCCTGCTACATAAATATCATCCAGACTGTCTATTACTACTGCTTGGCCCTCGTAAGAATAACCCGAAGGCGGATGGGTAATTACAATACCATTATTTCCAAATGTGCTGTCTGGCATACCGGCGGGTGTTAGCTTTAATAATCCTATGGCTGTTTTAGCGTTGGCATCCCACACGTTTCCTACGCAAAGTATAAAGCCATTCTTCATAAACTTTACTGCGTAAATGCGATCGTCCAGGCCACCAATATCAACAATGGTTTTGCCGTTATCACCAAAAGACATGTCGGCAGTGCCATCTCCCTTATACCGGGTTACAAGAAAATCATAAGCGGTAGGGCTGGTGTTGCTGCTGAGGGTGTAACCCGCTACGAGAAAGTCTTTTTGCGTATTGGTATAATACGCCATTGCGGTGCCGTAACTCTCTTTACCGAAGTTCCGTAAATTGCTACCGTTTACTTTAAAAGTAGTATCAAGGTCACCCGCTTTTTGAGCGAATACTGATGTTGGCAGCAATAAGGCCAGCAAAAGGTGTTTTTTGTTGAACATAATCGATTGGTTTAGATTATTATAAGTACGTTTAAATACAAGCGAAGGAGAACCGGGGGCCTCGTGTGCTTGTTAGGGTTTACTTAAACTGGCAGCAGATCGTTTTAGTCTGAAGATGGTAATAGCAATGGCTTAGCCCAGGACCATATTTGTATGTATGGTACATGTGTAAACAATAAGGCAGGGATGAACCTTTGGATTTATTTACAAACCGGGTTGCTTGCTTTGGTTAGTATTTGGGGATAAATACCTTAGGATAAAGCAACACCGCCAAGTTATATAAAGATGGTTGTTTGGGTATCGGGATAGTGTAGAAACGTCATTAAAATGTATAACCACGTAAGAATGGGCTGTAACTGTGCAGCGTTTTCTGTTGCAAAATGCGCCAGGGTCAAAATATCTCTTAATTTACCAGGTGCCCATAAAAAAATCCCCTGCAGTGTTGCAGAGGATTTTTCAATATTGGCGTAGTACTTAGCTTACTATTCTTCAAATGTTTCTACAAACGATACGCCCTGGGTTTCCAGCTCTTTCAGTACCGGTTTGTATACTTCCGGTGCCGTTGGGATTTGTACACCTACCAGGCCTTCCATTTTGCCGCTGGCCAGCAGTTTGGTAAAGGCAGCCATTGGCAAGCCAACTGTTCTGGACATTGCGGTGCGGTATTGGTCAATGCCTTTCAGCACCATGGTGCTGATCATGCGGGTGTTGAGGCCCCTGCGCTCGTATTCAAATTCGTGCTGCATTACCACCATATCCGCATCATCGGGTTGCATTTTCCATTTCTTCTCGATAATGCTCTGCATAATGCCTGCACTGTTGGCCTCGCCCTGGTTGATGATTTTGTTTTCATCAAAAATGCCGAGCCAGTTGAGCATATCCATGGTTTGTGCATCAAATTCGGGGAACTTGTCTGCCACCGCCTGCATAATGTTGCCATTGCCGGAAACATCCGCCTGGCGGGCAATCCACTGGGCAAAGCTCATATCGTTGCTTTCAAATACCTGCTCTTCATCGGTCAGGCCCAGGCGTATTACCGCATTCCAGCCCTTGCAATACTCTGCATAGCGCAGGGTAGTACGCACAAAGGTGTGGCAATGCTTCAGATTGTAAAGGTCTTTGTAGCTCAGTGAGTCACGGTTAGGGTAGTAGGCCAGCTCACCAAAACCCTTAATATGGGTAGTAGGTGCGTTGGCAAACAGCTCTTCGTAAGGCACATGTTTTACTTTATTCTCCAACAGGTAGTCTGCGCCGCTTTTGCCGGCCAGTACCACGTTTCTCGGGTTCCAGGATATTTTATAGTGCCAGGGATTATTGTCGCTCTGTGGGGCTACCAGGCCACCGCAATGCGATTTAAAGCCATGTACTACACCGCCGCGTTTTTCGATAGAGTGAATCACCTGCAATGCAGACATGTGGTCGATACCCGGATCAAGACCCAGCTCGCACATGAATACCACGTTCTTTTTACGTGCAGCTTCGTCAAACGAGCGCATTTCATCCGAAACGTAAGAGGCGGTTACGAGGTGTTTACTGAAATCGATACAATCCTTGGCCAGCAATACATGCAAATGAGCAGGCATCAGCGATACGATAATATCGTGCTGTTTTACCAGGTTGCGGCGTTCTGTTTCGTTGTTTATATCCAGTTCAACAATAGTCGCAAATTCAGTAGCACCGGTCTTTTCGCGAATGGAAATAGGATTGGCGTCAGCAATAGTTAATTTCCAGCGTAACTTTGATACCTGTTCAATGAGGTACTTAATGAGGTAAGTTGACGACTTGCCTGCACCAACGATTAAGATATTTTCCATAGTAATGGCAAAACAGTTTCAGTATTCTGCAAAAAAACGCTAAAATTAAGCAATAAGAATTTATTTGCGGAGATTTATTGTTGATAAATGTTTGTTTTATTCATATGAAAATCTGGAAACACCCCGATATGAGTCTCGAAATGCTTAACGCTACCGGAAAGCATACCCTCGCGGCCCATCTCGACATGACCTTTACCGAAATCGGTAACAATTTTTTAAAGATGCAAATGCCGGTAAACGAGCATGTGCACCAGCCTTACGGCCTGCTCCACGGTGGCGCCTCTGCCGCCCTGGCCGAAACCATTGGCAGTGTGGCCTCCTGGATGTGTATAGACCAGGCTGCGCAGATATGCGTTGGGATGGAAATCAACTGCAACCACATTCGTGGGGTACGCAGTGGTATTGTTACGGCCACGGTAATGCCTTTACACCTGGGAAGTTCTACGCATGTGTGGGATATTAAAATCCACGACGAAAAGGAGCACCTGGTATGCGTAAGCCGCCTTACGGTAGCCATTTTGAAGAAGCCTGGCACCAGGCCCGAAAAGCAGGAACTGAAATAACTGGAATTCAGTAGTTTATTGTGCCCAAAAACCCTTGGAAAGATTAGATAAATAGGGGTATTTTAGGTATATTTGCCAATTGTCCAAAAAACATTCGTTTTCTGCATGGAAAATAACAATGAGATGCAATCCGATCAGCCCGAGGAGCACTTTGATTCCGGGAATATTATTCAGGTAAACATTGAGGAGCAGATGAAAACCGCTTACATCGATTATTCGATGTCGGTTATCGTGGGCCGTGCCCTGCCCGATGTTCGTGATGGTTTGAAGCCGGTACACCGCAGGGTGTTGTTCGGTATGATTGAGTTGGGAGTTGTGCACAACAAACCCTATAAAAAATCTGCACGTATCGTAGGTGAAGTACTCGGTAAATATCACCCGCATGGTGATAAATCGGTATACGACACCATGGTACGTCTGGCACAACCCTGGAGCCTCCGCTATCCCTTGATCGACGGTCAGGGTAACTTCGGTTCTATCGATGGTGACGACGCGGCAGCGATGCGTTATACGGAGGTTCGCCTTCAGAAAGTCGCAGAAGCTATCATGGAAGACCTCGATAAAGACACAGTAGATTTCCAGCTTAACTTCGATGACTCCCTCAAGGAGCCTACCGTAATGCCTACGCGTATTCCCAACCTTATCGTAAACGGTGCCTCTGGTATCGCGGTAGGTATGGCTACGAATATGCTGCCGCACAACCTCACCGAAACGATTGACGCCTGCTGCGCTTATATCGACGATAAGGAAATTACCATCGACGACCTGATTAAACACATCAAGGCGCCCGATTTCCCTACCGGCGGTATCATTTACGGCTACGAAGGCATTAAACAGGCTTTCGCTACCGGCCGTGGCCGCGCAGTGGTAAGAGGTAAGGTTAATATCGAAACGACCAAAACCGGTAAAGAGCAGATCATCATTTACGAACTGCCTTACCAGGTAAATAAAGCCGTGCTGCACCAGAAAATTGCCCAGCTCGTAAACGAGAAGGTGATTGAAGGCGTAAGCGATGTGCGCGATGAGAGTGACCGTGATGGTATGCGTTTGGTAATCGATCTGAAGAAAGACGCTATTGCACAGGTTATCATCAACCAACTGTACAAATACTCCGAATTACAAACCTCTTTTGGTGTAAACAACGTGGCGCTGGTAAACGGCCGTCCGCGTATTCTCAACATCAAGGATCTGATCTCTGAGTTCGTGGCTTTCCGTCACGAAGTGGTGGTGCGCCGTACCCGTTACGATCTGGCCGAGGCCGAGAAACGCGCCCACATCCTGCAAGGTTACCTGATTGCGCTCGATCACCTCGATGAAGTGATAAGCCTGATCCGTGGTTCTAAAACACCGGATGAAGCCCGCGAGGGACTGATCTCCAAGTTTGACCTGAGCGAGATTCAGGCCAAGGCTATCCTGGAAATGAGGTTACAACGTTTGACCGGCATGGAGCGCGATAAGATTCACGCTGAGTACGACGAGGTAATGAAACAGATCGCTTACTTTAACGAAATACTGGGTAACGAAGAACTGCGTTTTAAGATCATCAAAGAAGAGCTGGAAGACGTTAAGAAAAAATTCGGTGACGAGCGTCGTACCGAAATTCAATACCTGGCCAGCGAAATGCGTATCGAAGATATTATCGCAGACGAAGATGTGGTGATTACCATTTCTCACCTGGGTTATATCAAACGTACTTCTGCGGTAGACTACCGTGCGCAAAAACGTGGCGGACGTGGTGCTATGGGTGGCCGTACCCGTGAGGAAGATTACATCGAACACCTGTTTGTGGCATCTACCCACCATACGATGCTGTTCTTTACCGAAAAAGGACGTTGCTACTGGCTTAAAGTGTACGAGATACCCGAAGGCGAGAAAAACGCTAAAGGCCGTGCCATCCAGAACCTGATGCAACTGCCTCCGGACGATAAAGTGCGCGCCATCATCGACATTAAAAATCTCGAGGATAAAGACTTTGTTCAAAACAACTATATCGTACTGTGTACCAAAAACGGGGTAATCAAAAAGACTTCACTCGAAGACTTTAGCCGTCCCCGCCAGACCGGTGTAAATGCCATTACCATCCAGGAAGGCGATCAGCTGCTGGATGCGCAGCTCACCAATGGTAACTGTTACATTATGATGGCCATCCGCAGCGGCCGTGCTATCCGTTTCGATGAAGCGAATGTACGTCCTACAGGCCGTGGCGCAATCGGTGTAACCGGTATCGAAGTAGACGACCAGAGCGATGAAGTGGTAGGTATGCTTTGCATCGACAAAGACAACCAGACCAGCACCGTACTGGTAGTGTCTGAAAAAGGTTTGGGTAAACGTACACCGGTAGATGAATACCGCATTACCCACCGTGGCGGTAAAGGGGTTAAAACCATCAGTATTACCGAGAAAACCGGAAAACTGGTAGGTTTGCTGCTGGTAAATGAAGAAGCCGATCTGATGATTACCTGTAAATCGGGTATCACCATCCGTACGGCCATTACCGACATCCGTGAGGCTGGCCGTGCCACGCAGGGTGTAAAACTCATTAACCTCGATGAGGATGATGAAATTGCAGCGATCGCTTCTATCGAAGACCGCGTAGTAGACAAAAACGAAACAGAAGAAACAGACACCGCTGCCGAAGGAACAGAGGATGCCGGAGACAACGCACCTGAAGAAGGTGGCGACGCCGGAGCTGCTGAAGCCGGAAACGCAGACACTGATAACAACCAATAATTGCTAATCACAAGTTGTAAACAATGAAAAAATCCGTATTGCTCGTTTCATTAGGACTGGCTTCTGTAGCTGCTAACGCGCAGAAAGCGAACATCCAGTCGGCGCTGAACTATATTAAGTTCGGGGAGCTGAACAAGGCTAAAGAAGCTATTGACGCTGCCAGCACCAATGAGAGCACCAGTAACAACCCTAAAACATGGTATGTAAAAGGACTGGTGTACCAATCTATGGAAGAGAATCCTGCATTCAAAAACCTGGATGCCAACCCTACTCAGAAAGCTTATGAGGCTTATGTAAAAGCATGGGAACTGGATCCTAAGTATGAAAAGGAAGCCATTGCAGACAACCTGCAAAAAATTGCTTACCATTTTTACAATGATGGTGTGGTAGCTTATAACAACAAAAATTATGAGCAATCGGGCAAGGCTTTCAATACAACTGCCAGCATCTTCAACATCCAGGGTGGAAGCATTTATAAAAACATTCCGCAATTCGATACCGTAGCTACCCAATCGAGTTACCTGAGCGCCGCCAGTGCACTGTCGCTGAACAAATCAGAAGAAGCGATTCCTGTACTGGAAAAACTCAAAAACAATCCGATTGTTCAGAACGAAGAGATCTATCTGCTGCTGGTAGATGCCTACAAGAAAAAAGGCAATACCGATAAAATGATGGCGGTGATCGAAGAAGGCCGTAAGGCTTATCCTGCCAATCAGCAATTGATTAACGAAGAGCTGAACTTTTATATTGCTGCCGGTAAGCAGGATGTACTGGTTGCAAAACTGGAAGAGGCTATCGCTAAAGATCCTAAAAATGCTGAGCTGCAGTATAACCTGGGTATTACTTACGATAACCTGGCTAACCCTAAAGACAAAGACGGTAAAGATCTGCCTAAACCAGCCAAGTCTGAAGAGTATGCTGCCAAGTCTATGAAAGCATACCAGACTGCGATTGAATTGCAGCCAGAGAATGCAGATGTAAACTACAACGTTGGGGTAGTATACTTCAACAAAGCAGTAGAGATCAACAACCAGATGAACAAGATCACTGGTACTTCTTCTGCCGAGATCAAGAAGTTTGATGATCTGAAAGTACAACGCAACAAGGTTTTCGAACAGGCGCTGCCTTACCTCGAAAAAGCGGTTAAAGTACTGGAAAGTAAAGCCAAAATGACCGATAACGAGAAAGATACTTACACGCGTTCACTGTTCGCGCTGAGAGAAACCTACACTCGTCTCGACAAACTGGACCAGGCTTCTGCAGTTAAAAAGAAAATGGACGCGGCTAAATAAGCCAGCTTTCATAGCTAATAGAAAAGTCCCGCCTTCAATTGAAGGCGGGACTTTTCGTTATATACCTGTTATGCTGCCGATGTGGGAAAGCAGTATCTCAGTGATAGGGATGCTGCTCCTTCATACTTCCCCGCATGAGCGGGCAGGGATGAGATCGGAATATAATCTGTCATGCTGCCGACGCAGGAGAGCAGCATCTCTTCATTAGAACAGCATGACATCTTTAAATTTTTTCAATGCTATTTCCAAACCGCTTTTACAGCCAATGGCACTGTTCTGCGGCCTTGTTTTTTAGGTTCGTCTGTTAAACCTACGTACAGCAGGCCCAGCACCTGATCGGTTTCGGACAAACCGAGGTGCGTTTTTAACGCCGGGTTGTAGGTTAAGCCGCCTGTGCTCCAGAGCACGCCCAGATCTTGGGCCTGTGCTGCCAGCAAAAAGTTTTGAATAGCGCAGGCTGTAGCACAAATCTCTTCCAGCTCAGGAATTTTAGGATTGTCGCCACGCTTCATGTAGGCAATAACCAGGTGCGAAGCCAGTTCGCCCTGCTTCTGTAATTTTTCATATGTAGCCTGCAGAAAACGCTCTTCGGGCGTAATCTGCTTGTACAGCTCCGCATGCGCAGCACAAAAGTCCTGCAATGCCTCATGACGGAAAACGATAAAACGCCAGGGTTCGGTATGTCCGTGGGTAGGTGCCCAGTCGGCCATTTCCAGCAGCGATGTGATGGTTTCGTCGGCAATGATTTTACCATTCATCAACGCCGGCTTTACCGTGCGGCGGTTACGGATGTTATCGAAAATATCTTGTTTCACTTGTTGGTAATTATGATAGCGCAAATGTAGGTTTCCTGCAGGCAGCAAAGTATCACAAACGGGAAAATTAGTGGTACTCTGGTGTTATCCTTCGTGTTCGTTGCGGTATTTTTCCTCTCTTCGTGCCAGTTCTTCGTCGGTTACATCTTCTACATGCGTAGCCAGCCACCATTGGTTGCCCGAGTGGTCGCGCACACCTGCACAACGGTCGCCGTAATACATGTTTTGCGGTTCTACCAGGCTTTCGGCGCCAGCTTTTAGCGCGTTTTCGTACAAGGTATCTACATTGGGCACATACAAATAGAGCATGATGGGCATTTCGGTATAGGTATCGCTGGCTTCTGTAATCATGAGCATAGAATCTCCGATTTTGAGCTCGGCATGTGTTACCAATCCTTCGGGGGTAACAGTGCTACGAATCTCCTGCGCGTCAAAAGCGACTTTTAAAAAATGCACCAGTTTATTGGCATCCTTTACAATCAGGTAAGGGGTAATGGTATGGTATCCTTCGGGTATTGGTTTTACGGGCATATGGTGGGATTGGTGGATTAGCGAATTTTTGGATTGCGGATTAATGGATTAGCGAATTAACGTATTCCGGTGCCAGGCCTTGCCGAAGCCCGGATTACGGATTAACAAATTATCGGATTGCGGATTAATGGATTAGTGAATTAACGAATTTGGGTGGCTGAGCCCCCCATTGGCGCAGGATGGTATAGTGCTGCTTAGGTGCCTGGCTCTGACGAATGTTCTTTTGCTACTGTCTGTTTCTTGCTCAGCAGCATGAGATAGGTAAAACCGGCAATGCCCGATAGCATAGAGGCCATGATAATGGCTACTTTGGCTATAAGCTGGTGGTCGTTATCTGCAAATGCGAGTGTGGCAATAAAGATAGACATGGTAAAGCCTATACCTGCAATAATGCCAGCGCCTACAATATGATGCCAGTTAACACCATCGGGCAGGGAACCCAGTTTACATTTAACCGCTATAAAACTGATGATAGCAATACCCAGCGGCTTGCCCAGGCATAAACCTGCAAGAATACCGTAATTAATAGTAGACTTAAAAACACCCGACCATTCCGATGGCAGCACAATGGCCGTATTGGCCAGGGCGAATAATGGCATGATGATGAAATTTACCGGGTCGTGCAGCGAATGGATAAGCTCTTCGATGCGCGAGAGGGGAATGGTAAACGCCAGCAACACACCCGCAATAGTGGCATGAATACCTGAGTTGAGAATGCAATACCAAAGTATAATACCCGGAATATAGTAGAGGAACAAGCGCTGCACTTTGAGCTTGTTGAGCACCAGCAGCAAAACCATAAGTCCTGCGGCTACAAAAAGATATTCCACATGTATGGTTTCGGTGTAAAAAATAGCAATGGTGAGAATGCCACCGAGATCATCGATTATGGCGAGTGCGGTAAGAAAAACCTTAAGCCCGAAAGGTACCCGGCTACCCAGCAATGACAGAATACCCAGCGAAAACGCAATATCCGTGGCCATGGGTATGCCCCAACCTCTTTCGTAAGGTGTGCCGGCATTGATTAAAAAGTATAAACCTGCCGGTACCAGCATGCCACCCAGCGCGGCAAATAGCGGCAGCATTGATTTTTGAACAGTGGATAGTTCGCCAATGGTGAGTTCCCGTTTAATCTCCAGCCCTACCAGGAAAAAGAACAAAGCCATAAGCCCGTCGTTGATCCAGTGCAAAACCGTGTGGGGCAGGTGAAGGGTAGGAAAAGGTGCGTGCACTTCTTTGGCCCAGAAAGCGAGGTACTCGGTAGCAAAGCCCGAATTGGTAAGCCAGAGCGAAAGGAGTGTGCAGGCAATCAGTGTAATACCAACCGCCCGGCTGTCCTGTATAAATTCCAGGATAGGGGAGATGAGTATTTTACCAATTACAGTTTTGGGTTTCCAGGAAGATTGTTGTTGCGTCATCTGGTATGCAATTATGCGCGCACACCTGCCGAAACGCCTGATCGGGTATGTGCGGCCTGAGCCATGAATATACAACAAAAAGCACGCAGTTTGTAATGTTCATGGGGTTAAAAACCAAACTCCGCCCTCGATTTGGGCCTGCGGTCGAGTATCCATTTAAAGTCTTTGAGCAACAATTCCGAAGGATCTACTTTGCCTAATGGTTTAAACCCACCATCGATGTTTTCTTCCATTTTTACCTGTATCACTTCGTTGTTTTTGAAGAAAACTTTAATGCGGGCGCTTTCCGATTTGTTTACACCCAGGTAGGCGCCATTATCATCTTTGGCGTAATAGATACACTCGGCGTTTTCCCTTACCAGCATATCGTTAATGCGCTGTGCGGTATCGAGGTGTGCATCTATGTATTTACCTTTAACCTGGTTGTACAGCGGGCCTTTGGGTTCTTTCTGAATCATAAAGGCATTGCCCATAATGTCTACTTTGCGCAACTTGTTGTGTACGGTATGCAGGTACATGGTATCGCCTTTGAGCTGGGTTTGCGCTTTCCAGAGTATAGGGTCTTTGTACAGGCGCAGAATAGAATCCTGCTGTGAGTAATACAAACTATCGGCTACACCTTGCAGACTATCGGAGAAAATGCGCACGTTGTGGTAACCTATAAAATAACGTTTTACCAATGAGTCGGGAATGTTGGCATCAATAGTATCTACCGGTACTATATTGGTTGTTGGTGCAATAGTTATAGTTGCATCTTTTGAGCCTTTGTCTTTTTTCTTATTCTTCTTGCTTTTGGCAGCTTCTGCTGGTTTTTCTATGCTGGTATTGCGTTTCAGCGAATCGGCAGGTGCGGTTTTAAGCGTATCGGGAATAATGCCAATGGTTTTTCTTTTAATAACCGGGGCGGCAAAAAAAGTATCGGCTTTGTAAAACAGGCTGTCTTTATCGCCATTGCTGCGCATAAGCATTACCGGATCGATATAGGCTTTGAACGATCTTGTTTTTTCGTTGTAGTCGGCAAAACCGCTGAAAATGGTAATGCGCTGAACGGTGTCGGAAATAACTACCTGCCCGCTGGCTTTGCCATAACCTGTTTTTTTATTGTAGTACAGGTTGTTGCCTTCTATAAGCTGGTTCTCGTTGATGATGCGGGCCCGTTGGTCAAACAGGGCTATTTCGTTTTTAGAATCGTAGGTTCCGTTCTGGCAATAGATTGTAGATTTTGCATTGCTGATGATGGAGGGCGCAAGAAAAGTAACCACTTTGGAATTGGTATTGTAAGAGAGCTTATCCGATACAATATTAAACTCCGGGTCGTTTACCACCACATTGTTTACAAAAAGCGCGTTTTTGGTATTGAGGTTATAGTTTCCCGTTTCGCTGGAGAGGGTGGTGCTTTTGTTGAGCAGGGTACCGCCTTTGTAGTAGTTACCTATCTTGGTAGCCATATTGTAATCCAGCTCCTCGGTCCACAGGGTAGACTGGCCATCGCTGAGCGATACGCTGCCCTGCATAAAAGCGGTTTTGCTGTTTCCGGTATAGCGCAGGTAGTCGCCCGATGCGGTAGAGCCGTCGGGTTGCACAATGCTTACATTGCCCCAGGCTTCAAAAGAATTGGATTGTTGCGAGAGCAGGGCGCTATCGCAGTTCATGGTATTGCCATCGTGTACAATCTGAACGTTGCCGATCAGTTTCTGCACATCTTTGCCGGCGGCATCTTTAAATCCATCTACAAAATCGGCACGGGTAATCTGTATCAGCTTTACATTAGACGAATCTATTTTGCCAAAAGATGGCATCTGAGCCTGCGCTACAGCCCCACAACAAACCAGTATACACCACAGGCAGACACGGAAAAACTTCATATAATCTATTGCTGTACTGGCTCGGGTTTAGGTTTGCGGCCAAAAACGGTTATGTTGATATACCTGGATGGATGCGCTTTGATATCGCCCATGAGCACATCGAGGCTGCTTAAAGAAGATTGCAGGTTGTTGTACAATTGCTTGTCGTTTACCATCAGTCCCAGCGAGCCTTCGCTGTTGTTGATCTTGCTCATAATACCGTGCAGCTCATTTACAGAAGATTGCAGCGATTGCATGGTCTCTGCAATCTTGGCCTGCGACAGTTGCTCGGTAAGCTGGTTGGTATTGGTGAGTATGCCCGAAATGTTTTCGTTGTTCTTGTTCAGGTTGGTGGTAAAGCCGTTTACATTCTGCACAATGCCTGCCACAGCGGTGCTTTGCTTAGCCAGTGCATTGCTCAGGGTATTGAGGCTTTTTACGGTCTCATTCAGGTTACGCAGGGTTTCTTTCAGGTTTTGCTGTGCTTCGGCATCTACCATGTTAGACAGGCCTTTAACGGTAGTGTCCAGCGAGGCCAGGGTACTTTTAACACCCGGAACGATGGGCAGCAGCGAATCCTGGATAGAGCCCATCAGGTCTTTAAGCATAAGCGAATTAATGGTATCGCCGTCTTTTACGTATTGGGCAGACTGGCCAAATACCAGTTTTACCACTTTATCGCCCAGCAGGCCCGGGCTGGTAATGATGGCGCGCGAGTCTGAAGGGATGTTCAGGCGTTTGTCAATGCTCATGGTTACCAGCATAAGGCTGCCAGACTCGTTCATCACTTTAATAGACTGAACCTTACCCACGGCAAGGCCATTGAGCTGTACCGCATTGGCCGGCAGCAGCCCGTCTACATTGTTATATACCGCGTACACCTGGTGCTCCTTACTGAATATATCGTTTCCTTTCAGGTAATTAAAACCTAAAATAAAGATCACGATGCAAACGATTGCAAGCGCACCGATGCGCACCTCTTTGGAGATTTTAATTGCCATTATTGGTTTGGTTTATTTTGTTTCCTCTTTCTATCTCGCTCTTGTAATTCCTGATGCCGTTAAATATCGATTGCGATACGTTGGTAATGCCTTCCGGAGTATTTAAAAAACGTTCTTCTTCGGGGTTGTTGATAAAACCAATCTCTACCAGTACGCCGGGCATGGCGCTACCGGCCAGTACTTCAAGTCCTTTTTGCTTTACACCATCGCTGCGGCGGGTTTTGGCAAACTCTGCCTCAATTTTGGCACCCAGGTTAATGCTTTTGTCGAGATAAGCCTGTGAGTATTGCGCAATGATAATTGCCGTTTGCGGATCATTGGGGTTAAGCATACCGCCTTCATCTACCACCATATCGGCATTATCGGCCAGGGCATCTTCTTTTTGCCCGGTGCGGTGCAATCCCAATACATAAGTTTCGGTACCGGTGCGTGAGGTTTCGCGGTTGTGTATGGTACGGTAAACGGGTACTGTTTTATACTTTTTGCCCGATTTTACCCTTTTGGTACCTGAGTACACACGGGTAGTGGTACCCGCGGTAGAGTTTACGTGCACCGAAATGAACAGATCGGCTTTGGCGCTGTTGGCAATTTCGTGGCGCTCGCTCAGCGAAGGGTAGATGTCTACCGTTCTGGTATACACCACCTGCACATCCTTCATATTCTGCTGAATAAGCTGGCCCAGTTTAAGTACTACTGCAAGTGTAATATCCTTTTCGTTGGAAATAGCGCCCCTGGCCCCCGGATCTTTGCCTCCGTGGCCTGCATCAAGCACAATTTTCTTTACCTGACGGGCTGCCATACCTGAAAAAGGAACCGCCATGAGCAGCGTGAGGCTCAGAAACAAACACGTATTAATAAATCTATTCATCATCAGCCGCTAATTATTATTTTCTGCCGGAGGTTTAAAATAGGTTAAAAGTCATTATAAACGCTAAATTTGCAACGTTTTATGCGTTGCGGACGTAAAAATAATCGAAAAAAATCTTTTTTAAGCTGTTGTATTTATACAACCGTTTTTCTCATTGCTTTGTTGCGGTGCTACTCGCCTGTTCAGGCCCAGACCGACACCTTAAAAGCAGGGGTGACGCTTAATGCCCCTAAAGATACACTCGTAAGTGATAGCAGCAAGAAAACCCTGAACTGGATGGACACTTCGGGAATTGTGATTTCGCCAAGCGCACTTACCGACGAGGTGAAATATACCGCCAAAGATTCGCTGCTCTTTAACATGGAGAGCAAGAAGATTAACATGTGGGGCAAACCCAATGTAAAATGGCAGGATCTGCAACTGGATGCCGGTACTATTGAATACGACCTTAACTCCCAGGAAGTAGTGGCAGAGCCGGTAACCGACTCCACAGGCACCTTCCTTAACCGCCCCGATTTTAAGCAGGGATCTGAAAACTTTGTCTCCGACCGTATTCAATATAATTTTAAAAGTCAGCGCGCACTGGTGCGTAATGTGCGCTCGCAATACGACCAGGGATTTGTGCTGAGTGAGCAGATCAAGCGGAATGCCGATCAGAGTATTTACGGCTGGAAGAATGTGTACACCACCTGCAACCTCGATACACCGCACTTTGGCATCAGCGCCCGAAAAATTAAGATCATTCCCGAAAAACTGATTGCCACCGGCCCCGCGTTTATCAATATCGAAGGTATTCCTACACCGCTGGTGCTGCCGTTGGGCATGTTTCCTATTAAGAAAGGGCAACGCTCGGGCTTTAAACTGCCTACCTACGAGATAAGTGAGCAATATGGTGTGGGCCTGCGCGATCTGGGCTATTATTTTGCCATTAACGATTATGTAGACCTGCTGGCTACGGCTACGTTTTATTCTTATGGCACCTGGCGTGCGGCTGCGGCATCGCAATACATTAAGAAATACCGTTACAGCGGTAGTTTTGGTCTAGAATATGGTTACACCAAGCTGGGCGACGAATACAGCCCGGGCTACCAGGGCGAAAGCCGCGATTTTGTTATTAAGTTAAACCACCGCATCGATCCCAAAGCTTTTCCGGGTACCAACTTCTCTGCCGACATCAATATCCGGTCTAACAATGCCAACAAGGTGCTGTCGTATAATGTAAACCAGATTGTACAGAATCAGATCGGGTCGAGCATTAACTACAGCAAAACATGGGCTGGTAAACCGTTTAACCTGTCTATCACCGGGCGGCACACCCAAAACAGCAGTACCAAAGAAGTGTATGTAAACCTGCCCAGCGTAACGTTTAACGTGGCGCAGGTAAATCCCTTCCAGCGTAAATCGGATGTGATAACCACGCCGCGCTGGTACGAAAAAATTGGTTTCTCTTACACCTTTACGGGTATTAACGATATTACTTTTATAGCCGATTCTTCATTCAAGTTCAGCAATATTGCATTGAGCGATTTCCGTAATGGTTTCCAGCACAGCATTCCCATCTCGGCGAGTTATAAGATTTTCAAATACCTCACTTTTACACCTGCTGCCAATTACAACGAATATTGGTACACCAAACAATCGCAGCGCTATTTTGATCCGGCTATGAACGGATTGGACACGCTTTCCAACAGCGGTTTTTATACCGCCCGCGATTACAATGCCAGTGCTACATTGAGCACGCAACTGTTTGGTATGCTGCAATTCAAGAAAGGTGCTGTTAAAGCGATTCGCCATGTAATGTACCCATCGGTATCGCTTAGTTACAAACCCGATTTCTCTGCTTCGCCATACCATTATTATTACAAAACCTACCTGGATAGTTCGTTCAAGAACGTAACCATGCTGTCGTACTACGATGGCGCGCCAATCGGTATTCCGAGTTCGGGCAAGCAGGGTATGATCAATTTCTCGCTGAACAATAACGTGCAGATGAAAGTGCGCAGCAGCAAGGATTCTGCCACCGGGTTTAAGAAAATGAACCTGATAGACCGTTTAGGCATTGCTACCAGCTATAACATGGCGGTAGACAGCTTTAACTGGAGCCCGGTAAACCTTAACTTCTCTACCTTACTGTTCCAGAAACTGAATATCTCGGCCACCGCCAATTTTGACCCGTATGTGTTTGACAAAACCCAGATGCGGAGGGTTAATATATTGCAGGTAAACCAGGGGGGTAAACTGCTCAACTTTACCGATGCAAGTGTGTCGGTGGGCGGTAGTTTTAACTCCAAAGGCAAGAACCAGGCGGCGAAGAAACGCATTCTGAGCCAGCCCGATAACCAGTACCTGCTGAGTACACTGGACCAATACGCAGACTTTGACATTCCTTGGAATGTGAACGTAAACTACAGTCTGAGTATTCGTAAGGCGGTGACCAATGTAACCAAGCGCGATACCATGATTATTGCCGACAACAGTATTCGCGTTACCGGCGACTTTAACGTAACCGCCCGTTGGAAGGTGGCTTTCTCTACCGGTTACGACCTGGTGGGAAAAAAGATACAGATCACTTCATTTGATATATACCGCGATCTCCACTGCTGGGATATGCGTCTGGGTGTAATTCCTTTTGGTACCCGAAGGAGCTACAATTTCTCGATAAATGTAAAAGCCACTGTACTCCAGGATCTGCGACTGCAAAGGCGGAGAGACTTTATGGATTCGTTCTAGCAATGCGTCAATGTGCTAATTTAACAATGAGCTAATGTGTAAATGGACTAATTGGACAATGTACCCGCATATGCTATGTTGTCATCCTGCGTTACTCCTGAAGATTGAAGGAGAAATGCAGGATCTTTTTTTAGGAGATACTGCGCTTGCTTTACGTCCAACGGGCTTTGCTAACATTAGCACATTGGTTCATTCGTTCATTATCCCATTCGGGAACTTAATCCAACAACTGCTGCCGTACTATTTTGCGTATTTCATCATGGAAATAGAAAGCCCTGGGCATATTGCCGGAATCGGGAGATATGTTTTCGAGGATGATGATAGAAGTGCGGGAGGCCGGGTAATACAGCAGGGTAGCGATATACCCGTTAAAATAGCCATTGTGGCTTATTTCTTTTAATCCATCAATACTATCGATCTGCACACCATATCCATAGCCAATGGTGCCCCAGCGGTGTGCCCTGTTGGCAGAGGGTGTGGTCATGAAACGGTAACAACTGTCGTTCAGGATTTTTTTGCCATGCAGGGCGGTGTTCCAACGCAAGAGATCGGGTACGGTAGAAATAATGCCACCGGCAGCTGGGGCAATATGCCAAAGCACACTATCATCGGTACGGAAGGTGCCATTTGCCTGCTCTGCATAGCCGGTAGCCAGCCATTTGGGGGCTTCCATTTTACCCTCGGGGTCGTAAGAAACGGAGCGTGCCATACCATACTCCTTAAACAAATTATTGGCCAGCTCGTTGTATGTTTTTCCGGTTACTTTTCCCAGTATATCGCCCAGCAGCAGGTAACCGTAATTGGAATAGGTAAATTTAGAACCGGGTGCAAAAGCCAGCGATTCTCCTGTCCATACCACACCCGAAGTATGGCAGAGCAACTGGTGTACGGTAATAGAATCTGCCCAGGCATCTGGCAGATCGGGTAAATACCTGCGAATGGCAGCTTGCCTGTCTATGTTTCCTTTTGCAACCTGTTGCAGCACCAATGCCGCAGTAATCTGCTTGCTTATAGAGGCTACTATAAATTGCTGGTCTGCAACCAGGGCCTTTTTGCCGGGTATATCCTGGTAGCCATAGCTTTTCTGGTACTGGATTTTATCGTTTTTAGCGATAAGAATATTACCATTAAAGGTGCGGGGTGTTTTAGATTGCAGGAGGGTATCAATGGTATGCTGCCAGTTGTGGTGCCTGGCTTGTGCCTGCATACCACAGAGAACCGGTAGCAGTGCCATTATTGCTTTGGAAAGAAAGCGCATAGGGATGGTTTATAAGCTGTTATTATAAGATTCTCAGGAACAGGGGTATGAATAGGATAGCCATTACCAGCAGCGTCATACGGCCAATAAAATGGGCAATGTACAAGCCGGTAAGTACCAGCAGCGGGGAGCCTTGCTGGTTTGTGATAGACCCTTTGCTGCCCATATCATTATCGTAAATAACCTGTGTACCATCGGCACCGTCCAGTATCCATTTGGTGTTGAGCCAGTTGGTTACTTTCCAGCTGTAGATAAGTCCGGAGTTGAGTATAATTTGCGCTTTGGTCCAGATACCGTTGAGTTTAACCACACCCAGCACCATACCATTGGTTGCGTCTACAATTTCCACGGTTTGGTATGTCCAGCCTTTAAGCACAAACCTGAGCTTTTGGTTTTCGAAAAAACCTTCGCCGTTGGGTGTCCAGGTGCCAATATTGAGTTGGCCCACAGGGTTTTCGTTCTGCAGAATGGTGCTTTGGTTGTCGAACAGTTTTTTCTTCCAGGTGTAGATTGCGCTCATAAGATAAAGGTAGATTAAGCACCTGAAATATACCGATGCTACCATTAATTTAATACGCACAAATGATGAATGGACTAAATGCTGGTTAGTCGATTGCTTTTATAGATCGAAGGATGCTGCGGGGCTGTATGCTGGTGTTATAATAAACTGCAATTACAACGCTGTACAGCTACCGCCTATCACCTGCCAGCCAATGCCAAACCATTTCCAGATGCGGATGTACCGGAACGTGCCCGCAATGGGTTGGCCCAGCAAGGTACCGCTGGCTTTCATAGCCATGGTAACCACAGCGGTATCGCCAATAAGGTTAATGTTTTCGATGGTGTAATCGGCTTCTGCTACTTTCATAGTGCCTGCCCGGTGCGAGTCCATATCCATTGCTTTGGTAATGGCTTGCCCATCGGGGGTAATGAACAGCAGATCTTCGTGCAGCAGTTTATCCAGCACGGCTATATCGCTGCAGGTCATGGCTTTGAACAACCGTGCCTCGGTATCGTGTATTTCTTCTTCAATGGTCATCATCATGGTTATAAGATTGAAGGGTTAGTGAGGGGAAATTACGAAATTACAGATTACGAATTGCGGGGCTTCGACAAGCTCAGCCACCTTTGATGATGAACGAAAATAGTCTGTCATCCTGCGTGAGCGACGCAGGAGCGAAATGCAGGATCTCTGTTGATGAGATGCTGCTCCCTCTTCACGTACTCGCCTGTGCGGGTTCAGCCACATTTTGGTATTGAACGAAAATAGCTTGTCATCCTGTATCTGCGCCAGCCCCGCCCATGCAGGGAGCGACGCAGGAGCGAAATAAAGGATCTCTGCTGATGAGCTGCTGCTCACCTTAGCACATTGTTTTGACATGCTCAGATACCTGTAATTACTAACGGTAAGCCATTTTCACATTAGTTCATTGGCACATTATCTCATTACCACATTCCCTACTTCTTCAACAGATTTTCTATAACCCGGATAAGCGTTTCCCTGTTTTTTTCTTCCTTAACAAAATTGGGCAGGCGCTCTATGGTAGGATTACGGGACAGTACATGACGCTCTTTGGGCATAGCCAGTACATATTGCTGAATCTCTGCCATGTGCGCATGGTTGTAGGCCCAGAACAAGTGACCCCGTACATCGTACTGAAACCATAAAGGCAGGTTAAAAGCCGTATCGGTTTTACCTGCGCTTCTGTACTGCACCAGGTATTGTTCGTTCCAGGGTTTGTAGGTGTGTACGGTTCCGCAATGCGGGCAGGGAATGGCCAGCTCTTCTACCTTTTCCTTGCTTTCGGGTATGGTTTTTTCTACTCTTTTGCCGCAGGTTTCGCAGTTGCGCTTAACGGTAACTGCATAACGCACAAGATCGGCCGATTTTTCTGTGTGCTTGCAATGCTCGCAGGTAAGTGTGGCTTCGGTACCTTCGTAAGCTACTACCGCGCTTTTGCGGCATTTGGGACATGCTACCAGGAATTCGTTGATATAGCTGTGTTTGGGTACAGCGGCACCTGAATTACGGGGATTGGGGTTATTTTTATTGCTCATGTATTTGTTATTGTTTGCGGTTGGGTGCTCTCTTTATTTAAGGAACGGCAATCTCACCATTCACTATTCACGACTCCTTCCTGATCTCATACCAGGCCGTTTCCTCTCCGTCGTGCATAAAGTAATCGACAAAACGCAAGCCTGCTTTTTCCAACACCTTGCGGGAGTTATCGTTGCCCGTATCGGTAATGGCAAAGAGCTGCGTTTGGTTCAGTACTTCAAATCCGTATTGCACCAATGCTTGGGCCGTTTCGGTGGCGTAACCTTTGCCCCAGTATTTTTTCATAAAACGGTAGCCCAGTTCGTAAAAATCCTGCTGCCCGTGCATAGGGCCCGAAATCAATTTTAAACCGCTCCAACCCAAGAAAGCATTGGTCGATTTTTCGATTACTGCCCAGCGGCCTATACCCTTTTCTACGTCTTGCTGCCGGATAAACGCGATAGCATCGCTGGCCTGCTGCAATTGGGTAATGGGCTGCCTGCCCAGGTAAGTATGCACCTCGGGGTCGGAATCCAGTTCAAAAATATGCGGTGCATCTTCCGGCTCCAGTTCCCGCAGCCAAAGCCGTTCGGTTTCTAACATAATTTTCATAGACAACAATTGTACTAAGCCAGGTATTCGTATTGCTCGTAATGTGCTTTCATGATCGCGAATATTTTATCCTTGAGCATGGGCACATCGCGCAGGGTGAGCCCGGCAGTTTCAATCTCGGGTAAAAAGTGAAATTCGATCTTGTGCGGCCAGGCATAAAAAGGCTTGCCCGATACCAGTATGTTTTTGGTACCGAAAATAAGCGAAGGAATAATGGGTTTCTGCGCCTGCACCGCAGCTATAAATGCACCATCGTGAAAAGTCTTGAGCGGTTCGCTGGTTTTGTTGCGGGTACCTTCGGGATATAAGCAGAGGTGCAAGCCCTGGTTAAGCACTTCGAGCATCTTATTCATACTCTCGCGGCGGCTTTTCTCGTTTTTACGATCTACCAGTACCGAACCGGCTTTGTAAATGATACCAAAAATGGGAATCTTAGCCATTTCGATCTTGGCCAGTGTTTTATTAGGACCGGGAATGCCGGGCGAGGAAACAGGTACGTCTACAAACGAATTGTGGTTGCACACCACCACATAGTTTTTCCCTTTCTTAAAATTCTCCCAGCCGCGGTGGCGCACCGGGCAAAACGCCAGTGGCATAAATACGCCCATCCATACTCTGAATATCTTGTGCAACCGTGTGGCATTATGAGGAGCGGGCATTTTAGTACATATCCAGATAGGGATAACCACTATCAGCATCGTAACCGTAAATAAAATGATCCCGTATAGGCAATATATCCGTCCGAGTATCTCTTTGATCAGCTTCATAAATGCGTATAAATGAGGGCAAAACTACAATATATCATCTTAATTCACGTCCCAGTCTATAGGGTCGAGGCCTTGTTTCATCAGTATATCATTGGTTTTGGAAAAATGCCTGCAACCAAAGAAACCATTGTAAGCGCTGAAAGGCGAGGGGTGGGCCGCGGTAAGAATGTGGTGCTTGCTGCCGTCGATAAGTGCAGCCTTGCCTTGTGCAAACTTGCCCCAGAGGATAAATACCACACCGGTTTTAACATCGGAGATCTTGCGGATGACCGAATCGGTAAACTGCTCCCAGCCTATTTTGCTGTGCGACATGGGCTGCGCGGCTTCTACCGTAAGGGCGGTATTGAGCATAAGTACGCCCTGCTGCGCCCATTTCTCCAGGTTGCCGTGGTGGGGCATGGCCATACCAATGTCGGTATGCAGTTCTTTGTACATATTTACCAGCGATGGTGGCGGTTTAATGCCCGTTTGCACGCTAAAACAAAGCCCGTGGGCTTGTCCTGCACCGTGGTAGGGATCCTGGCCCAGCAGTACTACTTTAATTTTATCGAAAGGCGTTTGTTCAAACGCGTTGAAAATCAATGGGCCGGGAGGGTAAATGGTTTTGCCTGCGTTTTTTTCTACTTTCAGGAAGTTTACAATCCCATCAAAATAAGGTTGGCTGAACTGGTCGGCAAGAACGGTTTTCCATCCTGCTTCGATCTTTACATCTGTCATGTTATCTCAGGTTGAAATTCAAGTATGGTTCCTTCCAGCAACTGGTGTTTTTGCACCCGGAAGGTTTCGGTAAACCCGTTTTCAATAAAAAGCGGTTTGTAAACGGGGCTTAAATATACTACAGTTATTTTCTTTCCGGTTTGCCGGGCATGGGCTATAATGCGGTGTATAAAAGGCCGCATAACGGTTTCGCCAAAGGGGTTGAACAGGAAAAAGTGGTTGAGCGCCGGAGGAAAAGGCCATTCCAGTGCATCGGCATGGTGCACTTCGTAGGCGATAGCATGCTCCACTAGACCGGCAGTGTGTTGCAGGTTTTTACACGCCTCCTGGCAGAAGGGTGCCGAAAAATCGATACCCGCCAGTTTGCGAAAGCCAAAATGTGCTGCCACACAAAGCGCGCGCCCTTTGCCACAGCCGATATCTGCAATCATATCCGCATCCGAAGGGTGCAATTGCGACAGTACTTTCTCCAGCAGGTAATAGCTGGCGCCTTCATACACGGTGGCAAATGGTTTGTTGTGCCCGGTTACTTCCTGGGTTTGCAGATCGTCCTGGCTAAAGGTGTTGATGCCATACTTGCGCTCGCCCCGCCACTCATCCCTTACAATAAACGCTGCAAGTACCGGGTTCCAGTGCAGGAACCGGTATAAAGCATATTGCGAGAACCGGAGTAGGGATATAGCCATGTGTAGCGTCAAATATACAGTGCAATTGTTGTTGCAAGGTCGTTTTCATCTCGTAAAAATGCTGCTTTACCGCAAAAAGTCTCATTTTAAACCAACTTTTTAGGCTCCTTCTTTTGTCTATATGAAAAATGTAGTATTTTATCGGCTTAATACCTATTCCATGAAAACGTGGTATGTTGATGTATGGGGATTAACGGATTGATGATCCGGTGTGTATTGCCTGTATGAGAGCTGCTTCCGTTTTTAACCCATTTCCTGTATGAAATTTTTATCGCGATTATTTACCCTCCTTACCGTGTTGATGCTGTGTGCCTATTCCGGTTTCGCAACGCATATCTTTGGAGGGGAGCTTTTTTACACCTACCAGTCTGGAAACCAGTACAAAGTAACGCTTATCATCTATGGTGATTGTAGTGGCAGCGCGTTTCCAAACCTGCAGGGGGCAACGCCTTTAGTAGATGTCTACAATGGTAGCACGCTCTATACCACCATTACCTTATCGCAGGAGGGGCCTGGTGTGGAGGTATCGCCGGTATGCCCCAGCCAGCTTAACAACACTACTTGTAAGGGCGGTTCTGTACCTGGCGTAAAAAGATATATCTACTCCAGCTTTATCAATATCCCATTTGTAAGCACAGATTGGAAGTTCCAGTTTAATGGTACTATGAGTGGTTCTACCAGCTCTGGCCGGAGTAATGCGATTACCAATGTGATCATAGGTGGGGGAAGCGTTATGATTCTCGAAGCCACACTGAATAATACTGGCGGTAATAACTCATCGCCTTACTACACTACCATTCCTACTCCTTTTTTCTGCATTAACGTAGCGCAGCAATACAACCAGGGTGCAGTAGATCCGGATGGCGACCAGCTTACTTTTGCCCTGGTGCCGGGACTCGAACCCGGTGGCGTTAACGTAACTTATCTACCAGGGTATACCGCTACCACTCCGCTGGCAACCGCCGCGGGCGGGTTTAGTTTTAGCGGCGTTACCGGGCAGCTGAGTTTTACGCCTAACCTGGTGCAGACCTCGCTGGTGGTAGGCCGCGTATCGGAATACCGCAATGGTGCCCTGGTAGGTACAAGTATGCGCGAAATGACTTTTGTGGTGCTCAATAACTGTAACAATAATCCGCCAACCGGTATTATATCCGGCGTAAACGGAGGTACATCTGTTAACAATTACACCGTTAAGATTTGCTCGAATGAAACGATCGGGTTCAACATTAACCCTACCGATCCCGATCCGGGCAATACCATTACCGTTACCGCTGCCGGTTTACCTGCGGGTGCTACTTTTAACGTAGCCAACAATGGTACCGCTACACCGTCTGCCAGCTTTAACTGGAATACCACCGGCGTTACACCCGGCACCTATAATTTCTTCCTTACTTTCCAGGACAATGGTTGTCCGCTGTCGAGTAAACAGACGCTGGCATATACGGTTATTGTAAACCCATTGCCTGCTGTAATACCAGTGATTACCGATGCTGCGCTTTGCTATAAAAATGCCAACCTTACTTATACTCCCTCTGGTAATGCTCCCTGGGTAATTACGGTATTGCAGGGCGCTACCACGATTAAAACCATTAATGCCACCGGTACGGTAAATGATAACCTGCCACCGGGCACATACACCATTCGGGCTACGGATGTAAACAATTGCCATAAGGATACGCTGATCACCGTGGATGCGCCTCCCAAATTTGCACCGGTACTCACCATTACAAAACCTATTTGCGTAAACAGTACCGATGGGTCTATTACCGTGGTAAGCGTAGCCAATGGTACCGCGCCATATGTGTATGCAATAGGCACGGGCGCATTTGGTACTAACCCCACTTTTACCGGTTTGGGTGTAGGACCTTACACCCTCCATTTTAAAGATGCCAAAAACTGCACTTACGATACCATTGTAAATATAGACCCTCCGCCATCTGTGCACGCGCAGGTGCTTGCGGCAAGGCCTCCCTGTAACTTTTTCGCTACCGGTGTGCTCGACATTACAGGTTATAACGGCGTAGCGCCATACCAGTATGAGTTAAACGGTGGTGGCTATGTAGGCTCCGGCCATTTTACAGGGCTTGCCTCGGGCAACTATAATGTGCATGTAAAAGACAGCCGTGGTTGCATACTCGATACATTGGTTAAACTCGATGATTCCCTTAAAGTGCATGCTACAGTGGTTATCTCCGATGTGCAATGCTATGGCGGCACCGATGGCAGCCTGCAGGTAGTGCCGTTTGGCGCTACCGCGCCTTATACTACTGCATTGGGTACAGCGGCTGCGGTGCCGGCTCCGGTTAATTATCCGGGTCTGCCAATAGGCACTTATGTGCTGCATATTAAAGATGTAGACCAATGCTACCTGGATACTTCTGTAACCATTAAACAACCCGATAGCCTCATCTTTAAACCGGTCATTACCCATGTGCCTTGTTACGGCCAGGTTAACGGTTCGGTTCAGATCAACGCTGCAGGAGGTACTGCACCTTATGTGTACGCTGTAGGCACCGGTATTTATAGCAACTCCTCTTTCTTTAACGGGTTGGCTGCAGGCACCTACACTTTCCACATTAAGGATGCGCACAACTGCATTAAGGATACCAATATTGTAATTAAACAGCCCGATTCGCTGGTGCTGGCAGCGGTACTTAAACAGCCTTTGTGCTACAGCAATGCCAATGGTAGCATCACCATTAACGCGGCGGGCGGAACACCAGCCTATACTTATGCCATTAACGGCGGCACATTTGGCGCCAACCCTGTTTTGGGTGGTCTCACTGCCGGTACCTATACTATTTCGGTAAGAGATGCGAATATGTGCCGCAAAGACTCGGTAGTGGTTTTGGGCCAGCCCGATAGCATTGCCATAAAAGCGATGGTTAAAAACCCTACCTGTGCCACCCTGGCCAATGGTGCGGTTACCCTATCGGCTATTGGCGGTGTAGCGCCATACACTTATGCTTTTGATGCGGGTGGCTATACTGCCAGCCCGGTGGTGGGCCCGGTACCTGCCGGCACGCATGTGTTCCACACCAAAGATGTAAACGGCTGTATTAAGGATACGACCATTACCCTTACCGATTCTCTGGTGATAACCATTGCGACAGGTAAAACCGATGCCACTTGTTACAATCTGCCAGGTGGTAGCATTACCATTACTGGCGGTGGTGGCACATTGCCTTATACGTATGCCATCAACGGCGGTGCATATGGCACTACCAATCCGTTTACCCCACTGATGGCAGGAACTTATCCGGTATCCGTGCGCGATAACAATGGATGTATTAATAATGCGAGTGTAACCATTAACCAGCCTGCCGACATTAATCCGAATGCTACATTGACCAATCCAAAATGTTTTGGTTCGCTGGATGGTACCATCACCCTTAATCCTTTTGGTGGTACACCGGGTTACATGTATGCCATGAACTATGGTACTTATGGTACCAGCAATGTTTTTGTGGGACTTAAAGACAGTGTTTACCTCATTCACGTAAGAGATACCAATGGTTGTATTCATGATACTTCGGTAGCCTTATACCAGCCTACTAAAGTGGTAACGGCTTCGCTCACAGGCGTAAACCTTAAATGTTACCAAAGCGGCGATGGCTCTATTGCCATTACAGGTAGCGGGGGTATTTCGCCCTATACATATGCCTTGAATAGCGGTACCCCGGTAACCTCTGGTGTGTTCCCCAATTTATCGGCAGGTACCTACACGCTTACTATTTTTGACAATAACAATTGCCGTACCGATACGGTCATCACGCTTATAGAACCGGGGCAACTGCATTTTACAGGGCTAACGGTAAAACAGGCAACCTGCTCTTATTCCAAAGATGGCTCGTTTGAGATCTTTGGCTCCGGCAGCAGCATTGGTTACACCTATTCTATCGACAATGTAACCTTCACCAGCAACAATATCTTTACCGGCCTGGCTGCTGGCAACTATACGGTGTATATGCTGGATCATAAAGGTTGCAAACGCGATACCAATGTGACCATAACCAGCAAATCGAAATTGAATTATACACTCGCCATAGAAGCGGTAAGCTGTTATGGCAAAGCCGATGGTTCCATTACCATTAAGAGTACCGGCGGTGTATATCCGTTGCAATACTTTATGGAGTTTAACGCCGAGGCCGATAGCATTTTTGATAAGCTGAGCCAGGGGCATTACAACGTTAGGGTAACGGATAACCTGGGTTGCAGAAAAGACAGCCTTGTACTGATAAACGAACCTGCAGTATTAAAGGTTAAAGTAGAGGAGAAACGCATCGATTGCGAAGGCCCCGATGATGATGGCGCTGCTACGGCCGTTGCGGTGGGTGGTACCTCTCCGTACACCTATTACTGGTACACCAACCCTGCGCAGCAAACCGAAATCCTGCGTGGTTACGCGCCTGGCAAATATCCTTTATTGGTAGTAGATGCCAACGGCTGCCGCGATAGTCTCATGAGCGACCTGGGCTTTGGCGATTGCTGTAAAGTATACCTGCCCAATGCCTTCTCTCCTAACAAAGACCAGGTAAATGACATCTACCGTATTGTTCCCAAAGGCGCATTCGAACTCCGCGAGTTTGCCATCTACAACCGGATGGGCGAGCGGGTGTTCCTCTCTACCGACCTGAGCAAAGGCTGGGACGGTAAATTTAAAGGCGAAGACGCACCGGTATCTACCTACTATTACTATATTAAAGGTAAATGCGGGTTGGGTCGCAACGTAGAGTATAAAGGGGATGTAACCCTGTTGAGATAACGGCTTATTACAAGCATCGAAAAATCCCGGCTCCGGCCGGGATTTTTTTTATATATAAATTAAACCTGCACCGCCAATTGCTGTCTGACTTACATAAAAACCAACATTATGCAAGCAGCGTCTTTTACCCGGCTGGCAAGCGCCCTGGGATTGTCGGCCCTCTTGATCTCAGGTATGGCAGCCTGCCATAAGGATAAAAATACCACAGAAAGTGCCACCTCTGAGGAAAAGGCTATTGCGGGTGAGCAGTCCCTGGCCGACCGCACGTTTAACGATGTAGACAATATTACCGATATGGCCATATCGAACAACCTTACCATGAAAACATCGGAAGAAGCGGGTGTAGCGTCGCCCTGCGCTACTGTAACCAGAGACACGACTGTAACCCCGCATTTGCTGACGGTAGACTTTGGCCCCACCAATTGCCTTTGTAACGATGGGCGTTACCGCCGTGGCAAAATAAAAGTGGCTTATGATGGGTTGTATATGGCGCCCGGCCACTCCCGCAGTATTTCGTTTGACCAGTATTTTGTAAACGACAACCAGGTTACCGGCACCAAAACCATTACCAACGGTGGGCAAAACAATAATGGCCAGACTTACTTTACCGTAGTGGTAAATGGCAGCGTAATACTGGCCAATAACGCCGGTACCATAAGCTGGAACAGCAACCGCACGCGCACCTGGGTATCGGGCGAGAACACACCTGCATGGTCAGACAATGTATTTGAGATCACAGGAAGTGGTACCTACACCCGGGCCAATGGCAATGTATTTGCCGTTAACATCAGCACACCATTGGTGGCGGCAGTAAACTGTAACTGGATTAAAAGCGGGGTAGTGAGCATTACCCGCCAGAGCAATGGCAATATACGAACCCTGGATTATGGCAACGGCACCTGCGATGCACTGGCGCAACTCACCGTAAACGGCAATACCTACAATATTACCTTGCATTAACGACTCGCAGAAACGATAATTTGAACACGGACTGCAACGGTAGTTCGTGTTTTTTTATGAGGTAGGCTAGAGTTCGAGTTTCATGCCCTCGTGGCTGTCGGCAAAACCGATTGATTTATAAAACCGGATGGCATCTACCCGCTTTTTATTGCTGGTGAGCTGCACCATGCTGCATCCTTTTTGACGGGCTCTTTCAAAAATAAAGGCAAACATTAAATGGCCAATACCCTTGCCCCGGTAGTTGGAGTGCACTCTTACTGCTTCTACCAGCGCGCGGCAGCCACCCTGGTTAATAAGGTAAGGCAGGTACGAAAGTTGAAAAGTACCTACAATAGCACCATCCAGCTCTGCTACCATCAGCTCCTGGCGGTTGTCCTGTTGTATGTCGCGGAAAGCCAGGTAGTAATTTTCGGGCAGCGGATCGGTGTATACCTCAGTGGTTTTGCCCAGGTGATCGTCGGCAAGCATTTGCACAATCTGGGGCAGATCATGTACGGTAGCCAGTCTGAAATGCAGTTGCAGTTCCATATCGGGTGGTGTTAGGCGAACAGGAAATCGTTTTACCGCAGCAAATTAAGGGTTAGTTGCGGTGCTACATGGCTTTATCGAAAAGGTAAACTTGATTTAATATATGAAGTTAAGATTTTCTAAAGGCTTTGTACAGAAACCAGGCAATAGGCACATTTACCAATGCTATAACCAGGAGTATCGTCCATACGCCGGAGCTGCCGGAATGGTGGCTTTTGCCCACCATTTCAAAGGTGATAACGCCAAATATGATTATTACTGCCAGTTTAAGCCACCGCAACATACGGGTAGCCAACTGGTATAGTCTGGAGGCATTGGTCTCGGTAATATCGGTAGGGTAGTTAAAGATATGCGGGTAGCGGTTAATTAAAGTTAACCCTGCAACCAATGTGGTAGTAATGGCAGGAATGATCCATAGTGTGTTTTTGCTGCCGTAGCCATCTATCTGCCCCCTGGCATTCATATGGGTAGGAATGGTATCGGGCAGGTGCGGAAACAGGATGCAAACATATACCCATAGCGCAGCCAACAGCATCCAGTAGGTAGCTTCTATAATTTTATCGGTGGCTGTAAGCGGTATGGAAATGCGGGGCCTTGTATGCATATCTGAATCTGGAATATATGCAATATAATGATTACGGGCAAGCAGAAATAGGGTACAGCAGCACTTCTTTTGTATCTTTATTTCCCGAATGAAGCATTTGATCCGATATTTTAGTCTGCTGGTTCCGGCATTGCTGGTGGCACAGTTGGTGGCCGCGCAATTTTTTGTGCCGGCCGAGAAAGATCCGCGCTACAACAGTTCGTTTAATCCCCGTTACAACACGCGGATTAGTCCTACCTACAATTCGCAGATCAATCCCAAGTTTAACATGAACCTGAATCCGAAATACACACCGGAACTGAGTCCTAAGTTTAATGCCAACCTTAACCCGCAGTTTAATTACGATCTTAATCCCAAACTCAATACCGCACTCAATCCCGATTACAATTACAACCTGGTGCCCCGTTATGGTGCAGATGCCGGTTTGTACCTCTTTATGTTCGACAAAAACGCCAACATGACGGCCGTCATTATGCCGGCAAGTCCCAATGTGTGGCTGTTATTCGATGATAAAAACAACTGGAAAGGATATTTTGTATTTACCGGCGGCAACTGGAACCGCTATACCATAGATGGTTTATGGACAGGCGAATACCTGTGCCCCGATAACAACGGCGGCTACAATTATTTTACCGAAAACGGCGACTGGACGGGCGAATATGTGCACTAAAACAGCCACCAATACAGCATTAACAATTTAACAACATAAGGTGGTATAAACTTAGCACTGGCTATACCATCTAACAGACTGGATAATCAATACATCGTATGGTTAAGAAAATAATGATCGCCCTGCCTTTGCTGGCAATGCTGCACGGCACGGCTAACGCCCAATTTGATAAACTGCTCAACGAAGCCAAAGGTGCGCTCAACCAGGCCACCGGTACCTCTAACGGTTCTTCGGGCTCCGGTATTGGAAGCGGGCTTACAAATACCGACATTGTAAGCGGCCTTAAAGAAGCGTTGCGCGTAGGTACACAAAATGCTTCGGGCAAATTAAACCAGACCAATGGCTATTTTGGCAACCCGCTGGTAAAGATCTTATTGCCCAAAGAAGTGAAGCAGGCAGAGGCTATGCTGCGTAGTTTTGGTTTTGGCAGCTATGCCGATAAACTTATTCTATCGCTGAACCGTGCTGCAGAAGACGCTGCCAAACAAGCCGCGCCCATTTTTGTAAACGCCATCACCACCATGAGCATTACCGATGGTTTGCAGATATTGCAAGGTGGTAATACTGCCGCTACCGATTTCCTGAAAACAAAAACCACGTCTTCCCTTACCACGGCTTTCCGCCCGGTAATTGATAAGTCGCTGAGCAAAGTAGGTGCTAATACTTACTGGACGCAGTTCTTCTCTGCTTACAATAAACTGCCCATCACTAAAACAAAAGTGAATACCGATCTGAGCGGTTATGTAACCGAGCAGGCTATGGCGGGTATGTTTACCTCTATTGCACAGGAAGAAGCCAATATCCGTAAAAACCCGGCCGGCACTGCCAACTCGCTGTTGCAAAAAGTGTTTGGATCTAAATAGTTACACGTTTTTACACACATATAATCCGTTTAAAAGCTGCCTCTAACAGGCAGCTTTTTTTATGCTTAGCCATATTCGCAAGATATATAGTTGTTATTTTTTTAATTGATTTTTTTCAATGTGTTGATGTTTCTATGAGGGAGGTTCAGTAAATTCGGGAACGTTTGTTTTCCACACAAATGTTTTTTTAACCCAATCAAGTGCTTAACCATGATTAACAAAAGTCCTCCCACCGGGCCTTTTATGGCTCAGCTTTTCTTTAACCTCTTCTTTTTAACCTCAATCACTCGCTAACCATGAAAAAATTTTTATTGGCCGCGTTGCTCGGCGCAACGGCCGGCACTGTACATGCCCAGTTTTTTCAGCAGTACTATGCACATGCTGCTTACTATAACCTTACCGATGGCTTAAATACCCGGGTAGGAGGACTTGGCTTCCTCGCTATGGGCAACAATGACGACAGCTATAGTTTTGACCGTATGAATATGAGCGGCGGCTTTAGCGGTGGCTTTTCGCGGCAATACTACATGTATTTGGGTAGCACACCAATGGTCATGCAGCGTGGTGGCTCCGTGGTAGAAACCAATATTCCTGGTGGTAACAACTATGCCTTTGCTACGGCCAACCCCGAAGGTTTTTGTTTCGGAACCTTGCAGCCCAATGGCAATCTTTCGGTGCTGCAGCATTACCCGTTGGGTATCGGCGGCGTGGCAGAGCGGGCCTTGATCGCTAATTCTACTCAAACGCCGGGCAGCGCTTTTTTTATCAGCGGCAGGTACAACAACCAGATGTATGTAGCACGGGTTACCAACACCGGAGCCGTAATCTGGAGCAATTGGTACACTATGAACGGCATTTCAAACATGCGCCCTGCGGCCATGATTCAAAGCCGTGGCGGCGCTTTCGATCTGGTAATTGTGGGCGCCTGTAATTTTACCTCACCTGTGCGTGGCGATGATGCTTTCTTTCTGCGACTCGATCCCGCTACCGGTACTGTAATCAATACTGCCCTGTATGGCGCTGCCTCAACCAACGAAGGATTTAATTCCATTCTCGAAAGTGCCAACCCTGCCAGTCCGGGTTATGTTATTGGCGGGCAGGTAAACCTGGAATCCTGGAGTGTAAAGGTGAATAACACCGGTACCAGTCTTTTGTGGGATTATATTTACAAGGCTACCGGTACTACTTCTTATGCGCTTACCGGCGTGGTAGAGCGTAAAAACACTACGGGCGCATTTGAATACTTTGCGGTATGCCGTGATATGACCAACAAAGCATTGGTGTACAAGCTGGATGCAAACGGCCGCCCGGTAGGTATGACCTATCCTGGTGCCCCGCGCGACCAATTCCAATACACCGCGGCTACGAGCACAGCGCCAACCTTGCAAACCACCGGTGTGGATGTTGATGTACACACCAATGGTTTAAGTAACGATGGACTTAGTGTGTTTGGTTATGTAACCGATCCTGGCCTGCCGGGCACTGCGCACTATACCTTCCTGGCCAAAACCTATTTTAACGGTGTGGTAGGTTGTGGTGAAGTATTGCGGAATGCCAATAACGTAAGCGGTCCGCCCATGTTACCCACGCCAACTACTTCGCGCAACCCGTTATCACTTTCGCCTGCCACTGTAATAATCCAGGTGAATAATACGGTAATTCCTACTACACTTTGCACAGGAGAGGTTATACCTGGAGGCTCCAATGCGCGTAAAGCCAATCCTGGTGTACTGCAACAGTTAACAGTAAGTCCCAACCCGGTTACCGATATGTTTACCGTGTCGGGGCCAGTAACCGAAGGCGATGGAACGGTTAAAGTAGAGCTGGTAGATATGCTGGGCCACAGTGTGTATGTGCATACGCTTACCGGTATGCAATCGCAGTTTAGCCTTAGCCTGAGCAGAAGCAGTCTTAATTGTGCTGCTGGTATGTACCTGCTCAATGTATACAATGGCGCGCATAAGGAAACCCTGCGTTTGGTTTTTGCATCTAACTGATTTCGTTTTTAAGCAGATGAGAATCCCGGCCGTTTGTGCCGGGATTTTTTTTTGATGCAAGGGCTTTGGTGTTAATACTGTGGCATCGCTACCCATTTTGCGGCATCATTTCGCAGGCCAATGGTTTTCTGTTGCTGAGCCGTGATAAAAAATGTAGTGTTTATCGTTTTGAATGTGTGTTGTTTACATCGCTGTAGCTCCCGAAAAATGATAAAAAGTGCAATGCTGGCCTGGTGTTTGTACGTATTACAGCGAACCGTATTGGAATATGCATATTCACTAACCCTTGAAAAGCGAAAGAGATGAGCATACAGAATGATAAGCCCGCGAACCCAACACCAACGCCCGATCCGGGAAAAATAGGCAATCCTAACCCGCATCCGCCGCATAACCCCGAAGTAAAGCCGGGAGAAAGGCCCGATGAAATAAAACCTACTCAAACACCTCCGGAAATTCCTCCTGCGGAAAAACCACAGAAGGGTTCCGATCCGCAACAGCGTAACCAGACTGGCACTCCTTAACAAGAAAAAACTCACGCAGTTTTTTGTTTGCCGGTAACGTTAAAGAGTTGAACAGTCCATCATTTTAAGGGCACTAAGCTTGAAAGAACCAAGGTTTAGTGTAAAATGAAACCCTCTGTATTTACGGAGGGTTTTGTTTGTGTTATGGATAGGCCTGCGCAATAAAAAAAACGACCCGGTGCCGGAGCATGAGTCGCTTTTCACTTCTTCCGCAACGTAGCATACAAGGCCATTTCATCGCGGTTTTTGGTATACGCCGGCCTCAGCGGCCTGGTCATTACCTTTAGGAAGTGGTTTCGGTTTATGTGTTTCCAGAATCGTGCCAGATTGTGAAAAATAATTGGCTCGCTATGGTCTGGTTTTTGAGGCAGAACCGTTGAATCAAACTATTAATACCATGGCAAAGTATTCAGAAAAAACGCAGGATACCGTTGAGGAAGCGATGCATAAAATGAAGAAAGGCACGCTTAAAAGCGGTAGTGGTAAAAAAGTAAAGAGCCGTAAACAAGCCATTGCTATCGGCCTGTCCGAAGCAAGAGAAAAAGGATATAAGGTGCCGGCACCCAAAACGAAAACCAAACTTGCCACTACCAAGAAAACCACAACACGAAAAACGGCAACAAAATCTGCTTCTAAAAGTAAATAACCATAATTCACACGCAAGAGGAGATATAAACCCGGTCTTTATTTTAAATAAAGGCCGGGTTGCTTTTTATACCCGTTTGATGAGGTTTGGAACAATTATTTTTAATTTTATTCATTTTGTTTTTAACTTTGTTAAAATTGATATTAAAATATGCAAAAGCGACTTCCAGTAGTCTGTCCGTCTTGCTCGGCCAGGTTAAAGGTAAAAAGCCTGCATTGCGAGCAATGCGAAACAGAAGTAAGCGGCCTGTTCGATTTGCCATTGCTGGCCAGCCTCACAACGGAAGAGCAGTTGTTTATTACCGATTTTGTACGCAGCAGCGGAAGCCTTAAAGATATGGCACAGAAGCTCGGATTAAGCTACCCAACGGTACGCAATATGCTCGATGATCTTATTCAAAAACTGAACAAAAAATAGTATGCTGAAAGAAAGGTTGTTGTACCCCTTCCGTTTTATTGCTGGTGCACAAGCACTGGGGCTGGGTTTGGCTGTAATGGCCATTACGGCTGTAGTTGCTTATTTCAGTCATACACATTTTGATGGCGTAATTGATACGCATTACGGCGCTTCTGCACCATTTTATGTATATGCAGCAGAGGCATTGGCCGATTGGGTCGTGCTCACCCTGGTGTTGTATGCAGCAGGGCGTATTTTATCTTCTTCGGCCATTCGCCTTATAGATGTGGCGGGCACCATAGCCCTGAGCCGCGCTCCCTTGCTTATTGCTGCATTAGGCGGCTGGCTGTCCGTGCCACCTGTAATTACCGATAAACTCGATTTTTCATTAACGCCGGGTATGATCGGGCAGATAGTATTGTCGCTGGCTTGTACCATCTGGTTGGTGGCCCTGTATTACCAGGCTTATACCATTTCCTGCAATATAAAAGGGAGCAAAGGCACCATCAGTTTTATTGTTGGGCTGCTGGTAGCAGAAGTGCTCGTATACCAGGTCTTCCGGCTTATTTAGTTTTTTTAAACCACTACAAATAATTGCTATGAAAGTTGTTACACTTTTTATCGCGCTGTGCTGCGCGGTAGTTTCTGCCATGGCTGGCAACAGCATCAATATTACGTTTACGCACGATGGCCTTCAATTGCATGGGCGGTTGGAAATTCCTTCGTCGGGTAACGGTCCTTTTCCGGTTATTATACTGGCGCCGGGTAGCGGTGCCAACGATAAGGATTGCACGGTAGCTATGATTGGCGCCAATGTAAGCTGCCTGTATCCCGATCTGTTTGGCGATACGCTGCGACCTTACAAAGCATTGAGCCAGGCACTGTCTGACTCCGGTTATGCAGTATTTACTTACGATAAAGTGGAGTACAGCTATCCCAACCCGGGCACCATTACCTTTCACAAGCTATGGATGCCGGTAGAGAGCGCCATCGCTTACCTTAAAACGCGCACAGAAGTAGATGCACAGCAAATTATATTGCTGGGCCATAGCGAAGGCAGTGGCATTATTCCCTACATCACACAAAGCCATCCCGAAGTAAAAGCGCTCATCTCGCTTGCCGGCCCCAGAACGCCCTTTGATAGTATACTGGCTTACCAGATCAAAAATATTATGGCCACCTGCAATGGCGATACCAATTTGGGCAATACACAGGCAGGGCAGATACTGCAATACTATGGCGCAATCAGAAGTGGCAACTGGAATGGGGTTACGCCGCCCATTTTTGGTGTATCGGCCGCGGTTTGGAGCGAGTATATTAAGGTGTTCGACTCTGTATCGTACCGTTACAACGCGGTAAATAAGCCTACGCTGTTTATTGGTTTGGGCAACGATATTAACGTGCCGGTGGCTACGGAGCTGCACCGTTTTAAACAGGAAAATACAACTGGAGCCGATTTTTATGAGCTGCTGGGATTAAACCATTACCTCTGCACCAACAACAATCCGGTAACGGCGCGTGAAGTGCCCGATACTATTGTGTATTGGTTGCGTAAGCAGGGTATTGTTACCGGGTTAAGCGCTGTGCAGGAAAGCGGCAAAGGCATACAAATCAAACAGGAAGGATCGCGTATCTATGTTATGTCTGGCAAGGCGGCCATCAAAAAGATAGTGGTGGTGGATATGAACGGCCGGGTAGTGCTGGAGCAGAATGGCAACAGTGTTAAAGAACAAATAGACATAAGTGGTCGTGCAAGTGGTATATATGTGCTCAAAGTGCTGGCCGGCAAAGATTCTGCCAGCTTTAAGGTGGCATTGCATTAAACGTGTGGTGCGGGTTAAAGGCTATATAAAACAGAAATAAAATTTTAAATCATATGCCGTATAGTATGTATATTTTCATTTCGTTTCTACATCCCTTTTAAATTTGTATAACACGTTCGAATATGAAAAAAGTAACGGGCATTGGCGGCGTATTTTTTAAATGCGATAATCCGCAAGCTATGAACGAATGGTATGCCAAAAATCTTGGATTGCCTACCAGCGAATACGGAACTACATTTGAGTGGCGGCAGGCCGATGATCCGTCCAAAACAGGATCTACATCGTGGTGTGCGTTTCCGAAGGATACCGAATATTTTAATCCGTCGGCTAAGCCATTTATGATTAACTACCGGGTAGAAAACATTGCCGCGCTGGTAGAAGAACTGAAAAAAGACAACGTAACCATTGTAAATGAAATTGTAGAATATCCCTACGGAAAATTTGTTCATGTACTCGATCCCGAAGGAAACATTATTGAGCTTTGGGAACCCAAAGACGATTCGGATCAGGAACAGGATAATGTGGCAGGCTAAAACCTGTGAACCGCTTTAAAAAAGACCCTCTTGCAGGGTCTTTTTTTATGAATAAAACATTATGATAGTGAGAATAGTAGCGGTTAATCTTGGCAGGCTCGGCTTAAAATCGTACTTTCAGGATAACAGTGTTACAGCAATACGATCTGTTGTTATGTTTTGAAGCGGATTAGATGCATGGACAGGAGAAAGAACAGCGGAATCAACGAAGTATAATTTTACCACCTAACTGAAAGATCATGGCTACACCAAAGAAACCTGTTCCCAAAAAAGTTGCGCCCCGTAAACCCAAGTCCAAAGAAACCGAACGTTTACTGGTGCCCGAAAAAATGCTGCATTTGCCCGATGCAGATGCTACCGATTACATCCTGGTAGAGCAGGATAACCCCAATAATTTTAAGATTGTACCCGCTTTTGAATGGAAGGATATGCGGGATAGTCACAAGCAATTCAGCGCCAAATTTACACATGCTCCTTTCCTCATGTACTCTGCCATACGCCGTGCAGGCCGGTTAGAATACGACGAATTTCATTTTGAAGGACTGCTGGGCGAGGAGAAACACGGCAAGCCGATTCTCATCAACGGGCTTTCGCAATTAAATGAAACATTTGGCGCACCTTTTCCTGAATTGAAAATAGAGCAAGCCAGTACTTGTCCGTTTATTATTCCTGCCAGTGGTTCGGGAGCCACGTTTGGTTCTGGCAATACTGCCGCGGCTGCTACTGCAATGGCTACTTCCAATTGTAAGCGGCTGGTAGCTACCGAGTTTGATTACGCGATGGACCAGGTACATTGCCCCGGTGGTTGCAGCGAAAAACTACCCATTTATTTTAATGTAGGTTTTAACACCATTTACACCAAAGCGTTGCCGGTGTTTATGACACTTATTGGTTTCCCGGCTTTTGAAGCCAAAGTAGCTTACGGTTGGATAGCCATGATTCAGTGCTCCGATAAAAAAGAAATGTAGGGTAACCTCTTGCCTGCCAATTCCGGGTTTGTAAAGCAAGTTTTACCACCCGGGTATAAATGAAAACCGCCCCCGTATTGAACGAGGGCGGTTTTCTTATGTAAGTCAGTAAGTGATTACCATACTTTAGCACGCAGACTGTCTGCTTTCCAGAGCTTGTCGCCTTCTTTAAGGCCAAACGCTGTGTAGAACTCCTGCATGTTGCTCAGCGGACCGTTACAACGGAAGATGTTCGGAGAGTGAGGGTCGATGTTGATGCGACGGATCAGCTCTTCGGGACGGGTGTTGGCGCGCCATACCTGAGCCCAGCTCAGGAAGAAACGCTGGTCGGGGGTAAAGCCGTCGATTTTCTCGTTGCCTTTACCTTGCTGTGTTTTCTTAAATGCTTCGTAAGCGATAGCCAGACCACCCAGATCGGCAATGTTTTCGCCCTGGGTCAGTTCCCCATTTACGTGAATGCTATCCAGTACGGTGTAAGCATTGTATTGGTTTACAACCTGGGTTGTTCTTTTCTTAAAGTTGGCTTCGTCCTGAGGGCTCCACCAGTTTTTAAGGTTACCATCGGCAGCGTACTGCGCACCCTGGTCGTCAAAACCGTGGGTCATTTCGTGGCCGATTACGGCACCAATACCACCGTAGTTGATGGCATCATCCGCATTGAAATCGAAGAACGGGAAGCGCAGGATACCGGCAGGGAAAACGATCTCGTTAAATGCAGGGTTGTAGTATGCATTTACAGTTGGAGGTGTCATGCCCCATTCGGTTTTATCTACTGGTTTGCCCAGTTTGCTCACCATGTATTTGTACTCGAAATTAGCCGAGTTCATCATGTTCTTAGCGTAAGAATCACGCACGATGGTCAGGTTGCTGTAATCTTTCCATTTGTCGGGGTAACCGATCTTTTTCATGAAAGAGTTCAGTTTAGCCAGCGCTTTCTGCTTGGTGCTGTCGCTCATCCAGTCTACGCGTTTGATGCGCTCTGCATAAGTTTCCTGCAGGTTGTTAACCAGTGCCAGCATACGTTCTTTAGCTTCAGGTTTGAAGTTTTTGTCAACGTACATTTTACCCAGCAGTTCGCCCACAGAACCGTCTACTGAAGTCAGTACACGTTTCCAGCGTGGTTTTTGCTCTTGCTGGCCGGTAAGGGTTTTGCCGTAGAACTCGAAGTTTTGTTTGTCGAAAGCGCTGCTCAGGTAAGAAGCGTTTTCGTTAATCAGGTTCCAGCGCAGGTAAGTTTTCCAATCGGCAATAGGCGTGCTTTTCAGCATACCACCAACTGTTTTAAAGAAGTTAGGCTGACCAATAAGCAGGGTATCCTGGCCTTTGATCTCCATTTTGTCGGTAATAGCAGCCCAGTTTACACCAGTTGCTTTATCGAGCTGTGCTACGTTGAATTTGTTGTACACTTTGTACGGATCGCGCATTTCCACACGGGTCATGCTGGCGCCAGCCAGTTTGCTTTCGAGTGCGTAAACGGTAGCAGCGTTTTTCTTAGCGGTTGCTTCGTCGTCGCCAGCCAGTGCAAACATTTTAGCCAGGTGCTCCATGTAAGCCTCGCGGATTTTTTTGGAGCGGTCATCTGTCTTAAAGTAATAGTCGCGGTCTGGCAGGCCAATACCACCCTGGAAGAACTGGGGCAGCATTTTTTCTACGTTCTTATCATCGGGGCCGATGTAGAAAGAGAAAAGCGGGTTTAAACCTACGGTGTGCTCGTAAGCAACTTCGGTGAGCACGCCCTGGGCATCGGTAATAGCGTTGATGCGGTCCAGATCGGCTTGCAGCGGCGTAATGCCGGCTTTGTCGATAGCGGCGCTATCCATTCCCGAAAGGTAGAAATCGCCTACTTTTTGCTCCATGCTACCTGCTTTGCCATTGGCTTTGGCAGCCTGGTCCAGGAGTTCGTGCAGCGCTTTGTAGTTGAATTCCTGCAGTTCGTTAAAACTGCCCCAGCGGGTTTCCGTACCCGGAATCGGGTTGCTTTTCAACCAGCCACCGTTGGCGTACATAAAGAAGTCGTCGCCTGGTTTGATAGTTGTATCCATATTGGCCAGGTCGATAAACTTACGTTTTTCCGTGCTGGCTGTTGTGGTATCGCCACCTTGCTTATTCTGGCACGATGCCAGGGCGCAAAGGGCTACACCCGAAATAACCAATGATTTTACATTCATGGAGTGCAGAATTTTTATAACCGGACAAATATAACGAAGTGCTTGTATTTATAACCCTGTATTTGGGATGAATGGCTAAATGGCTGTATAAGTCCTGGTTCTGGGGGAGGAGAGCAGTGAATGGTGAATAGTGAATGGTGAAAAGGCTCGAGTACCTGAGCCCCGCACGGGCGGGACAGGCCCTGTTGAAGGACCGACGCGAGAACAAACATTACACCGTTCCCGCAGATTTTCGCAGATTAAAAACCACGCAGATTGCGCGGATCTTTTCTTTACGCTGTGTCCCCGCATCTGGCGGGGCAGGCTTTGTCAAAGTTGTAGAAGGGAGGTTCCTGAGCCTGTCGAAGGGCCGACTCTACGCCGGTTGCATCAACTGAAACACATTGCCCTCAGGATCTTTACCATCGCAGAGATCGTAAGGAAAGCCTTCATATGATTTGATGGGTTTCATAAACACCCCTGCGCCAACCATGCGCTGCCGGATCTTTTCAAGATTTTCATTAACGGTAAGTACCAGTTTGCAGTTGCTGGCATTCGTAAGCTCTTCGGAATGCGTGTTTCTAAAAGCTTCTCCTGCCAGGTGCAGCGCCAGTTGTACGCCACCGGCATGCATCAATACCCATTCTCCAGGTATCTCTTCGATTACATGAAAATGGAAGTGTTGCTGGTAAAAATCCTTGAGCAGATCGGTGTCGTGCACATACAGTATGATGCGGCTTATAGAGAAGTTCATAAAACAGAAGCTGATGTTTATTGCCAGGTGGTATAAACCTTGAAGTTAACTAAACCCCGGCTGGAAATAAAAATTAAAAAACCGGCCGCAATGGCCGGTTTGATGGTTAGCACCGTGCATCTGTGGGATCTCTGCTAACACTATGGGATGGGAAACGATTTTTCGGGAACGCCAATGGTTTGCACCTGTATTTCTGTAGTGTACCGTTTTATACCTTCTTTATCGGTATACTGGCCATATTGGAGCTTGCCTTCTACCAAGACTTCGGCACCTTTTTTAAGATTTTCGGAAAACTCAGCATGTTTGCCCCAGGCTATTACGGTATGCCATTGGGTATCAATTACTTTTTCTCCTTTCGTGTTCAGGTAAGTTTCGTTGGTGGCTACACTCAGGCGAGCCACTCTGCGACCGCTTTCTGTGGTTTTGATTTCGGGGTCGGAGCCCAGGTGGCCCAGTAATTCTACTTTGTTCCGGTTTGCATTCATAGTTGTATGGTTTTAATTGTTCAAGAAGATTAATTATGGTTCGTACAATGTAAGTACACTGCAAAAATGAGTAGCAAATTGCGGCTATCCGGTATTTAGTCGTTTATAGTCGATTATAAGCGTTTTTAAACGACTGTAAACGAATACGCTGCTTATCTTAAACTCATGAAAACCTATGTAAAGCACTGCCCGACGTGTAGCAAGGTTATACGTGGCAGAACCGACAAAAAGTATTGCGATGATTATTGCCGTAATACCTATAATAATTCGGTAAATAATTCGACAACCAGCCTTATGCGGAGTATTAACAGCATTTTAAGACGAAACCGCAGACTATTGGAAATGCAGGTGCCTGACGGAGAACTGAAGGTCCGGATCCGGAAAAAAGAACTGGTGGAGCAGGGATTTGATTTCCGGTATTTTACCAACCAGGAGGATACGTACCCCAACCGGACACTGTATTTCTGTTACGAATACGGCTATATGGTATTCCGTGGCGGCTGGGTCATGATCGTCAAAAAGCATACGCCTTATGGCAGATCGGAGTGAAACGCAAAAAAAAGCACCACATGGTTCATGTGGTGCTTTTCAAATATAACAGCAGCGTTGGTTAGCTGCTAATTATCAATGACTTTAACGCCTAGTGCGCAAAATCGTGGTCATAGTCTTTTTGCCTTTCGATAGAGGGGTTAAAGTAACCAAACTTTACATCTGGGAACTCTTCGTGGATGAGATCCATCAGCTGGCTGATGCTCAGGATATCGCCCAGCTCGCCAATAGCCATGCGGCCCATGTACCAGTCGGGATCGATATTGAAATTGCGCCACTGGATCATGTTTAACCCGGTTTCGCGTATCAGTTTGCGCAGCGCTTCGTATTCGGCTTCGCTATCGGTAATACCCGGAAATACGAAGTAGTTGATAGAAGTCCAGCCACCATTGCGGTTTACCACTTTCAGGCTTTCTACAATGTCTTCAAACTCGTAGTTGTTGGGGCGGTAGTATTTTTCGTACAGGTCTTTCTGCGCAGAGTTTAAACTTACACGGATGCTGTTTAAGCCAGCTTCCATCAGTTTCTCTACCGCATCGGGCTTACTGCCGTTGGTATTGATGTTGATGCTGCCTTTATCGGTATGCTTACGCATTTCGATGATAGAAGAGCGAATGGTTTCCCACATCAGCAAAGGCTCGCCCTCACAACCCTGGCCAAAGCTCACAATAGGGTAAGGTGCGGTTTCGAGGTGGGGAACGGTAAACTCTACAATCTCTTCTGCCGTTGGTTTAAAACGCAGACGGTCGTGGCTGCTTACAATACTTTCGTCCTCTGGTTGGAAGCTGATGCAACCCACACAGTTGGCGTTACAAGCCGGAGAAGAAGGTATAGGACACTCCCAACGGCCCATAAAATAGTTGCGGGCAGCAGGGCAGTGGTAGGTGAGTGCACAGGTCTCTGCCAGGTGTTTTACCAGGCGGTTTTCGGGGTAGGCCTGCAAAAAGTCTTTTACACCACTTTTTACTTTGCCATCGTCGAAACCTGCGCAATCCTGGCGTATATCTTGCTCAATACGGGTAGCAGGCACATAAAACTTGCCATTGAGCCATCCTACTGCTGTGTAGCAGAACAAAGGCAGGGTAGGCGCATCGGGCGCTGTTTCGTAAGCGGCAATGTATAACCCGGTGTGTGCCGGAGGAATAAACGCAGCCACAGCCCAGCCCTTCTGGCAAAGACTCATTTCACCGGTTTCGGCATCGAGACCAATACCACGTCTGCCAGGCAGTTCGTACAAAGAGCCACCTTCCGGCAGTTCGATCCAGTCTTCCAACGGAACCTCGTATGCGTCCCAGCCACTGCGGCCGGTAACAATCATGCTCAGGTCTTCAAAAATGTTTCCGTTTCCGTCGGAGTACAGGATATATGGAGATTGTTCTAACATCTCAATTTTTTTGTTGATCGTCGGTTTCGGAAGTCCGATCTCCGATCTTTTAGATTAATTATTTGGTAGGCTTTCTCTCCCGTCACCCAGCATTAGCTGCCAACTCTTTGCAATCTGGCACTGGTAAAAGTGGCAAACTGATCTATAACGAAAGCCCCGGTCACTTCTACCTCTACCTGCAACAGGCGGTTGTCTTTAAAGTTGATGGTAAGCAGTCCGTTTTGCAAAATTACGCTTTCCATACTGTTCCACGGGTATGACTGGCGGCCCGATACAAAAGGCACGCTGGCGCCCTCATCATCAAACTCAATCAGCGGCGCTACAGCATATTTGCGCTCTACAAAGGTAACATATCCAAAACCGGCGGCAATCAGCAGCATGAGCACACCGGTGCGGGTTTCATCCCAGAAAAAGGAAATCGACGCCAGACCCAGCCAAAGAATTACCTCCAGCCAGCGGAAATACAGGTTGCGCTGGTGATTGGCTATTACAGGGTTGCGAAACAGCCCTGTAAACAGGATTACCCCGCCTGCCAAAGCATAAGGAATGCCTGGTACCATGGCTTTGCCAATCATGAAAGAAATACCGGTTACCAAAAACGAAAGGCCCGCCATGATGTGGAGGCCCTTACGTTGCATAAATTGTTTAGACGAAAACTCTCGTTTGGCCTTGAATTTAAAGTTGCTCATTATTGCGGGTTGGATGCAATGAGGAAGTTACATAATTTGTACAGAACCCGGGCGCCTACGTTGGCATCCATGGTATCGAGACCGCTGTGTGTGCCGCAACTGATCTCGTTAAGGTCAAAAGCAACGATGGTACGTCCGCTTTCTACCACTTTTCTGAACAGGTAATTGATCTGGTCTACTTCAAAACCGCCGTGTACCGGGGTGCCGGTGTTGGGGCAAAGCTTAGGATCCAGGCCATCAATATCGAAGCTGATGTATACTTTGGAAGGCAATTGCTCTACGATAGTCTCGCAGATCTGTTTCCAGTTTTCGCCTTCGTACATTCTTTCTTTAATGTCTTTGTCGAAGAAGGTTTTAATGCGGCCGTTGCTGGCGTTCATATATTCCATTTCTTCATCGCAATAATCGCGGATACCCACCTGCACCAGTTTGGTTACACCAGGCACCATTTCCATTACATTGTACATGATGGAAGCGTGTGAGAAGGTAAAGCCTTCGTATGCTTTGCGCAGATCGGCGTGCGCATCGATCTGGAGAATGCCTATTTCGCCGTGCTGCTCGGCTACCGCTTCGATAAACCCGAGGGGAGTGCTGTGGTCGCCGCCCAGCAGGCCTACCAGCTTGCCATCCTGCATGAGTTTTTTGGTTCTTTCAAACACCCATTGGCGCAGTTCTTCGCCAGCCTGGTTAATACCGGTGAGCTTGCGGGTAAGCTGCTCATTTTCTTCAATAATGCCGCCTTCACTCAGGTGAGAGATGATGAGCTCTGCACAATGGCGCAGGTAATCGCTCTTGCTCAGCAGGCTCTTTTCTACCGGCTGCATGTAATAGCCCTGTTTCCAGGCGTCTTTTACATCGGCATCGTACAGGTCTACCTGCAAAGAGGAGTTAAACACCTGCTCGGGGCCGTGTGCTGTGCCGGGACGGTAAGATACCGTTACTTCCCAGGGTACAGGAACCAGTACCAGACGGGCATCTGCCTCTTCGAACGGGAGGCCGAAAATGTTGTTGGTACTTAAACCAATGGAATTGGGATCAAACTTGCTGAGATCTGCCATGAGTGTAAATTTGCGGGCGCAAAGTTACCGGTTTTTACTGGTATAACCAATATTTATGTCGCATAAGGCAATCGGTGACCTTTCTCTGACAAAAATCATGGGTGCTTAAGGCTTTCTGTCGTAAATTTGCGTACTCCAATTGAAACAGGCATGAAGAAATCGACTATTTTCGGATTGATCATTATTGCAGCGGCCGTGTGCCTGATTATCGCTCTTGTAGGCGATTTCAGTTCATATGAGACGTTTGAAACCGCCAGCAAGCAGACAGGCAAAGAGATTCACGTGATAGGTGTTCTGGAAAAAGACAAAGCAATGGAATATGATCCATTGAAAGACGCGAACTATTTCTCTTTTTTTGCAAAAGACCAGAAAGGCGAGATTCGCCAGGTGGTATACAACGATTCCAAACCCCAGGACTTTGAGAAATCAGAGCAGCTGGTAATGGTGGGCAAAATGGATGGCGAAGTGTTTAAATGCTCCGAGATCCTGATGAAATGTCCGTCCAAATACCAGGGCAATGGCGGGCCGGCCGATAACGACGGCTTTGTAAGCTCCAAGGCTCCCCAACCTATGTAATTTCCATTTACTACTAAATTCCTGAAGGTTTTGAATACTCATTTTAATGGCGAACATCTTGTCCCGGGGCAACTGGGACATTTTTTTGCAGTACTGGCGTTTATCGCAGCGTTGCTGGCCGGCGTATCTTATTTCATGTCGGTGCAGTCTAAAGACGAAGCCAATAAACAAAGCTGGAAAAGACTGGGCCGCCTGGGCTTTATAATTCAGGCCGTATCGGTTTTCGGTATATTTTCTTCGCTGTTTTACATCATCAGCAATCACTTATTCGAATATAACTACGCCTGGCAGCACAGCAGCCGCGACCTGCCTGGTAAATACCTGCTTTCCTGCTTCTGGGAAGGCCAGGAGGGAAGTTTCCTGCTCTGGAGCTTCTGGCACAGTGTGCTGGGCCTGGTGCTCATACGCCGTGCAGGCAAGTTTGAAGCCCCGGTAATGGCCGTGGTATCGCTGGCGCAGTTCTGCCTCGGTTCCATGTTGCTGGGTGTTTATGTATTTGGCTACAAAGTGGGCAGCACCCCATTTATTCTGCTGCGCGACCAAATGCAGGGCGCACCCATCTTTGCCGATCCGGATTACCTGAAACAGATTAAAGACGGTAACGGGCTTAACCCGCTGCTGCAAAACTATTGGATGGTGATTCACCCGCCGATACTGTTCCTCGGTTTTGCCTCTACCATTGTACCATTTGCCTACGCTATTGCCGGCATGTGGACCAATAACTATAAAGACTGGGTTAAACCTGCGCTTACCTGGGGCCTTTTCAGCGCTATGGTGCTGGGCACCGGTATTATGATGGGGGCTGCATGGGCTTACGAATCGCTCACTTTTGGCGGTTACTGGGCCTGGGATCCGGTAGAGAATGCCTCGCTGGTGCCCTGGCTTACGCTGGTGGCCGGTATACATACTTTGCTGGTGTACAAGCACTCCGGTCATTCGCTCAAGGCCACCATCGTGTTCTTTATCCTCACGTTTGTGCTGGTGTTGTACTCTACCTTCCTTACCCGTTCGGGTGTGTTGGGCGAAACCTCGGTACACTCCTTTACCGATCTGGGCATGAGCGGACAGTTGCTGGTGTACCTCTTCGCGTTCCTGGTACCATCGTTTGTGCTGCTTTTTGTACGCTACAAGCAAATTCCGGATGTTAAGAAAGAAGAATCGCTGAGCTCCCGCGAGTTCTGGATGTTTATTGGCGCGCTGGTGCTTACCATCTCTGCGGTACACATTACCTTCTTTACTTCTTCTCCGGTTTGGAATAAGTTGTTTAAGCTGAACCTGGCGCCGCCCACCGATCCGGTTGCTTTCTATAATAAAGTACAATTATGGATCGCTATAATCATTGGTGTGCTAACCGCTATAGTTCAATACTTTAAATACAAAGAAACATCGAGCAGTTTCTTCTGGAAGAAGATGACAATGCCTTTGGTAGTAGCTTTGCTGATAACCTTATCGGCAGCTTATTTCCAGCGCATCTGGGCTCCGGCATACCTCATGCTGCTGTTTGCAGGTATTTATACTGTAATTGCCAACCTGGCTTATATTTTTATAGGCAATAAGGGCAAGCTGAAACAAGCGGGTGCTTCCATTACGCACTTTGGCTTTGGGCTTATGCTGGTAGGTATCCTTATATCTTCTTACAACAAAAAAGTGATTTCGCTGAACCGTTTGGGTGTAGATCTGAACATGGGTAAGGAAACGAAAGAGGAAAACATACGCGAAAGCCGCCAAAACATCCTGTTGTTCCTGAACGTGCCGGTTACGATGGCGCAATATGCCATTACCTATATTGGCGATTCGGTAGACAAGCCCAATCACTATTATAAGATCCATTACCTTAAAAAGGACAGCATTACCGGTGCGGTGAAAGAAGAATTTGTGCTGAAACCCAATGCGCAGTTCAACGAAAAAATGGGTGGTTTAATCTCTAACCCCGATACCCGCCACTATTGGAACAAAGATATCTTTACCTACATCACCAAGGCGATAGACAAGAGCAAGATTACCGATACCACTGCTTATAATAAGAAGATGGTGCATAAGGGCGATACGGTGTTCTTTGCCAATGGTTTCCTAGTGTTTAATGGTTTTGAGCGCAATGCTACCAACCCAAACTACAAACCTGAGAACGGCGATATTGCGGTGGGGGCAGACCTGGATGTGTACACGCTGGAACTGAAAAAATACGATGCGCAGCCGGTTTATTACATTCGCAACAACTTTGAAGGTACCGTAGAAGATACGGTTAAAGACCTGAGCCTGTTCCTGCGCTTTACCAAAATTAAGCCAGAGGATGAGTCGGCCGAGATCCAGTTTAAACAGCCGGCGGCTAAGGACGATTATATTGTGATGAAAGCGATGGTGTTTCCATACATTAACCTGTTATGGATTGGTACCGTAGTAATGGTGCTGGGTTTTGCTATTTCCATGTGGAAGAGGAAGACTGCCAAAGCGTAAGAGATAGACTATGAAAGGATGGCCCGCGGTGTGTAATGCGCCGTGGGCCTTTTTGTTGGGGCAGAGGTAAGATCTGCCAGGTGCATAGCTCCTGTCAGGTCTAGGAGACAGAGGAGCTAGGTGAATGGTGGCCTTCGACAAGCTCAGGCACCGATAGCGTGAAAGGTGAAAGGGCGCGGTAGACCTGCCAGGAGCTGCGTCCCGCAGTGGCGGGACAGGCACCTGGCAGGTCTCTTGTCATGCTGCCCCGCAGGGAGCAGTATCTCCTAAAAAGATCATTAATGAAAAGATCCTGCACTCTGGTCCTGCCTCACAGGTGCAGGATGACATAGCGAGCGGGCATAAAAGGAGAAAACCCCGCTCAAAATAAATTTTGCCTGCGCCACAAATCATCGTAAAATGGATTTGTATTTTTCATTTTGAATATTATCTTTATACTTTAGTTAAACCTAAACAACTAAAGGACGCTGATTATGAGAACAGTATTACTTTCCGCTTTTGCAACGTTATCAGTTTTTTCAACCGTTTTGTTCTCTTCCTGTAAATCCGAACCTTGTGACGATATCATATGTGCTTACGGAGGTGTGTGCGATGATGGAAGTTGTAAATGCCAGGCCGGATACGAAGGTACGCATTGCGAAACCCTTACTTACACGAAGTACGAAGGCATTTGGTATGTAACTGAAGATGGCACTTTCTCCGGACCTACCCAATATTCTATTTCTATTGTAAAAGGTGGAAAAATGAATGAGATCCGTATTAAGAACTTCTACAACAAGTTTACCAACGATGTGATTGCAGAAGTGACCGGTACCAAACTTACTATCCGTAAACAATCGCCACTGGCCGGTTGGTACGTAGAAGGTTATGGCGAACTGACCCCAACTTCTTACTATTCTCAGCATGCGAGCATTAAATTGTACTACAACGTAATTGACGATTTCGGAAAGAAAAACGATTTCGGTACTGCTGATGGCAATCCTTCAGAATACGTGAAATAAGTTTCTTGTTAAGATAAAACGAAACGCCCCCACAGTACTGTGGGGGCGTTTTTATGTTGATGATTTTGAAGTTCTTTTTTGTGAATAGATCATAATTGGAGATCCAGCTCCTTTCTGTATCGGAGCATCATGATGGAAGAAGATATGTACCTTTTGATACTTTAATAAATCTTCTAAAAAGGCCTGTCATCCTGCGGAGCGAGGCACGAGCGAAAGCAGGATCTCTTTATAGGAGATCCTGCTCCATTCTGCGTCCTTGCATGATGACATGGTTTGGATTTTGTTCTCTGGAGCGTTCGGTACGAACCTTCTTATAGCAAAACCTTGGCTTTAAATACATTGTAAAAAACATTTACACCTATATTCATAGGTGCCTGAGCTTGTCGAAGGCCCTATGGTGTATGCATAAATACTAGCTGTTACGTCTTCTGGGGTTTCTTCTTTGCCGCAGGGAACAGCACATTATTCAAAATAAGGCGGTAGCCTGGCGATGAAGGGTGCAGCGACAGATCTGTTGGCGGATCGCCCACCGCATGCTGGTAATCTTCGGGATCGTGGCCACCGTAAAAGGTCCAGGTGCCTTTGCCGTATTCGCCGTGAATGTAACGTGCTTCGTTGGCGCCTTTGTTATCGCCCATTACCAGCACATTGCTCTTAATGTATGTTTTGTTGAAAGCCGTTGTTTGCCCCATAAAACCTTTGATGGTAGTGGTGTGGTTTTGGCACAGCATGGTAGGCACAGGATCGAACTTGGCAGAGAATGTAAACAAACTAAAATAATCCGTTTCAAACGGTACCCGGCGGTAGCCCGTAACATCAATATCGGAGTATTCGTACACATAAGGGTTCTGCTCCAAATGGAAACCTTTAAATGCAAAACACTTATTGTAATCGAGTTTTTGTTGTGCCTGCGGGTCGGCGCCATCGCCATCGTACATCCGTTCGCAAATGTCTACGCCGGTTGCGGCCAGGGCAATATCGTAACTGTCGGTAGCCGAGCACATCGCAAACAGGAAACCACCACCCGAAACAAAGTCGCGGATCTTTTGCGCCACCGCCAGTTTAAGCTGCGATACTTTCTTATATCCACGGCGGTAGGCTATTTCTTCATTCTTGCGCACATCTTCCTGGTACCAGCTGGCCTGGCTGTAAGCCGCGTAGAACTTGCCATACTGGCCTGTAAAGTCTTCGTGGTGCAGGTGTAACCAATCGTACATGGGCAGTTTGCCATCCAGCACATCATCGTCGTAAATTTTATCGTAGGGGATCTCCGCATACGTAAGCACCATCGTTACGGCATCATCCCAGGGTTGTTTGCTGCCCGGTGTGTACACCGCTATTTTGGGTGGTTTATCGAGCCGTACCATATCGGTATTGGACTCTGCATCGGCAATGGTTTCGAGTATGCCATTGTATTGCCCGTCGCTAATGATCTTATAGTTTACACCCCGCAGTTTGCAGATGCGCTCCAGGCTTTCCTGCTGGTCCATACAAAAGCTGCCGCCCTCATAGTTTAGCAGCCAGTCTACTTTTACCCCAATGCTCAGCGCCTGGTAGGCTATGCCATAGGCTTTGAGGTGCTCTTTCTGGCCCGACTCATCCATCGGAATGTACAATTTAGCTGCAAAAGCCGCCATTTGCGTACAGGTCAAAGCCAGTATGAATATTATCGCTTTTTTCATTGTTCTAAAGTTACGTCACGCTGCCTGGTTTTGAGCAGGTAACCATTCAGGATTTTTATATAACGCAGGCTGTCTTTGCGCAGTACCTCGGCATAATCGACCAGCACCCGGTAGCGGCAGTTGTTGTAGGCCGTATCGAAGGTAAGGCTGTCTGTTTTTAATTGTACATCCTGGTACAGCCGGTTAATGGGATTTATGTTTTCTTTAAGAAAAGTGCCTTCGCCAAAAGTCTGGTTGCGCTGCTCTACAATGCGCACCAGTTTGTCGGCAGCAAAGCGCAGGTCTATATAATCTACTGTATCGGGCAGGTACATGCGCAACAGGCAATTATCCGTAAGCCGGAAAGCGCCTTTGAGTATGGTGGAGCTATCGGTAGAAGAGAAGGGGCCTACCTCCATTTCATTTACGAGGTTGAGCCGCCATACGGAATCGAAACCGGTGAGCACCACGGCTTCGGTCTGGTCGTTGCTGCGGTGAAAATAATAGGTGGTAAACAGGCCCGTCATGCGTCCGCCCACACCCAGACTGCTGTTAAAGCCCACCAGCGATTCTACATTAAAGTAGCTGCCGGGTTGCTGCATTTCGTCGAGGTAGGCGCGGGTTTCATCGTTCAGCATACTGTCCATCATATGCAGGGCATCGCGATCGTGCAGGTAGTGGATGATGGACACCATGTTTTCCTTGTCTTTTTCCGGAATATCGGCCGAGCTTTTGCTGGAGCCATATTCTAATATGCCCTGCGTATTCAACAGCTGGTTTTGGGCCAGTATTTTCTCCAGCCTGCGGTACTGCGATTTTACACTCAGCTGAAAGATGTTGTAAGGCGGCAGCAATGCCAGTAACAGCAGCACAAACAGCGATATGGGCACCACCTTAATATTATCGTAGCGGCTAAACAGAAAATACAGGCTAAGCACCGAGAACCATAAGCCCAGGTAGAGCGATAGCAGGCGGCCTTCGGTAAAGCCATACACATCTATCCGTTTGCCCACGGCTATAAACAATACGGTAAGCAGCGGCAGCAGCGAAAAGAAGAACCAACGGCAATATAAGGTAGCCCAGTGCTGGGTAGGGCTCTCTTTGAGCGGATACACCAGCAGGTACATTAGCGTGCCGGTAGCTGCATATATCAGCACCGGAATGGCCACCCAGCCATTGGGCAGTCGGTTGAGGTATACAATGCGGCCGGTATAAAAAATAAGAATGCCCAGGTACAATAGCAGTAAGGGCAGTAATACAAACTCGCAAAACACTTTTAGCCCTTTGGGGAAATCGATGTAATCTTCGAAGTACTCGAGCGACTGGGGCATATTGCCGCAAACGAAATAGGGTAGCACCAGCCACACCACCAATCCCAGCAGGTTTACGTACCAGTCGGCAGAGATGGGCAGACCAAAAAGCGTATCAATAGCCCAGAGTGCACCGCTTAAACCCAGGAAAATAATAAGACAGAAGAGGATAGAAGCCCAAACCCGTATAAACAGGTACTGGTTGTAATGCCAGAAAGCCCAAAGCGAGTTTTTATCGGTATACACCGCAAAGCTGGCCACCAGGTGAAAACAGGTGGCGTACAGCACCACGTTGAGCAACTGGTACCCTTTTATGATGTACAATGGCGAGGCAAAGCTGTAATAATGTATGCCCAGCAGGCAGCACATTAAACCCATAAGCCCTACTTTGGCATAATTATCGAGGTTGTACCTTTTGAAGATAAGGGTGATGCTGAATAATAAAGGCATGCCCAAAAAAGCCTCGATCAGCAGTTTTCTAAATACCTGTACCTGGTTGGTGGGCCCGGGCACCTGGTAAAATGATAACACCCAGAAAATAAAGCCGATAAGTCCGCCGGCAATTACCAATGGGTAACTGCGTGACGTGAGATAAATCTGATTTAAAAATCTTTTTATAGATTGCGTTCCTTTCACCCAATCAAAGTAACTGCTTTTTATTAAATTTTGATTTAGATTTGTAACGAGATGATGTACCGGAGTGCTTTTATAGTATCAGCTGTGCTGTTGTATACAGTGTTTGTGGGTGGAGTAATCAGTCTTTATCACTACAATTATATTGCGGGAGATACCTTTAGGGAAAATGGCAGCGCCGCGAGGAGCCTTACCGCTGCTACCGATAGTTATCCAATCCTGATTCAGCAGGCCATTCAGAAAAATTCCATTAACCAGAAGAAGTTCGAATCTGTGTCTTCGAGGTTGTTTTTTCCCCTTTTAGTGGCTGAGTATTACCAGAAATAACTTATATTACGTCCTTCATAAATATAGAATCTATGTTGCGTCGTACATTATTTGCTGCTTTAGCTGTTTCCTGCCTGGCTGTTTCCTGTAAAAAAGAAACCAAACCCGTTGTGCCTCCTGCTAATACCAAGGCCGCGGTAAACATGACCTTCCACAACAATGTGGACGGGCAAGCCATACAGCAGAACCAGTTAAGCTATACCAATAAGGCGGGAGAGAAGTATTCTGTTTCGATCTTAATGTACTACGTCTCCAACATTGTTTTAAAAACAGCTTCGGGCACTACTGTAAAATTGCCCAATTATGAGCTCATCAATGCCTTTGATGCGGCTACCCAAAGTTTTAAACTGGCCGATGTGCCTAACGGCGACTACACCGAAATCCAGTTTTACCTGGGTATCGATCCGGTTCAGAACCACAATGGCGCGCAGGAAGGCGATCTCGATCCTATTCATGGTATGATCTGGACCTGGCAAACCGGTTATGTGTTCTTTAAACACGAAGGCAACTTTACGCCTGCCGGAAGTTCTACTATTGATGGACTTTCTTACCACTTTGCCACCGACCGTGCGCTTACCACCATTACACTGCCCATTAACCTTTCTGTAAAAGGTGCCGATAAAGCTGTAACGGTAGATTTCGATCTTAATAAAGCCTACAGCGCAGTTAATACCATTACGTTCAATAACAACAACCTGCACCACTCCGATCAGGCGAGCGATGCAACCTGGCTCAGAGAGATCAGCGAAAACTTTATGAAAGCTTTCTCGATCAGTTCCGTGAATTAATGTGAAGAAGAATACGTGACTATGAAAAAAGTGTTATTTGGTTTGTCTGTAGCCGCGGTAATTTATGTGGGTTGTAAAAAAGATCCTGCATTAACCGATCAGGTTACCGGCGCCACGCCTTACACCATCAACTATCCAAAAGGTTTTGCACCCATGCCTATTCCTGCCGACAACCCTATGACGGTAGAAGGCGTAGCATTGGGTAAAAGACTGTTTTTTGAACCCCTGCTATCGGGCAATAATAAGATGAGCTGTGGCACTTGCCACCACCAGGAAGCGGCTTTTGTGGACGCCAATAAACAGTTCAGCGAAGGTATTAACGGCGATAAGGGTACCCGCAATGCCATGCCTTTGTTTAACCTGGGCTGGGCCAAAAAATTCTTCTGGGATGGCGGGGCTATTGGCCTCGAAAACCAGGTGATAGGCCCCATTACCAATCCGGTAGAGATGCACGAAGACCTGAATGTGGCAGTAGCTGAGCTGCAGGCGCATCCGGAGTATCCTGCATTGTTTCAAAAAGCTTTTGGTACCGCTAAAGTGAGTACTGCGCTCATCATGAAAGCCGTAGCCCAGTTTGAGCGTACGCTTATATCCGGCAATTCTAAGTTTGATAAATGGCAGCGTGGTCAGGCTTCTATGACGGTGCAGGAACTGCGCGGTTATGAAATCTTTACCGATATGGAAAAAGGCGATTGCAACCACTGCCATGTGGTGAGCAGCCAGTTTACCGATTATGAATTGCGCAACAATGGCCTCGATTCTGTATTTACCGATGAAGGTGCCGAAAAAATAACCCTCAATCCGCTGGATCGTGGTAAGTTTAAAACCCCATCGCTCCGCAATATTGAGTTAACGGCACCTTACATGCACGATGGCCGTTTACAAACGCTGGAAGATGTGCTGGAGCATTACAATACCGGCATTAAAAAATCGCCCACGCTGGACCCCAACCTGCAACACCTGGCCGCAGGCCGTTTGTCGCAGCAGGATAAGGACGATTTGATTGCGTTTTTGAAAACCCTGACCGATCAGGACTTTATCAATGATCCCAGGTTCCGACAAGAGAAGTAAGCACAGGCTTAAAATAATCAAAGCAGCGTTAACCCTAACGCTGCTTTGTTGTGTGGTTCCGTTTACAAGCCATGCCCAGTTAAAACCTGGCGACAAGGCTTCGGATATTGTGCTGCCTGATACTGCTGGCAAATGGCAAAAACTCTCTGATCATAAAGGCCTGGTAACCCTTGTAGATTTCTGGGCCAGCTGGTGCAGTCCCTGCCGCATGTACAACAAGGAATTTCGCTACTGGAACCGGCATTTTGGCCCGCGTGGTTTTGCCATCTTTGGCGTGTCTGTCGATCGTAATTATTATCCCTGGCTTGCCGCCATTCAGGCAGATAGCATTACCTGGATGCAGGTAAACGATACCAAAGAGTTTAAAGGCGTAATGCTGGCGTATAAAGCGCACGCGTTACCTGCCAAAATCCTGCTCGATTCTTCGCTGCATGTTGTAGCGGTAGATGTAAGTTCTTACCGTTTTGAGCAACTGATCGACTCCGTGCTTAAAGTTTACGGCCGCTAGTGCGTGCGAAAAATCTGGAACGCTTCTTCCTCCAGTCGCTCCCGATGATCGGGATGTGCAATATTGATAAGCGCTTTGGCCCTTTCGCGCAGGTTTTTGCCATGCAATTGTGCTATACCATATTCTGTAACCACATAATGCACGTGAGACCTGGTAGTAACCACGCTGGCACCGGGTTTAAGGGTAGATACAATGCGTGATATGCCTTTATTGGTTTGCGATGGTATGGCTATAATGGGTTTACCACCCTGCGAAAGCGCAGCGCCCCGCATAAAATCTACTTGTCCGCCTACGCCGCTGTACTGCACTGTGCCTATAGAATCGGCGCACACCTGTCCAAAAATATCGATCTCAATAGCGCTGTTAATGGCCGTTACTTTCGGGTTCTTTTTAATTACCGAAGGGTTGTTTACATACTCCACATCCAGCATACGCACCAGCAGGTTATTGTCTATAAAATCGTAGAGCTTGCGTGAGCCCACCGCAAAACTGCTTACAATGGTACCCGGGTGAATCTTTTTGTAACGCCCGGTAATCACGCCTTTTTCTACCAGCGGAATAATGCCATCGGAGAACATTTCGGTATGGATGCCCAGATCTTTATGGTCGGTAAGTGAGGCCAGCACCGCATTGGGAATGCCGCCAATACCCATTTGTATGGTTGCGCCATCATCTACCAGCGATGCGGCATTGCGGCCTATCTGCAATTCTGTTTCGGTAGGCGCTGTTACCTTGCTTTCAAAAATGGGATAGTTAACTTCTACCGCAGCCGTTATGCGCGAAATGTGCACAATGCCGTCGCCCAAAGCACGGGGCATATTGGGGTTAATTTCGGCAATAATGATCTTTGCGGTATCTATGGCAGCCTTGCTTACATCACAAGATACGCCGAGGGTACAAAAGCCATTTTTATCAGGTGTAGAAACCGTAATGAGCGCCACATCGATAGGGCATAGACCAGACCGGAAATACAGCGGAATTTCGCTGAGGAACATGGGTACGTAATATGCTCTGCCATCCTGCACGGCTTTGCGGATGTTGGCACCCACAAAAAAGGTATTTACTTCAAAAGCATGCACATGCTCGGGCTCCGCGTAGGTAGCCGGCCATTCGGTATGGATGCTGTAGGTTTTAACGCTGCTCAGGCTGCCGCTTCTTTCGGCCATGGCCTGTACCAGCATTTTGGGAGTAGCGGCGGCGGTATGAATAAATACACTCTGGCCGGATTGAATAAGGTTTACAGCCTCGGCTGCACTGGAATATAACTGCATGTTGACTTAGTGTTTTAGTTCAATTAAAGTTAAGCCTTAGCTTTTGTCCGGCTTATGCGTTTCATCATGTTTTTATACCGCTTCGATCATGAAATTAACGGGTTTCGGATAATTGATTTTATTAATTTGTCTTAAAGGTGTAAATTTTAGTTGAGCCATGCTTTCGTATTACCTTAAAACGCCGCATTATGAAAAAAATACTGCTGGTCTGGGTATTGTTACTGGCCTTATATGCTCCGTTCTTAAAGGCGCAATCCTTTCCTCCTTATTCCTTTACCGTTTTCGATACTACCGTTACCGGATACTACCTTACTTGTCTTTTGCCCTTTGGCAGTGGCGCGCCTTACGGGGCCACACATATGGTGCTCGACCGCTACGGCAGGTTGGTTTACTACAAACCCTTTGCGGGCAATACATACAGTGGCGATTTTAAATTACAGCCCGATGGGCGGGTGTCTTATACTTCCGGCAATAAATTTTTGCTGCTGGACAGTACGTTTACCGTAACCGATAGTGTTGCGCTCAAAAATGGCATTGTGTATGATGAGCACGATTTCCAGGTATTGCCCAATGGTGAATTTCTGATGTTGGGATTGGAAACCGTAACCATGGATTTAAGCGCATATCCCTGGTTTAACCACAACGGTAGCGCCGGCAGCAGCAACGCGCAGGTAAAGTGCGGTGTAATACAAATACAGGACAGTGATAAAAATGTAGTGTTTGAATGGCATTGCCGCGATTATTTCAATTTTGCGGATGTAAATGAACTGTACCTCAATAGTCCTGTCAACGTAGACTGGAATCACCTCAATGCTGTAGCGTTGGATAATGATGGCAACCTGTTGTTATCGGTGCGGCACTTTGATGGAATCACTAAAATAAACCGGAGTACGGGGGCTGTAATGTGGCGGTTGGGCGGCAAAAACAATGCTTTTACCTTCACCGATGATCCTGCGCCGTTCCGGGCACAGCACGATGTGCGCAGAATAGCCAATGGCAATATCACTGTTTATGACAATGGCCATCCTGAACTGCCTCTTCATCCGGCAACGGCCAAAGAATACCAGGTAGACGAAAACGGGCTTACTGCCAAACTGGTATGGTCATACATCAACGATTCCGGCGCCTGGAGCCTGGCTTTGGGAAACGTGCAAAGGGCTTCCAATGGCAATACTATAGTCAATTACGGGCTTATGAGCCGCGGTAATACGGTGTTTACATTGCTTAGCCCATTAAACGGCAAACTGTCGGAATTGTCTTTTCCCGATACGCTGCGTGCTTACCGTTCTTTCTACTATCCCAGTTTGCCCTGGCCTATCCAACGGCCGGGTATTGGCTGTTACCGAAACAATGGGCAAATGTACCTGCTGGCCGATAGTGGTTACAGTAATTATGTTTGGTCTACCGGCTCGCTAACGCAAGCCACGGCGGTAAATGCAGGTGATACTGCTTTTGTATTGGTGCCTGCAGGCAGTGGTGGTTGGATGGCTTCGGAATATGTAGTAGTTACGGGCAATGAAGCTTGCCAGTTGTTGTCGGCTCCTGAGATACCTGAAACGGAGGTTTTCACAATGTTTCCTAATCCTTCGGGCAATGAAGTAATGCTGGTTTGGCGCAAAACTGCCGAAGCCGTAAACATACGCATCACCGATATTAACGGCAGGGATGTATACCATGCAAGAGTAACGAATACCAACCGGCAGGTAGTTTCGCTCAAAGCCCTGGCACCGGGCATGTACCAGGTGCGTATCAATGGAAAGTCGGCTACGTTGGTAAAACAATAAAAATTTAACTCTCTAAGCTGCGCAGGTACAGGTTTTCTACCTTCTGGCGGGCCCAGGGAGTTTTACGGAGGAAAGTAAGGCTCGATTTAATACTCGGATTGCTGTTAAAGCAATTGATGTTGATGATCTGTCCCAGGTTTTCCCAGCCATAATGCTCCACCAGGTGGGTAAGTATCATTTCCAGGGTTTTGCCGTGGAGGGGATTGTTGGGTTGTTCGTTGTTCATACGGTGCAAAGATAATCAAGAAACGGTTTTTTCTCGCGGCCTTGAAAGGGGAATGGTTAGATGAGTTAGTTTCTCGCGGCGACGCAGCAGCCTGCCCCGCCAGATGCGGGGACACGGCGTAAGATCAGCGCAATCTGCGTGGTTTTTAATCTGCGAAAATCTGCGGGAACGGTTTAATGTTTGTTCTCGCGCCGGCCCTTCGACAAGGCCTGTCCCGCCCGTGCGGGGCTCAGGAACCTCCCTTCGAGGCTTCGACAACTTCGACAGAGCCTGTCCCGCCCATGCGGGGCTCAGTTACCGAAGCTCAGGGACCAACTAGAGACATTTAAAACAAAAAATAGCCGGATTTTGAGCATACGAAAAAGCCCCCGCATTGCTGCAGGGGCTTTGGATATACTGTATCGGTTAAGATTACATGTTGCTGATGATCTCTTCGCCAAACTCAGAGCATTTCAGTTCTGTAGCGTCGTCCATCATACGTGCGAAATCGTAAGTCACACGTTTTTTGGTGATAGATGCTTCCAGACCTTTAACGATCAGGTCAGCAGCTTCTTTCCAGCCCATGAATTCCAGCATCATTACACCACTCAGGATAACAGATGAAGGGTTCACTTTATCCAGGTTAGCGTATTTAGGCGCTGTACCGTGGGTAGCTTCAAATACAGAGTGACCGGTAACGTAGTTCAGGTTACCACCCGGAGCAATACCGATGCCACCAACTGCAGCAGCCAGTGCATCAGAAATATAATCGCCGTTCAGGTTCAGGGTAGCGATTACGCTGTAATCCTGCGGACGCAGCAAAATCTGTTGCAGGAAGTTATCGGCGATAGCATCTTTGATAACGATTTTACCTGCAGCGATAGCGGCTTTCTGATCAGCGTTAGCTTCTTCTTCCGTTTTTGTAGCCTTTGTTTTTTCCCACTCATCCCAGGTGTATACTTTATCGCCAAACTCACGCTGAGCCAGCTCATAACCCCAGTTTTTGAATGCACCTTCGGTGAATTTCATGATGTTGCCTTTGTGAACTAAAGTTACAGAAGGCAGTTTCTGGTCTACAGCGTACTGGATAGCAGCACGTACCAGGCGCTCAGTACCTTCTTTAGAAACCGGTTTGATACCGAAAGAAGAAGTCTGAGGGAAACGGATTTTCTTAACGCCCATTTCGTTGGTCAGGAAGTTCAGCACTTTCTCACACTCAGGGGTTCCGTTCATGTATTCGATACCGGCATAGATATCTTCTGTGTTTTCACGGAAGATTACCATGTCTACCAGTTCAGGGTGTTTAACAGGAGAAGGCACACCGGTAAACCAACGTACAGGACGCAGGCAGGTGTACAGGTCCAGCTCCTGGCGCAGGGCAACGTTCAGCGAACGGATACCACCACCAACAGGTGTAGTCAAAGGACCTTTGATAGAAACCAGGTACTCACGGCAAGCATCCAGGGTAGCCTTAGGCAACCATTCGCCCGTTTGGTCGAATGCCTTTTGACCGGCCAATACTTCCATCCACTCAATTTTGCGCTCGCCATTGTAAGCTTTGGCTACAGCTGCATCAAATACTTTCTGAGAAGCGTTCCAGATATCCGGACCAATTCCGTCGCCCTCAATAAAAGGGATAATGGGATTGTTAGGCACGTTCAGCGCGCTATTGGCACCCATTGTGATTTTTTCTGCCATTGTTATCGGTTATTTAAAGAATTGAAATAATAAAGCGCAGCAAAGGTAAAAGAAATACGGGTAAAATGGTAAGCACAACTTTTTTTTGCTATGCGTCTAAGTTTTCAGGCCAAATGCAGGCTGGGGGCGGGAGTACGGGGTGGGGCGGAAGGGTGCGGAAAGCGCAGCGACTGTTAAATTCTCATTAAAATGGACTGTGGCGGATTAAAGGCCACGGTCCGGATGATTGTAAAGGTGGCCGTTTGGGAGCGGTGCATTAAAAAAGGCCGCCGCAATATGGTGGTTTGCGGCGGCCCGGAAGCGCATGGGATGAATATAAATCGTTTAATTAATATCTACCGTGCAGTTGGTGCCGCTGCCTACCCAGTTGGCCTTAATTACAGGACAGGCATTGCATGCGGTGTTCATGGTCATGGCATCAAAAGTGGGCCATGAAGTAGGACAAGCCGCCTGGCCTACAATAATGCCGCCACTGGAGCAGAGCGAGCTGCCAAACAGTTTAACGGCCATCCATTTTTCGCCGGTAAGGGTAGGCGAAGCGCCATCCCACAACGTAAAGGTGTTGATGTTGAATTGCGTAAGCGAATTGGCCGGTATAGCCACCACTTTGCTGTGGTAAAAACCTGGACAACCAAAATCGGCCAGCATAACGGTATACAGGGTACAGTTGGTATTGTTTTTAAAGCTCAGCACCTGGGCTTTGGCCGAAAAAACGGCTACGCATAAGATTGCGGCAAGTAAGAATTTTCTCATAAGGGTATTTGTTTTGAAGGATTTGAAAACATTTTTATGATTAGATTGAATGAATGTTTTTTGTGACATGCTAAAAATAGCCGTCGCAGTTGGTGGGCCACGACGGCTTCGGAGTTGGCAGGAGGCTAATACAAATCAGTAAATGACTATTGAATTTTTACATTGTAATTGGTACCGTTATTGGTCCATTCTGCTGTGATCTGTGAGCAGTTGTTGCAGGATTGGTCCATAGGCATCATAGATATGGTGCCCCATCCGCTGCAGGCGCCACGACCCACATAAATAAGGTTGCTGCTGCACATGAGGCTGCCTACCAGTTTTACAGCCAGCCAGTTCTCACCGGTAAGCGTAGGGGCTGCGCCACTCCATAAGGAAAACGTGTTGATGTTAAACGAGGTAATGGCACCGGCAGGAATGGCTACCAGCTGCGATTGGTAATAAGTGCCTCCCGGTCCTGTAGGTGTACAGCCAAAATCGGCCAGCAACGTGGCGTACAGCGTACAGTTAGAAGTGTTCTTAAATGTGATGGTTTGCGCATTGCTCACAAATGCGGCTGCGCACAGTAGTGCGGAAAGTAGGAATTTTCTCATAAGGCAGGGTTTAGGTGGTTGATGAATAAAAATAAATATACGAATAATGTTTTAATTAAAGAAACGAGTGTTTTGTTTTTTTTGAAAAAAAAGATAAAAATGTCTCTTCGGTTAAAACGTCCCAACCTGTCAGAGCTTGTCCCGTTACTACGGGGTGCGCAGCTCCTGCCAGGTTGGGGTTATGTATCGCAAAGGATAAATCAGCAATCGCAAAATCAGACATCAGCGATTGTCTTCCTATTCATCATTAATCGGCGGATGACCATCGTACTGCTGTTGGGCTTTGTGACGGGTGTCGATGGTGGCGTAGAAAAACCAGCGAAAGGTGTTGTTGAAATCGTATTGGTACCCGGTTGCTTTTTGCTGAATCACCAGCATATAACCGAGGTCGAAAGACCAGCTTTTACTCAGCTTTTGGCGTATGCCCAAAAAGGTGCGGTTTTGGTCCATCACGTTGTAGATGATGCCTTCGCCAAACTGCATGCATATTTCATCGGCCATTACCAGCGAAGGGATGCGCTCGTCTTTCCAGATGGGAATGGTAACCGACAGCAGGTAACGGATGCGATCGCTAAGCAAAAAAGTATTGGTGCTCTGGTCGTTTACCAGCACCTCGCGCCAGCGTTGTTCATTGCGCAACCGTTGCGTCATGCTTACGCTGCCAATTTTTGAATTGTATTGCAATTGCTGGTAAATGCGGTTTTCATCTGCATAAGTGGTATAGCCGGTGCGGGTAGGCGCGAGCCAGAGGTGCGCGTAGCCCAGCGTAAGGGTAAGATCGCTGCGCAGCCAGTATTGTGCGCCAAAGCGGAGGAAATAAAAGCTGGGGTCGGCCAGGAAATTGGTGCGCCGTATGTGAAAATCGGCCACCGCTCCCCAGCGGTCTGTAAAACGGAATACAGTATTTACCGACAACCAGACCATGTCCTGTTTGTTGATTTCGGCCTTTTGCTGCTGGGCTTTTGTAGAGAAACAAGCACTCAACAACAGCAGTAATGTGGCCAACAGGTTATAAAACCGCTTCTTCATCAGAGAATGAGTAAGGGTGAGATAAAACCAACCGTAAAACGCCCGGTATTGTAATCTTTTACGCCAAAAGCAGTTTCGGCATAGGCAGAGTAATTGTAGATGCGTTGCACATAAGAGCCATAAAATTTAAGGTTCAGGTTTCTGAACGGAAAATATTCGAGGGCCGGGATAATGCCGTATGCCGTGCGGAAATGGTTGTCTTTATTAGGGTCGGGGTTGCCGTTCCAGTTGGCAATATCGGCCATACCAATTACAGACAGGCTCCATTGCGGATGAAAACGGTAATCGAGTTTAAGCCAGTGGCTCATGTACAGCACATCGAGCGTGCGGGTAGGATAAACACTTTTGGGTACCTGGTCGCTTACAATGCCTTTACGGTCGAGCGCTTCGGAACTAAAGCTCAGGTCATATTCGGCAATAAACTTTTTTAGTTTAAGCTGGTTGCCCAAAGCCACATAGTGCATGTAGTAATTTTTGGCATCTACAAAAAGGCTGTAGCTCCAGATGGTATTGAATTTACCTCCCCACATGCTGCCGCGCCAGTTAGCTACAAAAGCCAGCGGGAACTTACTCTCCGATACACCGGGAATGGAATCGTACAGCTCATCAAAAGTGGCGGTGCGGGAGTTGAGCACCTGCCCGCTAAACTGGTGCTTGCCATTTAAGTTATAGCTGGCGCCCACGCCGGTAAGAAAGTTATCGGCATACTCAATCATATCGGAGTATTCGTAAATGTCGATAGGGTTGTAGTCAAATTCGTAACCGCCCCAGTCGGCACACATTTTACCAAAAGAGAAACTCCATTTGGGTGTAGCATCTACCCGGATGTAAGCCATATCGGTAGAGCGGCTTATGTTATCGAGGCTTTGTGTGGTCGGATCGCGGGTGTAGCGGTCGCGAAAGCGGAAGTATACTTTATCGTGCACCTTACCCTTTATCTCGAGCCGGAACTGTTCGTTGCGGAATTCGCTGGAAGTATGCTCGCCATCTTTAAACCTGTTTTCAAAACCAAACTGCATGTTGGCAATCATGTCTACGTTTTTCAGCAGCTTGGCCCTTTCGAGTGGTATAATGGGTTTGTAACGCGTGCTGGTATCTTCCTGCCTTTGCGCGTATACAGCGGTAACGCTGGCGATGAGCAGCACCAGTACAGATAACTTTTTCATAAGCTTGCATTGAGGTTATAAAAACAAATGCGCTAAAAGAAACCCGACGGCCACTGCCATAGCAATTGCTACAAGCCCAGGCCGCATAAAGCTGTGGTTGAAGACAAATTTTCCGATTTTGGTAGTACCGGTGCGGTCAAAGTTGATGGCGGCCAGCAGGGTTGGATAACCAGGCAGTACAAAATCGCCGTTAACAGCGGGGAACATGGCTATGAGGTTGGGATTGGCAATGCCCAGTGCAATACCCAGCGGCATCATCGTTTTAGTAGTGGCAGCCTGGCTAAAGGTGAGCACACTCATGATAAATACAGCAAAGGCAAAAGTCCAGGGGTAGAGGGCCACCACATCGCCCAGCATATGTTCAATAGCCGCTTCGTTGTGTGCTACAAACGTGCTGCTCATCCACACCACGCCAAATACCGATACCACGGCAGAAGCCATAGAGGTAAAAAGACTGGCTTTTACCACATTATTGGCGCTGGTTTTGGTGATAAGCATAATGGCTGCAGATGCGGTGAGGGTAATAACTTCGATAAGGGTACCCATTTTTACCGTACCATCGGCGTTTACCGCAAAGTTGGCTGCGCCGGCGCCTACATTGGGTACCAGTGCGGGAAAGGCGCCAAACAATACTACCAGCAGAATAGCAATACCAAAAATAAGTACAGCTGTTTTGGCCCCTGGTTTAATCTCGTGTTTACCGGTTTCGCTCTCCCTGTCTATGCTTTGAGCAAAAGCCGGATCTTTCATTTTTTCTAAAAACTCAGGATCTTCGTTCAACTCTTTACCCATTTTATATACCGAAAGTGCGCCTATGAGTATGCCAATGATACAGGCAGGAATACATATTTTCATAATAGCCACCGATGCACCCGGAAAAACGAGTATGGCTGTAAACGCGGCTGTTGCCGCCGACATAGGACTGCCGGAGAGCGCCATGTGCGATGCCACTACCGATATGCTAAGCGGCCGCTCTGGCCGGATCCTTTTCTTGGCCGATACCTCGGCAATGATGGGGAGCAGCGAGTACACAATATGCGCTGTGCCTGCAAAAAGGCAAAGCGCGTAAGTGGTGAGTGGTGCTATAAAAACGATTTGCGAAGGGTGGCGGCGGATTATTTTTTCGGCAAGGCTTACCAGGTAGTCGAGCCCGCCGGCTGCTTCGAGCGCTGCACTGGTGGTAACGATAGCCATGATAATAAGCATCACATCCAACGGAGGGTCAGTAGGATGCATGTGGAAGCCAAAAATAAAGATCATGAGTCCCGCCATGCCCATTACGCCTAAACCAATTCCTTTCATCCGGGCACCAAGCAGAATGGCAGCCATCAGTAGTATAAACTGAATCCAGATCATAGCTGTAAGGTTGAAATGGTTAATAATGGAAGAAGTATTCCTGCAGTTTTTTGCGGTCGTGGGTTTGCGTAAGGGCCAGCATGAGCAGGATGCGTGCTTTTTGCGGGTTCAGATCGTCGGAGACTATAGTGCCCAGCTCATCATCATTAATTTCATCGTGCAGCAATACCCGGCCTGCATTGATCCTGGTAGACCGGCATACCGTAATGCCTTTTTTTACGGTTTTACTCACTTCATCATAAAACGCTTTGTTGAAATTGCCATTGCCCACACCGGCAATAACAATGCCTTGCGCGCGGCTGTTTGCAAAAGCCTGTATGGCAGTGGGCCCGGCATCGGCATACATATACACAATGTCTACTTTGGGCAGGCTGGTCAGTTTGTCTACATAAAAGGGAGTAGCCGCATTGCTTTTATGATCGGGCGTGTAATAGTAGTTTACTTTGCCATCATACACTACACCAATAGGGCCATGGTTGGGAGAATGGAAAGCATCGAGACTGGTGGTATGGGTTTTAACCACATCGCGACCGGAGTACAGTTGCTCATTAAAAGATACCATCACACCGCGGTTTTGACTTTCGGGCGCAGCCGCTACCACCACCGCATCGAGCAGGTTTTTGTTGCCGTCTGCACTAATGGCGGTGGCCGGCCGCATAGATCCGGTAATTACTACCGGGCGGTCAAATTTTACAGTAAGGCTCAGGAAATAAGCGGTTTCTTCTTGGGTATCGGTGCCGTGGGTGATCACCACCGCATCGGCTTCATTGTTTTTGAATATTTCATTGATGCGCTTGGCCAGCTTAAGCCATATTTCAATACTCATGTCCTGGCTGCCCACCGATGCGATCTGCTCGCCGGTTACCTGCGCCACTTTATGAATTTCGGGTACGGCGCCCAGCAATTGCTGAATGGGCAAGGCTCCTGCGGTGTAGGCTGCCCGGTCTGCCGCAGCTCCGGAACCGGCAATGGTGCCTCCGGTGGCCAGTATTTTAACCCGCATTTGCTGAGCATACATACTTACTGAACATGCCAGCATTACGATAATGAGCAGGTGGATTTTTTTCATAAACTGGATAGATTTAGGTTAAGAAAGAGGCTCGTGTTTATTATTGGTTAATAAAATGCGGATGAATCATGTTCTCTACAGAATAGATCTCATCCCATTTTTCTTTGGTGAGCAGCTTGCGCTCGTCTACCGCCAGCTGGTATACCGACTTGCCGGTTTTTAATGCTTCGCGGGCTATATCGGCCGATGCTTCGTACCCGATCAATGGGTTAAGCATGGTTACAATACCAATACTGTTCATCACCATATTGCGGCATACATCTTCGTTGGCGGTAATGCCTTCCACGCATTTGGTTTGCAGCAGACCAATGGCTTTGCTCAGGTAGTCGAGGCTGGTAAACAGTGCGAAGCCAATAACGGGCTCCATTACGTTTAACTGCAACTGTCCGGCGTCGGCAGCCATGGTAATGGTAAGATCTGCGCCAATTACATAAAAGCAGGTCTGGTTTACCGCTTCTGGTATTACCGGATTTATTTTGCCGGGCATGATAGAGGAGCCGGGCTGTAGCGGTGGCAGGTTAATTTCGTTTAAACCCGCACGTGGCCCGCTGCTGAGCAAGCGAAGGTCGTTACAGATCTTAGACAGTTTAACCGCGCAGCGTTTAAGCGTGCCGGAAACCTGTACATAAGCGCCGGTATCCCAGGTGGCTTCGATAAGGTCGGGAGAGAGGGTAATGGGCAGACCGGTTTCTGCTGCCAGGTATTTTACACAAAGCTGTGCATAGCCTTCCGGTGCGTTTACACCGGTGCCAATGGCTGTAGCGCCCATGTTTACTTCAGTAACCAATGCCTGCACTTCTTTGAGGCGCAATACATCTTCGCCAATGGTGGTGGCATAAGCGCCAAATTCCTGTCCCAGGGTCATCGGTACAGCATCCTGCAACTGGGTACGGCCCATTTTGAGTATTTCCTTAAACTCGCCCGATTTATTGCGGAAAGCCTGGCTCAGGCTGCCCAGCGCTTTAATGAGCTCGTTCATTTTAAGGTATACGGCAATACGGAATGCGCTGGGGTAGGCATCGTTGGTGCTTTGAGAGCAGTTTACATGGTTGTTGGGGTGTACAAACTCGTATTGGCCTTTTTCGTGGCCCAGGTGCTCCAGCGCCACATTGGCGATAACCTCGTTGGCATTCATATTACAACTGGTACCTGCACCGCCCTGGATAAGGTCGCTTACAAACTGATCGCGGTATTCGCCCGCAATGAGCTTGTCGCAGGCAAAGCAAATGGCATCGGCTACTTTGGCATCCAGGATGCCCAGGTTTTTGTTGGCCTTAGCGGCAGCCTTTTTTACATAGGCAAAAGCTTTGATAAACAAGGGCTCTTTTGATATGGGAATGCCGGTTATGTCAAAATTTTCTCGGGCACGCATGGTTTGTACACCATAGTATACATCGTTGGGTATTTGCTTTTCACCTAAAAAGTCGTGTTCGGTACGGTAACTCATAAAAGATAGGATTTCAGTTGTTGGAATATGAAGACTCTATCAAATATAAGAAAACCGCTGTTTGAAAGGGCTAAATTTCATATAAATATTTTGTTACCATTTTGGTGGTTCAGAATTGCTTTTTAAAATTGTTGTTGCTGCAATAGTTGTTGGTGAAATTAATTAAAACAAAAAAGCGCTCCTTCCGGGGAGCGCTGTATGAATAGGGTAGTAAGGCGGTACAATTATGCTACTGCATCGCCTTCTTTATCGAGCATGAGGTACGCTTTAATAAACCCGTCTATTTCGCCATCCATTACCGGACCAATATTACCCACCTCAAAATCGGTACGGTGGTCTTTGATCATTTTGTAAGGGTGGAATACGTAAGACCGGATTTGTGAGCCCCACTCAATTTTTTTCTTGCTGGAGTTGGCCTGGTTCTTCAGTTCTTCCTGGCGTTGCAGTTCCTTTTCGTAGAGTTGCGATTTCAGCATTTTCAGGGCTTTTTCGCGGTTCTCGCCCTGGGTGCGCGACTGCTGGCACTCTACAATAATGCCCGAAGGAATGTGTCTTAAACGCACAGCGGTTTCTACCTTGTTCACGTTCTGTCCGCCTTTACCACCTGCACGGTAAAACTCCCATTCGAGGTCGGCAGGGTTTACTTCAATTTCAATGGTATCGTCGAGTAAAGGGTACACAAATACAGAGGCAAATGAGGTATGGCGGCGGGCGTTAGAGTCAAAGGGAGAGATGCGCACCAGGCGGTGCACGCCAGATTCTGCTTTGAGCAGACCGTAAGAAAACTCACCATCAAAGTCGCTGGTGGCTTTTTTAATACCGGCTCCATCACCGTATTGGATGTCGATTTCGGCTACAGACCAGCCTTGTTTTTCGCCGTACATGCGGTACATGCGCAGCAGCATTTCTGCCCAGTCCTGGCTTTCGGTACCACCC